>JANXSF010000085.1 GCA_025352795.1 Acidobacteriota bacterium
CAATGGAGGAAGCCTGGTCGTCCGAAGAAGGATGTGGGGAAAGCCGAAAAGGGGACAGGGCGGACTGCTACAGTATCGGCAGGATGAAAAGGTGTAAGATCAGACTGACCGAGTTGTTTTTCGGCGAGTGGCAATTTTTAAGATAGACGTCTGATTAAGTGCTGTGGCGTTTGAAGCCTTCATAAAGAACAGTTGCCATTCAAGTTTCCTGCGGAGAGGGCGGCAGCGATTGCGGCTTGCCACCCTTGAAACATCAGACCGGCTTGGCTTCTACGCAAAACAGTTTACCCACCGTGTCGCAACGCACAACCTCAAAGCCCGATGAGGCCAACATCTCCTTAACTTGAGCGCGCCGGAAAAAGTACACGGGGCAGCCCCGGACGTATTGCAACCGGACCTTTCGTACCGGCATCCGCCAAGTCCAGTACCGCGGCCATGCCGACAGAAATCGCGTCCGCGTAAGCTTCCGGATCAGTTTCAGGCGTTCCGGAAGATTCTGTATATAGTCCCAGAAGCCGATCGCAACCGTGGTGTCGTAGGTATTCGTAGTCTTCCAATTCAGGACATCGGCAAGCACGAAGTCGCACTTATCCGCCGTCCCATCGGCCGCCACAATCTCCTTACTGAGCCTCAGCATTTCTGGTGCGACGTCGACGCCAGTGACGTGCTTTGCGCCGCGTTTGACAAATTCGGTTACAAAACGACTGGACCCGCATCCGATGTCGCAAATCTCCTGGCCTCGAATATCCCCGCTATTCTTCATGACCCAGTCGAATCGGCCGTAGATATCAGCCCTGAAATAGCGATCAAGCGAGCGCGCGACATCGCTCTTTCCTTTGCCGGTATAGATCGAATCAAATTCCTCCGCGATGTCGTTCCAGAAACGGGCGACCAGCGGCATCGTGTCTTTGTTTGCAGTGTTCATATAATCCTTGTATTGTGTTTTACTGTCTTTGGCCTATTGATATTAGAAGGATAAGACAGAGACATCCGTTTTTTCTAATAGATGTTTTATATAGAATCGTTCTATCTGATATATATGAAAGACAGCGTATGTTTTTGAACTATCATCATCTACGATATTTTTGGGCCATTGCTCACGAAGGCAGTCTCACTAAGGCGGCCAGCAAAATGAATGTTGCGCAATCGGCTCTTAGTATCCAGCTTCGCCACCTGGAGGAAACTCTTGGGCGCCCTTTGTTCGTCCGAAAGAATCGTCAACTGGTGCTGACCGAAGCAGGTCAGATGGCCCTGCAGTACGCCGATTCGATTTTCCGGACAGGAGAGGAACTGGTCGATACAATCCAGCATCGCTCGCAGAGGACACGTCAGGTTTTGAGAATTGGGGCGGTGGCAACGCTGTCTAGGAATTTTCAATGGGAGTTTGTAAAACCATTACGGGATAAAAAGGACGTTGAGCTTGTTCTGCGCTCCGGTGTCTTACGCGACCTAATCCTACAACTGCGCAACCACGAGGTGGACGTCGTCCTTTCCAACCACGCCCTCCGTCGGGATGCCGAAACTGAGTACTGCAGCCATCTTCTTGCGGAGCAGGAAGTGAGCATAGTAGGTCGGCCTACTAGAGGGAATGCGGCGTTTCGGTTTCCGGAGGATCTTCAAAAGACGCCAGTGATTCTGCCAAGTCTGGAAAGTGACATTCGCGCAGGGTTCGACCTGATACTGCATCAGGCGGGGATTCGCCCAATTATCGCGGCGGAAGTCGATGACATGGCCATGCTGCGAGTCATGGCGCTTCGAAGTAAGGCAGTTACGCTGGTCCCAAGGGTTGTCGTTCGGGACGAATTGCGCGCAGGCTCACTCGTAGAGCGCCATCGGCTCGATTCCATAAAGGAGAGGTTTTTTGCAATTACACCCAGCCGTACCTTTCCCAACCCGCTGGTCAAGGAGCTGATAGCCCACGTCAACCGGAAAGGCTGAAGTGTAGCCTATATGAAATACAGGGACGTAAACTCATCACGCTCCAACGGTACGCAACCGGCATGAATAGGGTCAGACCAAGTTGGCGGTGGAAGATCGAAGTCTAGCTTGCACGAAGAGTTCAATGGCCTGCCTTGCAAGTGAAAAATGAATAAGAGCGCTAGAATAAAACAATGAAGCAACTAATTGTTTTTTGGCTTCTGGTCGCTGCCCCGGTTGGCGCGCAGAACATCGGCTATGGTATTCGAGGCGGCATCCCGCTCACCGACACCTTCAACTTTGTCAATCAATTCTCTGTGCAAACGGTGAAGACCAGCCGTTTCACAATCGGACCAACTTTCGAAGTTCGCCTTCCACTGGGACTTTCTGTGCAGGTGGACGCGCTGTATAAACGGCAGCAATCGAATCCCAGCACTACCACTGCCAGCACCTGGGAAATTCCATTGTTGGCCAAATATCGCTTTCCAGGATTGGTTGCCCGGACGTTTGTAGAAGGCGGTGTGTCGTTTCAAAGCATCGGCGATGTGGTCAAGTTTGCCACCAACCAAACGGCGGATAAGAGTCGACGTGGGTTTGTGTTGGGTGCAGGGGTGGAAGCAAAGTTGCTGAAAGTTCGCCTGTCGCCTGAGATTCGACTTACTCGTTGGGGACAAAGCAAATTCCAGATCAATCCTATTACGTTGTTAAATTCTTCTACGCAAGCTGAAGTGCTGGTGGGCTTGACGTTCTAACATAGATACATTGAGAGTCGCAATCTTTGGCGGTACCTTTGACCCGATCCACACCGCTCATCTGGAAATAGCGCGCGAAGCAGCGGAACAATTCCATTTGAACCGTGTGTTGTTCATCCCTGCTGCCAACCCGCCGCATAAGACCGGTGGCCTGGGAGCCAGCTTTGAAGATCGCTTGCGCATGGTGGAACTGGCTTGTGCCATTGATCGCCGATTTGTACCTTCGCGCATGGAAGAAGGGTCTGAGAAAAGTTACTCTATTTTGACCATTGAGCGGGTACGAAACGAAGTGGGTCCCACTTGTGAATTGTTCTTCCTGATCGGCGGCGACGCTTTTGCAGAGATTGAAACCTGGCACCGTTTTGAAGAAGTTCTGCACCTTGTCACATTCATTGTGGTGTCACGTCCTGGACATCCCTACAACGTTCCTGAAGGTGCCAAGGTGGAGCCTTTGAATTCCATGTCGTTGCTGGTATCCAGCTCCGCAATTAGGGCAGAGTTGGCCCACGGGCACAGGCTCAGCGTGCTGCCCATGCCAGTGCTGGATTATATTCGCAGTAACAAGTTGTATAAGCGCTAGGCTCGGATAAGAAGCAAATCCCATACGATGCTAAAATGAAATTATCCCCACCGTTACAGGAGAACCTTAAGAAACATGGCAATTAAAGTAGGCATCAACGGCTTTGGCCGCATTGGCCGGAACGTTGTTCGCGCCGCGTTGAACAATCCAGCAATTGAGATTGTCGCCGCGAATGATCTGACAGATACCAAGACACTCGCTCACCTTCTAAAATATGATTCCATTCTTGGCCAGTTGAAGGCTGAGGTGAAAGTCGATGGCGATTCCATTGTCGTCGACGGCAAGAAAATCAAAGTATTCGCCATTAAAGATCCGGCGGAAATTGACTGGAGCTCCCTGGGAGTTCAGGTCGTGATTGAATCCACTGGGCGCTTCACCAACGCTGCCGATGCCAGAAAGCATCTGCGTGGCAAAGTGAAGAAGGTAGTAATCTCTGCTCCAGCCACCGATGAAGACATCACCATTGTGCTGGGTGTGAATGATAAATCGTACGATGCCAAGAAGCATCACATCGTTTCCAATGCCTCTTGCACCACCAATTGTCTGGCCCCGGTAGTAAAGGTTCTGGACGAAGCATTTGGCGTGGAAAAGGGTACGATGACCACCATCCACAGCTACACCAATGACCAACCCGTGCTGGACTTTCCGCACAAGGATCTGCGTCGCGCCCGTGCTGCCGCGTTGAACATGATCCCCACTTCCACCGGCGCAGCCAAGGCCATCGGCCTGGTATTGCCACACCTCAAAGGCAAGCTGGACGGCTACTCCATGCGCGTTCCCACACCCAACGTTTCAGTAGTTGATTTCGTAGCAATTCTGAAGAAAGAAACCACCGCCGAAGCAGTGAATTTGGCGTTGAAGAAGGCTTCGGAAAAATCGCTGAAGGGTATTTTGGGCTACACAACGGACCCGGTAGTTTCCACCGATATGCTGCACAACCCAAACAGCTCAATCGTGGATTCGCAGTTGACAAAGGTCATCGGCGGGAATCTATTGAAAGTGGTTGCCTGGTACGACAACGAATGGGGCTACTCAAGCCGCGTGGTTGACCTGATCGTGTTTATGGGCAAGAAGGGCTTGAAGTAAGTTACTAAGTAAGTTGTAAGTAGCAAGTCAATAGAAGCCGCCAAGGTAACTCCTTTGGCGGCTTTTACTTTTGATTCCTTACTGCAAGGGTGTCACTTGCAGAGCGGGTTCAGACTGGGTACGGGCCATCCCTGAAGATCACGTCGTGGTAGCCTTTTGATCCGATTGTTCGCGAAAGAGGGCTGCGATAGTCATGGCCATCATCGATGAGCTTCATCATCTTTGCGAAGCTGTAGCGCGGCTCCCAGCCTAGCTCGATTCGCGCCCGCTTATTGACGTAAACGCGATCAATTTTGGGAAACAATACCCATCCCTGCGCGGCGTATACGTTTTGGTATTCCGGCACATACCGCTTGACGACGGTCGGCCCGTCCTGATGAAGCTCAGATAGATCACCGAATTCAAATGGCGAAGTGGCGCTGACGATGTAGCATCCGAATCCAATTGCCGGTGCCTTTTCAATTGCCAATAGATGTGCGCTGACGATATCTTCAATCTCGCACCGGCGGTTGAGAAATTCGTTCACTTTCGAATTGGCGTCTG
>JANXSF010000099.1 GCA_025352795.1 Acidobacteriota bacterium
AATGAATAGCAGCAAGTTCCATCAGCCGGGAGTCCGCTCGTCCCTGATGCTTGATTGACCGTGAATACCACGCCCGATACAGTGATCGTCCCTGTGCGCGAAACTCCAGTATTCGGGGCTACGGAATAGACCAGCGTACCGCTGCCATTGCCCGTTGTTCCCGCCGTTATAGCAATCCATGGAACGGTGCTCGCAGCATTCCACGCGCAACCGGTTGGTTCGGTCACCGCAACTTGCCCCGGTCCGCCGCCTGCCGCCGCCGCCTGCGAAACTGGATTCAGCGTCGGTGTGCAACCGCCAGAAGTGCTCGATTGCGTAACGGAAAATGTCTGGCCACCAACCTTTATGTTGCCGGTTCATCCGAAGTGACGATGATCGAATTCGGGGCGCCGCTTTGATACGTAGTGACCCCGGCGAACTCCCATCCGCCGAGCGTGTTCTTCAAGATCGCGTGACGGCTTTTCTTGAAGAAGGGCAGTTCGTAAATATAGTTCACGTTCAGCAGATGGGTGCGGTGAACAGATGACAGCCCGTAATCAGCGCGGGTGTTGTAGGAGTCCTGCGGAGAGCCTGAAGACGAATCGATGGCGCGCGACCACGTGTAATTGGCGGTGATTGAGAAACCCGACGCGACGCGTCGGCTAATTGTGCTCTGCAGGCTGTTGTAGTTCGAGTTATCCCCGTGATCGCGCATGTTGATGTTTGCATAACCCAGGTAAGGTCTAAGCGCATTCTGGTTGATGTTGCTTGCCGGTGCGTTGAGACGTGTTCCCATACGCAACTGATTGATGTTAATCGTGCGAGAGATGTGCTTCACCAGATTCCCGACATAGCCGACATCCAAGATGATCTTAAACGGCAGTTGCTGTTGCACACCCAGGTTGTAGGAAATCACGCTCGGCGTTTTCAGGTCGCGAGGCAGCATCGTTAGGTTCGACGGGAAGTCACGTTGCGTGCCACCGGTGGGATTGTCAATATTCCCGTCAAAGATGCTGGCGGTGACATTGAACGGAGGGTTACCGCTGGGATTGATCAGCACATTGGTGGGAGTGCGATCGTAGAACATGCCAAAGCCGCCCCGAACGGCAGTGCGGCTAGTAGCAAACGGGTCGTACGCGAAGCCGAAACGCGGGCCGATGTCATAGTAGTTCGTATTATAGGCACCGCTCGAGAACCCGGCGAAGAGACGCTTCAGCGATGGGTCACTCGCGGCAGGAATGCGGCCGATGGCTTTGTCCGGAAAACTGGAGCAGAAGAAGGCGAGGCCATTATAGGGGTCGCCGCTGCCCGGCGTGATCGAACCATCAGCGGCGCTCACCTGAGGCGCTTTCTTGGGATCGAATAAGGATGGCGCGAACGTCGAGGTATTTCCCAACGCATTGGTAAACGCCGGGAGATAGTTATACCGTACGCCCATTTCCATCGTGAGCTTGCGGGAAACCTTCCAGTTGTCCTGGAAGTAGAAATCAACCTGGTTGAAGCGTCCCCAAAAATCGGCATCGGCACCGGACTCGATGTAATTCTGGAAGTTACCCAGCAGAACATCTCCGATAACGTTTCGCGTGGTAAGGCGTGCGGCGGGGGTAAACGAAACAGCGCCCTGATCGTTGAAGCGGATGTTTTCATCGGTGCGGCTGCGTGTGATGTGTACACCCGCCTTCAGTGAGTGCGAGCCCCACACTTTGCTGAAGTCGTCCTTCCACATGAAGATGCTGTTGTTCTTCTTAATGCGATCGCCGCCGTTATAACCGGCAAAGCCGGTGATGGAAAGATCCGGCACAATGCCAAAGCGATTGCCGGCCAGAAGCTCCGGAAAAGTAACACCGACCGTTGACCGCTTAAGGATGTTGTTCTGCGGATTGCCAACAATGATGTCGTGCGAAAGACTCATGCTGATGTGATTCAACATGGTGGGAGAAAAGACGTGGGACAAGCCAAGCACGGTAACGTAGGCCGGACGCGGACGGCCGCCGGGAACAATGCCCAGATTGCCGCCCTGAAACGCGTCAATAATGTCCCATTCATCATGTACCCAGCGGTAGTTGAGCTGTGTCTTGGCGGAAAGGTTGTAATCGAAGCGCATCAGAAGTTCGCGAGGATCAGTCTGGCTCACTCCGGTGGCCACATAATTGCCGCCGGGACCGCCAAAGTTCGGAAGGGGAATTGGGTTTAGCAGCTTGGGGCCATCACGAGAGAAGCGTGAGGCGGGTATGGTGCGATTGGCAAAGGACTGATTGTTCAATGGGTCAATAGGCGCGGCTAACGTAGACCCCGCGAAGTTACCCGCGCGTTCCGCCGCAGTGGCCACGTTGTTCACTCGGGTTGAGCCAATGTGGCTATACTTCCATTCCTGGCTGACAAAGAAGAACAGCTTCTGCTTGTCCACATTCCATTTCTTCGGAACGTAGACCGGCCCCCCCACCGTATAGCCGAAATCGTTGAAACGCAGCGGGTCCACCTGCCGGGCGAAGAAGGAGCGCGCGTCGAAGAAGTCGTTGCGAACGAACTCGAACATCGTCCCGTGAAACCGCTGTGTTCCGCTCTTGGTGATGACGTTGATCAGCGCGCCGGAGCGCCCGCCGAACTCGGCGCTATAGCCGGAGGTGAGTATCTTTACTTCGGCAATGGCGTCGGCACTAGGATTTACTGCCGCGTTGGAGTTGCCGCCGTTATCCATGTTTTCCGCTCCATCGATGTTGAAGGCGATCGAGTCCGTGCGAATGCCATTGATGCGCTGGCCGGTCGTGGAGAGGGCAAGTCCAAAGGGATCGAGCGTCGTCGCCACCGCCCCGGGAATCAGGCGCAGAAGCTGCGAATAGTTGCGGCCGTTCAAAGCCACCTGGCTCAATTGCTGGTCGGAAATGACGCGAGTAACGTCGCCTGAGGCGGTCTGCACCTGTTCGATCGCGGCGCTGACGGAAACGGATTCGGCAAGTGAGCCCACTTCCATCTTGAAGTCGATATTGCGCCGCGTGGCGGCATCCAGCGTTACGCCCGTCTGTACGGAGGTCCGAAACCCCGCTTCTCGGCAGAGACGTTGTACTTGCCTTCCGGGAGGCCGGCGAACACGAATACGCCGGTCTCGGCCGTCTCGATGGTTCGCTTCAAACCAGTCTGAGTATGCGTGGCGGTGATCACGCAACCCGGAATGGCCGCACCTGTCGGATCGCTCACCTGGCCGGAAATTTCGCCAACGTTCGATTGTCCAAACATAGCGGAGGTCACAACCGCGGCCATCAGCAGACGAGTGATCAACATGAAAATCCTCCCGGCGTGGACGCGGAAACCATCAAAAGGTTTCCAGCACACCGGGCATTATTGTACACTGAATGCGCGACAGATCCTAGGGCCCAAAATGTGGAAGGCTCGCTGGTATGTTCAGATGGAGTGGAGGCGTAAGTGGGAGTGTTTCTCGGATTGTTATTACTGGCAGGGCTTGCCTTATCCGGTGCGACCGCACCAGAAATCACCATCGAAATTAAAGACTTCGCCGCTTTGCCAATTACGGGAGCCATGGACGGAGTGGGCAATAGCGCGGGGCTCTTGGCGAGGGTCAACTTTCTCCGCGAAGAGCCTGCCGGCTCCAAAAAACGACTCTTCGCGAACGATCTGAACGGTCCCCTGTACTTGTTCGACAGGGTGACGAAACAGTTCAGTGAGTATCTGAACCTGAATGGAGCGGGTGACCGCAAGGGTTTATTCCACCGGACAGTAATCGACAACTTACTGGCCAGCGGATTTATCAGTTTTGAGTTCGATCCTGACTACGCTCGCAATGGTAAGTTCTACACCATTCACTTAGAAGACCCGACTCTACCGGCGTCGCCCGTCCCGGATAACAGAAATTTCCCAGGACTGAAACTCAATCACTTCGCGGTGACGCCCCCGGTTCGAACCTTTGGCGATACTCAGGCTGAGTCAGTCTTAGTGGAGTGGACGGATACCAATATCGCGAACACCACGTTCGAGGGCACCGCGAGAGAGTTGATGCGGCTGCAGTATAACGGCCGCATTCATCCCATGGGCGACATTGCTTTCAACCCCGCAGCCAAGCGTGGCGATCCGGATTGGAGAGTGATGTATGTGGCGTGCGGCGATGGCGGGTCGGGAGAACAGAAGACTAAAATTCGCCACAATCCACAGCGTCTGGATATGCTGGTGGGCAAAATTCTGAGGATCATTCCGGACTTGAAGGAGCACCCGGCTTCCAGTACCGTCAGTGAAAATGGCCGCTACCGGATTCCGAACGACAATCCTTTTGCGTCTCTCAGCGGGGCGCGCAAAGAGATTTGGGCCTATGGGCTTCGCAATCCTCACCGCCTTACCTGGGACGTGAATCCGGCTGACCCGAAGAATCCGCATCTGATTACTTTGGTGATTGGACTGCGAAGCTGGGAAACGGTGGACATCATTCATAAGGGCGCGAACTATGGTTATTCTGAGCGCGAAGGGCCACAGCAGCTCAAACCGGATAACACCTTGACGGCGGTCCCGGACGAAGACAAGATCCCGGTGCGCATTGACGAAACCGCAACCGAGGGCACAGTCACTCCGCGCTATCCCGTGATTGCCTACAACCATGTACGCGGCGTGGGCGGCGATGCCATTGCAAGCGGCTTCGTCTATCGGGGCAAGGCCATTCCCCAATTGCGCGGCAAGTTCCTGTTCGGTGACATCACCACCGGCAAGCTTTGGTGGGCTGACTTCCGGGAAATGTTAGCCGCTGACGATACCGATCCTAAAACGATGGCGGAGATTCATGAACTGAAAGTGGCACGCAATGGCGAAGTTTATAAGAATATGGCGCCATCATCGAGTCTGAATATCACAAACGCGGAGGAAAGGCGGAACATTTGCCTGGCTTTGGACGCCTGCCCGGGGGACGCGCGGATATTCGCTTTGCCGTCGATGCGGCTGGCGAGTTGTATATATTGAGCAAGAGCGACGGCGTGATTCGCGCCGTGATTGGAGCATCGGCAAAATGAGATTAACCCAAGTTGTGTTCACGGGAATTGTGCTTTCGGTATGCGTGGCGATTCTCCTGTCCGCTCCTCCGGAAAAGGCCGATCCGGTGGCAGGGAAAGCCATCTTTCAGGAAAAATGCGCCGAATGCCACAATGCGGATAACAAGGAAACCAAAGATGGCCCGGGCTTTGCAGGCGTCAAGAACGGAAAACTCCCGAGCGGCCGTCCGGCGACACATGATGTGATTCTGGACCTGGTAACGAAAGGACAGGAATCTATGCCCGCCTTCAAAGAGCTTCTAAGCGAGCAACAGCGGGAGGATGTCGTTGCGTACGTCATGACACTTTGATGTCACGCAATGTCCGCGCGTCTGGACGCCTCCACACCTTTCGTCATTTCTTCCGGACGAATGGGTTCTCATACCAGACTACGTTCTTGCTCTCAAAGCCGGCCACCAGCAGATCGGCAGTTCCGTCGCCATTCATGTCCACCATTCGCAAATCATAGGAAGATTGATCGTCCGAAATCTGGTGCGGCTTGAAGTTGCCTTTGCCGTCATTTTCAAACCACCTGGCGATCCGTGAATCTTTGGCGACGGTGACCACATCCGGCTTGCCATCTCCATTCACGTCAAATATCGCCAGCGCGTGAGAACCTTTGATCTCCGCGTCAATGTCATGGGCCTTCCAATCCGGCGCGGCAAACCAGGTGAGACCAACGCCATGCCCTCGCGACCCCACAAAATCCGGCTTGCCATCGCCGTTCAAATCGCCAATCTGAATATTGGTTGCGCCAAACTCGTTGCCAGCGATTAAGTGCTTCGTCCACGGGAGCCGCGGATTCTTACCTTGCTCCCACCAGGCGAACCAGTTGCCGCCCGGCGAATCTTTCGCGGCGCCGGCAATGTCGGGACGTCCGTCACCATTCACATCGCCGAACGCAAGATAGTGGCTCAACCCTGGGGCATCGCCGTTCGCAAACGAGTAGCGCGGCCACCGCTCGCTCGCTTTCGCACCCATCGGCACGCTGTACCAAGCCAGCGCATCCTTCATCGCCCCCCGGGGTTGACCACTACTAGCGGCCAGATCGAGCCTGCCATCCCCATCGACATCACCCAACAAGAGACCGTGGACGCCATCGAATCAGGCCGTATTTGGCGGGATCCAGGGTGATAAAGAAGGATGTGCGGTCGTGAAGAGCGCCTGGAATTTATCGCCACGAAGGGCTTCCAGAAATTGGTCTGATTGCGCGGGAGTGAAGTACTTGATAACCGGCCTTGCGGCGCTTCGTGATTCGCATTCGTGCTGATGCGGGATTGCGTTCGACCACGTTCCAATCCACGGCGAAGTTGAGCGCGCGGCAGGGTTCGATTCGCGCTCACAATGAACGGTCATTCTATCGCGCTACCCAATGCCTTCGCCGTGACTTACGGTAAACTCAGACCATGACGTTCGCATTCGACGACGCATTCCTCCCAGCAACTTTGATGGCTCATTCTATGACCGACGAAGAATTCACTGCCTTTTGTGCCGAACATCCCGACCTTAACTTTGAAATGTCCGCAGAAGGGGAACTGATTGTTATCGCACCCACGCATTCCGATACTGGTGCCTGTAGCTTGGAGGTCGGCACGGAGCCAGAAATTGGGCCAGGAAGGACCGCTGGGGCATCGCCTGCGATTCCTCCACAGGCTTCGTTCTGCCCAATGGTGCTCGCCGATCCCCTGATGCATCCTGGACGCTGAAGAGCTGTGTGCAGCAACTTGGCGCACGCCAGCGGAAAACGTTCTGGCATCTTTGCCCCGACTTCGTTGTTGAGGTTCGATCCGATAGCTACCGCCTAAAGCCGCTTCACAAGAAAATGGTTGAGTATCTCGAACAAGGGGCGCAGCTAGGTTGGCTCATTGATCCACAAAACCGCACAATTGAAATCTACCGAACCAATGGTGATGTGGAAAAGTTTACTGGCATGGACAAAGTCGAAGGCGAAGGCGAAGGTCCGGTGGTCGGCCTGGTGCTCGATTTGAAATATGTGTGGGACCCGTTCAGCGATTAGAATTTGGTCTTGCGCAACCACGCCCAAATATTACTGTGCTTTGGCCGCTTTGCTTCGCAGTTCCAGCACTAGCAGCATTACCTGATTTTCCAACTGATCCCGCACTTGGCGAAACACCCCTTCGCCTTGACCAATTGGATCGAACACAACCCAATTTCTGGCTACCGATTGTAGACCGCGTGCGATAGGTTGTCCGCTCATGTTGATCACCACGTCGAAGGCGGCGCGCTGATACAGTTCCAGCCCCTTGGGGAATTGTTGGTCAATGGGTAGATTCTTTTCCAACATCACTTTTCGGGTCAGGCTGGGAATGCTGACGGTGGGCATTAAGCCGGCACTGAATGCATCCAGCACGTCCGATCCATAGGCTCGTGCAAAGCCCTCTGCAATCTGGCTGCGGCAGGCGTTGCCAATGCAAATAAATAATACCTTGAATTTTTTGGAAACTGGTGGCCGCACTAATTCAACCTTTCAATAAACAGTTTATGCACCGGGTTGTGGGTAGACAATTCCGGATGAAAGGTAGCAACCATGTGACGACCTTCTTCCACCAGCACTGGAAGCCCTTTGTAGGATGCTATCACTTTTACGTTAGGTCCCACGCGACGGATAATGGGGGCGCGGATAAATACGGCTTCCAATTCGCTTCCGGCAAGTGGGCCAGCCAGATCGCTTCCATATAATTTGGCAATGGTGGAATCCAACTGTCTGCCGTAACCGTTGCGTTCCACCCCTATATCTACCAGATTGAAAGAGAATTGGGCAGGGTTTATGACTTCTTTTGCCAACAAAATTGCCCCGGCACAAGTGCCAAAGATAGGCTTGCTGGCACCGAACGCCTGAATGGCTTCCGTCAGATTTTCCATCTCAAGGAGCTTCAGCATGGTAGTGCTTTCGCCCCCTGGGATGATCAGCGCATCCACTGCGAAAAGTTGCGCGGCGGTTCGGACTTCGCAGGCCGTGGCGCCTGCCGATTCCACAGCCGCCACGTGTGCCGCAAAGTCCCCTTGGAGTGCCAGAATTCCCACCGTTGCCATGGGTAATTACCAACCGCGTGTTTGCATCAATTCGCCTTCGGCGATCTTCGAGATTTCCAAACCAGCCATGCCGATGCCCAATTTGTCGCTCGCTTCCAGCAGCTTCGCCGGATTGTTGTAGTAAGTAGCGGCCATTACAATGGCTCGTGCGCGAAGTTCGGGATCGCCAGATTTGAAAATGCCGGAACCGACGAATACCGCCTCGGCACCTAATTGCATAACCAGAGCGGCGTCGGCGGGCGTCGCAATTCCACCGGCACTGAAGTTGGGAACGGGCAACCTGCCGTGCTTGGCACAGTATTCCACCAATTCCAACGGTGCCTGCAGCTTCTTCGCCTCATGAACCAGTTCTTCATGACCCAACACCGTCAGTTGGCGCATTTCCTTAACGATGGTTCGGATATGACGAACAGCTTCCACAATGTTGCCGGAACCGGCTTCGCCCTTGGTTCGAATCATCGCCGCGCCTTCGGCAATGCGCCGTAACGCTTCGCCCAAATTTCGCGCGCCGCATACAAAGGGAACTTTGAAATCGCGCTTGGCGATGTGGTGCTCTTCATCTGCCGGGGTGAGCACTTCCGATTCATCAATGAAATCCACTTCCAGGGATTCAAGAATCCGCGCTTCCATAAAGTGGCCTATGCGGGCCTTGGCCATCACTGGAATGGAAACGGTAGCCATAATCTCACGAATTTTGGAGATCGGGGCCATCCGCGCAACTCCGCCATCGCGACGAATATCGCTGGGGACCCGTTCCAACGCCATCACCGCACAGGCACCGCATTTCTCAGCTATTTCAGCTTGTTCTGCGTTGGTGACGTCCATAATGACGCCACCTTTGAGCATTTCGGCTAGGCCTACTTTAACTCGGAAACTTTCACTTAACAGCATGGTTCATCCTCCTTATGGACAACCTTACAACCTAAACTAAACAACTGCTTCCGGCGCTCTTTCGCGGGGAAGTACACCAGCAATCGCGCTCGCAAATAATTTACCTAAGCGAGCTAAGCCATCGGCGATCTGCTCCGGCGTGAGACCTGCAAAACTCAAACGAAAACTTCGGCTGTGGTCGGCATTCACTTCAAACGCGTGCCCTGGTAAATAGCTCACCCCAATGCGTTCGGCATGTCGGGCAAGCACCGTCGAATCGAGACCTGCAGGCAGTGTCACCCACAGGTTCATGCCGCCTTCCGGCTTGGTAAACATGGTTCCAACCGGCAGATGCTGAGCGCACGCCTGCAGCACTGCTTTTAATCGAACCCCGCCAGAGGCGCACATACGGTCCCGATGAGCGGACATCAAACCGCTTTCGGCGAATCGCAGCAGAACAGCTTGGGAGAGTTGATCACTATGCAGGTCGCACGCCTGTTTTAATTCGGCCAGACGGTTGACGATCAATCTTGGACCAATGATCCAGCCAACACGCAAACCGGGGAAGGCAATCTTGGAAAAGCTGCCTAACTGAATGGTGGCCCCGGTTTCATCCAGTGCTTTGAGCGATGGAATGTCCTGGCCAGTGTAGCGTAACTCTTCGTAAATGTTGTTTTCCACCAATTGGATGCCCGCTTTGCGAGTCGCCTTGAGCAGTTCCTGACGTGCGACAAGGGGCATGGTGATGCCCGTGGGATTTTGGAAATTAGGAGTGACCACCGCAATGCCAATGCGATTTTCGTTCTGATCCGGGATGCGAATGCCAGATTCCGTCACTGTCAATCCAATGCACTTGCGACCAGGGCGGGCGAAGACGCTTTTGACACCGGGATTCACCGGATCTTCCACCGCAGCCACTTCATCGGCAAAGGCTCTGTCTAAAAGATCCAAGGCTTGTTGGCAGCCGTTGGTGATCAGAATTTCATCGTCTTTGCGGGCAACTCCTTGTCGTCTGGCAGTATCTAACAAATAGCGCCGCAAGGGTTCGTAGCCGAAAGGTGAGCCTAACTGCAAAATTTGAAGAATTTCCGGGGAGGCAACCACGCTTTGGCAGCAGGCTCGAAAATCTTCTAAGGGGAATAGGTCTTGGCCGGGGCAGGAAGTTGAGAAACTGATGAAGTCATCCAAATTGGATGGTCTAATTCCCGATTCTCGGCGGATTGGCTGATGGGAAATGAAGCTGCCACGTCCCACTTGGCCCGATAGCAGGCCATCTTCTTCCAGCACGGAATAGGCTGCCGACACAGTGGAACGATTCAATCCCAAATGTCCGGCTAAGTCTCGAGTAGGTGGTAATTTGTCGCCTGGTTGGAGTTGGCCCAGAGAAATCGCTGATCGGATCTGGTCGGCCAACTGCCGGTACACGGGAATCGGTGAAGAATTGGTGAAATCCGGCTTGAGGAATTGCAGCGTCACGACTCCTCCAACTTTACCACATTGGATGGCCTTCTGGTCAGCCAATGTGAAGTGGAGGCTATTTTACGGTCGATTTCTTCGTATCGGCGTGGAACATGCCAGGGAACAGGTTGAAATACTCGACAAACTTGCGCGATTTTACTACCTGCTGCGGGACGTTGCGTTCAAATAGGATGTTGGCCAGCTTGGTAAATTGTTTGCCCAGATCTGTAGCGGAATCGACATGTTTGCCCGATGTGAGCGCACGGCTGACCGCCTGATAATCGTTTGGCAACGAGAGTAATACGGGGATGCCCAATAGATCTTCAATTTGCTGCGGCTCAATGGCTGCCCGTTTCTGATCCCGGTTGAGCAGGATGCGGACGCGATCACCCAGATCGATGTTCTTCAGAAAATTAAACCGTTCTCGAGCCAGGTGGAGTGAGGCGATTTCCGGAGTGCAAACCAGAAAGACATACTTTGATTCCTGCATGATTTCAATGGAGTACTTTTCCATGTTCCCGGAAAGATCCACACAAACCACTTTATAAAGGCGTCTGGCGAAATCAAGCAGATGGCGCACCTGGCTGGCTTCTACGCGATAGTGCGGGTTAAGCTTGCCGGAATGAAGCACATCCATTTGACCGATGCTAGTAACCAGTTGCGGCCACAAATTATCGTCCATCTTGAAGGAATTTTCCGCTGCGTCGGTGATGCAATATTCGTTATCCAGCTTCAACATGAAGCGCAACATGCCGCTGTTTAGATCGAAATCAATCAGCAGCGCCCGGCTATCGGGAACCTTCGATGCAGCCACTGTGGTGTTCAGCGCGACCGTAGAAGTTCCCACACCTGGTTTGGAAGGGAGAAACGAAAACAACAGATCGGAGGAAAGACTGGGGAGCGGACGCTTTTCCAGGTTATCAGTGACTCGGCTTAGAGCTTCATGCAAATCATTGCGACGGAACGGCATGGCCACAAATTCGCGCACACCAACCCGCATCAATTCCAACAACGCCTGTGGTTCGCAGATTCGGGCAATGGCAATAATTTGCAGACCGGGAGCCGATTGCTCAATCCCTGAGATCGTTTCCATTGCTTTTTCAACGCTATCCACCCCAAGGAAAATGACTTGAGGGGCATGGGCGCGCAACGTCCGGACTAGATCGATCGCCGTCGGATACTTGTCCACCGTGCGGACAACCCCAACGTTACCGATTTCCGCAAGCAGGTCCTGAAGTTGCTCAGATTGCTCTTGGTCCGGAGTTATGATGATGCTTCTGAGCATCCAATGGTCTCCTTGGCGTGCCAGCCTACCTAAATTTCGATAGGGGCACTCTTAAAGCTACTTCTGCGGCCAGTGAAGCGGCAATGGGTATAAAACCTTAGCCTACTTCCGCGAACCGCTCAATCCCACTAAGGAAAATCCATCTGCAACCCTTTGCCAGAGAGTTCGCAGATATAAGTTTATCGGCAGACCAATGGAATACTTTAACGTTCCATCACGGCTAAGGCTGATGTAAGCTCTTCTGTATGGCCCAAACGGATGACTTACTGGAAATACAATGTCCCTGCTGTGATGCAATCCTGAAAATAGACAAAACCATGGCCGTAGTAATCAGCCACAAGCTTCCAGAAAAACCCCTGCCGATTCAAGACTTGGCTGCTGAGGTGGCTCGCATCAAGGGGGAGGGGGCACGGCTGGAACAGGCTTTTCAAAGGTCATTTGATGCCCATAAATCGCAGAGCACAGTGCTCAATAAAAAGTTCGATGAATTGTTAAAGCAGGCCAAAGAAGATCCCGACCAGGGCCCGCCACAGCGCGATATTGACCTGTAAGATTTCTTAAAAAGCTACAATAAGGAAATGAGCACCCGCATCGTTTCCTTTTTGCTTGCCGTCGCTGCTTCTGTTTTTCTAAGCATGGCTGGCTGCGCAAGCGAAAAGCATGTGGTGAATACCCCCATTCCACCCGCACCGCAACGAAACTAGTTGACTCCGATGGACGCCAATAACAACAAATGTAGTCCCGAGAGCCCGATGTTTGGAATGTGGGGCAGGCATTCAGACTGCCGGTTTTCTACATGTAACTAGACTTACCACACGAATCTGTTAAATTATCTTGGCAAATGGGTTGAAGTTGGTGTCGTTGTCAAACGGATCCACCTCTTCAGCTTTCTTCAGCCCATTCACGACCGCATATGTAAGTGGCGTGGCAAGAATCTCATAAGCGACCTTAATGACATATCCATCTATCATCAAATGCAGCAGCGTGCTCGTATCGGTGCTGCCTCCAAAGGCGATGGAGATCACCAGCACCGTGTCTACTGCCTGCCCCACTGCCGTCGACGCAATGAAGCGCATCCATAGATGCTTGCCATTGGTCAGCAACTTCACCTTGGCCATGGTGAATGAATTGGCAAATTCCCCCACCCAATAAGCCACCAGACTGGCTACTGCCAAGCGCGGCAAAAATCCCAGGATGCCGAAAATCTTGGCAAAACACTCCTGGTCGTTCCATCCAGGGGCTGGCGGCAATGCCACGATGACCGCGCCCAGCGTTACCAGAAGACCTTGTGCCATGAATCCTGTCCAAATGGCGCGACGGGAACCTGCATAGCCGTAGACTTCCGTAAATACATCACCGAATATATAGGTTAGTGGGAAAAGTAGCTGGGCACCACTGAACACGAAGGGTCCGATTTTCGTAAGTTTTGGGGCAACTAAATTAGAAATCAGCAATGCCACCACAAAACAGTTGACCAGGAAATCGTAATAACGGTATTGGGGAAAGTAGGAGGCGTTTTTAGTAGTAGCCATAGACATGTAGTACTGACTACTATAATTGATGACAAGTGACTGAAGCAGACGAACTTTCTTTTCACAGTTGGAAAGCGCCGGGATACGATCTGGAGATTCGTGCCGTGGAAGCGGTGTTGCGACAAATTCGCGACTTCGCCATTGACGGCCATCTCCGGTTAGCTCGCGGTGGAATTGAAGTGGGCGGCGTGTTGTTTGGTTCCCGACAAGGGTCGGCCATCCACGTCGACGCTTGGCGTCCGATTGCCTGCGAGCATGCCAGTGGACCTTCATTTCAACTTTCTCCAAAGGATGAGGCTGGATTTACTACCCTCCTTGAAGATGCTAAGACCGATCCCGAGTTGCAGCAGTTTCAGCCCGTAGGTTGGTTCATTTCCCATACTCGGTCAGGAATTGAAATTCGCGATGACGAGTCTGCACTTTGGGAAAAGTATTTCCCCGAAAGCTGGCAAATTTGTCTGGTGGTGAAGCCTTCCCGATTTCAGCCTGTGGAAGCTGGCTATTTCTTCCGCGATGGGTCAAATCCCATTCGCCGCAATGCCAGTTTCCTGCAATTCAATCTCCCCACCACGCTCGAAAAAAGACCGAAGCGGGAGCGGCGGGAACTGATGCCGCAGCCTACCATCATGCCCGATTCAGATCGGGCAGAAACCACGGTTTTACCCCGACCCGCAGCGCATTTATCCGCACCGAGATCAAATGCAGATGACCAGAAGCAGGCGATGGATCGTCATCGTGAAATTCCGCTGATGGCTCGGGAGCAGTTGCGTCCACAGCGAACAGGCAGGCTGGTCTGGGGTTCGCTGCTTTTTATTGTTGCGGGCACATTGTTGGTACTCGTTGGTCGTCTGGGCTTGCTCTACTATCAAGATACTCACAAGCCGACGTTGGGGTTGCGAGTGATGGAAGAGAATCAGGAATTACGCATCCGCTGGGATAAGGATCAAGTTCGTTTATGGGAAGCAAAGTCAGGAGAAATCAGTTTTAAAGATGGGGCCAGTGAAACGCTTCAGGTGTTGGATGCCGATGCTTTGAAGCTTGGTGCTTACGCCTTCGTCCGCCAGTCTGGGGAAGTGCAAGTGCAGGTGAAGGTATTTCGCATGGGAAAGTCCACTGTAATTGAACGGGCCCGGTTCATTGGTCCGGTTCCAAATAACTCGCAATTCAAAGCCAAGCCGCAGGAAGTGAAACAAGCAAGACCGATTCGCCGCCGCCGCCGCAATGCCGATGCCCCAGAACTGGATGTGCCTGCTCCGCCGCCCACCAATTAGTGGGACCGGCATCCCTGCCGGTCCTCTTTTAGCATTACTTAATTAAGCGACTTTCCCTGTCAACTGCGCCGCTTCAATGCTGCGTTTAATCGTACCCAGCAGCACTTCATCCAGATAAGGCTTCACCAGATAATCGGTGACCCCCACAGACGCTGCTTTGTTGCGATGTTTATCACCGGAACGGGACGTCAACATAATAATCGGAATATGCGCATACTGTTCGCGACCGCGCAACGTTGCAGCCAATTCAAAGCCATCCATCCGCGGCATTTCCACATCGGTCAACACCACATCGGGCAAGCGCTGCATTTTGCTGAGGATTTCTAAAGCATCCACGCCGTCTTTTGCTTGCGTCGCATTCCAACCGGTGTTCTTCATCAGGTTGGCAATCACTCTGCGCACGCTTAAGGAATCATCCACAATCAGGACTTCCAGAGCCTTGCGGGCATTCACCGGGGCAATCATCTTGCGCAGGGAATTGCTGATCCGCCCTTCCTGTCTAGTGGCCACCACATCGGCCGGATTGAGAATTAAAACAATACCGCCATCGCCCAGAATGGTGGCACCGGCCACACCGTGAACTCGCTTCAGCAGTTCGCCCAGTGGCTTCACCATCACTTCTCGCGAATCCAGGATTTTGTCCACCAAAAGGGCATATTCCTGATCACCCAACTTCAACACAACCACCGATTGACGAGCTTCCGATGCCCCTGATGGCATCTCCTTCAGCCCCAGACTTTCGCTTAAATACCAGGCCGGTAGAACTCCCCGGTCCAGTCTTGCCACGGTGCGGTAATCCACCACTTCGATTTGATTTCGATTGATGCGTGCCGTCTGCGCCACTGCTGAAATGGGAATGGCGAACTGCTGCTGATGCGATTCCACAAAGAGCACTTTTGTGATTGCCAACGTCAAGGGCACGCGCAGTGTGAAGGTGGTTCCATTGCCCGATTGCGAATCAGCGAATACGGTTCCCTTCAACCCTTCTACGCTGGACCGGACAATGTCCAGGCCCACTCCGCGTCCGGAAATTTCGGTGACTTCTTCCGCCGTGGTGAATCCTTGCACAAACAGCAGTTCATGCAATTGACTGGGCGAAAGCAGACTGGCTTCTTTTTCCCCAGCTAAATCCAGCCGCACGGCCGCTTTTTTAATCTTGTCCAGATCAAAGCCGCGCCCATCGTCCACCAGCCGCAATACTACTTGGGTACCTTCGTAAGTGGCTCGCAGACGGATGCGCCCACAAGCTGGCTTACCCTTTTCCAGACGATCTTCAACGGACTCAATGCCATGGTCCACCGCATTGCGCAACAGATGTTCCAACGGCCCGGTCAACTGCTCCAGCGCTGTCTTGTCCAGTTCGGTGGAAGCACCTTCAATAATCAGTTCCACATCTTTGTCGCGCTTTTGAGCGGTGACGCGCACTGTACGATGCAGCCGGTTGGCCACCGACGATAGCGGCACCATGCGCAGGCGCATCAGCTTATCCTGCACTTCAGAAGTGAGCCGACCCTGTTTGCCCAGGTAGCCGTCAAATCCATTCATTAACCCACGCAACTGCCCGCCGACAGAGGAAACGTCGTTAGCCGTTTCTCCCAAATCGCGCGACAGCAGATGTAATTGCGTGTAACGGTCGAACTCCAGCGCGTCGAATTCCGATTTGTCGCTGGAATAATTCATCCCTACGACAGCACCTGGTGAGTAAGTGGCGTGATCGTTTTCCAGTTGCGTAGTCAACCGCTTCAAGCGTTCCAGACTGAGCCCCAGTTCATCTACTTCTTTGGTGTAGTTGACCAGGTGTCGTTCAAAAATGGACCGGCTGACGAATAGTTCTCCTACCAGGCGAACCAGGGAATCCAGCCGTTCAATGGGCACCCGGACATAGTTCGGTGCATCGGCTGCTTCGGCCGCCTGCGGTGCTTCTACTTCGTTGAGTGACTCACTACGCACAGTCACTACCGGTAGGGGCGCTTCGTCCAACGGCATTCCCCGCAGGGCTGCTCCAAATTGATGGAAAAGGTGTTCAAAAATTGCCCGTCGATTTCCGATTTGGCCGCGTGCCGCAACCAGATCAATCAGCAAATCATGCGTGCCTAGTAACAGTTTTCGGATGCTGGAATTGAAGGCAATGGAACCTTCATACAAATGATCCAGCAAATCCTCCATGCGGTGGCCCAGCTTGTTGATGGCCATAAAGCCAACCATACCGGCTGCACCTTTGATTGTGTGCACTCCACGACGGATTTCAAGCAAGGCAGGCTTCACATCGCCGTCGGAATCCAACTCGCGCATACGCAACCCAATGGAATCCAATAAACCCTCGGCTTCTTCAATAAAGCCGTTGATCAATTCCGGCGGTAAATCGCCGTTGTCATCTTCGTCAAAATTGATCTGGTCGCTTTCTGGCTGGGGTTTCTGTTGTCCTACAGAAGAAGGAAGCTCGGCGAATGCGGTTTGTATCTGTCCCACGCATTCCAGGATCAGCAGACGGCTGTCTTCATCCCAGGGCGATTCCCCCGCCAGCACCATGTCCAGAAATTCCTCGGCACTCTGCGCCATGGTTCCCACCTGGGACATGCCAACCATGTTGCTTGCGCCGCGCAGGCTATGCGCCAGACGATGGAGTTCGTTCAAACATTCCGAGGGGTCTTCAATACCTTCCATTTGTTGAAGCAACTGCTCCATGGCGGGCAAGTATCCCTTAGCTTCCTCGAAAAATCCTTCCAATATTTCTTGGTCCAAAACTTGGCCTCGCTTCCATTTATCGAACACTCGTCACATTCATTCAAGCCGTACTAAAGCCGCAGTCACTATGAAGTAGCGGGCACCGGAGCGCCCGCCAGGGATAGACTAATTTCCCACCGGTTGTTCTGCACCTTCCGGCAAACGGAACCGGCTTACAGAATGATTCAGCTCCGATGCCAGTGCCGCCAAACGTCGGATGGAACCCGCCGAATCACGCACCCCCCGTGCTGTTTCCAAAGTGACTTGAGAAATATTGGTCACATTGCGCGAAACATTTTCCGAACCCGATGCCTGTTGTTGCGCCGCTCGCGAAATGGATTGCACCAGGTCAGCAATTTTCTGAGAAACTCGTTCCAGCTCCATCAGTTTCTGCCCAGCTTCATTGGCCAGTTGCGATCCGCCCACTACTTCTCGCGTGGTCTCTTCCATTGCGCTGATCGCCTCGTTGGTGTCGCTTTGTACTGATTTGATCAACGTGGTAATGCGTTTGGTCGATTCGGCAGCCCGTTCAGCCAATCCTTCCACTTCCTCAGCAACCACCGCAAAGCCCTTACCCGCTTCGCCAGCCATTGCTGCTTGAATCGATGCGTTCAACGCCAATATAGAGGTCCGATCAGCAATGTCGCCAATCAACTGCACAATTTCGCCGATCTCCTGGGACGATTCGCCCAGCCGCTTAATCCGCTTGGCTGTTTCCTGCACTTGGCCACGAATCTGGTTCATCCCTTCTATGGTTTTGTTCACCGAATTGGCACCCAACCGAGCGCTGGTCAACGCCTGTTCGGCTACTCCCGCTGCCGTAGTGGCTGTTTCCGACACCTGTTGAATGGACTGCGTCATATCCTGAATGGCCGCTGAAGCCTGTAGGATCTGCGTCGATTGTGATTCTGATCCTCTGGCTAATTCTTCCGTCGTTGCCTGCACCCGTTGGGCAGACTGGGTAACGTCAGCCGTAGTCTTTTGTACCGAAGAAATCAATTGGCGTAATTCGGCAATCATGTAGTTGAAGGAATCGGCAATGGCCCCGGTGACGTCGGCAGTAACTTCGGCTTCCTTGGTCAAATCGCCACTGGCCACCCCGGCCACTTCTTCCAGCAGCTTCATAATACTTTGCTGAATATTGTCCCGTTCATCGCGACTTTGAATCAGTGCCAGCGTATTATCCAGCATCGAATTCAAAGAGCGGGCCATGCCACCCAGTTCATCGGAAGACTTCACCTCAACGCGAGCCTGATAGTTGCCGATACCGATTTGATGGAACAGTTTGCCAATGGCATCCACCTGCACCGTAATGCCGCGGCTGATAATGTAAACCGCCGTTGCCGCCAGCAACAGCACGATCATGGCGAAAGACAACTGAGTCGTTTTATCGCTGTTCAGCCGGTCCACTCGGGCGGCCAGCATTTCGCCTTCCACCTTGGCTGCAGCTTCATACAAGCGGAACAGTGAGTCAATGGTATTGGTGCCCGCCGAATAGAATTTGGGAGCGTCAATGTTCACTCCGGAACGGATCAATTCGCTATTGGCCAGCGTCAGATAATTATCAGACGCGGTCACCGCATTGGCCGACAACGCACCTAGCTTTGCTTCGAGGCCAGGGTTATAGCGCACCGCCGATTTCACACTGCGATCCAGAGATTGCACCGAACCTTGAATCTGGGTGACCAGAAACATCAGCCGGGCATGGTCTTCTTGCGTCAACTTTCCCTTGGCTGCGATGCCCGTTCCCAGGCCGCGCAGTTGGCCGACGTAGGCCGACGCCCAGGGCAATCTTGAAAGCAGCGTATCGGCCAGATAGAAGGTATCCAGTTCGGCATCCAGCACCAGGTCGGACTTATCGCCCGCCATCTGCACCAGCCCGATCACTTCGGTCATCAGCCGGTCATGGGTGTCAAAAGATTCCTTAGACGTCATTTGGGTGGACTTTTGTTGCAAGTCGCGCCATTGGCCCTTCCAGCGGGTCCAGACGTCATTAGTTCCAAAGCGGTCGCCATACTTGCTGTTCACTGCATCTACGGAAGCAATGGAGGCGTCAATGCGGCTTTCAATGGCTGGCAACTGGGCCCGCAGGCTTGTGTCGCCATTCAAAATGCCGTTAACCACACCGCTATGCTGCGGTACTTGCTCCAGCAGGGAACGCACGGCGGTTACATATTCCAAGCCGTCCCGTTCATTCGTGGTTGTCGCAATCTGCTTGTTCTGCGACTGAATGAATAAGTAAACCAGCGTAATGATCGGCACGCTCAACAGCGCGCCCACCAAGCTCAGCTTTTGCCACACTTTCAAATTACTAAACATCTGTGCTCCATCCTTTTTTACCTAAACCTGTTTGCTCCCGTCACTTGTCCGGTGTATCCCTTCAAACGGTCAGGCTGCTAGTTCTTGCAATTCGGTTGCTGTAAATACCTTGTCCAAGTCCAGAACGTTTACCTGCTGGCCTTTGTGCTCGCCGCTGCCATTCAGCAATTCGTTCTCTACTGCATTTCCGGAACGCTCTACTCCGCCGGAACGGTCTACCCCAAAAGTGCCCAAGCCACCCAGCGCATCCACAATCAATCCCACTTGGGAATCCGCCGTGGATTTCACTACAATCAGCCGGTTCCCCGCTGTTAACTCGGTTTCGCCCCACCCTAATAACTGCCGCAAATCAACGATGGGGAGAATATCTCCCCTCAAATTTGTAATCCCTCGCAAGCTGGAAGGCAGGCCCGGGACAAAGGTCACCTGCGGCATGCGATCCGTTTCCAAAACTCTTTGCATGGCAATGCCGTAAGACTTTTCAGCCAGACGGAACACCACAAATCGCTCTGGCGGTCCAAGCCCTTTAATTGGTGCTGGTGGAGGTTCGGGTACGGCGACGGCTTCAGGCGCCGCTTCAGGTGCCGTTTCCAGCTCTGCTACACCCACGGCCACTCCCGATAACAACAAGCCCAACAGATCGTCATCGCCAACCAGCGCTTCGTCGTCCAATGACGATTCTTCTGTGGCCAGCAAGGTTTCGGGTTCCGAGGATTGTTCCGGTGTCGCCGGCAAACAATGAAACTGCATATCGTCGTAGCCATCAACGTCGAAAATAGCGTTGCTCAATTCGTCGCCAACGTCCGTTGCATCCTCAGCCAGTTCTGGTTCTTCAAGCGGGACAGCTACCGCAAATGCCTCAGGAATCTGTTCGTCGAAGGAGTCTTCATCCAAATCTTCCAGCTCGAAATCTTCCAGTGCAAAGGTTGACTGCGCATCCGCAGCAACAAATTCGGCTTGTTCATCCTCATCCTGGATGGGGATTGCCGCGAACATCTCCGAAATCGATTCCGGCTCAAGCACGTCCAGTTCCGCTTCGACTTCGTGTTGCTGGCCATCGCTGAGATTTTCAATGCTGACACTCAATTGGGCAATTCCAGGGAGCGCCACAATTTCGAGTGAAGTGGGAATGTCTTCAGCAATTTCCAATGAAACGTCGTCCACTGGCACGTCGTCCCATTGTTCCAGCAGCATGGATAGCAGTCCGGACACTGCTTCCGTTTCATTCACCGGTAGGGCTTCAATATTGGTTTCACCGTGCGGGTTAGACATTGTCAATCCTTTACAAAGCGCGTTGAATTGTGGCCAGCAAATCCTGGGCAACGTAAGGTTTGACGATATATTCGTCCGCACCCTGCTTCATGCCCCAAAAGCGGTCACTCGGCTGATTCTTGCTGGTCACCAGAATCACTTTTGCGCTGCTGGTTTCGCTGGTATTTTTCAAATGGCGACACACCTGGTATCCATTTTTCTTCGGCAACACGACGTCCAGCAGAACCAGATCTGGCCGATGCTGCATTGCCTGCTCAATTGCCTGCTCCCCGTCGGTCGCGGTGACGATAATGTACCCGCTGTCAGCCAAAGCAGCCTGCATCAGTTTCATCTCGTTTGGACTATCATCGACAAGCAATATAGTTTTTGACATCGTGTATAACACTCCCACATAGACGCTCAACAGAAACTGCTGTTACTTACCCGAATCTTTTCTAGGCTTCACGTACTTCTTCAACGAAGCAAGCAAAGTATCTTCCTTAAACGGCTTGGTTAAATAGTCGGTGGCCCCGGCCAGCTTGCCCTTCATCTTGTCGAAGAACCCATCGTTGCCGGAAAGCATCACCACAGGAATGCTCTTCGTATAAGGGTTTTGCTTAATCACCTTGCACACCTGATATCCATCCATGCGCGGCATGGTGATGTCCAACAAAATCAGATGCGGTGTATGGTCGTTCAATAGCGCCAGCGCTTCCATTCCATCGGCTGCTGTAATCACCCGGTAACCGTTCCGTTCCAGGGTCAGATTCACAACCTTGCGCACTGTCAAACTATCGTCCACGGCCATCACCAGAGTGCGATTTTCAAGCGTCCTTACGGCCAGCTTCAAAACACCGTCGTTCGGATGCAACTCGTTGGCCTTGCGCAGGTGGTTCAAAGCTTCCGCAGATCGGTTTAGGTTGAGCAGCGCCTTGGCCATACTCATTTGACCTGAAAACGTTTCTTCCGCCGCCAGCTCTCGCCGAATTCTTAAAATGGCTTCTTCCACCAGCGATTCATTCAAACCACGATTGGTGGAAAAAGCACTTAAATCTTCTAATACCTGAATGCCGCCGCAAAGACCGCAACGGTCCAGCGGCACTTCCGATTCCGTACGGCAGAATGCGCATTGCCAATCCTGCTTGCGCACAACTTCCGATAACCGTACCAGCTTCGGACCCATATCCTCGCTACCGTTCTGTTCGTATGAGGTTGGCTGCTCACGGGAAACATGATGCTCGTGTACAGCAGGAGCTTCCTCCGTCAAAGCGGACGAACGAGCCTGCACATTGGGGGTGGGAACGGAAAGGTTAGCCTGGCCACTAAACGGGCGTTGAGCAACATACGGATTCCCCTGCTGCTGCGGTGGTGGCGGGGGCGGAACTGTGGTATCGCGCTTGGGACGGTTTAGTCGATGAACAGCAAGAACATTAAGAGCCTGCGTATTCTTTGGGTTAATTTCAAGGACTCGCTCCAAATGGCTCATCGCTTCTTCAGGAGACTCAGCCAATGCCGCAGACCACATCAGGGCCTGCTCATTCAGTGGCTCCTTGTCATGGATCTCTCGAAGAAGGTTACGGGCCATGGATTTCTGGCCGAGCTTGGCGGCTGCAACCACCTCCCTCAACAACACACTTGTTTTCATCGCCGACTCACTAGCCACTTTTTGCGCCTCCACTTAGCACGCCCGCTTCTAAAATCTTTCTGTTTTTATCCCGTTAGCCGATGACACAAAGCAGCACGGAATAAAGGTAAAGTCCTGGGTCCCACGCGACCGCTCACAGGCTCTTGAAACACCCGAAGCGAACGGTAACACTGGACCAGAACAATTCCTAAATTTTGAATTCAAAGTGTCATCGTCATTAATTTGCAAAGACTTTAGTAAATTTGTTCATGCTAAGGTCTACTCCCATGGTTAGTACATCCACAAGATTGCTTACTCCTACCCTGGAATTCCGGGAGTACCATGGTTTCTATGGGTTCGCGAAGCATTCTTAATCTTTCTTTGGCCTTCTTACTGACTAGTTCCGACGTGCTGGCGCAAACTGCAGATCTGTTAGAGTCTGGCCGCAAAGCGTTCGCCGAAAAATGTTCCGGATGCCATGGGGATGAGGCTGAGGGCAGGGAAATGGGTCCGCGTCTGGCCGGTACTCGTAAAATGCGCGGCCGCTCTGCCGTGCAGATTCGGGGAATCATCCAACAAGGGGTTGTAGCTTCGGGCATGCCTGCCTTCCCCCTTCCTGATCAGGAACTGGATGCCTTAGCCGCCTTTGTACGATCTCTTAACCAAACCGGCGCTGAAGGTGTGGCCCCTGGCGACGCCGCGGCTGGTGGCCAATTCTTCTTCGGCAACGGTAAATGCAACAGTTGCCACATGGTGCAGGGCCGGGGAACTGCCGTTGGGCCAGACCTTTCCAACGTGGGCAGTGAACTGACGGTGGGCGAAATTCGTCAAGTGCTCAAGAATCCCAACCTGCGCATCACGCCCGGCTATGAAATGGTTTCCTTACAGTTGAAGAGCGGTAAAACCGCCCGTGGTTTTCTGCGAACCCGCACCAATTTCGATCTCCAATTGCAGGGCACCGACGGGACGTTTTCCACCTTTCAGCAAAACGACATAGTGGAAATTCGTAAAGAACCCACCCCGATGAAGCCCGTCGCTGGAACGCCCGATCAGATCCGCGACCTAGTCGCTTTTCTCAGTAGCCTGGGTAAAGCCGGTCCCCCCGTTTCAAGTCAGCTTCTAAAAAAGCCTTCCAGCAATCCTGGAATCGCGTTTTCCCGAATTGAGAAACCACTTGAAGGGGATTGGCCCACTTACAACGGCACATTAAATGGCAACCGCTATAGTGCTCTAAAACAGGTCAACACTTCCAATGTGAAACAGCTTTCTGTGAAGTGGATTTTCCCCATGGAACACTTTGGCCTGGAGATGACCCCGCTGGTTGCCGATGGCGTAATGTACGTCACCGGTCCTAACACGGCAATCGCTTTG
This sequence comes from Acidobacteriota bacterium, assembly GCA_025352795.1. Lineage (GTDB taxonomy): Bacteria > Acidobacteriota > Terriglobia > Bryobacterales > Bryobacteraceae > JANXSF01. The sequence continues at coordinate 23,763 of JANXSF010000099.1, forward strand.
GACGCTGTAACCGGACGTCAACTCTGGAAATATTCGCGTCCCCGAACCGCTGGTCTGATCGGCGATGCCTCCCTTGGAACCAACCGTGGGGTGGCAATTTTGGACGACAAAGTCTTCTTGACGATGGACAATGCCCGCTTAATCGCGCTGAATCGCACGACTGGGAGTTTAATTTGGGACGTCTACATGCCAGATGAGCCCCAAAAATACGGTTCCACCGTGGCCCCACTGGCGGTGAAAGGCATGATTATCGCCGGAGTTTCCGGGGGCGACCGGGGCATTCGGGGCTTTCTTGCTGCTTACAAAGCGTCGACCGGTGAAAGACTTTGGCGGATTTGGACCATCCCCCTGAACGGTGCTCCCGGTGCTGAAACCTGGCAAGGGACCCCGCCAATTTACGGTGGTGGCGGGACTTGGTTAACGGGGGCTTACGATCCTGTTCTGGACACTTTGTATTGGCCCACCGGGAACCCCTGGCCCGATTCCGACGACAAGGATCGACCTGGGGATAACCTGTTCACGAACTGCATTCTGGCATTAGATCCAGCTACTGGTAAGTTAAAGTGGCACTTTCAATTTACACCGCATGATATTCATGATTGGGATGCTACCGAACCACCAGTCCTGGTGGACACGCAGTATCAGGGGCAATTTCGCAAGCTATTGTTGCATGCCGATCGGAACGGATTCTTCTATGTTCTGGATCGCACTAACGGCAAAGTTTTACTGGCTAAGCCGTTCGCCAAGCGACTGACTTGGACCCAGGGAATCGGCACGGATGGCAGGCCATTGCCTTCACCGGTTGACCCTACTCCCTTTGATTGCCCTTCCGATGCGGCCAACTGGGATTCAGTGGCGTACAGTCCCGTGACTCGACTTTTTTATGTCCTGACCATGGAGCAATGTCGGGCACGTCGTGGTGGAAGCTGGAAGGATCAACCGGTTGAGCCGCCTCAAAAGTTCCTACGGGCAATCCACATTGATACCGGCGCATTGGCCTGGGAAATTCCATTTGCTGGAACCATGTTTCCAAAGACCTGGCCAGGGGTGATGGGAACTGCTGGCGGGCTGCTTTTTTATGGCGATCCTAATGGCACTTTTGCCGCAGCCGACGAACGGACCGGGAAAACATTGTGGCATTTTCCAACCAATGTTTATATGAAGGCGTCGCCTATGACATTTGCCGTCGGCGGCAAACAGTTTGTTGTCAGTGTGGCTGGTCCGAACATTATTTGCTTCGGCTTACCGTAAATACTTCAAGTGTTAATTGAGCAATGCCGCGATCCTATCTGGATCGTTGGGAACTATAATCGGACGATTGCCATAGGTCGAGAGAAGGCGTTTCCCATGGGGACTATCCAAGGCACCGGTATGATACTTGTAAATGTAATCAGGGTCCTTCAAGACGTTGCCGGTAAGCACAGCCACAACATCGGCGTCCTGCTTCATGACCCCGGCGGTAATCAGCTTTTTGATACCCGCTAGCGTCGCTGCTGAGGCTGGTTCACAACCAATCCCCGCTGCTCCAATTTGAGCCTTGGCATCGGCGATTTCCTGTTCCGTAACCGATTCCACCACGCCCCCAGTGGTTGTGACTTCAAGAAGCGCTTTTGGCCAGGAAATTGGATCACCAATCTTGATGGCTGTCGCCAAAGTTTCCGGCTTGGTCACGCTATGAAATTCGCCTTTGCCACCGTCCTGCATAAAAGTGTAAAACGGTGCCGAATCGGCTGCCTGAATGACTGCCAAACGGGGCAGCTTGTCGATAAAGCCCAGTTCCAACATCTCTCGCAAAGCTTTTCCAAAAGCTGAAACATTCCCCAGGTTGCCGCCGGGCAGAACTACCCAATCGGGAACTTTCCAATCGCGCTGATCCATCAGTTCCACCATGATGGTTTTCTGGCCTTCAATACGAAACGGGTTGATGGAATTTAGCAAGTAGATTCCTAGTTTTTCGGCCAAGGTGCGAACCAGGGCCAGAATCTGATCGAAATTGGCATCCACTTGAAACGTTTTCGCGCCGTATTCCAAAGCCTGTGCCAGCTTACCGTAGGAAATATTTCCGTTGGGAATGAAGATAATTGGGTCAAGTCCGGCAGCGCTGGCGTAAGCCGCCATGGAAGCGGAAGTGTTGCCAGTGGATACGCAAGCAACCCGCTGCATCTTCAGTCGCATGGCTTGAGAGACGCCGCAGGTCATCCCGTTATCCTTGAATGATCCCGTGGGGTTAAAGCCCTGGTGTTTGAACACGACGTGGTCAAGACCGGCGTAGCGGGCTGCTTTCGGCGATACCAGCAGCGGCGTATTCCCTTCGCGTAACGTGACAATGTGCGATTCGGAGTCCAAAAAGTTGATGAATTCGCGATAGCGCCAAACACCACTTTGATCAATGGGCGTATTGTTCATGCGCCGTTCCCGCCATAGTTTTTTAAGTTGAGCCGGTGTCTGTGTAAGCTCCGGTTTGGTAGCCTCCAGCAATCCGCCGCACCTCGGGCAGTTGTAGATCACTTCGGTGACAGCGTACTTGGCGCGGCAGGCCGGGTTAAAACAGACAAGGACTGAGGGCATGAATCCTTCAATTATCCCATGCAAAAACTCTAACATGACGCTAACATTACAAAGATGATTTCTGTTCATTTGGAAGCTGGTGAAGTGAGCGTGCGGCAGCAAGCCAAACCGCGACGGCCAAAGGGTCATGCCCTGCTGCGGCTGCTGTGTGGTGGCATTTGCAATACCGATCTGGAACTTCAGCGCGGCTATTACGGATTCAGCGGCACTCCTGGGCATGAGTTTGTGGCGGAAGTGGTCGCCGCTGAATCGCCGAAATGGATTGGCAAACGGGTGGTGGGCGAAATCAATTTGGCTTGTGGTCATTGCGATTGGTGTGCCCGTGGGCTGGGCAGGCATTGCCCAAACAGGACGGTGCTGGGAATTGTAAAGCACCCCGGTGCGTTCCGCGAGTTCTTCACGTTGCCTGAGGGAAATCTGCTGGAGGTGCCGACGGGGGTGACCACCGATCATGCAGTTTTCACCGAGCCAATCGCCGCCGCCTGCCAAATTTTAGAACAAGTTCGTATCCCCAAAGGAACAGCCGTTGCGGTATTGGGAGATGGCAAATTGGGAATCCTAATCGCGCAAGTGTTGGCGGTGGATGGGGCCAAGGTCCATCAGTTTGGGCGGCACAAGAACAAGCTGGCGATTTCTGAAAAAGCTGGCGTGATTGGCGAGATGGTGAACGGTGCGCTGCCAGTGGGTGCCTACGATTATGTTGTTGACGCTACCGGTTCAGCGGAAGGCTTACGTTCCGCCATCGCCATGACTCGCCCTCGCGGGACACTGATTATGAAGAGCACGGTTGCCGGGTTGGTGAGTATCGAAACAGCGCCGGTGATTGTGAATGAGATCACCTTGATTGGTTCGCGCTGCGGGCGATTTAAGCCTGCCTTGGACCTGTTACGGCGGGGGAAGATTCATGTGGAAGAGATGATTCATGGACGATTTCCGCTGGCCCAGGCTGCTGAAGCGTTCCGTCAAGCTGGGACGCGAGGCACGCTAAAGATTCTGTTGGATTCGCAATAGCTAAGGGAAACAGGCGCTCGCGCATCCTCAGAATAGGGATCTCAACCAGTTCGGCGGAGCCTACGCCAAGGGCAATCGTAGTCATGAAATAGACAGCGTGTAAGGCGTACTGGTTTACGATTCCGAAGCGCGCGGCAATGCCGGAAAAGAGCATGGCCATGGGCACATGCCATAAGTACAGCGTGTAGGAATAGGTGCCCATCTTAGCAATCGCTTTTGCGGCAATTCCGGGTTCAACTAGCTTTTTGCCCTTCTCCTTGTAGATGGAAAGCAGCAGCATGGTTCCGAAGGAAAGGTAGACCAACGTGAAGCCGACGGTGTAGACAATGGGGTCGTCGGGCTGCAGAAACAGGGCAGGGCAGAGCGCTAAGACGCTGACTAGAGAAATGGGAAATCGCCAGGGATTACTCATCAATTTTTGCAGCACGGCTTGTCGGAAATTGTGGAAATAGGAAAGCACCACGCCGAAGAAAAGCGAATCCATGCGCAGGTGCGAGGGCTCGTAATGGACCCGATGGTGAAACACGGGGTGCTGCATGGCATTCCCAATTCGCAGCAGCAGGCAAGTGACGGCGACGACCAGAAAGATGGCTGGAATGCTGCTAAACGGATTGTCAGCCCCGCGCTTACGGTACATCAGGAAGGCGAGCAATAAGGGCAGGAAAATATAGAAGTGTTCTTCGACGGCCAAGGACCAAGTGTGCCCCCATATGGAGCCCAGGTAGTTTTGAGTGAGGATCATTTCGCCGAAAAGCTCGTGTCCAAGGACAGGGACCTTCCAGAGAAAACAGTATCCAAGTGTGACGGCGATGAGTACGTAGAAAGACGGATACAGCTTCAGCGCACGGCGGACAAAGAATCGGCGAAGTTGGATGTGGTTAGTAGCTCGGTATTCCGTGAAGAGCAAATTGGAGATAAGGAATCCGCTAAGGACGAAGAAGAGATCGACACCCCAACCGCCGACGGTGGACCAGATAGGGTAAGCGGGAACGTGAACTCCCATCACGAGCAGGATGGCAATGCCACGGAGGACGTCGAGCTCGAAAACTCTTTTGGGAGCCATTCAAGGGGAATCGGCAGGAAAAGAGAAGTTCTTTAGCAGTTGTTAGTTCAGCGTTGGTACCGTGTCAAATAATCCAAGCTGACGTTTAATGCAATTGCAGAGTGTATTCGGTATTTCTGTATGGCGTAGGAACAGGAGCTGCTCGCCTCGTAACTGGATTGAAGTAGATGTCGTGGCCGCCACCTGAGCGTTTCAAAATAATTCCACTACGCTCTAAGTCGCATATAAATTCCCGTCTTTTCAAGCCGGAACTTCAATATATTTAGTCTCAACCAATCCTGAGATTGGTGCAGGTTCCTGCTCTTCAATCATTATGCGATAGGCATCGCGAATGTTTTCTTCCAGTTCTTCAAGAGTTGCACCCTGGCTGAAAACCCTGGGCACTTGCGGCAAACGGCCTACAAACCATGGGCCGTCCTTCCAATATTCTAATTTAAAACTGTGTGGCATATTTGTGCGGATGGAACTTCCATCGGAACCGACAAACATCATTCAATAGCTTCACGCAAATTTAAACGAAACTCTTCCATTGTCTGGCCTTGAGTGGCGCAACCGGGGATTGATGGAACTTCTGCCCAGAAGCCACCCTCTTCCGCTTTGTGTACTATGGCCCGAATATTCCTAAATTATGGTGGAGGCGGCGGGAATCGGACTATTAAGGGGTGTTGGAAATACGTAACTTATGGGTTTGGTGAGAGGTCAAAAGGGCTAAAAAGCCACCTTTGCCCGATCCATTGTACAAGGATTGTACAAAATGCTCCCCGCGAAGCCTACCTTGTATTGAAGGCGATAGGGTCGAAGAGAAAACCGAAACATTGGACCAGGCGGCCGCGCAATTCACGACTTGGCTTCGTGTCCCGTCACAGGCCAGGGAACAGCGATTGCCGCGTCTGCCGTTGGTTTCAGTGGCGGATTGGCGGTTCCGAGCCAAAGCTAACAACCCGGTTCAATGATACTGAGCCTTTGCCCAAGAACATTGATACAATTCGTCGGAAAAAATCTAGATATACCGACATTTAGTACAATGAACTCGTGGTCAACAAAAGTCCCGCGTGTGGCCGCCCTGGCTCGAAAATCCGGCGTCCTGCGGCCTCGCCATCTCGCGCCCCACGCCATCCCCTCGCTACTACCTACGAAGGGCGGAAGAACAAGGGCTCATTCAACGGACGGCCCGCGGCCTCTACCTTCCCGCGAACGCTCCGCTTACAGAGCATCACTCGCTGGCCGAGGTTGCCAAGCGCGTGCCACATGGCATCATCTGCCTGCTGTCCGCCCTTCGTTTTCACGATATCGGTACCCAGAACCCATTTGAAGTCTGGCTCACGATCTGCATCAAAGACCGCGCCCCTAGATCAGAATCTCCAGCGCTTCGTGTGGTTCGTTTCTCCGGTCGAGCGCTCGAGTACGGTCAGGAACACTGCGTCATTGAAGGTGTACCAGTGCGCATAACATCCATAGCGAAGACAGTCGCCGATTGCTTCAAGTACCGGAACAAGATAGGCTTGGATATGGCTCTGGAAGCCCTCCGTGACAGCCTCCGCCGCAAGAAGGCTACGCCCTCTGCTATCCTGGAAGCCGCTCGAGTGAGCCGCGTTGAGAATGTCCTGCGACCGTATCTGGAGGCGCTGCTGTGAAGAACGCTCCGGCCAAGAACGTGCAGGCATCCGTGCGTGAGCGGCTCTATCAACTCGCGGCCAGTCGCAGCTATTCAGAGCGGCTCCGTGTTCGGCCAGCAACAGCGGATAAAGGGGGACAGTAGCCCCCTCGACGGATTGAAGGTGAGTAGGATGAAGCACCAGATTCCCTTTGGTGGTGACCTCTCGCTTCGGCAACACGGAGTTTCCGCCTTCGAGGGCGACTGTACGATGCACAAGATTTGTTCCGTCGAAGGCTGAAGAATGTACAGCGAACAGCCGGAATGGAAACCGCTGTGCAAGTCGTGTTACCCAAACGCGGAGGGCAGGATCATGACTAGACAACCAGTCCGCAGCCTTCAAGTCTCCAAACTCAGAACCGTGGGCCACATCGTTTCGAGTGCTAATGATATTGTCAATTGGACTTTCCTCCAAGGCGCCCCAAAACATGCGAGAACACGCTCCCTCTGGAAGTTGCTTGTAAAGATGTAGGGAAGCTTCGTACCATGTGCCAACAGACGGTCGCCCGAGGCGTGTGATAAGTTGACCTGGGAGGCCAATACCATGCTGAGCGGCCTCGGCTAGCCCTACAATACTCAACAACCGCAGGGTTTGTTCGTAAATATCAAATATCGCTCGCATCCGACTCTGCTGAGTCTCGGCTGCTGAATACCTCTTGTAAGATAGAGCTATTGGACAAGGAAACGAAGTAAAAATTGCCTTGTCCGTCTCACTCTTCCGCTCATTTATCACATCTATCGGTCTTGGTTCACGAAGTTGCCCATGAATTGCTCCACAGAGGTGACCGCCGGACGTCGACGACTCATCGGGTGCGTGAAACTGAAGCCGAAGCCGTCGCGTTCGTTGTTTGCAACGCAGTCGGCCTTGATACCAATTCCGCTAGCAGCGATTACATCCAATTGCATTCCGGCGACAAGGTCACGTTGGCCGAGTCGTTGACGTTCATTCAGAAGAAGGCGGCTGAGATATTGAGCGCCGTATCGAATGGTAACCCCTAACCTAATTGGCAATAGTTGGGCTTTTCCAATCATTGCCTTTTCCCCTGAATATCCTGTAGGTCTTGAGTGAAAAATCCATCCCGAATAGGCCTTTGTCAAGCTATACTTAAGGCGGCGATTACAGGGAGGCACTATGGTCAGAACCGTCAGTTTGCATACCGATATTCCGGACAATCGGGAACTCCACATCACGCTCCCCGCGGATGTACCTGCGGGTCCAGCCGATCTGGTTATCGTCGTGTCCGCTCAGGTCATACCGCGGGCAAAAACCTTCGGGGATTTCTTAGACTCGGAATTTGTTGGCATGTGGAAAGATCGAACGGACATTACCGACAGTGCCGCCTTCGCACGTCATCTCCGCGATGAAGCATGGAGACGGTCGGCGTAAATGACGCTTGTTGATACAGACGTCTGGATTGATTGTCTGCGGAGTATCCCTGCTGCCATGGCCTGGATGCGAGAGAATCGTTCTGAAGAGTGCACTGTTCCTTCAATCGTGGCCATGGAACTGGTCGCTGGTTGCCAGAACCAAGTCGAACTCGTCAAAACTCAAAAATTCCTCTCGACATTTGAGATCCTGTGGCCCGAAACTACTGAATCTGTGCTTGCTCTCGATCTCCTGGCGAAATATAAATTGTCTTTCGGAATCGGGATCCCCGATTGCATGATTGCTGCGATGGCATTGACAAGGCGAGTTCCCCTCTATTCCTTCAACGTCAAGCACTTCCAATCCATCCCTGGCCTGGTTCTCAAACAGCCCTATTCCAAAAGGGTAAGATTAAACCTGCCGCCTTGCCCTCAAAAACCCAGCTTCGCGACGAATCCTGATTTAGAAATACCGGGCTTTTTTCTAAATCGAAATGCGGATCAATCACAGATGGAACTTGGCGTCTAGGTGAGCCACGCAGGCTAGCTGGCTGTCCGGAAACATCCTTTCAGATTGCTTGTCATTTCGCGTCGAATTAATCGACATCGCCATTTCTGCTGTGTAGTTGCTGTACGAAAGTCAAAACAGGTTGATTTCTAGATAGGCGTGTTCTTTCCGACGAGCTATGTGTGTCCGTGCCTCCTGCCCCTATCCTGTTCGCCCTGCTTAGACAACTACATCGCTCAATAACGGTTTCTTTATTTGCCTTGTTGTTGTCTTTCGGGTTTTTGTCGGGATAATTTCTATTATGCGGGCATGCGGCACCCGCATAATAGTCGCCCCCTAATTTCTATTCCGTAAGTCCATAATGTAACTTGCCTTATCTTGTTTATAGGCACTAGTTATTAAGTGTTCCGTATATTATCGAAGAATATGTGATGTATTTGATGTATTTCGCTTGACAAGAGTACTGCTACGCCCGTACTATCTGATTTCACTGTTGTCCAAATTAGCGTAGCGCAGGCGTGACGGACGCTGAAATCATTGGGCAAAGCAGAGGCGTCTGGGAAGTGGATGCTGTCCAGATTGGGCGGTAAGTTCTACCCCTGTTATGACTTTGTGGATTGGATTGGCCAGGTGCTATCCGAATTAGTCCGCGAAAGCCAGGGCCATCTGCGCATCGTGAAGCTCCTCCAGAGCCGGAGGCGCCTTATACGGATCATTCAACCAGGCAACCAGGTCACGGTATACAAAGAGTTGCTGGCGCAGTAAAGCGACCAGGTTGGACAAGCTCCAGTTGAATGTACTCTTCATTTGGAGATGCTTGATCAGCAACATCGAGATCAAGGCCCTCCAGATCTGTGTCTGGACTGCCTTCTCGCTGGTTCCAACGAAGGTCTTGATCTTCAAAGACTGCTTCAGCGCCTTGAAAAATAGCTAAATTGCCCAACGCTCCCTGTAGATCGCAGAGATGGTGGAGGCGGCTAGCTTGAGGTGGTTGGTGAGGAACACGATGGACTCCTATTTTTCTTCCATCCACATCTTAATGCGCCTCAGCCGGACTTCGGGGCCGATTTCCTGCTGGGCACACAACACGATCACTTCATCGCATATGATGTTGCTGTCCTTGGTCACCTCGCGTTGTTCGACCACGCCGTATTCGACATTGTCCTTCAGCCGGGTGACAAAGTTGACCTTCTGGCGGGTTAACGAGAGCCACCAGTCTTGGTCGGGATACCCGCGGTCAAACACCAGCATGGTGCCAGGGGCGAAGGTCATCCGCTTCGCCGCTGTGATGTCCGCCGTACACACCTAAACATCAGTTGTAGTGTTTTCAGATCTACGGACGTAGCCGTAGATAATTCAGCGTGCCCAAAGAATCGTAACATGCATCCGCTGAAAGCCCTTCGTTTCTAGCTATCTCTAACTTGGCAACAAAGTTACCAAAAACAGGCGTCTTTAGTTCGCACTTGGCACAAAGCTGCGTATCTCCGATAGTCACCTGATCAGCCAAACGTGAAGCTTTGGCTTCAAGCGAAAAAGTGACTGAGTTCACCGCACCGGAAACGCACTTGGCACCGGCGGGCAAGCCTGCTGGAGGGCCATTTCCACCACCATTGCCACCTGGAATCGCGACTACCGTCATCTGCACAGATCGACTGGTTTGGCCGTTAGCTGTCACAGTAAGTGGGTAGTCCCCAGAAGCGAGACTGGGCACCTGAATATTGGCCTGCGCCAGACCCACAAATCCAGGACTGAGTCCCAGGAAAACCACCGCCGCATTGGTCCCGCCAATCAATGCGGAGGATCGACCCAATGGCATTGCCAGCGGGCCTCCCGGTGAAGCTGCCCCATCAGTAACAGTTGGATTGGTTACACCAATGCCAGTAAGGTACACCACAACAGTGGAACCAGCAGCGGCTGGCTTATCGGAAGTATTCAATGAAAAATCCTGATTGACCACAATGCCCCGATTCGCACCGTACTGGAAGATGCCCGGTGCTGCAGCAACCACGTTGAACTGGAACGTATTGCTGATCTGTCCGTTGAAGGTCACAATCACGCTAGCCGTTCCAACAGGAGTAGCGGTGGGCACCTGGAAGTTGATCTGCGTCGGGTTCAAGAAAGTGATGGGCGCCGCCCGACCGTTGACGCTCACCGAAGTGCCGTTGAGCGTTGTGGCCACCGGGACTGCGGTAGCCGATGCCGTTCCCGAAGCCAGGCTGATACCGAACAAGCTGGCCAAGGAACCCGGGGCGACAGCCGGAGAGAAATCAGCAGCGTTCGATACGCCAGACACAGTAACGGCGAACCCTGGGCTGGCTAAGCCGAATAGGCAGAGTATGAGTAGATTCGTTTTCATTGGTTTGTCCTCCGACCCCCAACTATGGCGTTACCAATTTGATTTGGAAAATGTTGCCAGCAGAATCGTAACAGGCTTCTACATTGACCTTGGATCGAAGGGCGTTTTCCAGGCGATTGACAATTTCCGGATAGAGCGGAGGCTTGACAGTGCAGGATGCGCAGGCCCGTTGGCTGCCGATGCTCACTTCATCAGCTAGGCCAACGGCGATCAGTTGGAGGGAGTAGGTGAGGGAATCAACACGACCGCTGAGGCAGCCCACGGAAGTTGGGTTTGGGACGGCGATGGGGGTGCCGGTGGCCGTTGCTTTTAACTGATAACTAATGCCAGGACTATTGGCCAACAGCGTTACGAAGTAGGTCCCAGCGGTTGCCACCTGGTAGGTAAATGTCTGAGTTGGCGAACTTGTCTCGCAGCCACCTTGTGCTAGGAATTGAGAGCAATATTGGAACCCCACTTTTGTTCCAGGAGCGGCAAGAAGCAGTGTCCAATTTAAGTTGGAACCACTGATGGCTTTCAATGTTACAGAGAACGATTGCCCCTTCGCGAGTGCAATTTTATAGATTTGAGCAGGGTTCGTTTTCCCGTCGACGATGTCGGTAACCGTTTGATCGAAATAAATTGGGATTGCATTCCCGTAATCCTTCCCATCTGGCCCTTGCGCGAAAGCGCCAATTGGCAATAGAGTCGCCAGCAAGACGGCGGAAAGTGTAGATCTAAGTTTCATATTTGTATTTCTCCTTTTTATTTGTTGAACCCTGGAGTTCAATAGTCACAGCGCAAAACAGGGCGCAATTTACGCAAAATTGATCTGGATCAGCGACCCACGGAACGCAGCACTCTATCGGCCAAGGCTCGCGCCGCACCAAAGCTTTCCTTGGCTGCCGCGCCATTGCCACTAGCCATCTCTCGCCGACCCTTGTCCAACATCGCCTTCATCCGGGCCATGGCCGTCAATGTATCGGCATTCAGCGTCTGGCCTTGACGTTCCAGATTGGCTCTTACTGGAGCAATGGTCTGCTCGGCGATCTGCACGCGGGATTCGGCACCGACGTATTCATCCTGCAATTCTGGGGATACGACAGCCGGAGTCTGAACTACTGGTCGCGCAACCGCAGCAACCGGCGCGGGCTCCGTGCGCATCACAGGTCGCTCTTGTTGTATGACTGGCGCACGAATTGCAACCTGCTTGGTAACCGTCTTGGCCACTGGAGCGGGCTCTGGTTCGGGTTCAGGCGCAACTGGAATCACCGGCGTCGTCACTGCCAATGCCGACTCTTCCAACTTGCCACCTAACTTCTCCACGCTTTCGCGCACCGTCACCAGACGTTCCCGAGCCTTGTCATCCTCTGGATACTTCGCCAAAGTCAGCGCCGCCTTCTGATAAGTAGCAACCGCCGCCTCACGATTTTCCTGCAACACTCCAAGCTGCTGGTAGGCATCGGCCACTTCCACACCCAACTGAGAATCTGCCAATGGCACACGGTCCAGATAGCGCACTGCCCGCTTCATCAACGCATCGTTCTCAATCTTCCGGGCGGCAATTGCTTTGTAATCGGTGGCGAAAGCTTTCTTCAACTTACTTACATCCTGAATGCGTTCCTCACCTGTTTTCGTTTCATCCAAGCGCTTTTCCAAATCATCGAGCAGCGCCTGCAATTGCGCCTCGTGGGCCGTCACCTCAGCTTCTCGCGCAGCCGCTTCTGCCTTCTGCAACTGCACCCGATGCCACTGCCAGCCACCAAAACCGGCTAACAGCAGGAACACCACTGCTGCAGCGATTGCTGCACGAGTCCGTCTGAAAAATCGAGCCGACCGCCGACCCACCGTTTCGCGATGCGCCGCCACCGGTTGTCCATCCAGGAAACGTTGAAGGTCAGTAGACAGATCGAACGCCGACGCGTACCGATCGCGCGGATCATACTTCAGCGTCTTCAGAACAATGCTGTCCAGTTCACCCAGCATGGCTTTGCGCAACTGGGCAGTGCTTTCGGTGGCTTTCAAATCCTCACGGATGCTGGCACTGGGCGGATGTGGGTCTTGCCGCGTAGCCATTTTGGCCATCTTTTCTTCCAGTCCGCCAAACGGGGCACGGCCTGTGAGCAAAGCATAAAGAATCACGCCCATGGAATAAATATCGGATGCTGCGTGCAGTGTGCCTCCGTTGATTTGTTCCGGACTGGCATAGTTGGGCGTCATCATGGAACCCTGCACGCCAGTCAGGTCGGCATTGGCAAAGGAACCCGCACCCACTAATTTGGCAATGCCGAAATCCAGCAGTTTCACAATGCCATCGGACGAAACCAGAATGTTGCTGGGCTTCAAATCACGATGCAGAATTGAGTTCTGGTGAAGATACTGGACCGATTGGCAAACTTGCTGGAAAAGCTTAATACGAGCAGTCAACGAAAGGCGCTGATCATCGCAGTACTCATGAATGGACTTGCCTTCCACATACTCCATCACGTAAAACGGAGAACCATCCGGTGAATCGCCACCGTCCAGAATGCGAGCAATATTGGGGTGATCCAGCGCGGCCAACACTTGCCGTTCCTGTTTGAAACGCGTCACAAATTCCGGCGTCACGTTTTCGCGAAGTAGTAGTTTAATGGCTACGTTCTTACGAAAAGCACCATCGTCCCGCACAGCCAGGTAGACAACCCCCATGCCACCGCGATCCAACTCGCGTAGCAGTTTATATGCGCCGATGTAAGGCCCGGTGGATGGGGCAGCCGGGGGGGAAGTGGAAGGTGGGGCCAAGCTGGGTGGGGCTATTGCCGGTGCAGCTAAAAAACTATCCTGCGGGCTGGAACGCAACATGGCCGTCAGTTCCCCGAACATTGCCTGGTCCCCTTGGCAAGCATCCCAAAGCCAGGATTCACGCTTCGATGCATCCATGCTCATGGCCTTATCAAACAGTTCGCGCACTCGTGTGAAATTGGTGAGTCCGGCGTGTGCCAGTGCTGGAACCTTGGTCCCGCACTCATCGCAAAATTGTGCGTCGGCAGGCAGCGGCTGTGCGCAGGAGGTGCAGGTTTGCGTCATAACTTTGCTCCAACATTGAAATCAGGACTGCGGTTGCCAGACGTGGATTCAAAGTACAGTACGATACGATCCATCTTCTGACTTACTTCGGAAAACCTCAGATTGAGTCGGCGATTCAAAGGGAAACTGAGCTTTCGTGCCGTGGATGTCAAATCTCCAAACATGGTTTCCGGGTCGGAACCAGTTACGTGAAGGCCAGGACCAAGCACTTCGGTTTTTGCGGGACGTTGAGTGGAAAATAAGGAATAACCCATGGTGTGCAGGCCTTTGTCAAACTCAGCTGGCACAATCATGGAACCGCTTGAATCCATCAATCCCCACTTTGACTGCGTGGTCATTACGATGAACTGTCCCTTGGCCGCCTCTCCGGCGTAAGATAGTGGAATTTTATTCACGGCGTTTCCGGCTTTGTCGATGATGCTCATTTCCCGACCTTTGGTCACAATCGCTCGGCCAGATGCAAAGCGGCTAACACTTCGATACTGCTGCGGGATCACCATGGTTCCAGAGGAATTTACGTATCCGACCAAATTCTTTTCACGTACTGCCGCTAACCCGTCGAAAAAGTCTCCGGCAGATTTATATTGCAGTGGAACCACAACACGGCCTGATTTATCAATCAATCCCACCTTGTTGTCTTTCCACACCTGAGCCCGCCCATTGTGAAATGGGTTCACCTGGTTCCAGTCTCCAGTGATGACCATTTTGCCGCCAGCATTGATGAATTGAAGGCGCGAAGTTGACCCTGGTTCCTTGGAAATGGCTAGCCCTTCGTGGAACTCGGCACAAATTTCAAGCGTCATGGGGATCTTCAGATTTTGCAGTCGATCTATGTATCCGCAAAGCCCGTCATTCCCGTCAATGGAACGCACCGGTGCCAGCCCATCGCGGAATCGTCCAATTTGCTTGAATTTGGGCGATTTGACAATGCCACCGAACTGATCCACGTTCAACGTCTCCTGCTTTTCATTCAAAAACTGTTGGTAGTTTCGGGCAAACGGTTGTTTCAAACCAGCCAGACTGATAACTCCGCCATTCGGTCCATCGGTGTTGATATTTGGGAGACCAAAAAACAGATTAAAAGCGCTGCCGCCAGAATCGCTTCCAGCAGTCCACTCCCGTTCTGCGAATGAGAAAACCACTTTTGCTTCGGAATTCACAAAGCTGAAGTGCGCCTTCCCGTCGGCACCGGTATGAGGCACAAAGATGATCTCATCGTCATCTTCAGTCGGTTCACTACCGCCATCCCCTCCACCTATGCCTCGCATAAAGAGCAGCGCCCCTCCACCCAACACGCCAATCAGAATGGTAGGGACAAGAGCGCGCATCCACCAACTTGTTTGTGGCTTGGCCGTGGGCGCGTCCATCGTTGGCGGGGCAAAGGAAGGTGGAGCAGAAGCAGTTGGAGGTGCCAAGCACGGCAATGCTATCGTCGCATCGGGCGGTGGCGCGGATGGTCGGAACGCGGGTCGCTGCGGTGGGACAAAGCTTGGCAGTGCAATCGTCGCATCGGTCATGGGCACAGCAACCCTTTCCAGAGGCACCGTGACCGCTTCCAAATTCACAGTCTGTTCAGCGTCCGATTGCAGAACCAAAACCTTAGGTGCGGGCTGACCGTTCCTGGCACCGCATCCCAAGCAGAATTTCGCCGACGCCGAATTATCTTTCCCACATGTTGGACAGGTCATGGCGTTTCTCTATTGGCCGTTGGCTGCCACAATGCGATTGGCTTCATATTCAGCCCAGTCAGCAAAGCTTTTGGCTTCCACCCAGTCGCGCCGATCCAGACTCTTCACAGCTCCATCCAAATAACCTTCCATCTTGCCCAGCGATTCAGCGGATTCTCCGTTCAGTGCTCCACGAGCACGTTGATTCTCCGCCGTCTGCCGCGCCGCGACGACGCATTTTTGAGCCGATGCCACTTGTCCACGAATCTGCTGTTCAGCGAAATCCACAGAAGGCGGTGCGCTCGGCGGAGGTGCTGGTGGGTTCCACGCTGGTTGCGCTGCAGCAGGAGCCGCAAAGCCTGGCATAGGTTGCGGTACGGACACAGCAGCGGATAATTTCCCGAACATGATTTCCGTAAATAGATCCATATGCCGTGTGGCGATGATGACGATCAGTGCCACCGGTATCAACACAACGGCCAGGAACACCCAGTTATAGATTTCCATTTGTGCCGGTGCCAAAGAGGCACACAGCAATTCATAACCGGAATATGCAAGTGTGGCCACTAGTGCGCATCCGGCCAGCACCACAATGTTGGCCAGTTCTATCCACCGTGGCCGCAACAATTTCATATGCTGGCTGCAGCCCAACACAAAGCGGATGATCAGGAAGTAGATTACCGAATCAAGCGCGGCCTTAATCAATATCAAAGGGGTTACGTTCAATTCAGAAATGGGTGCGGCGTGCTTAATCATAGGCAGTGACGCAAGTACCAGCCTTAAGAAAAACAAGCCGAAGATGGGGATGATGGTAGACAGAAACAGACGTGAGACCGCTGGGCCTAGACCGTCAGAAGATTGTTGGGAAGCATTGGGATTCATAGTAATTTCCTTTTCTATAAGTGACAGCGTTAACGGCCCAGAGTTTTAAGCACTTTTCCTGTTTCGTATTCAGCACGATCTAAATTGGTGCGTGCTTCCGCCCATTGATGCGTGCTGAGAGCAACAGCAGCCAGGTCGAAATAGACGGGCAGACGGGTCAGCGAAGTAGCCGTGGCCGTGTTTAACGACATGCCTCGCATTTCCAAGTTGCGCTGAATACCTTCCGCCAATTGAGCCGCAACCACCGCTTGCGATGCTGCCAAATCGTAGCGAGTGCGCAGATCGCCAGCCGCTTCCTTCTCTGCTTCAGGCACGTTTTCTATTTGAGGAATCCGAGGAGCAAAACGCGAAGCCGAGGCGGGACTAGTTCCGCTCGCAAGTGCCGTGTCTGACGGCGGTGATTGATTATCGCCATAGCCCCATTGCAACGCGGCAACGGAGCGAAACGCCCTGGACAATGCGAAACGCATTTGCGGATCGCTACTCATGGCATGAACCGCTGCCAAATATGAAACCGTTCGACGCACAAGATCTCGGTTCGCCTGCCAATTTTCAGGAGTCGCCGAACCAAATACCGGACCCGCCATCCGTAAGTTTTCTTCCACCCGTTCTATGTCCCGCACCGTGACCCCAGCCGCCGGGCGTTGCGGCAAACTTTGCAAGGATCGACGCCACGCTGGCGTTTGTGCTTCTAAAGCAACAGTCAACAATAAGGCCAGTAGTAGCTTTTTCATGGCCGCACCACATCTCCCAGAACCGCTGCCGCAGCTCCGCTGTAACTACCCGTTGCAATGCGTTCACGCACGCTGGTAATGGTGATGCGCCCAATGGCAGTGGTCTGCACGTCCAACACTTCGCCGGTGGAAGGGTCTTTGATTTCCTTGCCCTTGTGATAGACGGTGAAAGTCTGGCCCACCTGCAATCCCGCTGCCGACCCGGCGTTAATGGTAATGGTATGTCCACTCACATCGGCCACACGGGCATCAAGATCTGCCGTGCGGTCTGTGGCACCACCCGTTACAGCACCGGTGCGAATCTGATCGGCCAATTGGTTGACCGCATCCATGGTCGCTTCACCGATGATGGTTTCACCAAAGTTGGAACTGGTCATGTTGACCGCGCCGCCAACCAGTGCGCCGCCTGCCAACAATGCGGCTCCAAATCCCTTGCTGGTGCGTTTCGATTCGCCACGTGCTTCCCCGGTGGCTACCGTTTCGCTGGTTTCCACATCGACAATGCGATAGTTCAGCACCACCACGGCTTTGTTTTCGCTTTTATATCCACCCACCACCGCACCGGCACCAATGACGCCACCACCGCACCGGCACCAATGACGCCGCCGCCGATGATGCCACTCTTGCGACGGTCATCCCTTCCAAAAACTAAGATGTCGCCAAACAGCGTAAGATCCGCACCACGAATCTGGCCCACACGGGCGCCGCTTCCACGCTTCACCCGGTTACTGGCGTTGAAATCCTGCTCTTTCAAAACCTGTTCTACTTTGCGCCGTTCCACAACGGTGAACCGACCGTCCTGGGTAATGCGTTTCGTCAACATGGCGTTAATGCCTTGTCCAATATTTTGTTGTGTGCCGAAGATGGCCTGTACAGCGGTCATTACGGCGGAATAATCGAAGTTCTCCACAGAAAGAGCCTTCTTCGGTTGGGCCGAAGCGGTGCAAGTTGCGGCCAATAATAAAATGAATAATCGTTTGGTCATGGTTGTTTCCTTGGTTGTGCTTGCAGCCTGATCACATGCGCTTGCGTGCAATGAAGTCTTTGCCCGCTTGAATTGCCGAACCCGAATAAGTACCGCTAGATGTTTTGGGCCTTGCGCCACTGATGGTCATTTCCCCAACTTTGCTGGTGATGCGGTCCAACACTTCTTTGGTCACCGGATCCTTCACTTCGCGATCAACATGCAGGATGTCGAACAGTTCACCAACATTCACCCCATCGTCGGCACCAGCGGTGATGGTCAGACTGTTACCCGCCACATCGGCGACAAAAGCTTCCACTTCACGAACGTGCTTCTTCATGTCCTGCGCTTGCTTGGTAAGAATGTCGGCCAACTTGTTCACACAATCTTGTGTAGCTTCCCCGATGATGGTTTCAGCAAAGTTGGTGCTGGACATGTCCACTGCCGCCGCCACTCCACCATTGCCCAGTGACCCGATCATTGCCCCCCAATTGGTGCTCTTGCGCAGAGATTCACCACGAGCCTCGCCCGTGGCGATCACCTCCGTGGTTTCTGCATCGATCAGGCGATAGGTGATAGAGACTACTGCTTTCTCCTCTTTCTTTGAAGCCGCCACTGCTCCGCACAATTTACAAAACCCTGCCATAGCGGCAACTGCTCCGGACTTTTTCTTGTCATCGCGACCAAAAATAATGATGTCGCCAGCCAGAATCACATCCGCCCCGCTGATGCGCCCAATGCGTGCACCGCTGCCTTGCTTGGCACGATTCCCCGCTGTAAAATCCTGTTCGGCCATCACCTGTCCAACCTTGGCCCGATCCACAATGACTAACTTGTTCGCTTGATGGAGTCGCGTGGTAAGCATGGCTTGAATGCCCTTGCCAATGTTCTGTTGAGTGCCGAAAACAGCCTGAACCGCCGTCATCACTGCTGAAAAATCAAACGCATCGACAACTACGCGTTTCTTTTGCGCAGCCGTCGGAGGTCCCGATGGCAGGCTCACCGCCACGATTGATGCAGGTGCCGTATTTACAGGTGCCGGTACAGGTGCCGGTGCCGATTCCACAACTGGCGCAGGCGCGACGGTCGTTGTAACTGCCACCACTGGTGCTGGAGCGACGCCTGGGTCCATCATGGTGTTCATGATATTTTCCGAAACGCCCGCAGACTTCAGCTTCATCACGTCCGCAGTGGTCAGTTCAATGGCTTTGTTGGTTTTTTGCAAAGTTTTTACAATAAACCCTTCCGTCATGCCTCCCTTGAAAAGCTGAATCACTTCGTCCACACGGGAAGGCTTGGCCACAGCTTTCACCGCGACGGGCTTCGCTGGCACGGGTTTCACAGGCGCAGGTGCTGGCGTCTGGGCCATTCCAAACACCACGCTGGCTAAGCATAAAAACGTCTTCAACATTTGGGTTCTCATTCGTCTCTCCATTGGGAACAGCGTAGAATTCTGCATGGGTTGCTCAATTTCCTTTTGGACCGGGCAATCGTTGCCTGAGCCAGGCGCGGGCAAACTCCCATTCGCGTCGAAATTTGGCGATATTAATGCCCATCACCAAGGCCGCCTCTTTGTCCGTCAGTCCGCCAAAAAACTTCAATTCCACGACCTTCGCCGCCGACGGATCCTTTGTGGCCAACAGGTTCAGCAATTCGTCCAGAGCTTCAAAATCCGTTTCCGGGCTAACCGCCAGCGGACCTGCATCTTCCAGGGAAATTCGCAGACTGCCTCTTTTAGCGGCTCGTTTCTGACGGGCATGATCAATTAGGACCAGGCGCATTTGTTTAGCCGCGACACCCAGAAAATGCGCGCGACTTTGCCAATCCACCGGTGCCGATTGCCAAGCCGTTCCAGCGGGCTTAAACATTTTGAGAAATGCTTCGTTCACTACCGCAGTGGGCTGCAAAGTATGGTCCACCCGTTCAGAAGCCATGTGTCGCCGAGCCAGTCGCCTTAGGTCGGTATAGACAGCGTCCAATAATTGACCCGCAGCAAAGTCATTGCCATCGCGGGCAGCATGCAGCAATTGGGTAATATTTTCAACTTCGGACATAGTTAGGGCGACGCTGTTTTTCAGCGAGTTCCGCTACTAGGGGTTGCGCAAGAGGAGATTAAAAATGCTAAGAAAGCTAATACTTGTGTAAGAAAGAATAAAATATATGTCAAAACGAATCTTATTTACCCACACTTGCGAAGTATTAGCCGCATAAGGGGGTAATATTGAAAGGTTCCACCGCAGCAGGGGCGAGCCTATTGCGATTCTTTCCTGACAGAAATATAGCCGCCCTCGGGTGTCTGCGATTCGCCGATTCGCAAGGTCACCGTATGATCGCCATCTGCAAGATCCAATGGAATGCGGAAGGTGACTTGGTAAAGCCCCGGGTTGCCCAGCACTGACCCGACGAATAGGACGGTTTCTGCTGGGATCACCTGATCGCCCATCTGCACCACCACCTGCCCAACCAGAGGAGCGGCTGCCTCCGTTATGAAACCTGGAATGGTTAGAGGTAAAGTTGGACCAAAGCTGGTTCCAAAAAGATTGATCACATCATCCTGCTTTGCCACAACAGTTTCTGTTCCAGGAATTGATCCAGGAACGGCAATTGTTTTGCCTGCCTGATTTGTGGCACGAATCGGGTTGCGGCCAGATTCCCCTTTAGCCAAATAGAACCATTCTGGAGTAGCAGTTTTTGTAGTCACCTGAAACGGCGCACTTCGCGCCGGATTCCCCCCTCCACAACCCGTCGTTACCGTCACATCCACTGCTGAATCTGAAACGCTGGGGACCACCAATGTGATCGTCTGTGAAGTGACTCGTAACAGGGGTGCACGCGATGAACCGAAGTCGACACAAACCCCCGCAAGCGTAGTTGGCAGACTTCCCTCTATAGGCTGCCCGGTATTGTCAGTTTCGTCAGATGCGAAAAATCGTCCATTCACTTGGACTATTGCGTTAGTAGAGATTTCACGAACCGGTGTATTACTCAATCCTGCACCAAGCACGGAGACGATCTCCGGCAAATTTCCCCCAATACCCAGAGAGGGAAGCGCTACTGAAGTCAGTTTGAAATCGACCGGCGCTAAGTCGGCGAAGCTAGCTCGAACGATTGCATCTCCAGGCAACTCGCCGAGTGTGACCCGAACGTTGGCAACTCCAGCAGCATTGGTCAATGAACTGGAAGTTGAGACTACGGCGCTGCCGGAAGTCACTGCGAAGTTGACCAATATCCCCAGCACTCCAACATTTGCCCGACCTATCACGCGGACTTGTAGACCTTCTGTTAAAGTTTGACCAACTGATCCGGTCTGGCCGTTCCCTCCAGCAATCTCCAGACGCGTCGGTTGGTTGGGAATGAGTTTCAAGACGCGATGTAAAACGTCATTTGCGATATAAATATTGCCGTCGCGGTCGGCAGCCAGAACTGTGTTTCCTGAAATGGCCAGGGTAGTGGAGATTGCGTTTTCTCGAACCGACAGGGTTGGGTCAGAAACAATTCCACCAGCAATCGTCCAGGCCTGGCTAGCAGGAGTTAATTGGTAGATTTTGGTGTTGTTGACAGTGTACAGGTTACCAACCGCATCTTGCGCAACGGAACCCGTTCCCGTGCTGGGGGTAACCGCGCTCACAGTCGCGCCTTCCGCTAGACGAAGGTAGGTTCCGTCGCCATAAAGTGTGCTGATCATCCCGGAGGGCGTCACCTTGCGAATCCGAACGTTGAGTACGTCAGCTATCAGTAAATTACCGCTAGAATCCACCAGTAAATTTCCCGAAAAACTAAGCCGCGCCGCGGTTGCCAGCCCACCATCGCCTTGAAACCCTTGCACCCCGATCCCAACGACAGTTCGAATGACGCCGCGCGTATCCACAGCCCAAACCTTATTGGCCAATGACTCACAAATATACAGCGTCCCATTTGGGGCCAGAGCAATCCCACCAATGGCACGAAGGTCGGCATTGGTGGCTGGCCCGCCTTCAACGGTGCCATTAAAACCTCCTCTACCGGCAATCGTTTCTATATTGCCATTCAGGTTCACCCTGCGAATGCGTCTGTTTCCCTCATCGTGGATGACCAGATTTCCCGAAGAATCCAGAAGTAGATCGCTGGGGGAGTGTAGAGTCGCCACAATTGCCCGCCCTTGGTCGCCACTAAAACCAGCCACGCCAGTCCCAGCAATGGTTGAAATAAAGCCGTCGCGAGTGATTTTGCGAACACGATGGTTAGTTGTATCCGATACGTAAACGGAGCCGTCGGAGGCTACCACCACTCCCGCTGGATTGTACAACAGCGCTTCCTTTGCTGGACCACCGTCGCCCGTAAAATGGCTTCTGCCTGCAAATGTGGATGCCACACCATCCGTGCCGATCCGCCGAATCCGACTGTTGCCTGTATCGGAAATCCACAAAGTTTTAAGTGAATCAACGTGAATCCCTCCGACGTTAGACAACTCTGCGGGTGACCCGACAATGGGCCGAAAATTACCGTCCCGACCCATGGACTGCACATTGGAATAAGAGGTGTCGTACCAATAGATTGTATTTTGGGAATCGATGGTGATCGACCCAGGTGCCCCAATCGCACAGGTAGAAGCGCGAGCGCCAGCCACTGTGCGCCCAGCAGTTCCAATTCCCGCCACAGTGCTGATCATGCCGGACGATAAAGTAATTTTGCGAATCCGATAGTTGAATTTCTCGGCAAAGAATAGGTTGCCTTCCCCATCCAAAGCCAGCCCCGCTGGATTATATAGCTGAGCCTGTGTCGCTAGCACATTGTCGACGAAGCCCCGAATACGAGCTACCCCTGAGGTGGACCCCATCGGTTGGACAAAAAAACAGGCGTCCTTAGATGGTGAAGCGGTGTAACTGAAGGGCGGCTGTGAGGCCGCCATCCATTCCGGACTTGCATCGGCGCTCGGGTCGCATCCCTGCGTCGCCCTATCC
>JANXSF010000140.1 GCA_025352795.1 Acidobacteriota bacterium
TCGATGGCAACAGCGGTCTTGCCCGTACCACGATCGCCGATGATCAATTCGCGCTGACCGCGACCAATGGGAATCATGCCGTCGATAGCCTTGATGCCGGTTTGCATCGGCTCTTTCACCGGGCTACGGTCAATAACACCAGGAGCCAAACGTTCAATGGCCAGGAAACCATCGTTCTGAATGGGACCCTTGCCGTCAATGGGAGCACCCAGGGCATCCACAACGCGACCGAGGAAGCCATTGCCCACCGGAACCGACATAATGCGGCCCGTGCGTTTGACTTCATCACCTTCTTTGACGTGGTGGAAATCGCCCATCAACACCGCGCCCACCTGATCTTCTTCCAGATTCAACGCAATGCCCGTGACGCCATGGGGGAACTCAATCAGTTCACCAGCCATCACCAGTTCCAAACCGTGAATACGGGCAATACCGTCACCGACCGAGATCACTGATCCGGTCTCGGAGACGTTTACCGCCTTATCGTAATTTTCAATTTCGTCTCGCAGTACGCGAGCGATTTCATCTGCCCGAATTTGAGCCATAGTTTCTTTTCCGATTAATTACTCAGCGACCAGTTTCTTGCGCAGCCCATCCAGGGATCCACGCACAGAGCCGTCATAAATTGTCGAACCGATCCGAACCATCACCCCACCGATCAGGTCAGGGTTTACAGTAAATTGACCCAGGATTTTCTTGCCCGTCTTGCTTGAAAACGAGGCTTGAATTTGCGTTTGCTGTTCTTCACTCAACACACTCGCAGAAGTGATTTGCGCCCGGGCAATGCCCATCCGCTCGTCGAGCTGGGCTTGAATCGCTTCCAATATCCCATGCAGCAGCGCCGTTCGACGATGGTCAATCACCACGTATAAGAAGTTTTTGATTACCGTGGCCAGCGGCAGCATTTCCGCAAAGCGAGCGATCACAGCCCGTTTCCGCGCGGGCGAAACAGCGGGCGTAAGCAACACGGCGCTCAGTTCCGAAGATCCATCCAACATTTTGCTGAATTCTTTCAATTGCTCCAGCGCTAATTCCGGAGTCGTACCAGCCGTCGATTTTGGATCAACCAGGACATCTACTAGAGCGCGAGCGTAGCGTGAGGCAACAGCGGGAGACATATTAATTGAGCCTCTTCAAAAATCCGTCAATCAACAACGCTTCTGATGCTGGGGTAACCTGCCCGCGGATCTTTACTTCGGCCTGTTCCAACGCCAGCTTCGCCGAATACGATTTCAATTCAGCCATGGCTGTTTTAGTAGCCGATTCAATTTCCTGCGCGGCATGCGCTTCCAGTTTCGCCATAGAAACTTCAGTTTCCCGATTCACACGGGCGTGCTCCGTTTCCAGTTCCTTTGAGGCACTAGCGCGGATTGTTTCAATTTCGGTGCTTAATGTGGCCAGACGCTTTTCGATTTCTGCGGTCTTCGCTTCCGCCGAGCGCTTCATTTCCGCCGCTTCCCGCAGGTCGCGTTGAATGACTTCATCCTGACCCTTGAAAAATGCCGGAGCATGCTTGCCGATCATGTAGCCGATGCCGACAACCAACAACACAAAGTTAGCCCACTTCCAGTAAATTTCATTGGGGTTGCCAGCGGCATGTTCGCTACCTTCGGCAAATGCAATTGAGACGGTTGTAAAAAAGAAGAGAAGGGATGCACGAGACATTAGGTACTCCTCCCCAATACGGCAGTGGCAATTTCATCAGCCAAGCGCGAAGTTTCCCCTGCCAGCGATTGACGGGCTGCTGCCACCTGTTGCGTGATTTGCGTCTTTCCTTCAGCAATTTTGGAATCAGTGGCAAGTTTGGCCGCGGCAACGCGGGAAGCCTGATTATCCAGCCAGCCCTTACGGGTAGCTTCGCGTTCTTTGGACAATTGTGTCCGCACTTCATCTATTTTCTGTTCGAACTCAACAGCTTTGGATTCTGCGGTGCGCAGACTTTCGGCAGCGGCACGCTTCGCCCCAACAGTTGCTTCCTGACGGTCGCGCAGTACTTTGGCCATTGGTCCAAAGAAGATCCGGCGAAGGTAGAAATGCAACAACAGGAAGAGGATAAAGGTGGGTAGACCTTTTAGCAGAATCCCAGCAAGCGCTTGCAGCGTATCGTTCATTTTTTACTGTAGAGGAAAGGCTTTGAGAACAGAAGTTCGCGGTTGCCCCTGAAATGATACATTAGCATACCTTCTAATTGAGGGGCAACTTGGAAATTCCAATCGCAGCGTTCCGCGACGATTTCGGACAGCATTGAACTCAGCGGCTATTGGCGCGTTCCGTAATTAGGCTTCACAAAGCAGTGGTTGTGTCTTCCATGTCTCAGCGTTACTCAATCGTTGCAATGTGCGCGATTGAAACACATCGAAATACACCCGCTCCATGGGGAAGCCTGGCGATCCGTACAAGCATATTAAACGCATTTTGCTTTATCAGGGTGAGGTACTATGTGCTACTATAGTAGTCAATAATAGGTTCAATGGAAATTATAATATCCTTAAAAAGTGATAAAAAGAGATGATCAAAATGGCCTTACCTGTTCCCGTTTTAAGATCGTTGTCCAAACTTGGTGCTGATATAAAATCCGCACGACTGCGCCGCCGCATTCCGGTCACGATCATGGCGCAAAGAGCTTTTGTAACCAGGGTCACTTTGCGCAAGCTGGAACGCGGCGAACCCACTGTGGGCATTGGAACTTACGCTACGGTGTTGTTCATCTTGGGTATGAGCGCGCGCTTGGCGGAAGTAGCTGATATCCGATTTGATGAACTAGGTATGTCTCTGGATGAGGAGCGCTTGCCCAAGCGCATCCGCTCCAGAAAGCTAACTTGATGGAACGCCAACTTTTCGTTTATATCGACGTCGATAACAAGCCTACTTTAGTGGGACGCCTTTGGGTGCGCCATCGCCGGGGGCAGGAATCGGCCACGTTCGAATATGACCGGCGCTGGCTTGCCAATCCCGGATGCTTCTCTATCGAACCCGCGCTATCGCTTGGCCATGGGCTGCACCACACTGCCGCTGGACGTCCTTTGTTTGGGGCGCTTGGCGATTCCGCGCCTGACCGTTGGGGTAGAGTACTGATGCGCCGCGCGGAGCGTCGTAGTGCAGAGAAAGACAAGAGAACAGCGCGCACGCTATCGGAAGTGGACTTCCTGTTAATGGTGGATGATGAGGCGCGCATGGGTGGGCTGCGCTTTTCGGAAACAGAGGGGGGATTGTTTCGCGAACATAGGCCGGCCATGCGGATTCCTCCATTCATCGACCTGCCTCGCCTGTTGTCTGCCAGTCAGCGGGTGACCATGGAAAAAGATACTGAGGAAGACATTCGGCTGCTGCTGGCCCCTGGATCGTCGCTTGGCGGCTCGCGGCCCAAAGCATCCGTTCGGGACAAGAACGGAATGCTGGCCATCGCCAAGTTTCCACAGAAGACCGACGAAGTGAACGCTGTGCTTTGGGAAGCAGTGGCGCTGGAGCTTGCCAAGAAGTCGGGAATTACAGTGCCTGTCTGGAGAGTAGAATCACTCGTCAAGAAATCTGTACTGGTGCTGCGCCGGTTCGACCGGAAGGGCACAACACGCATTCCATTTCTTTCTGCAATGAGCATGCTTGGGGCAGCCGATCATGAGCAGCATAGTTACCTGGAAATCGCCGATGCTATCCGTCAATGCGGAGCCGCTCCAATTGAGGACTTAGCTCAACTTTGGCGACGCATTGTGTTCAATGTGATGATCGCCAACACGGACGACCATTTGCGGAATCATGCGTTTTTATACGAGGGAAATGAGGGCTGGCGGCTGTCTCCAGCGTACGATATGAACCCCACCCCGCTGGAGTTCAAGCCCAGGGTTTTGACCACGCTTATCGACAAACAAGATGGCACAGCGTCTGTTGATTTGGCGATGAGCGTGTGCCGCTATTTTAAATTGAGCGTTGCGCAAGGGCAGACGATCATCGCAGAGGTGGCAAAGGCAGTCTCTAAGTGGCGGAATGTAGCAGCTAAGCTAGGGTTGCGCCAGACGGAGATGGACCGAATGGCTTCTGCGTTCGAGCAATAGATTGGCCTACTACGGCATCAAGACCCGGACCGCTGCGTCCATCAGTTTCTTATAATCAGCGTGTTCGGAATTGGTCAGGATCGCAATCACAAATTGCTCTTCAGGAAAGATCGCAAATACGGTGCGGGTGGCTTGTTGCGACCCGCTGTGGGAGTAGGCTTTCTTCCCTTCAAACAGAGTCAGGCTCATGCCCATCCCATAGCCTGTCTCTTTGCCATCGTTGGTTTTTTGAGACGTGGTCATCAGATGGTAGGTATCTCGTTTCAGTAAAGGCCCCCCATCCAGAGCCATTGCGAAACGAGCAATGTCAACAGCGGATCCGACGAAGCCGCCGCCGGGGACCTTATAGCTGGTATCGGCCAAACCGGAGTTGACAATTTCCCCGTTATTGCCCAGTGCATAGCCACGAGTGCGGTTGTGAATAATGGCGTAGACGCTATCTTCGCGGGCTGTATCCATGCCCGTTGGTGAGAAGATCCGCGAAGTAACGTAATCCACAAATCGCTGTCCCGAAGCATTTTCTATGGCTGCACCGACCAGGGTAAAACCATGGGTGCTGTAGAGATATTTGGAACCCGGTTCATGTTCCAAGGGATCATTGGCGAAGAATTTCAAGCCGTCGGCAATGTTGGGGTAATGACGGGTGCTCGACATTTCGTCACCCTTGTAGTGTCGGATGCCCGCCAGATGTCCCAACACTTGGCGCAGTGTGATTGGGTATGCTTTGCGAGGAAACGCTGGGACATAACGCTGGATGGGGGAATCCAGATCCAGCCTTCCGCGTTCGTAGAGTTGCAGAGCCGCTACGGCGGTGATGGTTTTGGAGATGGAACCTAGCCGATAAATCGTATCAGGACGGGATGGGTAACCGTTTTCAAAATCAGAGAGGCCAAGGCCACCAGAATAGCGTAAAGATCCATGGTGCCCGACGGCGATCGACATGCCTACTATTTTCTGAGCAATTCGTTCCGCTTCCATTGCTCGTTCCAGACGACGGATTACCCCAGAAGAGATTTCAGGTGCTGGTTGGGACCAAGCGGTGAGCACGGAAGCTAAAATGAGAAAAACGAATTGCACCAATGATCATTGTACCCAGTGTGGAACATTTTCGATGCAGCAACGTATTATGGGCTGAAGGAGTGAGGGAACCATGGTTAAATTTCTGTTGTGGTGCATTTTGCTGATCTTGTGCTGGCCAGTAGCGATCTTGGCACTGATTATGTACCCCTTCATCTGGTTGGTGTTGCTGCCATTCAAGATTGTGGGTGGAGTGCTACATCTGATTTTGGCGCTGTTCTCATTACCCGCCAAACTGGTTCGGGCTCTATGAGTTAGCGACCGGAAAAGAGTAGTTCATTAGACAGTTGAGAGAACGCCTGGCTCAATGCGGCTGGTTCTGCAATCTTGATGTTCAGTGCGGGCTTAGTTGCATTTGAGACATTCGACAGAGAGACGATAGTATGCAATTCGTCGGGGTAAATTAAAGAAAGAGTAACCGGCAGATTGGGACCACCGGAACAGCTAACACCATCCAGTTTCAGAGAAAGGGCGTTGTGTTCCTTAAACTTGGAATCCACCGCGTAGAGATGTGCTCCGTTAATGGAAACACCGACACGATCCCTTCCACCAAGAAAGGAATTTGTGAAGGTTTTGGCTAGACGAAGCGATTCCATGCACATTGCCTTGGGTACGTTTGTATTCAGATCTAACATCAAATCCACGTAGCGCCGATTCACCCTTCCTGAAGACTGCACTTCCGTTGCCTGAGAGCCGAGATAACGCATAAAATACAAAGGGATGGCAAGTCTTGCCGTTGCCGTAACTTCCAGGTTGGAGTCGCTGGTTTCCACAATGCGGATCAGGGGCAGGATTGGATCGGCACGAAACGTTCGGCCATCGAAATTAGCTTGAAAAAACGCTTCTCCGCGAGCGGTGGCATAGGCAATTTGATCGGGAAGATTGGCCCCAACACCTAAATTTCGGGCAGTGGCCAGGGCGGCGGCATCGCAGGCGGAATTCAATTTGGTGCGGGCGGCCCACAACATGGCGGCATCCACCCCGAGCCCTAAAATGGGGATCAAAAGAGTCAACGAAACAGCCGTGGTAATAATGGCGATTCCCCGTTGCTGAGCCTGTATGTGCATCAAAATATTGCTCTTTGGTAGATAGTGGAATTTTCTGGGGTGCGGAAAAAGCCTTCCGATAAATAGGCGTTTTCCCCTGCGGCGAGGGCTACCAAAGTATCCAATTTTTCGGCACGACAACCAGTATCTGTGAGGTACTTTGATGCCGGCATGGTGCCATTTTCTTCGAAAAAAGCTGCTTCTGGAGCGCCAAAAGTGCTCTTAAACAGCTCTTTATTGCCGATTAAGTGTCGTTTTACCACCACTGGATAGCCAAAATTAGGACAGTTGCGCGGTTCAAACCCGCCCGCAATGCAGTCCCCTTCCCCAATCATCTTGAAAGCAGATAGGACAATCACGCCGTTGCCGCCGCCTTCCATAAGTCCTAAACCACTGGCTTGCCGAATCAGCAAAGCCTGATTGCCGGGGATGGAAAAATCGACGAATCGCAAAAACATGGTTCCGGCTTCACGGGTGAGAGTGGATACCTGCTGCGCTTTGGAAATGGACATCCCGGTGGTGAACACCCCGTATAGCATTAACGTGAACAAGGGGATGACAATGGCGAACTCCAGAATGCTACTGCCGCTTTGAAGGGTGGACCGGGTGCGCATGGGATGTCTTTGGTTTGACTAACGACAAGGTTGGGAGGAACTTCCCGAGCGGCCTTCCATACGGTCGGCAGCAAAGGCGGAAATATGCAGCGGGTCTCGCCCAAAGGCCAGCCAGTTCCAGGTATAGTTCTGCACCACTACCTCAACCACATTGCCAGGTTGATTGCCGGTGGGGCCCAAAATGGGTTGAGACAGATCGTTGAATGAATAGTAGTTGATAGCAATGGTCTTGGCACGGGTCCCTGACAAGAAGCCCATGGCGTTGCCAGCAACCACTTGTTTGATGGACTCTTCCTGACATCTTCCAGGCAGGGTTTGCGCGCTCACTGCGTAGCGAAGCCCTTCATTCACCGCACTTTGTAATGTACTTTTAAGGAATATCGTCAATGAAAAATCGACTACTCCAAGCATCAGAGCAAAAAACGGCACCAGGATGAAAGCCGTTTCGATCATCGTGTTCCCTGACTGAGTATTCTTCGCCTTGCTTCGATTCATGTGCCTTAATGCTTATCGGCACGGACACAAGGAAACTATAGAGCTTTGGAACCCCATTTTTGTAGCGACGCGAAATTGGGGTGATCGCCTATGTGGTGGAAGTTATGCTCCCAAACGATTGCTTCTTTTTCAATAATATAGAGCCCTGGGTTACGCATTGTGTCGGGTGCTGGACGGCCGTTGCGATGGCCATTCCACAAGGCTCGAATTGCCGCCAGGACGACCATGGGACCGAGCAGTCTCCACCAGCTTGCCCGGAATAATCCGAAGGAACGGAAAAGATCACCAGTGGGATCGGCGATTCCCTTGGCTTCCGGCCAGAAATGATCGAAAAACTCTTTCCCAAGTTCAGGCGTCCCGCGGAAGACAAACAGCACCGGTGGATATCCCGAAAGGGTTTCCGTGGTTCGACGTAAGCCCGTTACGCCCTCTCTACAAAATATTCAACCAAAGTGACGAAGGAAATAAACGATCACCGGACCACGAGGCAATTGATCGCGGAAGGTGCCGGGCACAACATTGACGCCGCTCACTGGCAACGAAAGAATTGTTACTTCAATTGAACCAGTGGTCATTTCTGTTACCTAAAGTATACGAAGGAAGCAGGCCCAGCAGATCTACAGCAGTAAACTTTGTTGGGGCATTGGGAAGAGTCGCGCTATGCTGAGGTCTTAGTGGAAGTCGAAACACAAATCACAACTTTTGATTCAATCAACCTGGATTGTGGGGTGACCCTGGGTCCAATTGATTGCGCCTATGAAACCTATGGCGAATTGAACCAGAATCGCACCAATGCCATTTTGATTACGCATGCGTTTTCAGGCGATGCTCATGCGGCTGGCATTGAAAAAATTGGTGGCCAATTAGGTTGGTGGGATAACATGATTGGTCCCGGTCGGGCATTTGATACGAACAAGTATTTTGTGATCTGTGCCAATGTTTTGGGTGGATGCAAGGGTACCACTGGACCTTCCTCGAAAGACCCGGCCACTGGCAAACCTTATGGAATGGGTTTTCCGGTAATCACAATTGCGGACATGGTTCGCCTGCAACGCAAACTAACTGAATTTTTAGGCATCCCTAAACTGCTGGCGGTGGCTGGTGGATCCATGGGCGGGATGCAGGCATTGCAGTGGGCAGTGCAGTATCCCGATGCGGTGGCGGCGTCCATTCCCATTGCTTCAACGGCACGGCATAGTGCTCAACAAATTGCCTTCAACGAAGTGGGTCGGCAGGCGGTGATGGCCGATCCTGACTGGAACGGTGGCGATTACTACATTGGCAAACCGCCGGCGCGAGGCTTGGCCGTAGCCCGCATGGTGGGTCACATCACGTATATGAGTGACGAATCTATGCGCCAGAAATTCGGGCGACGCACACGGGAAAACGATGACATTTTTGAAGTGGAAAGTTACTTGCGCTATCGTGGCAGCCAATTCGTAGACCGGTTCGACGCGAACTCGTACCTTTATATTACCAAGGCGATGGACCTTTTTGACCTGACCCATAACGGTGAGAAAACGCTGACAGCGGCCCTGGAATCAGCCAGTACGCGGTTCCTGGTAATCAGCTTTACATCGGACTGGTTGTACCCCAGCTATCAATCGCAAGAGATTGTGAACGCCTTGCGACGTCGTAATCATGACGTGGCGTATTGCGAATTGGAATCGAACTACGGGCACGATGCGTTTTTGGTGCAAGTGAACGAACAGACGGAATTGGTTAAGGGATTTTTGGCCAAAACTTTTAAGGAGTTGAATCGCTAAGTGGCCCAACTTGCCGTCCATAACGATATCATCAGCAAGATCATTGAACCGGGGTCGCGGGTGTTAGACCTTGGGTGCGGCGATGCGGACTTGTTGGCATGGCTTGCCGAAAATAAAAACGTGGACGCTCGCGGTGTGGAACTGGATCCGCAAAAGGTGCAGCGGGCTATTTCACGCGGCGTATCGGCATATCAGGGTGACTTGGAACAGTGCTTGTACGATTATCCCAACGCCGCTTTTGACTATGTGATTTTAAGCCAGACGTTGCTTGAAGTGCGCCAACCGTTGAAGGTGTTGCGAGAGATGCTGCGGGTGGGCAAACGTATTATTGTGGCCTTCCCCAACTTTGGGCACTGGTCTGTACGAATGGCGCATTTGTTCACTGGCAGAGCGCCGAAGAACAAACTGTTCCCGCACGATTGGTATGACTCCCCCAACATTCACTTTCTAACGGTTCACGATTTTGAGATGCTGGCGGCCAAGGAAGGCTGGACGGTTGAAAGAAACATTTATCTGGCTGGAACCGAGCCACTGCACGCCATGCCTAACTTTTTCGCTGAAACCGCAGTGTTTCTGATCCGGCAGTAATCCAAAGCGATCCATCGGGCAACAGCACCCGCCAAATTTCCTTCAGAGCTTTAGGCGAACAGGTTGTGGTCTCCACGACCACGTGATGGAAGCTTGCATCGCCCCATGGAATGGGTTCGACTGCTCCAGGATGGATCATCGCGTTGAGCAGATCACGGCAGGCATCACGCATGGTGAAGACCGCGTCCTCATCGCCCATAGCTACTAAAGCGCCACCTGGAACTAAAGAAGAAAACCACCGCAAGCGCTCCTCATTGGGAATGCTGAGGAGCAGAATGCGATCGTCGGAATTGCATTGCATTGGCTTAATCGTTGGCCGATGCGGAAGAGGTGGCTACTTGCACAAAAGCCGGGTTGAGGATAGCTTCGGCGTCGGCGGCAGTGAACTCTTCCACTTTAGAGCTGATATTCATAGAACAGAATTTAGGTCCGCACATGCTGCAGAAGTGGGCATCTTTGAAACCATCTTCGGGCAGAGTTTCATCGTGCATGGCTTGTGCAGTTTCCGGGTCCAAAGAAAGTTCGAACTGTTTGCGCCAATCAAACTTATAGCGAGCTTTGCTCAGTTCATCGTCACGGTCACGGGCACCGGGGCGGTGACGGGCAATAT
The DNA here is from genome assembly GCA_025352795.1 of Acidobacteriota bacterium. GTDB lineage: Bacteria > Acidobacteriota > Terriglobia > Bryobacterales > Bryobacteraceae > JANXSF01. Next base: position 10,246 of record JANXSF010000140.1, read on the forward strand.
CGGCGGCATGGGCGGCAATGCGGTAGGCGATCAGGCCCTGTTTGACGTCCTCTTTGTTGGGCAGTCCCAAGTGCTCTTTCGGTGTGACATAGCAGAGCATGGAAGCACCATACCAGCCGATCATGGCCGCGCCAATAGCGGAGGTAATGTGATCGTAACCGGGGGCGAAATCGGTGACCAGCGGTCCAAGAGTATAGAAAGGAGCCTCAAAGCAGAGTTCTTTTTCCTTTTCCACCTGCATTTGGATCTGGTCCATAGGCACATGGCCAGGCCCTTCAATCATTACCTGCACATCATAATTCCAGGAACGACGAGTCAGTTCGCCAAGAGTTTTCAGCTCGGCAAATTGAGCCTCGTCACTGGCATCGGCAAGACAGCCGGGACGCAGGCCATCACCTAGAGAAAAGCTAACATCATATTTTTGGAAGATCTTGCAAATATCGTCAAAGCATTCGTATAAGAAATTTTGTTTGTGATTCTTCACCATCCATTCAGCAAGGATGGACCCGCCGCGGCTGACGATGCCCGTGATGCGCTTGGTGGTGAGCGGGATGTACTGAATGAGCACGCCAGCATGGATGGTCATATAATCCACACCCTGTTCAGCCTGTTCTTCAATGACGTCCAGCATGACGTTCTTGTTCAGATCTTCAACGCGACGGACACGGGACAAGGCTTCGTAAATAGGTACGGTGCCAATGGGGATAGGAGAATTGGCGATGATGGCTTTGCGAATTTCAGCGATGTCGCCACCGGTGGAAAGATCCATCACGGTATCGGCACCATATTTGACGGAGTAGCGAAGTTTTTCCAATTCGCCTTCAATGTTGGATGTGGTGGACGAATTCCCAATGTTGGAATTGATCTTGCACCTGGACGCCACACCAATGGCCATGGGCTCTAAATTTGTGTGGTTGATGTTGGCGGGAATGATCATCCTGCCACGAGCTACTTCAGCACGAATGGTTTCCACCGGCAATTTTTCCAGCTTGCCAATATACTCCATTTCACCTGTTATCGTGCCTTTGCGGGCATAGTGGAGCTGAGTTCGGATGGGGTCGTTTCGGCGTGAAGCCGTCCATTGGTTACGCATACGTTTTCATTATCCCATGGCCGGCTTCAATCCTTATTGGCAAAAGATCCTGACCGTGTAAACAGTGTGAATTCGGAGCAGTAGGTGTATTAGACAGTTCACTTGGCTTCAGATTTTTACGTTGGTGGATTGGGTTTTAGAGGAAGCTATCAAGGCCGCCCTCAATTGAAATCCTTCTTCGCTTTCGCTACGCTAGAAATAGCCGAACTCCACCCAGGAGGCGGGGGACCCAAGTTTTTGGGGCGCAGTAGGATTCAACCTTGCAGGGTACTTTCAAGCCCTAGCCCGACAGCTAACCTCGTAGGCCACTTTTGAGAGCAGTCCGTTGGGTGTTTGCGACTGTACTGGAGATATTAAATTGACCAATGAAAACGCGGCGAGGACCACAAAAATTGTGGTTGCCTCTACCGTTATGCTTTCCTTCATTTCTTTTTGGAGAGCTGCTGCAATCGTACTTTGCGATTTGGCATCTTCTTCCTTCTACGCTGGTGGCATTGCCGAAGCGGCAGTGGGGAGATCCGCACCCTGGTTCATTCTGGGCATCATGTTGTTCGGCTGGGCCATCCGCTCCTTCTATCTGGAAAGTTGCAGTATGTTTGTTCGCGGCGGCGTCTATCGCGTGGTGCATGAGGCAATGGGTGGAACACTGGCGAAGTTTTCTGTCTCCGCGCTGATGTTTGATTACGTTCTTACCGGGCCCATCAGCGGAGTGAGTGCGGGCATGTATCTGGCGGGGTTGGTCAACGAAGTGGCGGAATTGCTGCACCATCCAGAATGGAAGGTGAGCGCGCATTTGTTTGCCGCAGCTTTGGCCATTGTCATCACCATTTACTTTTGGTGGCAGAACACAATTGGCATGCATGAATCCAGCACCAAGGCTCTGCGGATTATGCAACTTACCACGGTAATGGTGGTGATGTTGATTGTCTGGTCACTGGTCACTTATTTCGTAAAGGGTGCTTATCCAATCACCCTGCCCACTTCAGAGAACATCAAGTTTGGGGATTCGGCCTTGGGGTGGCTGAAGAATACGCCGCTTCCCAGCTTTTGGGGAATCGCGGTGATGATTGGTTTAGGCCACTCCCTTTTGGCGATGAGTGGGTTTGAAACGTTGGCCCAGGTGAACCGGGAAATTGCGGCCCCGAAACATGAAAATTTGAAAAAAGCGGGTACGGTGATTTTTGTCTACAGCATGATTTTCACTTCAATGGTGAGTTTCCTGGCGGTGATGTTTATACCCGACAAGGAACGTGTAGGGCTTTATGTAGACAACCTGATCAGCGGCATTGCTATGTATTTGTACGGGCCACTTTGGGCTCGACTGGGATTTCACGGCTTCGTAGTGTTGGTGGGAACGATTATCCTGGCTGGTGCGGTGAACACTTCCATTGTGGGATCGAATGGCGTGCTGAACCGCGTTGCGGAAGATGGCGTGTTGCCGGATTGGTTCCGCAAACCGCATTCCAGGTTTGGGACCACATCGCGGATGATCAATCTGGTGGTTGGAATGCAGTTATTCACCATTATTATTAGCCGTGGCGATATGGTGCTGCTGAGCGAAGCCTATGCGTTTGGTGTGGTGTGGAGCTTTGCCATGAAGGCGCTCAGTGTTTTGGTGCTGCGCTTCAAACGCCCTGGCTATCGCGAATATAAAGTTGGTTGGAACGTGATTATTGGTGGCAGGGAGATTCCCATTGGTCTTGGGTTGATTTCTATTTTCTTATTCGCTCTTGCACTCACCAATCTGTTCACCAAGGAGATAGCCACTGTCTCTGGCATTATTTTCACGCTGGTGTTCTACACCATTTTCTATTTTTCAGAAAAGTACAATCATAAGAAGAATGCCGGGATCCACATGGAGCACGAAAAATTCCAAGTGGAAGAAACGGAATCGGAACCAACCAACATCAGGCCTGGATGCGTTTTGGTGCCAGCCAGCAATCCCAATCTGCTGGCCCATGTGAACTCGGCGATTGAAAAAACAGATGTGACGCGCATGGATGTGGTGGTTTTAGCCGTGAAGTTTTCCAAGGACGAACTGGATACAGACCAGATGTTTAGTGCCGATACGCAGGGCTTGTTCACTTCTGTGGTGACGCTGGCAGAGAAGGCTGGCAAGCATGTGGAACTGATGGTGGTTCAAAGTCCTCATGTGACCTCGGCAATTGTGGAGACTGCGGCCCGACTGAAAGCCGGCACGGTGGTGATGGGTAGTTCAGGAAAAATGTCGATTGATGAACAGGCAAAACATTTTGGAGACCAATGGGAAAAGTTGCCGGAAAAACTGGCCATGGCCTTGCAAATTGTAGATCGCGAGAGCGGTGAATCTAAGTTCTATAACCTGGGACCACATCCACCACGACTGTGGCCTGAAGATGTGGAATTACTGCATCGCCTATGGTTGAGGATGGCTGGTGAAGGCGATGGCCACAAAGTACATCATCGTGATGTGGTCAGTGTGGCCCTTCGCCGATTGGAAGAAGAGATGGACGGAGGGGTGAAGATTGCACCCCGACTACCGGTTGGTAAGCAGGTCAAATGAAGTAGTTTGGTTGGTCTGCGGATCGAAGATAGTGATCTTCTGAAAAGATAGCGAGACCTTTTCCTGAGGGGGCAATCCAGCAGTTCCACTGTCGGAAATGGCGCTGATTATGGCGTCAGACAAGGTAATTTTAAGATCTTCTTTGAAGAGCCCATTGATGAGGTTTTCAAACGAGATGGTGACAGAACGAATCCGCTGCGTTCTAAAAAATAATCCGAATAAAGAAACCGAACAATTATCCACTGCGCGGGTAAGGACCACATCTTCAAACGCGATGCGTCCCGTTGCGCCACCGCTGCCGTTGGTGGTGAGTTTTGCGTTGACTGATGCGGACAATGCGGCAAAGGTAGGAGGGCCTACTGGGGTGCCCGTGCACGACGTTCCATCAGAGAAGGAAATTGTGGTTCTGGATTGAATTTGTCCTTGGGCAAAGCAGGTGCCGGTGAAGGCAATGGCTGCGACGAATATGGGCAAGTGTTTGAACATGGGTTCTCCTTTTTATTTGCGATGCTCTTTAGAATCGCTTCACCCTATAAAGCGCAGTAAGAAGAAAAAAGGGATCAGATAATTTTCTTGGATATACTGAACCGATGCGATTGCTGACCATCCGGTTATTTCAAATTGCGGCTATTGGCTTTGGTCTGCCGGGAACTTTGGGCACTCTTTACTTCGGAGGCTTGGCGCTCTACTCCCGTTGGAGTGCTGTCCAGACCTCTGGCGGGCAGAAGGGGGACGGGTCTATCATCGACATTTCCAATCAGCTTTTTGTGGGCTTGTTTCGAGGCATGGGCCACGTAGCAGATTTTGTGATGATGGCGATGCTTGCGGTCTCAGTGTTTTTTGCCTTGGTTGGGGCAGCACTCTGGATTGCATCCATGACTTTGGCAACTGGCCGTGTGTGGGGCCGGGCAGTAGCGGTTGTCGTCGGATGTTTCCTGGTGTTGGTGCTCGCCGTGCTGCGCGAGATCGCTAAGGTGATTACTTAGTAACTTTCGGACAGCTTTAAGTGTTGGAGCGAAGTGTATCAGGCCTTGGAAAACCGCTCCCTCGCGGTCACGGCTCGGTTGAAACATTACGTTACCGAGCCGTGACCGCGAGGGAGCGGTCTTTTAACAACAGGGCATTGGGCACGGATGCCTGTCCCACTATGACTAGGACCAGAATCCGCTGACTGGGGTGCCTTCTACCAGCTTCCGTGGTTGCTTTAAATCATTGAGGATTTCCATACCGGGATCAATCCCTAGTGCGGAATAAATGGTGGCGACAAGGTCTGTGGGGTGGACAGGCTTATCGGCTGGTGACGATCCTTGGGCGTCACTCTTACCGTAAGCAACCCCACGCTTCACTCCAGCGCCAGCAATCACACCGGTGTAGCAGTAGGGCCAATGATCGCGACCGTCGGGAGAGTTTGTGTTGCCTGATGTGCTGACGCCAAGACGCGGGCTGCGTCCAAATTCGCCGATGCAAACTAGCAGAGTGTCTTGGAACAAACCTCGTTGATCCATATCCTCAATCAATGCGGAGAGGGCCTTATCGAGCACAGGGCAATGGAGATTCTTGAGTGGCCCAAAGTTCGCAGCGTGGGTGTCCCAAGCAGTTTCTTCAGGATTCCCGTTGGCAACTGATGGCCAATTTACTTGCACGAAACGCGTTCCGGCTTCAATCAATCGGCGCGCGAGCAATGCGCTTTGACCAAACGTGGTGCGACCGTAACGATCCCGCACCTGATCAGTTTCTTTATTTAAATCGAACGCGTCGCGGGCCTTGCCGCTCAACACCAAATCGTAAGCCTTCTCGTAATATTCATTCAGTGCAAAAGCGCTGACAGCCTTTTCCAACTCCTTCATAGAGCCATTGATGCCTTTTAGCAATGTGAAGCGATCTTTCAAGCGGTCGGCAGTTACTTCGGGACGCAAGGTTAAATCGTCGAGCTTGACCTCTTTGTTGGGGTCCTGGTAGAGACGGTAGGGGTCGAACGCTTTGCCTAAGAATCCGGCAGCGCCGCCTTTGCCAATTACGTTAGATTCCTGCAGGGGTCGGGGCATTTCAACGAACGGAAGCATTGGGCCTTCCATGGGTAACATCTTAGAAATCTGGCAACCCATGTGCGGGAAATCACGTGGTGAAGGGGGTTCCAACTGGCCCGATGGCGATACTTTATCGGGAGCCCAGCCGGTCATCATCTGATAGATGGCAGCGGTGTGATTGAACAGCCCGGCAGGCGTATAGCTCATGGAGCGGATGAGCGTAATCTTATCCATCTGCTGGGCCAACATAGGCATAGTCTCGCTGACCTGGATGCCATCCACTTTGGTATTGATCGGTTTGAACTCACCGCGGATATTGGAAGGAGCGTCGGGTTTGGGATCCCAAATGTCGATGTGGCTGGGGCCACCTTGGAGGAACAACATAACCACGTTTTTTGCGCGAGGTTTGTTTTGCCCAGTCTTTGCAGCGGCGCCATAGGCCTGCATTTGCAAGAATTCTGGAAGGCTGAGGCCAAGCATTCCCAAACCTCCAGCACGAAGAAGCTCACGCCGCGAAACACCGTCACAACTTCTTACAGGCCGACCAGGTAGAAAAAGCAAGTTCTTAGCTCCTGCGCACTATTATATGCCTTTCTTTTTCGTTAAAGTAGCCACCTCCGCGGGAGTCAGCGGGCGATGCTGGCCAATTTTCAGATCGCCGATTTGAATTGGACCAATGGCGATTCGCACGAGCTTAAGAACCTTTGCGTCAAGAGCTTCAATCATGCGGCGAACCTGACGATTGCGTCCTTCGGTTATGGTCATTTCCAAGTGAGTGTATTTTTCGGAATCGCGCACACGAGTCACTTGGGCTGGCTTGGTTGGACCGTCAGATAAAGTGACGCCGCTGCGCAGTTGCTTGATTTGATCGTCACTGAGGTGCTTGGAGGATTTGAGTAAATATGTTTTGGGAACTTTATAATCGGGATTGGTGACCAGTTCAGCAAACTGAGTGTCGCTGGTAAGAAGGAGTAAGCCGCTGGTTTCCAGGTCAAGACGGCCAACAGGGACCACGTATTGATCGATATCGCCTAGCAGGTTATAAACTGTGGGACGCCCCTCGGGATCTTTGTAGGTGGTCAAGTAGCCGGTGGGTTTGTACAAAAGCAGATAGATTTTCTTGCCCTGTTTAACGGGCTGGTTGTCGAAGGTGACGGTGTCGCGTTCGAGGTCCACCCAATGGTCGGGGGTCTGGATCACACGTCCATTGACGCGAACCCGCCCTGCACCAATCCAACTGCGGGCCTCGGTTCGAGAACCGAGGCCCGCTTTGGATAGAACGCGGTCTAATGTTTTAATGGGTCGATGATCTTCGGTCAATTTGAAATTACTCCGACTGGTGAGAAGTTATTATGACAAAGGCTGGTGGTTGACTCTGAAGGTGGATATGGTAATATGGGTTTATGAAAACGACTTTGGAGGTGCCCGACATGTTATTCAAGGCTGTGAAGTATGCTGTGGCCACTGAAGGGATTTCCATGAAGGAATTTGTGACGCAAGCTATTGAACTACGATTAAAATTCCAACCCGGGACAGCATCTGAGAAACCCTGGATGAAAGCGTTTGGCGGTTTGCCGCAGCTTGAACAGGAAAACCGCAAGGTGAACAAAGTCATTGCGGAAGAGTTCGGTCGCATTGATCCTGAGGATTGGAAGTGATTCTGGACACGAATGCGCTTTCTGCATTCGCCGAGGGTGACCGGGATTTACAAAAAGTATTTGAGCACGCCGCTGATCTTTACTTACCTTCCATTGTTCTAGGAGAATACCTTTTCGGCATTCGCCAATCTAAGCAAAGAGCTATTTATGAATCGTGGCTTGACACAAGTCTGCGCTTGTTCAAGGGGTTAAACGTGGGCCGGGCAACGGCCAGTGCTTACGCCGATATTCGTAAACAACTGAAGAACGCAGGAACACCCATTCCAGAAAATGATGTTTGGATTTGTGCGCTGGCACAAGAGCACAGCATGCCTGTCATCAGTAGGGACAAGCATCTTCAGTTGGTGATCAGCGTCAAAGTCCTAAAGTGGTAACTGATTAGACCAGTATTTTCTGAATTAACTCCCCATGCACATCGGTCAATCGGAAGTAGCGCCCTTGAAACTTGTAGGTAACCTTCTTGTGATCTACGCCCAAGAGGTGCAAGAGGGTTGCCTGCAAGTCATGAACATGGGCTGGGTCGGCAGTGATGTTGTAGCTGTAATCATCAGTCTCACCCAATGTGAAACCTTTCTTCACACCCGCACCAGCCATCCAAATTGAAAAGTTGCGTGGGTGATGATCCCGACCATAATTCGTTTCCGTCAGACGACCTTGGCTGTAAACAGTGCGTCCAAATTCTCCAGCCCAGACCACCAGCGTATCGTCCAACAACCCACGCTGCTTCAAATCCATTACTAAACCGGCAGAAGCCTGGTCGGTACCTTTGCATTGCAGGGCGATGTCTCGTGGCAGGTTGTTATGCTGATCCCACCCACGATGATAAATTTGTATGAAGCGCACGTCGCGTTCGGCCAGGCGTCTGGCTAAAAGACAGTTGGCGGCATAGGTTCCGGGCTTGCGGGCATCGTCGCCGTATAGCTCAAAAGTGGACGCTGGTTCCTTCGATAGATCCATTAATTCGGGCACCGACGTTTGCATGCGGTAGGCCATTTCGGACTGGGCAATGCGTGTTTCAATTTCAGGATCGCCATAAGCATCTAGGCGCATTTGATTGAGCTTCTGCACGCTATCGAGCATGCTGCGGCGGGTACTCTTGGCCATACCAGGAGGGTCGCTGAGGAACAAGACGGGATCGCCACTGGAGCGGAACTTCACACCTTGAAAATTGGAGGGCAGAAATCCGCTGGACCACAATCGGGAAAACAGTGGTTGATCGTTTGCAGGGGTATTCGATTGCGAGACCAAGACGACAAATCCGGGAAGGTTTTGATTCTCACTGCCAAGACCGTAGCTTACCCAGGCACCGATACTGGGACGTCCTGGCTGCTGACTTCCGGTTTGGATGAAGGTGATGGCTGGGTCGTGATTGATGGCCTCCGTGTGCATCGACTTGATGATGGTGATCTCGTCGACAATCTTTGCTGTGTGTGGCAGCAGTTCACTGATCCAGGTGCCGCTCTTACCGTGCTGCGCGAATTTGAAAATAGTGGAGGCGACGGGAAACGAAGTCTGTCCTGATGTCATGCCGGTAATCCGTTGTCCGTTACGAATGGAATCGGGCAATTCTGAGTTGTGGAATTTCTTCAACTGCGGCTTATAGTCGAATAGATCCAACTGGGAAGGGGCACCGGATTGATGCAGAAAGATAACACGCTTGGCCTTGGCGGGGAAATGCGGAAGTCCATTCATTCCGCCTGTTTTCTGATTGCGATCAGTGGATGCGGCTCTGGCGTCGACGCCCAAAACGGACGCCAATGCTGCGGTTCCAATGCCGGTTGAGGAGAGGCCGAAGAGTCGGCGTCGAGTCATGGCGATGCTTTTCGCATATTCAAAATCGTAGTGATTCATACTTATTCCTTGGTGATCACTTCGTCGAGGTTCAACAGGGTGCTGGCAAGTGTGGTCCAGCCAGCGAGTTCTGACTTATTGAGCGCAGGATCTATCGGCGCTTCCCCGATTGACAACAGTTCGCCTGCTGCTTTGATGTTCCCTGCATAGAGAGAGGTTTGTTCCTTAACCAGCAACGTAAGAACCACCAATTCCTTAGGCTGAGGCTTGCGTCCTGTAGCCAGCTCAAACCCATAGCGGATACGGGATGCAGTGTCTTTGCCGCCCTCTTTCAACATGCGCTCAGCCAGCAGACGTGATGCTTCAAGGTAAGTAGGATCGTTCCAAAGCACCAAGGCCTGCAGCGGCGTGTTGGTAACCGCTCTACGAGCAATGCACTTTTCCCGATCCGGCGCGTCGAACGTGGATAGCGAAGCCGGGGGAGCTGTTCGCTTCCAAAAGGTGTACATACTGCGGCGGTATAAATCGCTGCCGTGACTCTGTTTATACGTCTGCGCAGAATAGACTCCACCATAAGAAAGTTCTTCCCAAACTCCGGGAGGTTGATAGGGAAAAACGCTCTTGCCGCCAACTGATGAATTGAGAAGCCCACTGACGAACAATGCATTGTCGCGCACAGTTTCGGCGGGCAATCGGAAACGCGGCCCACGGGCTAATAGACGATTTTCGGGATCGAGTTCACGCAGGGAAGCCGTTGTTTGGGAAGACTGCTGGTAGGTGACGCTGTTCACAATCAACCGCTGCATGGCTTTGACGTCCCAACCTGAGCGCACGAATTCAGTGGCTAAATAATCGAGTAGTTCCTGGTGTGATGGAGGCTCGCCTTGAGACCCGAAGTCTTCGGCTGTTTTCACCAGGCCGATGCCAAAGTAGTTCTGCCAATAGCGATTCACGGCCACTCGTGCTGTTAACGGATGGTTAGGATTCACCAGCCAGCGCGCCAATCCATAACGATTCTTGGGCAGTCCGGATTCGATAGGTTCCAGCATGGCTGGGGAATTTGCCATCACCTTTTCACCTTTGGTGGCATAGTCCCCACGGGCCAGAATAAATGTGTCCCGAGGCTTTTCCATGTCGGCCATCACCATTACAGAAGGGACGGTCAGTTCCAGCCGATCGCGCTGAGCTTTCAGTTCCTTGAGATCCACATAAATTTTGCGCTGTTCAACGGGGGCTTCTTTGGATAGAAAATAATCCTTGAGCCTCGCCGACTGATCTTTATTTCGTTTATTTGTGGCATTGAACAACATCCAGCGCAAAGGTTCCGATGTTGTCAATTGTTCGGCGAGTTGTTGCGATGCGGTCTTGCTGTAAATTCGCAAATCATCGAGCTGTCCAAAGAGTCCACCGACTCCACCTTGGATCTGAATTGCAGCACTGGTTCCGGTGGAATCCACGCCAGCATCACCGCTGACATCGAAACTTTCTGCCTTGCCGTTTAAGAAAATCTTCAAGCCTGTGGCGCTGCCGCTGCCTTCGCTGGCAATGGTGATGTGCGTCCATTCACTTTGGGCGATGCGTGTTTTGGTAAGCAATACCACAGATTTTCCAGCGCTAGCAGAAAACTGCATACGCACATTTCCAACCAGCTTCAATCCGGGGATAGCTTCGGGTTCTTCCCAAGTGATGCTCCAACCGCGACCGGCTTTATCCATCTGCGCCAGAAAAGTCATCTTTCTATCACCTGTAGGTTTCACCCAAAACGCCAGCGTGAAGGGCTTGCGCAGGTCGATTTCAGGCGTTCCGGGCAAGTCTACCCGAGTCTGCTGGCCACCGAAGGAAGCGGCTCTACCGACAATGCCATCGCCATAGGTAACCTCGCCTTCAATCGCTCTACCGTGACGATATCCACCGGCCACGTCGGCCAAGCTATCGTCCAGTTCGTAGTGTGCAATCAAGCCTTGACGGGCGTTGGTTGGAAATTTCGCCAGACCAGTTTTTTCCCAGACCATCTGCATTTTAGCCATTTCTTTTTCTGGAAGAAGTTTTTCTTTGGCCGGGATGACGGTGCCCAACTCATCCAGCATCTGCTTTTCAGGACTGGGCAACAGCATCATCGGCTCGGCATTACCTTTGCGACCATCCAAGCCTTTCTCTGCAAGTGTGTTGAAGAAGGCGGCCATTTGGTAATAATCTTTTTGCCGCATGGGATCGTATTTGTGGTCATGGCATTTGGCACATCCCATGGTTAATCCCATCCAGACGACGGAAGTTGTTTCTACGCGATCGGCCACATACTCCGCCTGATACTCTTCGGGGATGGCGCCGCCTTCAAAATTGATCATGTGGTTGCGGTTGAACCCTGTAGCTGTCTTTGAGGCGACGTTGGAGCCAGGCATAAGATCTCCGGCCAATTGCTCCACAGTGAATTGATCGAACGGCTTATTTTCGTTGAACGATTGAATCACCCAATCGCGCCAGGGGGACATGTCACGATGGCTGTCAATATGGTAGCCATGGGTATCGGCGTATCGCGCCAAATCCAGCCAGCTCATGGTCATCTTTTCCCCGTAGCGTTGGGATGCCAGAAGTCGGTCAACCTGCTTCTGATAAGCGGTAGCGGATTTGTCAGCTACGAATGCGGCAATCTCTGCGGGAGTTGGTGGCAAGCCGGTTAAATCGAAACTCAAACGTCGTAAAAGGGTGGGTCGGTCCGCCGCTGGGGACATTTTCAGACCCTCTTTTTCAAGCCGCGCGACTATGAAATTATCCACTGCGTTGCTGATTTTCGCCTTGGTGGTGACGTCGGGAATCATTGGTGACTTAGGAGCTTCAAATGCCCAGTGCGAAGTCCAGGGAGCCCCACCATCAATCCATTGCTTGACCAAAGCCACTTGGTGTTCATTCAAGGGTGAGCCAGCACTGGCCGGAGGCATTCGCAAAGCGGCGTTCTGATGGGAAATTCGTTCCATCAGCTTACTGCCAGCACTGTTGCCAGGGACAATCACCGCGCCGTTTTTACGTTCACCAAAAGCCCCTTCACGAGTGTCCAGACGCAGCCCTGCCATCCGCTTTTTTTCGTCCGGCCCATGACAGCTAAAACACTTGTCCGAAAGGATCGGCCGAATGTCACGACTGAAATCAAGTTTCGCAGGTGCGGCGATTGCGAGAGCTGGAACAAGCCAGCAAACCAATAATTTGCTCATAAAAAGAATCTATACGAATTCTATCTGATTCTTAATGGCGTTGAGTGATTAACCCGCTGCCGCCAGTTCTGGAGCTTCTAACAAGTTAGATGGCGCAGGTCGCCACACCATCTGACTTTCCTCGGCTGCGTCCACTCCCTTGATCGTTATGGAATATTTGCCGGAGTCGGTACGCACAATGTGGCCTTGTCCCTTCAAGTACCAAAGTGTGAACTCCAAATGTTCCCGAGGCACGCCCAGCAGCTCTTCCAGATCTTGAATGCTCAACGCAGCAGATTCCGGTTCGTTCAACCGCTTTGTATAAAGCGCACCCAGCGCACCCGCTCGCTTTCGCTTTTCGTCACCCACTCCATTGGCCGCGGTGCTTTGATCGAAGATTTTCCAACGGCGCGTCCGATGCAACTGGGTGGCAATGTCATAAGCAGCCCGTTGTTCAGGATCGCTCAGAACTCGGTATGCGTCGGTAATTAGGCGAAAGCGCTTGGGGTTGCCAGACTCTTTATTGTCTGGATGATATCGTTGCGCCATTAGCCGATAGACCCGTTGAATGGTTTCCTGATCGGCCTTCATATGCAGTTGCAGTAGCTCGTAGTGGTCTTCAATCGACTCCCAATCGGCTTCCTTCATATCTACTGTTTTGTCTTCTTCAATCGACGCTTTTACTTCAGGTTTTTTGGCCATAACCGGATTGCCAATGAACAAAAGCCCCGTCCTGAAACGACCGCTTTTCGTCTGTCTGCACCAGGCCACGGAAGCACGCTGTTGTTGTGCCCCGGTGCCCCAATCCCCAATCAATAGGACTTCCAAATTCAAGGCCAGAAGGGTATCGGAAACAATTCCTATGCCACCGCCCCCCGAATCAAATACTTCAACTGGCAGGCTTTGGTGGGAACCATCCCCCTTGGCAAATTGCAGTTGCAATTGACCGGATACTTGTCGGTCTCTTTCTCTAACACGCCGTTCAGGGGATATTTCGTCAGCAAGGATCACTCTTCACTTTTCGACCCGAATCGACTCCTTCGTATAAGGAACTTCCTCGAAATCATTCAGGGAAAGCAACTGATGTTTGCTCAATAGAATTACTTAAACTCTTCGCCGATCAAAACAGGTTCACCCAGCAACCGGAGTCCTATCCGGTATCGACCACTCTTAGTAGGACGGCACCATCTGACCGAAGATCGCTGTTGGACAAGGGCGCCGTCCCACTTCATGCAGATTGTCACCTCCGAATGTTGATGCAAAGGTTCGGCTGTATTGACACCCAAACCATGCGCATCCACGTTCACCAGCATGGCGACCATGGTTCTATATACACCCGATCCATCAGAATATTGAATGGCCAAGCTCGTGGAATCCATCCGCAAGCGGTCCGCATCGCGCTTTTCTTGAATCGTACGCTGAATGGCTAATGACGTGATCATGCTACCACTCAACTCGACCCAGACGGGAAAAACTTTCTAAGAAAAATGTCCAGATGAAGACATTGGTTCACCTAAGCCTGCTTAATCCTTCAGGGCATGGGGAAGTTTTGCGCTACCATTTCTATTCAGCAAAAGGAGTTCGGATTGTCAGCACATAGCCTTGAAGGAAAGACGGCACTGGTCACTGGTGGTGGTAGAGGTATCGGGAAAGCGATTGCCTATCGGTTGGCAGAAGCGGGGGCCAACGTAGTGATCGCCAGCCGCAAATTGGAGAACCTGGAAAGCACTGCTCATGAATTTCGCGATCTGCCTGGGAAGACCGCGCCGTTCGCTTGCCATGTAGGCCGTAAGAGTGATTTGGAAGGGTTGGTTACCTACACGGAAAAACTGTTCGGACCGGTGGACATTCTGGTGAATAATTCGGCTACGAACATTGGACAAGGTCTGGCACTGGAAGTAAGTGACGAAGCCATTTTGAAGACTCTGGAAATAAACGTTCTAGCGGCTCACCGCTTAATCAAGTTGACGGTTCCAAAAATGATAGAACGTAAGAATGGTTCCGTGATCAACGTGGCATCCATAGCTGGTTTACGTCCACAACCACATGGCTTAGTTTATTCGTTCACCAAGGCGGGACTGATTATGATGACCCGTGTTTGGGCCATTGAATTTGGTCCTTCCAATGTACGCGTAAATGCCATTTGCCCTGGCTTGATTGAAACCGAATTCAGTTCTTTCTTCTGGCAGGATGAAAAGCACATGGCAGCTCTACGAACTTCGCAGCCCATTCCCAGAACCGGCAAACCCGAAGAGATTGGTGGTATCGCATTATTTTTGGCAGGACCGGAGTCTACTTTTGTCACTGGCCAGACCTTTGTCATTGATGGTGGAGCCACGGCCAAGTGATGGACAGTTTTGAACAGTTCCTGAAAATCAGAATTGTGAAAAAGCATGAAGATGGGGTGACTATCTCTTTACCTTTGCGCCAGGAATTCATGAATAACGCTGGGGTGCTACATGGGGGGATTATTGCGACGCTAGCGGATGAAGCAGTTGGCTTCGCCGTTGATTTTCACTTCAAGCGCAAGCAGCGAATTACTACGACTGAGCTAAAAGTAAACTATCTGTTACCAGTTAAGGGAAAGCGGCTTTCAGCTCGCTGCTATCTGCTGCGAGTGGGCCGACATTTGTGTGTCGGTCGTGTGGATCTGCTGGACGACAGCAAACGCTTAGTGGCCATTGCGACGGCAACTTACATGCTGTTGGGGCCTGCAACTTAGAATTTAAGCGGACAGGCAGGGATGCCAAATATCACCCAGATTGTGTTACCAGCGTGCATCGGCGTCCATCAGCGGCAGATTAATGGCCGCTGCTAGGCGCATGGCTAGCTGAGAATTTCTGTCACCACGCGGCCATAAACATCGGTCAATCGAAAGTCGCGACCGGCGTAGCGATAGGTCAACTTATCGTGATTCAATCCCATTAAATGAAGCATAGTCGCGTGCAGATCGTGGATGTGTACTTTATCCGCTACGGCAGCGCCTGATAGTGGATCACAAACACCATAGCGCATTCCACCTTTCACTCCGCCGCCAGCCAGCCACATGCTGAAGCCTCGGGAATTATGTTGCCGACCGTCGCCATTTTGGCCAGTCGGTGTGCGACCAAATTCACCACCCCAGACGATCAGCGTATCGTCCCACAATCCCCGTTGCTTCAAATCTGTAAACAATGCCGCAATCGGTTGATCAATGGCTTTGGTATTGTTGGCCATGCGTTGCGTCAGGTTGTTGTGATGGTCCCAACCATCGTTGCCCAGCTCAATAAAGCGAACGCCAGATTCAGCTAAACGGCGGGCCAGTAGACATTGCGTACCAAAGGTTTTGGTGGACGCATCGTTCAGCCCGTACATCTCTTTAGTGGCATCGGTTTCTTTTTCGATCCCAATAATGCCCGGCACAGAACTCTGCATTCGGAAGGCCAGTTCATAGGATTGAATGACGCCTTCCAGTTCCCCATCCACCTTGGCCTTGTCCTTGTACTGGCGATTCAGCGTTTGCAGAAAGTCCAACTGCTTGCGCTGGTCGACGGCATTCATCTGCGGATTTTTGATGTTGGGAACCATGTCATCACCCACATTCACCGGTGTTCCCTGATACGGTGCAGGTAAAAATGCTGACCCGTAATTCTGCGCTCCTCCCGTATTGGGAGGGTTGATGGTGATGAAGCCGGGCATGTTCTGATTTTCCGTCCCCAACCCATAAACGGTCCAGGATCCCATGGATGGACGAACGAAGGTAAAACTGCCAGTATGCAGAAAAAGGCTCGCCTGCGGGTGTGCGGCGCTATCGGTGTGCATGCCGTTGAGTATGCAAAGGGAATCGGCATGCTTCTCTAAATGAGGGAAGCGATCAGAAATTTGTAGCCCGCTTTGGCCGCGCGGTTCAAACTTATAGCGAGGGGCCATCAGCTTTCCATTGCGCTTGCCGGGTCCGCCAGTTGGATCAGCAGATGTTTCCTTATCACCGGCTTTTTCCAGTTCAGGGCTGTAGTCAAACGTTTCCCACTGGCTGGGTGCGCCGGCCATATAGAGAAAAATTACACGTTTTATTTTTGCTGGAAAGTGAGGTGCCCGCGCAGCTAGAGGATTGGTGTAAGTTGTCCCCGCGTTGAGCATGCCACCAAGAGCCAAAAATCCGAAGCCGCAAGAAGTGCCGCGCAGCATTTCACGACGAGTGGGTTGGTAAATATGATTCGTTTCGTTCATACTGATTCTCCTATGTTCGATTCAAAAACTCAGCGCTGGCAAACAATGCCTGATACAACCTTGCCCAGGACTCTTGTTCTTTTTTAGCAGCACTCGCCTCTTCTGCTGAACTCCGCACATAGCCTAAAGATTGCTTCAATTCAACGTTTGTCGGCATTCGCCCATAAACCTGTTCAAATGCAAATTCGACGCGTTTGCTATCTTCCAAAGGCTTTTCCAGCAAATGCTTTGCCGCCCCTTGAGCCTGTTCCAAAACGAAGGGATTGTTCATTAAGTACAGAGCCTGAGGAGCAACTGTAGTAATGTCACGCAAGCCTTTGGTCTCACTCGGCTCAGGAAAATCGAAAGCCTGAAATACTAACGGAATAAAGCCCCGCAGAATGGGTAAGTAGACACTGCGATACGTGGCGCTGTTTTCATAACGGCTGACCACTTTGCCGAACCGTATATTGATTGGAGCCTGCTTGGGAAGCCGTGAAACCGGCGTTTCTTTGGGGGGTGTCAACGTCAGGTTCCCGGAAATCATCAGCATGGAATCGCGAACTGCTTCGGCTTCCAACCGTTTGCGACTCATGCGCCAGTTAGCAGCATTATCAGGATCTTTGTTGAAATTCGCCTCATTGTAATCGGCACCCAATTGATAGGTTCTGCTAAGCATAATTTCGCGAAGCGTCTTCTTTACAGACCAGCCGTTATCCATGAAACGGGCAGCCACAAAATCCAGCAGCTTCTGATTTGCAGGCATTTCGCCCATCTTTCCGAAGTTGTCCACCGTGCGCACAACGCCGCGACCAAAAAGTTGGTACCACATGCGATTGGCCATTACACGCGATGGCAAAGGACTCTGTTTGTTGGTTAACCATTCAGCCAATTGCAGTCTGCCGCTTTGCCCTTCGCCGATTTCCGGAACAATCATTCCATCGGGCGTGGCTATTTCCACAAATCCACGATGCACTTCCGGACCCAGCTTATGCGGGTCGCCACGCAGATTCACTTTGCAGCTCACCATGGTTTTGGCGTCCGTCGCGCCCATGGCAAACACAGCTCCTCTGGGGAGTTTGTCCAGTTGATTTTCAATCCCGCGAATTTCTTGAAGAGTGGCTTGCACCTTGTCAACAGCCTGCCGACGCTGCAATTGCAGCAGCCGACTTTCAGCATCAGATTTTTTCGCAAGCAACTCGGTCCGCGCGGCAATTTGCTCCGGCGTTGGCTGAATGATGACCTCTTCAGGAAGGGTAATCAGTCGCTCTTCCTGGAAGTAGCTGACACGATTTTTAGGGCGTCGTTCCAGCCCTGTCTTCAATTCAGTAGAACGGAAAATTCCGGCCATCGCGTAATAGTTTGTAGTGGGAATAGGATCGAATTTATGATCGTGGCAGCGCGCGCAGCCCACCGTCAAACCCATCACCGATCGGGTCAAAACGTTAATCTGCTCATCGGCAACGTCCATTGCATACTGCGCCACATCCTGTTCATTCAGGTCGTGTGCGCCTAACGCCAGAAAGCCTGTGGCCACAATCCGATTTTTCTTTTCAGCCTCTGTTGCGGAAGGCATCAAATCCCCAGCAATCTGCTCTTGCAGGAACACGTCGTACGGCTTGTCCTGATTGAAAGCCTGAATGACGTAGTCGCGATATTTATAAGCGTAAGGGAAGAGGTAATTTCGAGTGCGACCATTTGATTCGGCAAACCGCGCTACGTCCAGCCAATGCCGACCCCAACGTTCACCGTAACGGGGGCTGTTCAACAGTCGGTCGACAACTTTTTCAAAGGCCTTCGGATTGCGATCTGCAACGAACGCTTCCACTTCATCCGTGGTTGGGGGAAGTCCGGTTAGGTCAAAGGTAGTCCGGCGAATCAGGGTACGCCTATCGGCATCGGCAACTGGTGTCAGCCCTTTGGCTTTGTAATTTTCAAAAACAATACGATCAATATCTGTTTTAGCCCAGGCGTTCTTGCCTGCGGGCACTGTCGGCTTCTTCACCGGTTGAAACGCCCAGAACTCTCGACCTTTTTTCACATCAATGGTAGAAACTTTCCATTCCACTTTTTCAGCTTCGCGAGGATCTGGAGCACCCATGGCAATCCACTTTTCAAAGTTGCTGACCACATCATTGGATAGCTGACCGCCGGGAGGCATTTTTGGACCTTCGTAGCGCAGAGCCTTCAGAATCAGGCTTGCTGCAGGCCGATTGGGAACCACTGCGGCACCAGATTGGCCACCGGTACGAATGGCGTCGCGAGTGTCCAGACGGAATCCACCCATCGCCGCCTTGGCTTCAGCAGAATGGCATCGATAACATTGTTGCGAAAGGACTGGGCGAATTTTTGCTTCAAAAAACTCCAAGGATTCGCGGCTCATGGAAGGTTCTGGTGACTTCACATCTGCCGCAATGGCGCTAACAAGGGCCAGAAAACTCAGCGAAAGTACTTTCAAAATCATATATTTACGTCCAGCGAACCAATAGCGCACCAGATTTTATGTGCACTTCTTAATCTTTACAACCCACTATGGTGAACCCGTGGGTCTGGGGAAAGTTGCACAAACTAATCGCCGCGCTTTCCCTTTCGGAAATTCCAAGTAGTACACTGTTACTCACCATGTTGAAAAAATCATCCTCGTCCTGCTAGTTCTTTTGGGCGGATTGCTTGCGGTAATTATCAGCCGTCCTGAATCCTATCGCGTGGCAAGATCCACAACCATCGCTGCGCCTGCTGCCGATGTGTTCGCACTGGTCAACGATTTTCACAATTGGGACGATTGGTCCCCCTGGGCTAAACTCGACGCCGCTATGAAGAAAACTTACGATGGCGCCGCAATGGGCGTAGGTGCGGGTTACTACAGGATTGGTGACGATAAAGTTGGCGAAGGCCGTATGACAATTACCGAGAGTCAGCCGAACGAGAAGGTGGGCATTAAGCTGGAGTTCTTGAAACCCTTCGCTGCCGTCAATGCAACCGATTTCACCATCAAGCCGGAAGGCAATGGCGTGACCGTGAATTGGACCATGACCGGACATAACGACCTGATGGGAAAAGCTGCATCGCTCTTCATGGATATGGAAAAGATGATTGGTGGCGATTTCGAAAAAGGCTTGGCGCAAATGAAAGCACGCGCCGAAAGTAAACCGAAACTGTAAGCCCTATTTGCGATTCATATACTTTTCATAAAGCCTTGTCTGCTTAGTTTCAAGGCTAACATTCTTGCCGCGGATGAATAACATCTTTACCTGCGTGCGGACTTCCAGTGGATCTCCGTCGGTAACTACGAAATCGGCAGACTTACCTTTTTCAATGGAACCAATCTCATTGCTGACGCCGAAAATTTCTGCAGCGCCGATGGTCAAAGCCTTCAGAGCCTCTTCATAAGGAAGGCCATAGGCAACAGCGAATGCTGCTTCATAGGGAAGGTTCCTGGCGAATTGATTGTCGTATGTTCCAAAGGCGAACTTTATCCCTGCCTTGTAAAGTTGCCCGGGAAGGCTGTATGACGCATCGTAAGGGTCGTCTTCATCTTCCGGCAGACTGGTTGGCTTGCCCACCACAACTGGGATATTGTTCTGTTTGATCACGTCCAGGGCTTTGCCCGGCTTGGTCACATCCAGCAGGATGATTTTCACATTCTGTTTTTTCGCAAAGGCGATGGCGTCACGAATGGTTCGTTCCTTCTGTGCCGCAATCAACAAGGGAACTTTACCTTCCAGCACGGGGATCATTGCATCTAACTGCACATTCAGTTTGAACCCGGCAGCCTTGGCCATTTTTGCAGCCTGATAATGCTTAGCCGAATCGAAAAACTCTTCCACTTTCTTCAGCTCTGTTTCGTAAGTTTTCTTCGCCTCATTGTAAGGGATGGGAGTTCCAATGGCCCCTTCGCCGAAAGCTGCACGACGCGTGACAATGGCGGGGAATCGCATCAGCACTCCGGCATTGCGGCTAATGGCCATGTCC
The DNA here is from genome assembly GCA_025352795.1 of Acidobacteriota bacterium. Lineage (GTDB taxonomy): Bacteria > Acidobacteriota > Terriglobia > Bryobacterales > Bryobacteraceae > JANXSF01. Next base: position 30,702 of record JANXSF010000140.1, read on the forward strand.
TCCCAATTCCAACCGTCCAAGTGAATCATCGCCGATTGTCCGCGAAGAATGGATTGCGGTCCAGTGCCTGCGCCGCGCCCTGTTTCCGACAATGATGCAGGTAGAACCAAGGAACTGGTGATTCCATTTACACGGGTCACTGGAATATGTTCGCTGTCTGGATTCACTGCAACCACGGCCCGCACCTGCGGCAGGAATTCGCCAATCTCATTCGTATCGTTGGATTCGCGGACAGAAGTAACTTCGCTCAATCCCATTTGCGTTGCGCAGTTGATCATCCCAGGATAAACATGAAGCCCCCTGCCATCGATCACTTTTATGGATTTCGACGCTGTCACCTTGGCGCCGAGCTCCACGATTTTGCCGTTGGCGACAACAATAGAGCCTCCCACAATGTCAGCGGACGTCACTGGATGGATGGTCACATTGCGCAGAATAAAGGAATCCTGGGCAACCAGCGGGACGGTGAACAGCAAAAACTTAGCGATCTTCATTGGTGGATGGTTTCCTTGCTGGAGTCTTAGATTTTTCTTCCAAAGCTTTCTTCTTGGTTTCCTTGGCTACTCGTTCCGATCCGTCCTGGTCGCGATCAAAGTACAAATTCCCGTCAATGAAAACTTTCTGCGGCACCGCATAGCTGGAAAGCGGATGCTTGTTCCACACCACTAAATCTGCACTCTTGCCCACTTCAATGGACCCGATCATATCATCCACTTTCATGTGTCGTGCCGGATTAATAGTCACCAGAGCCAAGGCTTGTTCTTCAGTCAGACCACCGTATTTCATGGTCTTTGCCGCTTCCGTATTCAGTCGCCGCATCAACCCGGCGTCGTCTGAATTCACCGCAGCCAGCACGCCCTTGTTGGTCATCACCGCCATGTTGTATGGGATGCCATCGACCACTTCCATTTTGTAAGCCCACCAATCGCTGAATCCCGATCCGCCCACGCCATGCACCGCCATTTCCTTCGCGATCTTGTAGCCTTCCTGCACATGTTGAAAAGTGGCAATGCGGAATCCGAATTCTTCAGCCACGCGCATCATCATCAACATTTCATCGCCACGATACGCATGGCAATGCACCAGTCGTTTGCCTTCCATGATTTCAACTAGCGGTTCCAGCCGCAGATCGCGCCTGGGTTCCACGGTGCTTGATCCGCCTTTGAAATCAGCCCAAGTTTTTTGATATGCCTGTGCTTCAGTGAACGCTTGTCGATACACATCCTCCACGCCCATACGGGTGGCTGGATACCGCAGCACCGTCGCTGGTGTGACGGGTCCGTTTGCATTGCCGGAGCGCTTGGGGTTTTCACCCAATGCAAATTTGATTGAGGGCGGACCGCCTGCAAACAGCATCTCAGCTCCAGATTTTCCCCAACGCATTTTGATCAGTCTGTTCTGTCCGCCAATGGCGTTAGCGCTGCCATGCAGGATGTTCGCAGTGGTCACCCCACCTGCCAGCGCCCGATAAATGGCTACACTTTCCGGATCTACAAAATCCTCAATTCGAACCATGGAAGATACCGATACAGACCCTTCATTGATCCCACCTGCCTGCACCGCAATGTGAGAGTGTGCATCAATCAAACCCGGCGTAAGGTGCATTCCGCTGGCATCGACGATTCGCGCTCCAGCAGGTGCCGTGATGTTTAGGCCAACCTGCTTGATCTTGCCGTCCTCAATCAGCACTGATCCCTTAAACGTTCCCTTGGTGATAGTATAGACCGTGGCATTTTGAACGATAGTGGTTTCGGCGAACGTGGCCATTGCAGTTAGTAGATAAAGTGCAAACCTCATTTCTGGTCTCCTGTGCGTGGACGCCTTCCTGTTGCACCTGGTGGCGCCACTGTGGCGGGTGCAGCATCGGGTGAAGGTACAAAGTGAATGCCATCTATAAATACATATTGGATAGTCGACTTCTCAGCCAGCAGATCGCCTTTGCTGATTACCAGGTTGGCAATCTTCCCTTTCTCAACGGAACCTAGCCGGTTGGCGATTCCGAATATTTCCGCAGTGGAAAGGCTTAAAGCTTTCACCGCATCGTCGTGACTCAACCCGCGTTCTACGGCCAATCGGACGCCTTTTATAAATTCAACGGGCGTCTGTCCATCGGAGTAAAATGCGAACTTCACGCCATCCTTGGCAAGAGCTGCCGGAGTGCTGGGGGCATTCTCACGAACCTCCAACGTTCGAAGCGATTCTTCCGCATCGGGGTCGCCATTGGGAATTTTTGCAGGCCATTTGGCACTCACCAGAACTGACACTTTTCCTTGCTTCAACTGTTCTGATGTCCGGTAACCTTCCTGCGCTCCATATAAAACAAACGGCATATTTAATTCCGACGCCAACCGTATCACCCGTTCCATCTCCACTTTCGATCCTGCAGGCAACAGCAATCGGCCTGATTCCTTGAGTCCTTCCAAGGCTCGATCATATGCCGGACGCTGTTTTCCTGCAGGGTTCGCCTGATACGCAGCCTTCGTTTTTTCGTAGTAATCAAGGTCGATGAAAATTTGTCGAACGTAGGCGTACACGCCCATACCAGAACTGGGAAATCCACGGGCAGCACCTTGGCCACCAGCTCCTGCAAGGGTCATATATTGACCCGCAGGCGATTCCACAATCATCTTCGAAGGATTGTCACCGGCCATATTTACCACCGCGCCCTGGCCTGCAAATATTCCTGCCGTAGGAAAGGTAACTACGCTGGTGAACCCGGCGTTGCGTGCGGAATCAATGCGCGGATCGTTGGCCCGCACTTTATCTGCGGCGCGTTCCCAACTGGTAGTGCGAGGTCGATCCTCAGGTCCTCGCGCAGGTGGCGTCGCAGGGGCAGTGGTTGTTGGTGTAATAACCGGGGGTGGAATAATTCCAACAGTGCTGAGCCCGTCAATCAAGCCTGGGTAGACAGTCAGCCCGTCGCCTTCAATGATCCAAGCCCCGGCAGGGATTCTCACGTTTTCACCGACGGCTTCAATCAAGCCATCTTTCAATATCACCGTGCCCTTGTACAACACGGGTCCGGAAATGGTTACGATTTTCGCATTGCGGATGGCGACCGTGGTTTGTTTTTGCGCGACCGCAAGCAAAGGGAGACAAAGGAATGCCAAGCTTTTGATCACAGATTGAATAGCCCCTAATTGAGTTCATCTTAGATGGTTCGGCGGTGAATTGCCAGTTTTTGATTGTCGACGAACACCAGTGAAATCGGTGCTTCTAAATGAGTTCAATCCAATATCAGCTCTTCACTGCGAGTAATCTGGTCACAGGTGTGCGGCCCAAGCACAGATCCATCAATGCACATCCTAATGTTTGCAACAAAAACAGATGGCCCACAGCCTGCAAGTGGTAATGGCATGCGCTCCATTGTCATCACCGTGTTTTTTACACTCTCTCTATTTGCCCAATCCGACAAGCCCTACACTTTTTCGGGGGGCTTTAAGTTAGGCGCCCCAATTAATAACCCTTCCTTCCTTTCCCCCTTTATAAATTACTCATCCAGCCGTTGGACCGGAGGACCCACGGTCGAATTCCATTTGCCGTATAGCTTTTCAATCGAGTTCGATGCCCTATATCGTAATAACCGCACAAACTATTCAACGACCTTTCGGCTTGGGTCCAATGTCAATGCTTACAACATCACCAGTTTCCAACAAAAAAACGTATGGGGCCTTCCCCTATTAATGAAGCGGCGATTCCAAGTTGGACCAGCCCGCCCATTCGTCAGCGCGGGCTGGTTTTTGTCGCGTGAATCCACCAAAAGCTCAGCCTTTTACCAGTGTTCCGGACCACAAGGCAGTTGCCGGCCAGCGGATTATCCAGCCGGGGAACCAACCGGTGGGCAGACCCGTAACTTGTCGTTTCTACATGGACCCGCCGCCGGTGCGGGCCTCGAATTTAAGACCCGGTATGTGACCATCACCCCCGAACTACGCTTCAACCGTGCGATCAATAGCTACCCCCGCGATAACCGGTTTACAGGTATGGTTGGCTTCACATTTGGAAAAAAATAATGCAAGTCGACGGGTGATTTTTTATAGTAGTCGGAATGCCTACTGAAAACGACCTTCTCGGTCACTTCGAATGTCATTCCCCGCAAAAGATTCGCGACGTCTTAGCCGCTGGAATCAGCCCTACAGAGCCGATTCGTGGCAAGGCCCCCATCGTCTGCCTGATTGAAATGTATCTCCGCTCTCCGAAATTTGTAGAGTGTCTGCAAGTGATGCTGGATGCTGGGGCCGACATTGACGATCCCATTCTGAAAGCCATTCTGCTGGACAATGCAGGCACTCTTCAGCGGGTGTTGAAATCGACTGATCTGAAGCGTAAGCACTCCATGGAATGCACGTTTACTTCGTTAAAAGGAGTAACCGCGCTTCACATCTGCGCAGAATACAATTCCGTGCGTTGCGCTGCTGTTCTTGTGAAAGCTGGAGCGAACGTCAACGCCCGTGCCGCAGTGGACGCCGATGGGCTGGGCGGGCACACGCCTCTTTTCCACACGTTGAATCAGCACAAAAACTTTTGTCGACCCATGATGGAACTGCTAATCAAAGCAGGGGCCAAGTTGGATGTTCGATTGAAAGGGCTGGTGTGGGGCGGTGGGTTTGAATGGGAGACCGTCCTGTTCGACGTCACTCCCATTTCTTACACGCAGTGCGGGCTGATCAAGCAGTTCCAACGCGACGAAACCGAGATTTACAGCAACGTCAATTATCTGTATAAAAAGTTAAACGGCAAGAAGGCACCCATTCGAAACGTGCCCAACAAATACTTGCTTACGTGATGCCCATTCGTTCCAACTTGCGGTAAAGCGTCTTGCGTTCAATGCCCAGCAACTTGGCCGCATGAGTCTTGTTACCACCGACGGCTACCAGCACTTTGCGAATCTGATCGGATTCCGCATCGGCCAGGGATTCACTAGTCTGCTCGCGATTATCCATGGCATGAATCGCCTCGCGCACGGCTGCTTCGTCAATTTTGCCTTGCGGCGCAAGAATCACCAACCGCTCCATCATGTGCTGCAACTGCCGTACATTGCCGGGCCACAAGTAGCTGTTGAACGCTTTCAATCCACTCTCTTTGATTTCCGCAGTCTGCGCGTACCGTTCGTTATAACGCACCAGAAATGTTTGCGCTAGCAATGGAATATCCCCACGACGTTCCCGCAACGGTGGCATGGTGATGGTGACCACGTTCAGCCGAAATAACAGATCTTCTCGGAAGCGTTTTTCTTCAGCCATCTTGCGAAGACTTTTATTGGTGGCCGCCACAATGCGCACGTCCACTGGCTTTGAGCGCGCTGCACCCACCGGACGCACTTCGTGCTCCTGCAGGAATCGCAGCAGCTTCAATTGAAACGCCTGATCAATTTCCCCGATCTCATCCAGGAATACCGTGCCTTGGTTGGCTGCTTCAAACACGCCGATACGATCCCGATCAGCGCCGGTGAATGCGCCTCGCATTGCCCCGAAGAGTTCACTTTCCAGCAGCGATGGTGTGATGGCCCCGCAATCCACAGCCACAAACGGCTTGTCCGTTCTCTGCGAATAGCGGTGCACCATGCGGGCAATTAATTCCTTGCCGGTGCCGGTCTCCCCTTCAATCAAAACAGTAGCTGTGGTGGGTGCCACTTTGGCGATGGTCTTGAAAATTTCCATCATCCCGGCAGAACTGCCAATCATGTCCGTGTCCGGAATATCTTCGATCCAAACACCTTTTTCATCGTCCGCTTCAAACGATTTTTCAGCACGCTTGACAACGTCCATCAGGTCATCCAGCTCGAACGGCTTGGCCAGATAATCGAACGCTCCGCCGCGAGTGGCCGCCATCACCGTTTCCATACTCCCGCGACCCGACATTAGGATGACCGCACACTCAGGATTGGCGTTTTTCGCAGCACTCAATACATCAATGCCAGTGCGTTCATCCAGGTAAATATCGGAGATCACAATGGGGTAACTGCCTTCACTCAACCGTTTCAAAGCGTCGCGTGTGGTGCCCACCGCCTCCACTTGATAATTTTCAAACTCCAAGAATTGCGATAGAGTCAGGCGCAGCCCGTTATCGTCTTCTACTAAGAGGATGCGTGACAAAGCTGGCTGCCTCCTACTGGCAAAACCATCGTAAAGCAGGAACCCTGCCCGGGCTTCGACGTCACTTCCATCTGCCCGCCATGGTGCGTCACAATCTGCTCCACAATGGACAAGCCAATGCCCGTGCCTGCTTCACCAGACGCTTCCGCCTTCTTTGTGCGGTAGAATTTTTGGAAAATTTGTTTGAGTTCTTTTTCGTCCATACCAATGCCTTCATCTTTCACAGAGAGACGCAGGACGGGGCCTTCAACGGATGACCTCACTGTAACACGGGTCTCAGCAGGTGAATATTTAATGGCATTATTCAGCAGATTGTAAAAAGCATATTCCATCAATTCCCGGTCGCCTTCTAACGTCACTTGGGGTGCTTTCTCCGTTGTTACCCTGATCTGCTTGCGCTCAGCCAGCGGCGCTACCCGGTCTAAACAAACTTCCATCAGATCGTGCAAGGCAAAGGGCTCTTTCTTCAACTGTATCTGGCCGTCGGTAAGACGCTCCACATCCAGGAAGGTTTGGATCATCTTCGCCAAGCGCTTCGATTCTGCGTTGATCATTTGCGCCATCTGCTTCCGCTTATCGTCATTCATGTTATAGCGGGTCATCAATTCACTTGACCCTTGAATGGCGCTCAAGGGGGATCGCATTTCATGCGCTACAAAATGGATCGCTTGTTGATATCGTGACTTTTCTGATTCCGAATTTCGCAACTGTCGACGCGTCAAAAAATGCGCAAAGCTGGCCGCAGTAGAAACGCTTAGCCATGTAATCACAACAGGCGCAAAATAGGGAAACACAATGCCACGTAAGAAAAACAAATGCGGAATGGCGTGGGCCACAAGCAACAACAATCCACCCAATAAGTAAGCGGGCACTCCTGAAAGAAAGAAGAACGTTGCCCCTGCGGCAATCGCCAATCCAATGCCTAACAACAGTCCCGATGTGGGATTTTCATCCACTAAAAAGCGATGGCTGGCGATGGTCTCATACAGTTGCGCATGAATTTCGACGCCGGGCATGGGAGTCATTTTTGTATAGGGGGTCATGTAGCGGTCGCGCATGGCCGATTGCGCTGTTGCGCCCACAAAAATCACGTTGTCCCGCGCCGCTTCCGCGTTTGCCGGATTCTCAATCAGCTCCTTCAATGTGATGTGCGGTATGGCTGAAACTCCACCCTCTAATGGGGCCAGAAATCGCACTCGTAAACTGCGGCCATCTTCATTGCGACGCACCGGGATGACGACCCCATTCAAATCAAGATCGGTAGGCGATTCCACCACCTGCGATACATTATGAGCCTTCATGTAAGCTTCCATTGCCAATGCCCAAAGTCTGGTTTTCCCCGCAGCTCGTTCCAATGGGGCATGTCTGGTGATGCCGTCGTAATAATCTGCATCAGCCGACACGTGGCCAATGGATTTTGCGGTATTGCTGAATAGTGGCAACGGAGTTTCCCAACCTGTCTTCAACAGTTGTGCTGCCAAAATCACATTGCCACATGCCTTGAAAGCAGCCGCTAATTCCTGGTTTTCCGCAGCATCCCCTTCGTCGGCCAGCAGCACGTCCACAGCCACCACTTTGGGTTTCACGGTTGCCAATATCGTAAGACCTTTGGCCAGTTCCCGACGCATGTGCACCACGCCGCCCATGTGCTGATAAGACGCGTCATCCAACGCCAGAATCATGGATTCGGTTTGCCATGGTCCAGGTGGATGCATTGAAAATAAGAAGTCCACCGCATAGTTGTCAATGCGCTTTGCCAAAGGAGTGCTGGATACAAGCAGACCAATGGCTACCGCACCGGCCAGTGCTAACCCGTAAGTGCTTGCGGGAATCCCCCTGGCCTGCATTGAAACTATTTTCCCGCCGCAAGAAACTTCTCAATCGCATCGGGATCGCGGGGCAGTGCCTGGCTCAACGACTTTGCCCCATTGGCGGTAATCAGCAGCGTATCTTCGATGCGCACGCCGATGCCCTCCTCTGGAATGTAAAGCCCAGGCTCAATGGTGATCACGTGACCTTCGGCTAGCTCGTTAGTAGGCTCCCAAGGATCGTGCACATCCAGCCCAACATGATGTCCCAAGCCGTGCGTAAAATATTTGCCCAACGGTTCGCCCTTCAAATCTTTTCCATGAGCGTTGATGTAATCCAGCACAATTTTGTGAAGACTTTTTTCATCCGTGCCCTTGAGGGTCATACCCGGCTTCGCCGCCGCAATGGCCGCGTTCTGCGCCCCTAAAACAATTTCGTAAATCTCGCGCTGCCTGGGTGTGAAGCGTCCATTCACTGGGATGGTCCTAGTGATGTCCGTCGCGTAGTAGGAACATTCAGCGCCCGCATCCATCAGCAGCAGTTCTCCAGAATCCATGCGTCGCGAATTCTTGTAGTAGTGCAAGATAGTGGCATTTCCGCCAGATCCCACAATGGGCGGATAGGAGCTGCGTTCGCATCCATTTTCAAAATAGACGTTGGTCAAAGCCGCTGCCACCTGATATTCGTAGAGCCCGGCCTTGGTCCGTAGCCAGGCAACCTTATGCGCTGCCACGGAAATATCGGTGCTTCGCGTAATCAGTGCGATTTCATTGGCCGACTTCTTTACTCTTAGCTTGTTCACCAGCGGACGGGCGTCTTCCGTCTTACGAAGTGCCAGAACATTTTTATATTTTTCCGTTCCGGCATGTGAAAAATCAGCATACAGTTTTCGAGGCTTTTCCAGACGACGGAACAGTTGTGATTCAAACTGGTCAAGGTCCATCACTTGTGCAAATCCAGTGATTTTCGGCGCCGTGGAATCTTCCGCCGTCAGCTTCTTGCCGGTGTAACGTTCCACGATGGGGTTCGTCTTCGGCAGAAATAAAATCTCAGTATCTCCATCCATTACTAGCAATGCGCCCGGTTCGGTCCATCCAGTAAGGTAGTAGAAATTCGCTTCTTGGAAGAAGCCCGATCGACCATCGCCATGTTCACTATCCACGGCACCAATCATCAGGAAAACGCCACCATCCAGCGACTTACGCAAGGCCTCGCGCCGTTGGGCGAACTCTTCTTGCGGAATACCCGCACCAAGAACCAGGGCAGCACTGCACAGCCACATCCAAAACTTTTGCATATCTTCAAGGATATGATGGTTGCCACAGCCATGCAGCTATCACGCTTAACTATTATTCCGTTCTTACTCTTTTTGCGAGCCAGCGGACAAGCCCCCGATACCCTGGTTTCCCCAGCCGTCGAAACAGATCGCCGCGTAACGTTTCGATTGCGTGCACCCAAAGCAACCGTCGTTTCCTTATCTGGAGATTGGATGCCGGTGGGCTCTGATAAGCCCATGAACAAGGACGATAAAGGAATTTGGAGCATCACCGTCGACCCTCTGGACGTCGGCATGTACATCTACAATTTCAACGTGGATGGCCTCGCGATGGCCGATCCCATTAATCCGCGCATGAAGCTTCGCAGCCGGACTTCAGCGAGTCTTGTGGAAGTCTCTGGAGATGCACCAGCCTTCTGGCAAGTCCGCGACGTTCCCCACGGATCAGTGGAAATCAGTTGGCAGAAATCAAAAGCCATCAACGGGGAAACCCGCGCCATTTGGGTGTATACGCCTCCTGGGTATGAAAAAAATCCCGGTCGCCGCTACCCTGTTCTGTACCTGATGCACGGCAGCAACGATACCGCCGCCGGTTGGGTTACTGCTGGCAACGCGAACTTCATCATTGACAACCTGCTTGCGGAAAATAAAGTATTACCCATGATAGTGGTGATGCCCTATACTCACGCCGTGCCCTTCGGCTCTCCTCGTGAGCTGCAGGCGAAGAATACCCCACTGTTTGAAAAATATTTATTGGAAGATGTCATGCCCTTTGCCGAATCCAAATATCGGATTGCGAAAGGCGGCAATAACCATGCGTTGGTGGGCCTATCCATGGGTGGCGGACATTCCCTTCACATTGGCATGAGCCATCTGGGCATGTTTCATACCGTAGGCGTTTTTAGCTCTGGACCCGCTGGCGATTTCGAAACCAAGTTTGCAGACGTCCTTAATAGTCCTAACGTGGCCAATAAGAAATTGAAGTTGTTCTGGATGGGTTGCGGACGTCAGGATCCGGCTTTTGCCCGTGTCACCAAGTTGTCGGAAACTTTGAATGCGCACAACATCCATCACACCTTCCGAGCCACCGAAGGTGCCCATACCTACACGGTTTGGCGAACTTATCTAAACGAACTGGCACCCCTTCTATTCCGCTAAGATATTGCGTGAGGCTTTTATGAATCGACGACAATTTTTAAGTGCTGGAGCCGCCGGTATCTTCGCCAGCTCCAATAATTTCGCCGCCCCCTTTGCCGATATGAAACCCCGGCGCGTGGGCATGATCGGCTGCGGCTGGTATGGCAAAAGCGATCTGCTTCGTCTTGTTCAGGTTGCCCCTGTGGACGTGGTTTCTCTGTGCGATGTGGATCAACACATGCTTGCTGAATGTGCCGACTTGGTTGCCACTCGCCAAGCGTCGCACAAAAAACCGCGCAACTATTCCAGCTATAAAAAGATGCTTGCCGAAAAAGATTTGGATCTGGTGATTATTGACACGCCTGATCATTGGCATGCCCTTCCCATGATTGATGCAGTGAGAAGTGGGCTGGACGTTTGGGTGCAAAAGCCGATCAGCGTTGACATTGACGAAGGCTACGCCATGTTGGCCGCCGCCCGCAAATATAAACGGGTGGTGCAAGTGGGCACGCAGCGCCGTTCCACTCCCCATCTAATTGAAGCTCGAGATCGAATTATTCGCGAAAACAAATTGGGCAAAATCGGCGTGGTGGAAATTTATTGCTACTATCACATGCGCGAAACCAGCAACCCACCAGATGCTAAAGCACCTGATTATTTCGACTACGATGCCTGGACTGGTCCCGCTCCCCTGCGCCCCTACAATCCGCTGGTGCATCCCCGCAAGTGGCGTGCCTTTGAAGAGTACGGCAACGGCATTGTTGGCGATATGTGCGTCCACATGTTGGACATGGTTCGTTGGATGATGGATCTGGGTTGGCCGAAAAGTATCTCCTCTTCCGGCGGCATCCTGGTAGATAAAAAAAGTAAAGCCAACATTCCCGACACCCAAACGGCCACGTTCGATTTCGGCGATCTGAAAGTGATCTGGAACCATCGCAGCTACGGTGCCCCGCCGGACCCTAAATATCCTTGGGGTGCCACCTTCTATGGCGATAAAGGAACACTGAAAGCCAGCATCATGAGTTACGATTTTATTCCAGAACAAGGTACGCCAATCCATAAGGACGTGACTTACGAATACGACCAGTTCCCTGAAGACCGCACGGAAAAGGATTTGGAACGTCACGTGGCTCCGGCCATTCGTGGTCACATGAAGAATTTTCTTTCGTGCATTGATTCAAGGGAAAAGCCAGTAGCCGATATTGAACAAGGACATATTTCCACGGCCAGTTGTATTCTGGCGAATATGTCAATGAAATTGGGACGAACCTTAATCTGGGATCCGGCAAAACATCGCGTCACAAATGACGATCAAGCCAACAAATTATTAAGCCGACCTTATAGAAAACCTTACCTGCATCCCTCTGCCTCAAGCGTCTAACCGGCAATAAAGCAAGGGGTTTCAACGCCACAAGGGAGTGGTAATGCCTAAGCATCACCTTAGCATTGCACTCCCTTCATAACTTAAAATTCCTCTATTACTGTGTAGTTTGGTTGAATTCTCGCCGAAGTAGTTTATCGTAAGGCAGGAGCTTCAACTTGACGCACAAACTCTCATCAAACATTTCATTATTCATTAACTTTTCTTTTGTTTTCGGCCTCTCCGTACATGCGTCTGACATTGCCGTGCCCAATGGTGGCAATGTTCAGGCAGCCATCAATTCGGCCCTTCCCGGCGATACAATCACCTTGGCCGCCGGAGCCGTTTTCGCTGGCCAGTTCAGCTTCCCTGAAAAAACCGGGACTGGTTGGATTACAGTCAGAAGCTCGCAATATGCCCGCCTGCCCGCGCTCAAGCGAGTTGGCCCAAGTCAAACATCGCTGATGCCTGTATTGCAGGCTGTAGGTTCCAGCACCCCGATCACTTTTACTACCCGTGCCCATCATTGGAAATTAGTCGGTATTGAGATTCGCTCCGATGTTGGCGTTTACAATTACGATCTGATGCGCATTGGCGATGGCTATCAATCCACTGTTGCCGATCTTCCACACGACATTGTCATTGACCGTTGTTACATCCATGGGGATGCAACCGCAGGAAGCAAGCGTGCCATTGCCTTGAATGGAGCTGCCATCACGGTGCGCGATTCCTACATTGCCAACATCTTCAGCGATGTTCAGGAAACGCAAGGCATGCTCGGTTGGAATGGAACCGGTCCAATTCTAATTGAAAATAATCATATTGAGGCTGCTGGCTTGGGTCTTATGTTCGGCGGCGCAACACCTTCCATAACCAACCTTGTTCCTGCCGGTATTGTGGTGAGCCACAATCATTTCCTGAAGCCGTTAGCTTGGAAGGCGCTTAACTTGATCGTCAAACATCATTTTGAATTGAAGAACGGACGCAATATTCTTTTTACAGGCAACGTGCTGGAAAATGATTGGCACCCGTCAGTTCGCGGTACGGCCATTATGCTGACTGTGCGTACAGAGGCTGGTGGTGCCCCGTGGGCCGTAGTGGAGGATGTGAAAATTATCGGGAACATCATTCGAAATGCTGGTTCCGGCATCACCGTTTCAGGCTTTGATGACTCCAGTAACGCCGGTGCTACCCGTCGCATTTTGATTCAGGACAACCTGTTGATTGGCATTGATCAGGCCAACAGTGATCCCAACTTCTGGGGACGTGGAGCATTCCTTTTCCTGGTGCACCATCCGGTTGATATTTGGGCAAACCACAACACCGTGCTGTCAAAAGGTCTTACCCTGGTGGACTTGGATTATGAACCAGGCTCAGGACTTCGTCTTGAGAACAATGTTTTTCAGAGTAATACATTAGGCATTTACGGGGCTGGGGTGGGCAGCGGAACAATCGCGTTGAATGCTTACCAATCTACCTGGTCAATGAAAGGAAACGTAATGCAAGGCGGATTGGCAGCGGAAAATCCTGCCAATAATTCCTTCCCCATTGCCCTGACAGACGTCGGATTCACCAACATGGCTGGTGGCGATTACAGCATTGCGCCATCCAGTCCGTACTACCGTAAGGCCACCGACGGAAAGAATCCAGGTGCCGATATGAATCTGATCAATCGGACTACATCCGGCGTAGTTCAATAACTTACCAGGAATGGCTGCCTCGAGCAGCCTTTCCTCAATTCTCAACTTCCGCTGCCCATTCTGAAAATCCTTCAATCTTGCTCAAATCAAAAGAGTTTAACGCAACCTCGGTTTTAGACGGACAGTAACTTTTTGCTACACTCTAGGGAGAATAAGTGCATCGACAGGAGAGAGTACGTCGATTCATTTAACGGGAGAAATAATAAATGGCGCAGAGGGTATACCCTTTAGCAGACGAAAATTATCCGCTGGTATCCATCGTTACCCCAAGCTTGAATATGGGTTCGTTCATTCAAGATACGATTGAAAGCGTTCTTTCCCAGAATTATCCGAATATTGAATATATCGTTGTCGACGGTGGATCCACCGATAACACCTTGGAAATTCTGGAACAATACAGCGGACGGTTGCGTTACATCACCGGTAAGGACAATGGCGCTAGCGATGCCATTCAGCGCGGATTTCTACTTTCTCACGGCTCCATTTTTGCTTATTTGCCTGCTGACGATACTTATTTTCCTGGTGCGGTTCGTTCTGCCGTCGCCCATTTGCAGGAACATGGTGACGATCTGGCCGGGGTTTACGGGGAAGGCATGTGGATTGATGGAAGTGGCAAAAGTCTTGGCCGCTACCCAACCAGTAATTTCATTCCCAGCGAACTAGCCCAACGATGCTTTATCTGCCAGCCAACATCTTTTGTCCGACGTGACGTTTATGCGGAATTGGGCGGGCTGAATCCCAACCTGCATTTCGCTTTTGACTATGATTTTTGGTTCCGCCTTTCAAAGAACTATAAATTGAACCGGCTGCATATCCTGCTGGCCACTTCCCGCATGCATTCCAATAACAAGACGCTTGGGGGACGGAGCGAAGTTTTTAATGAAAACCTGGCGGTGGTGAAAAAGCACACCGGCTACGTACCATTTCAGTGGATTCATGGATACACTTCCTTTCTGATTGATGGCCGCGATCAGTTCTTTGAACCACTTCGCCCGACGTTTTCCAAATACGTTTTGAGTTTGTTTGTCGGCACTCTTTACAATCCATTTCATCCTCTTCGTTTTTGGCGGGAATGGCTTTCTGTGATGAGTCTGCAAGGGTTTCAGCGCCGCTTTCTGGAAAGCTGGTTAGGCCGATGGCTGGGCCGAAGAGCCTAATTAGGAAACGAAAGTAATTACTTCATGGCTCAAAAAAGAGCGCTCATTACAGGTGTCAGCGGGCAGGATGGTTCGTACTTAGCAGAGTTATTGCTGGACAAAGGGTACGAAGTGCATGGACTGGTTCGGCGTGCGGCCATGGAAGCGCCAGGGGAACGTAGCGAAAATTTAGTCAATTGCCGACATCGCTTAAATCTGCACCCCGGTTCGCTGGAAAGTTACCCCACCATTTACCGCACCATTGCAACGGTGAAGCCCGATGAATGCTATCACCTTGCCGCCCAAAGTTTTGTCAGCTACGAATTCGACGACGAATTTCAAACGCTGAATACCAATATCAACGGAACCCACTTTCTGCTTTCTGCGATCAAGGATCTTGTACCCAATTGTCGTTTCTACATGGCTGGGTCATCAGAAATGTTTGGTCATGCTGAAGAATCTCCGCAGAAGGAAACCACCCGCTTTCGACCCCGCTCAGTTTACGGAATCAGTAAAGTTGCCAGCTTTGAATTGACCCGCAACTACCGGGAACAGTATAAGCTGCACGCATCCAGCGGGATTTTATTCAATCATGAGTCGCCCCGTCGCGGTCGCGAATTTGTGACTCGCAAGATAACCAATGCCGTGGCTAGAATTCTGGCGGGCCAGGCCAATGAATTACGACTCGGCAACTTGGATGCCCGTCGTGATTGGGGCTACGCCAAAGAATACGTCCGCGCCATGTGGCTTATGCTGCAACAAGCGGATCCAGAAGATTATGTCATTGCCACTGGCAAGCTGCATTCGGTTCGCGATTTTGTGGAAATGGCCTTCCGCAGCGCAGGTTTGGATTGGGAAAAATACGTGATTGTCGATCCCGATTTCTATCGCCCCAGCGAGAAGACGCCGCTGGTTGGATGCTCTGAAAAAGCTAGTAAACACTTGGGTTGGTTTCCAGAAAGCACCTTCGAGCAAATCGTTTCAGAAATGGTCCACGCCGATTGCAAGCGCATCGGAGTGCAAGGCCCAGCGTAATTTAAATATAACCTGTTATGAAAACACCACTCCCGTGCGGTAACGCACTGATGCTACCGAGCCGTGGCCGCGAGGGAGCGGTGTTTTAAAGGACGTCTCCGCCACCCTAATTCTTCGGTCTATCCAGCAAGGTCTGCAACTCAGACCCCACGTCCTCACCCTTGGCGACATCGCGTTCCAAGCGACGTAAGGCCAGGCTCACAAGATCGCGATGATGTACTTTATGGCCTTCCTGTTGGTCACTCATGCGCAGCCAAAGTCGATGCAGCAGATTCACATCTTCCGGCCACAAACGCGGCGGATGTGGGCCTAAGTTGAAGAAACGGGATTCCCCGCTCTCGCGATCTACTATCTGTAAAGACATGGGCATCTTCTCGGCAAGCTTCTCCCATTGATCGCCAAAATACTTCGCCTGTTCATCAATGGACGTCTTGCCGGAACTGCCCATCACCACCGTAGATGCCTTAAGCTGCGATGCCGTCTCCACAATGGAAGAAGTAACGTTTGGACTTTGAATGACCACCAGTTCCACATGTTTCCCGGCCTTTTCCGCAAGCGAAACTACTTTTGAAAATAGGCCTTGCGTGTCCGCGCTGAACATTTGATCCGTATCCAATTCATCTTTAGAAAACTTCACAGCAAGCACCACAACATCCATATGCCGAATGTCTGTTTTCTCAATCGCCTGACGGACATGCCCTAACAAATTGGGATTGCTGGCAGGCACAAGCACGCAGCCAGGTCGAATATTCGTCACTTCAGCCTGCGTTTCAACCTGAAACTTTTCCGTCCCGCTATCGATGCCCGCATTTTTCTTTCGATTATACTTTTCTGAAAAATAGAACATCACGTAGAAAATCATGGTGAACAACAGTCCGGAAATCGTGGCGATTTCTTTGGTAAAAAGGTTCGTCAATGCCAACAGAAACAGGAACGCAGTAATCAGCCCAAGTCCAATTGGAATCTCCTTACCGCTGACGTACAGATTCCAGCCAACACGGTATTCCCGCTCTCCTGGGCGCTTGAAGCGCAATACCAGCAAGCTGAGCGCAAGCATTGAAAAACTCCAGACCACGCCAAAAGCGTAGGCTTCGCTGAGCAGCACCATGTTGCCACCACTTAAAATGATGGTCAGAATTTGCATGCAGACAACCAACTTGATCATCCGATAACTGGTGCCGAAACGTTCGTGCGGCTTGCGGAACCAATCGGGCAGAACGCCATCTTCAGCAACCCGGCTAAGCACTCCATTCGATCCGACAATGGACGTATTCACCGCCCCAGAAAGAATCACCGTCCCCACCACAACTACAAAACCATGGAAGGCCAATCGGGCATACAGTGGACCCGACAGATACATGGCGATGCCGCTAATCAAGTTGTCAATATAAAGTCCCGTTCGTTCCTGATCAGGGATGAACATCACCGCCAGAAAGCTGACCAGCGTAGTAAACACTAAGCTGTATACAAAAATAACGTTGCCAGCTTTCTTCAGATTTTCATGCTTAGGATGGGCGATTTCACGGTTCACCTGGGCCAGCGTTTCAAAGCCGCTCATGGCCAGCAGCGAATGGCCCAGCCCAATCATGATCGCGATCGGCAGAAAATTCGGCAAGGAAGAATGTTTCAGCCAGCCCAGCGCATTCGGTCCGAACTTAATCGTTTCCGAAGTGGGGAAGGTGATGGGTTGAGATCCCTTCACGAAAAGTGTGATGATCGCCCAGACAATCAACATGCCCACCATCACCGTGGTAAGTTGCATAATGCGCAGCGCTTTGGTGCTGCTTTCATGCATGCCGCGCGTATTTTGCCACCAGAAGTAAATGGTCACGACAACCGCCAGGCATGCGGCGAATCCTTGCGCTGGAACCTTAAATTCATTGTGCCCGGCAAGCTCTGCAATTTCGTTCACCAAGCCAGCCAGATAAAGACCTGCACTTACTCCGCTAATCGGACCGGTCAGCACATAATCGAACATCAATGCCGAAACTGAAAATTTGGCAATAGTTCCACCCATCGCCTCATGCACCACACGGTAAACACCCCCGCGCACAAACATGCTGCAGCTTTCCAGATAGAAGGCGCGAATGGCCCAGCCAAACAACATGATTCCCAGGATGAACCAAGGTGCAGAACGTCCCACCGCCGCCTCAGCAATGCCGCCTGCGTAAAACGAGGAAGATGCCAAATCGCATAAGACAATGGCAGCGGCTCTCCAAAAGGAGATGAAGGACAACATCACCGTCGAGGCAACCACAATTTTGGTTGTCTTGGACGCAGTATTTGGATTCAAAAAATTACGCTCCTACAAGCCGGCAGGGCATGTATGAAAGGCCGACTCTCAATTTTCGAGATTAGCGGACATGGCTTGATCTAAATTGCATCCCGCTAGGATAACATTGCACGCGCCTTCACCATGCTACATTCAATGGTCTATGTCTCAGTTCGATATCGTCGGCGTTGGCTTAAACGCCACAGACACCTTGCTCATAGTTCCTAAATTTCCCGCCTATGCAGGCAAGGAACCGTTCAGCCAGGAAATCTTGAGTCCCGGTGGGCAAGTGGCCAGCGCCATGGTGGCCTGCGCCAAACTCGGCATGAGGGTGAAGTACATTGGCACTTGTGGTGACGATGAACGCGGCCGCATCCAAATGGATAGCCTCAGCGGCACGGGCATCAACCTGGACCATGTCCAGGTGCGTAAGGGATGTGCCAATCAATCGGCATACATCATCATTGACCACAGCACCGGGGAAAGAACCGTCCTTTGGCGCCGACCCGATGGTTTGCAACTTGATCCTGCCGAAATCACCCCGGAAATGATCACCTGCGCCAGGATGCTGCACATTGATGGGCACGATACTCCTGCTGTAGCCAAAGCTGCGCAAATCGCCCATTCCAATGGAATCCCCGTAACGGTTGATGTGGACACAATCTACCATGGCTTCGACAAAGTCTTACCTAACGTAGATTACCTGGTGGCATCCAGCGAATTTCCAGTAAGTTGGACCAACGAACGCGATCCCTTCAAAGCACTGGAAATGATTCAGGAAGAATACGGCATGCGTTGCGCCGCCATGACATTGGGCGCCCACGGGTCGCTGGCCCGCATGGATGGAAAGTTTGTTTACTCACCAGCGTTCGTGGTCAACTGCGTGGACACAACCGGCGCCGGTGACGTCTTTCACGGGGCCTTCTGCTATTCTGTTCTGCAAGGCATGCCTATGCGCCAGATTCTTGATTTTTCCAACGCCATGGCCGCGCTAAATTGTACCGCCATTGGTGCCCGCGGCGGCATCAAAGGGATTGTAGAGGCAAAAGCACTCATGGCCAAAGCCGAACGCCGCATTCATTCCGATTTCGAAACTCGCGCCATATGATTCCTCTTCGCGACACACAACCGAGTCTGAGTACGCCATTGATCACCGCCTGGCTGATCGCCATCAATGTCATGGTGTTTCTGTACCAATTCTCACTCGACCCTTTTTCGTTGAACCATTTCATTGCTGAATATGGTGTGACTCCTGCCCGCTTCCAAGTTCTCGATTTGCTTACATCCATGTTTCTGCATGGTGGGTGGCTTCATTTAATCGGCAATATGTGGTTCCTTTGGATTTATGGCGATAACGTGGAAGACTCCTTGGGTCGCTCAAAATACTTCATCTTTTATATTCTTTGCGGATTGGCTGCGGGACTGGTGCAAGTGCTTACCAACCCCGGATCGCGGATACCCACCGTGGGTGCCAGCGGAGCCATTGCTGGCGTAATGGGTGCCTATCTGGTGATGTTTCCCAGAGCAAAAATCCTTACGCTGGTACCGATCTTTATTTTCGTAACCACCATGGAAATTCCCGCTGTGTTCATGCTGCTGTATTGGTTTGTCATCCAGATCTTTAGCGGCTTTGGAAGCATTGGGACATCCCACGTCAGCCAAGGCGGCGTCGCCTGGTTCGCTCATGTTGGTGGCTTTGTAACGGGCATGATTCTGGCCAAACTAATGGGCAGCACCAATCGTTACGCCAGCCGTCCTGAATACCACTGGTAAAAATAATTTATGTTTTGGAACACGGATATCGACTTCGCCAATGTACCCGAATTGGATCTTTTAGCCATTGGCGCACAGCCCGGCGATGTGGAGCTAAGCTGCGGAGCTACGCTGCACAAGATGGCCGCAGCAGGCTATAAGACTGGCATTCTGGATTTGACTCGCGGAGAAATGACTGGCTCCGGCCTGGCCGAAGGACGCGTTGAGGAATCGAAACTTGCCGGAGCCATCCTGAAAGTCACTTGGCGTGGAACCCTGGCCATGCCCGATGCCCGGCTGGAAAATAACGTTGGTGCCCGCATGACCATCGCCGGAACATTGCGCCGACTTCGCCCTGCCACTCTGATTTTACCGGCGCTGAATTCCCGCCATCCCGAATCACATTACGCAGCCGAACTGGGTTGGGAAGCCTGCGTGCTTTCCGGTATACCAGCCGCAGATAGCTATTCCCTGCCCCACTATCCGCAGCGCGTAATTTTCTCAGCCGAAGAAAATCCCCAGTTCGTAGTGGATGTTTCAAATGATTTCGATGCGGTTGAACAAGCCCTGGCCTGCTACGTCACTCGCTTCAGCAATCTGGAAACAGTCATTGAAAAGTATAAAACTTGCTTGCGATACTTGGGCAGTCGTACAGCAGTTACACTAGCCGAAGGATTCACCAGCAAGGATTTGTTCGCAGTGAACGATGTGGTGCGCATGGACTTGAAGACAAGCTGGTAGTTTTCTGAGCGATAATAGAAGCTGAATGCCCATTCCGATCTCGCAAATGTGGACCGTTGCCAGCTATGTATTGAAACAGAAGTTTCAAGGCCGGGAACGCTATCCACTAGTGCTGATGCTGGAACCGCTTTTCCGCTGTAACCTGGCTTGCGCTGGTTGCGGAAAAATTCAGTATCCAGCACATATTCTGAAAACCAATCTTTCTGTGGAAGATTGCATGAAGGCCGTGGATGAATGCGGCGCTCCCATGGTCAGCATCCCCGGTGGCGAACCGTTGATGCATCCTCAAATTGACCAGATCGTCAATGGTTTAGTGGCTCGCAAAAAGTACATTTACCTTTGCACCAATGCACTACTTCTTAAAGAAAAACTGCACCTGTTCAAACCCAGTAAATATCTTACGCTTTCTGTCCACATGGATGGCCAGAAGGAACATCACGATTTGTCGGTGTGCAAGGAAGGCGGATACGAAATTGCCGCTGAAGCGATCAAAGTAGCAGTGAACGGTGGCTTCCGCGTCACCACCAACACCACACTGTTTGACGGGGCCGATCCTCAAAGTGTCCGCGACTTTTTCGATGATATGACGGCACTGGGTGTTGAGGGCATGATGTTCTCTCCCGGCTATTCCTACGATAAAGCTCCCGACCAGCAGCATTTTCTGGGCAAAGATAAAACCCGGCAACTATTCCAGACAATCCTCTCTAATCGAAAGTCGGAATGGTATTTCAACTTGTCCCCGCTGTTTCTGGAATACCTGATGGGTCAGCGCAACTATTCCTGCACCCCATGGGGCATGCCCACATACAACATGTTCGGTTGGCAAAAGCCTTGCTACCTGTTGCAGGATGGCTATGCCGATACGTTCGCCGAACTGATGGAAGAAACGGAGTGGGCAAATTATGGTGAGGAATCCGGTAATCCCAAATGCGCTAATTGCATGGTCCACAGCGGGTTTGAGGCCTCAGCCGTGCATGATACTTTCAATTCCTGGAGTGGTTTCCTGGCCACCGTTCGCGGCACTCTATTTTCAAAATATCCCAACAAAGCAGCACTCAATATGCTCAACAAACCATCGAAGCATCCTGAAAAATTGGTTCAGTTGGAAGCCAAACAGGAAGAACGCACGGGCGTTGGAGCGTAAGCCTGCATGAGTGTGGAAGCACGTGAGAATCTGCAAGGGCAAACCTGGCAACTGGCAACCGATGAGGAATTGCGGCTGGGGCTGGAAAAAGCTTTCGATTATCGTGGGGACGTCACCATCACCCGTCGTGACGGAACGACAATTGCAGGCTATCTGTTCGATCGCAAAACTGGCAAGACCCTTAGCGAGTCCCTGGTTCGCATTATCCCTACTGGGACCACCCAACGCGTTTCCCTGCCCTATACAGAGATCGCCGGGCTAGTGTTCAGCGGTCGTGATACTGCGGCTGGCAAAAGTTGGGAAGCCTGGGTGAAGAAATACAACGAAAAAAAGCAAGCCGGCGAAGTACAAATAGAACTGCTTCCTGAATCACTGGAAGACGAAGCCTAAGTGGCCAAGCGCGAACATACCTACCAGATCGACTTACATTGGACAGGGAACCTTGGCCAAGGCACGTCCAACTACAAATCTTACAGCCGGGATCATGAATTTTCTGGACCTGGAAAGCCCGTTCTTCCCGGCTCGTCCGACCCAGCCTTTCAGGGCGATGCTGCACGCTACAATCCTGAAGAATTGCTGGTGGCTGCATTGTCTTCCTGCCACATGCTCTGGTATCTGCATTTATGCGCGGTGAATCAAATCGTTGTCGTGGGATATCAGGATCATGCCACAAGCGTCATGAAAGAAGCTGAAGATGGCGGAGGGCAATTCCAATCGGTGACCCTGCATCCCCATGTGACAATCGCTGCTGGCTCCAATCGCCAGACAGCATTGCAACTACATAGTGAAGCGCATAAGTTTTGCTACATTGCCCGATCTGTGAATTTCCCGGTTCACCATGATCCGAAAGTCGTAGAAGCCAACTAATACTTGCAGGAAAGATTTTCAGCCTTCACATAATATTTCCGGTAATTCTTAGCTTTCTCATCCATACATCCTGCAAGATTCAGCAGTTCCACTTTGCGAAACTCCACCGGATGACTTTCGCTCTGAAGTGAGATATAACCTTCTTCCAACAGCTTTCCATCCACCTTTGCCAACGGCCAATGTTTACTCACATTGCCGCCGCCAATTTGTGGCATCTCATAACTCAACACCGTCTTGCCTTCCACTATGTGGCGCACCACACCACCACCAAGCACCATTGCTTCCACCCGCACCCATTGATCCCCATCGTACGTCTTCGATTTCGAATTCATACAATGTGGCGTGAACAATTTCCCGTCCATAACCACGTTTGTCCCAGGCGTGCAAAGGTTCGCCGTAGGACGCTCCCCTTTCCCTGTTCCGCCCAACAACTGCACTTCAATCGAAATGGGGAAATCCTGATCCTTGCCCATCGTCTCTGGCTGCTGGCAATGAATCATGATTCCGCTATTGCGCAAAGCCCACGCCGGACCGCCCGGTGCCTGCTCTCCGATAAAACGATACTCCACGGCAATGATGTAGTACGAAAACTTCTGATTGTAGAAAATGTGCCCGAATCGGGAATTGAAGTTATCGTACTTGTCGTAAGACACCTTCATCAGTTCGTTCTCTACGCGGAACGTATTCCCGAAATTTTCATTGAGTGCATAGCCGGTTATTTTTGGCGACCAGCCCTCCGTGCCAACATAGGTGAGACACTCCTCAACCATTAATTACTGAGCAGGGCGGGAAGGATTTCTTACCCATGAATAACCATAAAGTTCCCTCGCCTACGCCAGCGGTTTTGCTG
>JANXSF010000015.1 GCA_025352795.1 Acidobacteriota bacterium
ACGAGTTTGTTTACATCCAATAATATGTCTGATCAGAATCCATTTCCGTGCGGGCAGATATCGCGTCGCCATATATTTAGACAATCCATTGGCGCCCTGCTGGGCGGTGCCGTTGGTGCGCTCTGGGCGGAAGACGGCAAGTTGGATGCCCGCCTCCCCGGTGATAAAAAGGCCGATGCCGTTATCTTCCTTTTCATGTGCGGCGGCGTCAGCCACATCGATACCTTCGACCCCAAGGGCAATAAGTATGCCGGCAAATTGATCGACGCTATCGGCTTCGGTGATAACGTCGCAGAGATGAGACGTCCGGTAATTCCCTGCCTGCGTACCTTCAAAAATTACGGGCAATCCGGTATCCCAGTCTCTGATTGGTTCCCCAATGTCGGCGGTGTGATCGACGACATAGCGTTAGTGCGCTCCCTGTGGTGTCAGGAAGGCAACCACTTTCCGGCGGTGATCGAAACGCAGACGGGCCATCGTGGCCGCGCCTTCGACAATCCGTCCTTTGGCGGTTGGGTGTCCTACGCACTCGGCTCCGGAAATAAGAACCTGCCCACCTATGTCAACGTCGGCCGCGCTTCGTCACCAGTTCAGCTAACCGGGGGCTTCCTCGGTGCCAGCTACGCTGCAACGCCTTTTCAGGCAGGCCCCGTGCCCATTCCGAACTTGAAGCCCCCGGCAAGCAGCAATGCCACTGAACGTGATCAGCAGATGCAAACTCTAGCACGCTTGAACCGCGAATTTCGCCAGCGGCATGAACTCAACACCGACATCGCCGCCCGCATCGGCTCTTATGAACTTGCAGGCCGCATGCAGCTTAGCGCCCCCGGCATCGTGGATCTTTCAAAGGAACCGCCGCACGTTCAGGAACTCTATGGCATTGGTGAGAAGCCCACCGATGAGTTCGGTCGTCAGCTGTTGATGGCCCGCCGCTTAGTCGAAAACGGCGTCCGCTTCGTTCAGATCTGCCATGCCGGGGGTGGCAACGGCAGTTGGGACGCACACGGCGATATGAAAACCCACGAGCCACTTTGCCGCGCAGTGGATAAGCCCATCGCCGGTTTGATCCAGGATCTGAAGCAGCGCGGCATGTTGCAACGAACGCTGGTGGTGTTTACCAGCGAGTTTGGGCGCAGCCCCTGGTCTCAAAATACCACCGGTCGCGACCACAATCCGAAGGGATACAGCGCCTGGTTCGCCGGTGGCGGCATAAAGGGTGGAACCGTGCACGGAGCGACCGACGAGTTTGGTTACAAGGCCGTAGAGAATCCGCATTATTACAGTGACCTTCATGCGACGATCCTCAAACAGATGGGGCTCGATCACAAGAAAATGCAGTTCCGCGCCTTGGGCCGCAATTTTCATCTAGTGGAAGAGGGTCACGGGCCAATCGAACAGATCATCTCCTAGCCGAGGCTAGGTTTCGCTGGAAAGTTGCGTCGCCAGGGGCGAGTTTGACTGCCTTTTCAAAAGCCGCAATCGCCGCTTGACGCTCGCCCTGCTCCAGCAGCACCTCTCCCAAGGCATTGAACGCTGGCGCTTCGGTTGGCTGTAATTTGACCGCCATTTCCAAGCTCGCTCTGGAATCGGCCAAGTGATTCGCACTCCGCTCAACTAAACCTAGCAGATAGTGATAAAGCCATGTTGCCGGGCTGATGCTGATGGCAGCTTGTACATACTCACGAGCCATATCGTTACGCTGCAAATCGAAGTTCAAACCCGCTAAACGGAACAGCAGCGTCGCGTCGCCAGGCTTAGTTTCTCTTGCCAAATCTAAACGCGCAGCGGCCTTTTCCAAGTCGCCCGCTTGCAACAGGGTGCGAGCTTCGTCTATCCAAACCGCAGCTTTCCGCTGTAATTCGATATCCTCTTTTTCCCTTTTAGTCAATTCAGAAAATCTCGACAACGCCGCCTTGCGCTCCGCAGTCTTACCCAGGCTACCCCACGCACGCGCCAGTTGATAAAAGACCTGTGGCTCGTTTTCTCCGCCGATCTTCGACGCTTGTTCCAACTCATTCCGTGCCTCCTCGAATTGACCCAAACGATTCAGCGCTGAGCCCAGCAGAAAGTGCCCTTCATAAGATTGCGGCTGTAACAAAGTGGCCTTACGCAATAACGGCATAGCCACCGCATCCTCGCCCGCCCGCGCCAGCAAGTTCCCTAAACCGGCCAGTGCGGGGAAGTAATCTGTTTGCAATTCCAACGCCCGTCGGAACTCTTTTTCAGCCCCTTTGCGATCGCCACTTGCCGCATACACTGCTGCCAGGTCCGCATGGGCATCGGTCGAATTCGGCACCACCAACACTAGCGTCTCAAGCAGCGGAAGAGCCTTGTTGTGTAGAGCATTCTTCAAATAAAGATTGGAAGCCGCGCGCAAGGCCAATTCATTCTTCGGCTCAATTCGCAACGCCTGCAGCAGCGCCGCTAACGCCTCGCTCTCATTGCCGCGCTCCGCATAGATATCGGCAATCGCCAAATGCGCCTGCACCATCTTCGGGTCACACTGCACCGCCGCACGAAAGGCGATCAGCGCCTGGCTTAGGTCCTTACGCTGGTATTCCTGAAAGCCTTCAGCGAAAGACTTGTGGCAATCGGGAGCAGCCTGGGCCAGCGCCAACGCCAATAGCAGCGTGCTCATCGAGCGTACGGCACCTTGGCAGTCACGCCCCTTCCTTCCGTGATCGTCAGGATCTGCCCACCGCGCAAAGCACCAAGTTTCTCCAATGCCCCGCCGGGCCACTGTATTTCTGCTGTGTCCACTCCAGCCGCCGAGCCCAAACCAAACTGCAACCGAAAGTCGCTTTGTGACATAAACGTCGATCCAGACCGCACTTCACCCGTCAGCGTTCTCTTTCCGACTGTCAGGCGTGCGACCGCGCCAATGCCGCTGCGATTCGTTTTCTGTCCCACCAGCTTCAGCGTGATTGAATTGCCAGCGGCCAAGGTATTGTGCAAAAGGCTCAGCCGTTCGTTCATATTACTAATCAAAAGGTCGGGCCGCCCGTCATTGTCATAATCACCTACCGCTAGTCCTCGGGCCGAAGATTTCTCCATCACCGTAGCCCCCGCTTCCTGCGACACATCACTAAACTTACCCGTCCCGCCATTGCGATACAGAATCCGACGCTGCCGATACTCGCCGGTCTTCACATCAGGATACACATGACCGTTCACCATGAAGATGTCTGGCCAGCCATCGTTGTCGTAATCGACAAAGCCCACACCCCAACCCATAAACTGCGAGTACTTGCCCAAGCCCGCTTGCACCGTACTTTCGGAAAAACTCCCGTCGCGATTGTTGCGATAAAGGTTCGGCAGGTCGTCAATGAAGTTTGTCTTCACCAGGTCCGGCCAGCCGTCGCCGTCGTAGTCAGCCACCGCCGTACCCATGCCCGCTTGCTCGCGGCCATCTTCGCTCAGCGCAACTCCACTTTCCAAGGCGGTCTCTTCAAAGGTACCGTCATGCTTGTTGTGATAAAGCAGACTAGCCTGCGAATCGACAGCTACATAAATGTCGGGCCAACCATCGCGATCATAATCCAAAGTGGTCACCGAAAGCCCAAATCGCGGACCCGGTGCTTCAATGCCAGCTTTTTTCGACACGTCCACAAAGCGGATTTTCCCTGGCGTCGATTCGTTATGCCAAAGCCGGTTTAGCCCCGGTTTTAAGCCCTGCGGACCGCACATCACTTTTTCGTTTTTCCAGTGGCAAGGCTTCGGCCCATCCGGCCGAGGCGTGTTCTTCAAATCGAAGTCCACGTAATTTGTCACCATCAGGTCCAGCTTGCCATCGCGATCGTAATCCACAAAAGCGCAGCCCGTACCCCAGCGTGAGCCCATGCCCGGCGGCGTCACATCCTCAAAAGTTCCATCGCCACGGTTGCGATACATCACATCCGCGCCCCAGTAAGTGACGTAAAGATCCACAAAGCCGTCGTTGTCGAAATCGCCCGTGCAAACACCCTGACCCCAACCTGCCTTTGCCACACCAGCCTTCTTACTGACATCCTCAAACGTGCCGTCGCCTTTGTTACGATACAGTCGATTGACGGGTTCCGTGCCCGGGGCAAAGCCATTCAGATTAGACGCCGTCACCGCGAAAATATCCAAGCGGCCATCGTTATCGAAATCCAGAAAGGCCACACCCGTACCCAGCGTCTCCACAATGTAATTCTTTTGATGGGCATCTCCACACACGAAGATGTCTTTCAGGCCAGCTCGCAATGCCTCGTCCACAAAGAACGGCGTCGTCGCCGCCGAAGTCGCCAGCGCCATCAGTAACAGGAACCTCATTGCGCAGCTTCTCTAGCGACAAAAATCTGATTGGCCGCAACGTTCTTCCATGTCTGCACAAAGCCGCTGGGCCAGCGAATCTCCAACAGCTTTACCTCATGCTCACGGCCCAGACCAAAGTGTACGCGCTTGTCGTGAGCCGATAAATAACCGCCTGCGGTGGAAACGTATCCGAACTGCTGGCGGCCCGAAGCCATCACGATCCGGATGGCGGCCCCAATTCC
>JANXSF010000040.1 GCA_025352795.1 Acidobacteriota bacterium
GTGCGGAGCAGTGGACTCAGCCCGTGCGCTGGAGGCTTATCCTCAGCGCCGCCTTTCGCGCCTTCCTGCGCGGAAAAGTCCCCGGAAGTACTCCTCGCTTCGCCAACACTACCGACTAACTGCCGTTTTTAGGATCATCGAGAACTTTCCATTACTCGGGAACAGTTGTCATTCCATTCATTCAATCCAACGTTACCTTATCCAGTTCTTTAACCACAACCGTGGGCTGCTCTGGCAATGGCAACATCATTTGCCGTTCAACCTCCGATTTTGGTAACACCGCCTATATAGGCAATGCCCGCGCTGTTGACAGTTCCGGCAACGCAATTGCGGCCCAAATTATTGGAGCGTCCGGTCACAATTATTCTGCTCCTCTTCCAGGCTCAACCGTACCTGAACCTGCTACGTTTTGGGCAGGATTGGTCGCTATCGGGGCTCTCTGCATACAATGTAAGAGGTTTGAGAGCCGAGATAGGCACTTTATCCTTTTTTCTCCTTGCCAGCGAATACCCCCGGAGCCAACAACATTCAAACCGAGTCAGACTGAGCCTTCTACTGTTCCACTCCAACAGAACAAAAGGAAGGGCAGATTGGCAGTTGTCTGATTCTAATTGGTGCGAGTTGGCTCTATTTTGATTGGGGAGTAGGAAAAACTTAAGATCAAGCTGGCTGGATTTTGCCCGACCCATTTCCGCTACAATAGCCTTTTGTACAAAGCCATTCGCATAACCGTCATCATTCCTTGTCTCAACGAGGAGCAAGGCATTGAAAAGGTGCTACGGCGTATGCCGGAGTTTGTCGATCAGGTGATTGTCGTCGATAACAACTCCACCGACCGCACTGCCGATGTTGCCGAATCGCTGGGGGCTCAGGTGATTCGTGAACAGGTGCGCGGTTATGGGCGTGCCTACAAAAAAGGCTTCAGTCAGGCTACTGGTGATGTGATCGTTACTCTGGATGGCGATCATAGCTATCCGCCCGATGCGATTTCCTATTTGCTTGAAGCGTTCCTTCACTTGGAAGTGGATTTCCTCAACGCATCCCGATTCCCCGTGCGCGACCGCCAGGCCATGAGCTTCAAGCACAAGTTCGGCAACTTTGCTCTGTCCCTGGCCATGAGCCTGCTGTTCTTCCGTTGGGTGCGCGATTCGCAATCGGGCATGTGGGTATTTCGCCGCTCCATTCTGGAAGGTATGCGGCTGGATAGTGACGGCATGGCATTTTCTGAAGAGATCAAGATTGAAGCGTTGAAGAATTCGGCAGTGCGTTTTGCGGAAATCTCTATTCAATATTCGTCGCGGCTGGGTGAAATCAAACTAAATCCCTGGCGCGATGGCATTCATAATCTGCTGTTTCTGCTGAGGAAACGATTTCAATGAACCAAGTGACCGCCGTCATTCCGGTGCATGGCCGCTGGGAGTTGACGGCGCAGTTGCTGGATGATTTGGTGGCCCAATCGGTACCGCTTAAGGAAATCATAGTAGTAGATAACGGCTCCCTGGACCAAACGGCAGCGTTGGCCACTGGGGCAGGGGTGCGGGTCATTGTCATGGGCGAAAATGCTGGCTTCGCCCGGGCCGTGAATCGTGGAATTCAGGCTGTTGAGACGGAGTTTGTGCTGATCGTCAATAACGACGTCCGCCTGCCTGTGGATTGGTTGGAAAAACTGCTGTCTATGATGCAATTGGGTATCTGGTTTGCCGCTGGAAAGCTGATGAGCGGGACCAGAGTCGGGGAAATTGACGGCACTTTTGACCTGATCTCTCGCGGAGGTTGCGCATGGCGCGGTCGGCATGGGGAAGCCGATGATAAGCCGAGCAATGTCACCGAGCAAATGGACTTCCCTTCCTTCACGGCTGGCCTGTTTCGGCGCGCGCTGTTTGATCGTGTAGGGCCGCTGGAAGCAGAGTTTGGCAGCTATTTGGAAGACGTGGAATTCGGTTTGCGCTGCGTGGAAGCTGGTCTGTGGGGGATGTATGTCCCAACGGCGGTGGGCATTCATTTAGGATCGGCGACGCGTGGTGCTTGGCATCCGGAAACCGCGCGGCAATTAGCCAGGAATCAACTTTGGATTGTAGCGCGCCACTTTCCGCGAATGACTTGGGCAGTGCTTATTTCGCAAGTGCTTTTTGTCGGACTGGCCTTTTTCCATTGTGCAGGGTGGGCCGCATTGCGCGGAAAACTGGAGGGGCTGGCTGGTTTTCGGCGTATGCGTCGTAAGGCACCGCACATCCGCCCCGACTTTCTATTACGACAAGAACGGGAGATTGCCAAACTTCAAGGCACACCACCGCGAGACATGTTCTGGCGGCTCTATTTCAAACTGACATGAATCGAACTGCGGCCATTGTGATCACCTACAATTCGGGCGAAGTGGTGGGACGATGCATTCGATCCTGCCTGGCTCAAAATATTGATGTGGTGGTGGTAGATAACGCATCGACAGACGATTCGGTAGATCAGGCCAAGGCGGCTGGTGCTTCTTTAGTGATTGTCAATCTGGAGAATTTCGGGTTTGGGCATTCGGCAAATCAGGGATACCGGGCGGTGGGGGATGTAAATTGTATACTTTTGCTCAACCCTGATGTCGAAATTGCCTCATCGATAGACCCACTTATAGCCGCTTGTGTGGAACATGGGGCGGCTTGTGGAATGCTGCAAGATGTTAAAGGAAAACCACAAACTGGCTTTCAACTCCGTCGATTCCCGACTTCAACAGTGTTGGTCTTTGAAGTGCTGAGCTTTAATAGACTCCTAAGTAATAACTGGATAAACCGCAATTACAGGTATTTGGGGGAAAACCCCGTTATTGTTGAGCAGCCAGCCGGTGCATTTCTAATGGTACGTGGCGACGTTTGGCAAGCTGTGGGCGGGTTCGATGAAGGCTACTATCCGGTTTGGTTTGAAGATGTCGATTTTTGTAAGCGGCTTTATAACCATGGGGTTAGAATCCGGTACGTTAGTAGCAGTACGGCTAGGCACGTGGGTGGACATTCCGTTGGAAAAATGCCATATTCTAACCGTGTGACGGCTTGGTATGGTAGTCTTCTTAGATACAGTTGCAAGCATTTGTCTGATGTTGAGCGTCGCTCAGTTGCGATGGCTGTATTACTAAGTGCTGGACCACGGTGTGTTGCGGGGATAATCGGGCAACGAAATTTCGTCCCAGTCACTGTTTGGTGGGGAGTTTGTAGTAAAGCACTATTGACCCTTTTTGGGCGATGCGCATAAAGCTGTTAAAACAGAGGGATCGTAACTTTTGCCTACAAACGATATGGTTTCGGTAACGCTGGTCACTTACAACAGCGGCCGGTTCATTAAGCGTTGCCTGGAATCGGTGCTGGATCAGGTTTACCCCGACCTTGAGGTTATCGTCATTGATAACGCTTCCACCGACGGCACAATTGACATTCTAGAGCAATTCGAAGATCATGTTCGCATCATCTATAATGATGAAAACATTGGTTTTGCAGGCGCTCAAAACCAAGCTATTGGGCTGAGTCGTGGGGAATGGGTGCTTACCTTGAACCCCGATGTCTTGATGATGCCTGGGTTTATTCAAGGTATGGTAGATGCCGGCCAACTGCATCCACGGGTTGGATCAGTTTGTGGCAAACTGCTGGCCATCCGCGCAAATTTTGAGCTTCCCGACAAACCACTGATCGATTCCACGGGCATGTTTTTCACGCCGATGCTTCGGCATTTAGATCGTGGAAGCCAGGAAGTGGACGGTGGCGAATTCAACAATTTTGAATACGTTTTTGGCGCAACGGCTGCTGCCGCTTTGTATCGCAGGGAAATGATTGACGACATTTCCATTGAAGGCGAGTTTTTCGATTCTGATTTCTTTGTTTATCGTGAAGATGCCGATGTTGCTTGGCGTGCCCAATTGCTGGGCTGGCGTTGTTTGTATACGCCGCACCCAAAGGGATATCACGTGCGCAACGTTCTACCCGGAATTCGCAGGGCGTTGCCGCCAGAAATCAATATGCATTCCGTGAAGAATCGC
Source organism: Acidobacteriota bacterium (assembly GCA_025352795.1). Taxonomy (GTDB): domain Bacteria; phylum Acidobacteriota; class Terriglobia; order Bryobacterales; family Bryobacteraceae; genus JANXSF01. The sequence continues at coordinate 4,010 of JANXSF010000040.1, forward strand.
TTCCTGATGCGCATAAAGAATATGACTGGCGACCTGTATCGTCGTAACTGGCTTCAGATCACAGTACGCGATATGGTCGTAGTTGCTGCCTGCTGTACAGTGGAACTGAGTTCGCTGAAGGCTTTTTGGAAGATCGGTGAAAACTGGAATCGAGTATGGGCTAAGCGCAGATGGATCATGTCCCGTCAACGGGTGACCGATGAATACATGGCCAGTTGGTTTCACAATTTACCAGTGTCTAAGCCCGCTCCAAAGGCTGCCAATCGTGTGATGGCAAGGATGAAAGCGGCTCGGGGATAGTCTTTTATAGACTATAGAGCAACTTCGTCACGATCTTCGTTCCGAATGCGAATTGCAGTGCCCACTTCGTAGACGAAAATCTTTCCGTCACCAATCTTGCCTGTACGGGCGGCACCTATAATGGCTTTGGTGACTTCATCTAATCGTTGGTCGGCAATGATCATTTCCAATTTCACTTTGGCGATTAAGTCAACCTGATATTCCCTGCCGCGATACACTTCCTTGTGACCTTTTTGACGACCGTGGCCGCGCACCTCGGTAATGGTCATACCGTCAATCCCAATTGTTTTGAGCGCGTTCTTCACTTCTTCAAGCTTGAACGGCTGGATAATAGCCTCGATTTTCTTCATGGCGAGTTCCTCTATACGCTACACGATTTTGCGGGAAATAGGAAGCACAGAACAGGCAGTAAGAAATCAGGCGCGGAACGGATCGACCACTTTGAGTGTTCCAAATCGTCGATCATGCTGCATATCTTCGCTGTAGAGGATGCCACAATTGGATTCTATGGCGGCGGCAAGAATGAAGGAATCGTACCAAGCCATTTGATACTGTGAATGGAAACGCATGGCGGAACCGATCAAAGACTCCGAAGAATGCACTGAAAGCAGGGGCCGCAGCACGGCGCGGAAATAATCCTCAGCCTCCCCAGTAGACATGGTCTTGTGGAATTTCCGGAAGGCTACGTTAAAAAATTCCTGCACTACCTGATAGCTAATCAATCCGATGCCAGAGGTAAGCGCCTCACGGATCAGATCTCTGGCAATATCGCCTTTTTCACTATCTTCAAAGCTGTAGACGATGATGTTGGTATCTAAAAAATAGCGAACGCTGCTCATCGTTATTGGTTGCTCGCAGATTGTGCGCTGGACAAAGGCCGGTCAGACCGTTCGTTCATCTCATCGCGCGTAAAAGTGCGGCCCGCATTGACGTGACTCAAACGGCTCATTAAAGCATCGTATTCGCCAACATCCACTGCTTTTGAAGTGTACTCCTGCAACCATTGCTGAAACGCCGCGTTCAGTGTTGTGTGGCGCGAACGAGCCACCATTCTGCCACGTTCGATCAGGTTTTCGTCAACGTTGAGGGTGAGGTTCATGATGATTATAGTGTGCACTGAGATAGTGTTGAATGTCAAGGGAAAAATGGAGGGATGGGTTGATACAATAGAGGGAGTATCTGATGGGGAGCAATATAGCGGGTCTGATGGATTTTGTCCTCAATAACCGTCGAATCCAGTTACCGCAGTGCCGTCCACAAACCACATTGCTGGAATGGTTGCGAAGCAACGGGCTAACAGGATCAAAAGAAGGCTGTGCCGAAGGTGAGTGTGGTGCGTGTACCGTGCTGCTTGTGCGACCCCACGGTACCGGAAGTAAGTATGTTCCGGTGAATAGTTGCTTGCTCTTTCTCCCAACTCTAGCAGGGCAGGAAGTGCTTACAATAGAAGCACTTAACGAAAATAAGCAACTGGCTGAAGCGCAATTCGCAATGGCCGAAGCTGGGGGATCGCAATGCGGCTATTGCACTCCGGGCTTTGTGATGAGCCTATTCGCTGAGCAATACCGACCCGGCCGCGCAGGCCCTTGCGATCCGCACTCTATGGGCGGCAATTTGTGCCGTTGCACCGGATACCGTCCCATTCGCGATGCAGCACTTTCCCTGGGACCCGCTCCTGACGATTCCTTTCGTGGTCGATTGAGCTCACCTGCGCCCAGCATGATTCCGGTCAGCTACACATCGATTGAGGGTAGATTGGAACGACCTGGAGATTTGGCCCAGTGCACCACTTTTCTGAAAAAGTATCCTGATGCAAAGATTCTGGCCGGTGCCACCGATTTGGCTGTGGAATCGAACCTGGCCTACAAGCGTTGGCCGGTTCTGATGAGCATTGATGCGGTGGCTGAGTTGCAAGTCTTTCAGGATGCTGCGGACCATGTCGAAATTGGGGCTGGGCTGCCGCTTTCGGAAATCGAATTTCTTTGGGAACATGCGCCGCTAGTGGCTCGCGAATGGTTGCCCTTGTTCGCATCCATCTTAATTCGTAACCGGGCAACATTGGGAGGCAATTTGGGAACGGCGTCCCCCATTGGAGATGCGGCTCCTATGTTGCTGGCATTGGATGCGGAATTGAAGCTAGGCGGAGCGAACGGCATACGACGTGTGAAGCTGCAAGACTTCTTTCTGGGATACCGTAAAACTCAGCTAGAGCCTGGGGAACTGATCGTTTCCATTATCATCCCCAAGCCATTTCCAAACCAGGCCCGGTTCTACAAAGTGGCTAAACGACGAATGGACGACATCAGCACGGTGGCCGCCTGTTTTGCTGTGAATTTTGACGCGGATGGCCGCATTGCGCAGGCAAGGTTGGCCTATGGCGGGGTGGCCGCAGTTCCGATTCGAGTTACAGAAGCCGAACAAAGCCTTTTAGGGAAACGTTGGGATGAACTGGCCGTGAAGCAAGCACAAGCAATCATTGCAAGTGAGTTAAAACCGCTCAGCGATCATCGGGGTAGCTCAGCTTACCGGTTAGCAATGGCGCAAACGTTACTCAAAAAATTCTGGTGCGAACGATGAAGTCCGCAGGCCAACCCATGGCGCATGAAAGCGCTGGGGGACATGTTACAGGCTCGGCTCTTTATACGGATGACTTACTAAGTCGTTTTCCGGGCGTGCTGCATGCCTGGCCAGTGATGTCGCCCTTCGCTTATGCGGCAGTGCTGACAATCGATACGGCACCGGCGTTGGCCGTCGCAGGCGTTGTGGCCACACTGACGTCGAGCGATGTTCCCGGTGAAGGCGATACGGGGCCCAACCGTCATGATGAACCATTGTTCCCCACGGAAGTTCTGTTTCATAGTCAACCGGTCATGTGGGTGTTGGGAGAATCATTGGAAGCTGCACGATTGGGAACGGCGGCGGTGCTTGTCCGTTACGAAGAACGGACGCCACTGGTTAGCATTGAATCTGCAATTCAGGCTGACAGTTTCCATTCCCCACCATTGCGCTTGTCCCGAGGCGATAGGGCTTCGGCATTGGCGCAGAGTGCTCATCGTCTGAAGGGGGAAATACACATTGGCGGGCAAGAACATTTCTACTTGGAAACGCAGGCAGCAATAGCCTGGCTGGATGAATCGGGGGGCGTGGCATTGCACAGTTCTACCCAACATCCCAGTGAAACGCAGGAAATTGTGGCCCGTGTGTTGGGCGTAGCCAAGCATCAGGTGACGGTGGAATGCCTGCGAATGGGCGGAGCGTTTGGCGGCAAAGAGGTACAGGCCAATACCTGGGCGGCTGTGGCTGCTTTGGGAGCGCAGAAGACGGGACGTCCGGTAAGTGTGCGATTGCCGCGACGGCTGGACATGATGCTTACGGGCAAGCGACATCCTTTTCTGACAAAGTTCGAAGTAGGATTTGCCGCAGACGGGAAGTTGGAAGCGCTCCATCTTGCATTGTACGCTGACGCCGGTTGGAGCCTTGATCTTTCAGAGCCCATTGTTTGGCGAGCCATGTTTCACGCCGATAACTGTTACTTTCTGCCTGCGGTGGATATAACCGGCTATGTGGTGAAGACGCACAAGACATCGCAAACAGCGTTTCGCGGTTTCGGCGGACCGCAAGGAATGTTAGTGATCGAGGACATTCTGGATCGCATTGCCCGCACTCTACAATTACCGCCGGAATTAGTCCGCCAGCGTAACTTCTACGTTGAAGGTCAGACCACGCATTATGGGCAGACGGTGAAAGACGCCAGCCGCATTGAACGCATTTGGAATGAATTGAAAAGCACAAGCAATTTCGTTGCCCGGCAGCAACAAGTGGCGGAATTCAATGAGCAGAACGAACATCACAAACGTGGCATTGCCATCACTCCGGTGAAGTTTGGCATTTCCTTTACGGCAACTTTATTCAATCAGGCTGGAGCAACCATCTTGATCTATCGCGATGGCAGTGTTCAGGTAAACCATGGCGGCACTGAGATGGGGCAAGGGCTGCAAACGAAGATCCTACAAATTGCCGCCGATGGGCTGGGCGTGGAGTTGGGTGCAATTCGCATTATGCCCACCAGCACTGGAAAAGTTCCCAACACATCGGCCACGGCGGCTTCATCCGGTACCGATCTAAATGGGGCGGCGGTGCTTGACGCCTGTGCAAAGTTGCGTGCAGTGCTGGCACCGGTGGCTGCATCCATGCTGAATTGTTTGCCGGATGAGGTTCATTTCGAACAGGGGATTGTGCTTGCAGCGCAACAGAAAGCGACCTTCGCAGAAGTAGTGGAAGCGGCTTACCGTCAACGGCTACCTTTGTTCGCCAGTGGCTTCTATAAGACGCCGGAAATTCACTACGATCCTAAAACGGGCCAAGGGCATCCTTTTTACTATTACGCCTATGGGGCCGCAGTTGCTGAAGTGGAAGTGGATGGCTTTACTGGTGACATGCGGACCTTGCGGGTAGACATTTTAGAGGACGCAGGAAATTCAATTTCGCCGATTGTGGATCGGGGGCAAATTGAAGGCGGCTTCATTCAAGGTGCCGGTTGGCTGACTCTGGAAGAATTGGTGTGGGATGCGAAGGGTCGTCTGGCAACCAATGGGGCGTCCACTTATAAGTTGCCGTCGTGGATGGAACTGCCGGAAGTTTTTAATGTTGGAATTTTGGAACGCGCCGCAGAACCCGGCGTGGTGCTGGGCAGTAAGGCGGTTGGTGAACCACCCTTGATGCTGGCGCTTTCTGTGCGGGAAGCGATCCGTGGTGCTATTGCGGCGTTTGGAGATGGCGGCATTGTAGAACTGGATTCGCCTGCCACCCCGGAACGGATCTACTTCGCCTGTTCCAAGGCAAGAGGACAAGCTGAAGATGCCTAGCCAACTCTACCGGGCAACCATTTTCCACACGCCCGGCAATCCATTTCGCGAAGTGAATGCACTGGAAGTATTTGCCGATGGCGGCATTCTTGTCGAAGCCGGTCGGGTGGCAGCTTTAGGTGAATTCAGCGACATCACCCGACGTTTTCCCAAGGCGGCAGTTCGCGATTGGCGGGGCAGTTTTCTGTTGCCGGGCTTCATTGATACACACGTCCATTTTCCGCAGGTGCGGGTGCTGGGGGCGCTAGGGGAACCACTGCTTCAATGGTTAAAAAATAGTGCATTGCCGGAAGAAGCACGAATGGCGAACACGGCCTATGCGCGAATGATCGCTTTGGAATTCCTGACCGCTCTAGTGCGCCACGGGACCACTGGAGCAATGGTTTTTGGCGCGCATTTTGCTTCAGCGATGGAGATCTTTTTTGACGAGGCGGCCCGATCGGGCTTGCGCATCGTCAGCGGTTTAGTGCTTTCTGACCAATGTTTACTGCCGGAATTACATGTGTCCCCGCAGCAAGCTTATAAATTAAGCAGCGGATTGATCAAACGGTACCATGGCCATGGGGAGTTACTTTACGCCGTGACACCGCGCTTTGCTCTATCGACATCTGAGGCGATGTTGGAAGTTTGCCAGACGTTAATGCAGGAAAATCCCGGTGTTCTTTTTCAGTCGCACTTGAATGAGAATGGCGATGAGATTCGCGAAGTAGCGCGGCTGTTCCCATGGGCTGGCGATTACCTTGCTGTTTACGAAAGGTTTGGATTGGTGGGAGTTCGTTCCGTGCTGGCCCACAACGTTCACCCAACAGACAGCGAATTGCACAGACTGGCACGGAGCGGATCGACGGTGGCCCATTGCCCTGCGAGCAATGCTGCCTTGGGAAGTGGATTGTTCGGCATGGCGCGCCATGTGACTCACGGCGTCCGAGTGGCGTTGGGAACGGACGTGGGTGCAGGCACTGGGTTCGGCATGTTGAAAGAAGGATTGCAGGCATACTTAATGCAGCGCCTGTCGCCAAATGGATTTGGGCTAACCCCGGCGCACATGTTGTACTTGGCGACTCGAGCAGGGGCAGAAGCTTTGGGGATGCACGATGCAGGAGATCTCAGCATTGGCCGTTCCGCAGATTTCGTCCATATAAAGCCTCGCGATGGGACAGTGCTGGCAGCAGTAACTCGCCATGCGGAAAGTGCCGACCACGCCTTGGCAGCACTGTTCACGCTGGCCAGTGCAGACAATATTGCTGGAACATTTGTAAGAGGTCGCGTCGTTTATGAGGAAGCAGCATGACGTTGAGTGAACTCAATGCCATGGAGCAAGCACCTTTTATTGAAGCACTGGGGTGGGTTTTTGAGCACTCGCCGTGGGTTGCGGAACGGGTATGGATTTCGAAACCGTTTTCGAATAGCAAGGAATTGCACGGTGCTATGGTTGCAGTGGTGGATGGTGCTTCCAAAATGGAGCAGTTAGCGCTTATATGCGCCCACCCAGACCTGGGGACAAAAGCGAAAATGAGCAACGCTTCAGTGGGGGAGCAAACTGGTGTGGGGCTGGATCATCTGAGTGCCGGTGAGTTTGAAGCATTGCATGGGTTGACTTCAGGGTATCGGGAAAAGTTTGGATTCCCATTTATTTATGCAGTGAAGGGTGCTTCAAAGCAGCAGATCCTGCGTGCTCTGGAAGTACGCTTGTTGAATGAGAAAGAAGTAGAGCGGACCATGGCGTTGCAGCAGATTGCGCAAATTGCCTGGTTCCGATTGTCCGGAGAGATTTTATGAACACATTCGCCAGCGGCGTGAAACATAGTTATTACGGTAAGGGTGATGTTGTTGTGTACCGTTTGAATCGCGATGGAAAAACTCCTGCAGGACAATGTCCAGTGTTCGGCGCGAATGTATTGATGCTGATTTATGGAGACGCATTTCTTCCCACTTACATAACGGGAGACAATACGGGCCTGATTGCAACTGATTCCATGAAGAACTTCATTCAACGGGAGACGATGAATTTCAATGGTTACGACTTGGAATCTTTCGGCAGATTCTTAGCTGAGAAGTTTATGCCTAAGTATCCGCAGGCGGCGGGAATCCAAATATCTATCAACGAAGTTCCTTATGACGGAATTGTTGACGGCAGCATTGCGTTCACGCCTACAGGTCCGGAACGAGCGAACTCGCGGATTGAGATTGGACGCAACGGAGCTGGTCTTAAGCTGATTGAACTAACTTCTGGAATTCATGGCTTCCGCTTGCTGCGCTTGGGTGGCAGCGCGTTTCATGGCTTTGTTCGCGATGAATACACCACATTGCCGGACATCACTAATCGGCCATTGCATATGTGGCTGGACTTGGAGTGGACCTACGGAACGCCTGCGGCTGGATACAGCGAAGGTGCAATCACAGCGATGGTGCGTCGTATGGTGCATGAAGTGTTCCATGGGTTTGAATCGGGCAGTATTCAGCAGGTGATTCATCAATTGGGAACGAAGATGCTGGCCGATATTCCTGCAATAGAACAGATTCATTTGGAGGCGAACAACCGCACCTGGGATACGGTAGCTGAGCAAGGTGATTTGTTAGGAGTGTTCACCGATCCGCGACCGCCTTACGGATGCTTGGGACTTACAATGAAACGCTAGCTGCTGTTAACGGGAAACATATGGGTCAACTTTCCACACATGTTCTGAATCTATCCACGGGGCGTCCTGCTGCGAACTTGCGCGTTGATCTGCATTGCGAAGGTCAACTGCTGAAGACGGTTATTACCAATGCGGACGGTCGCACGGATTCACCGCTACTGACTGGGGATGATTTTAAGAAAGGGATTTATGAGTTGATTTTTCATGTTGCGGAATACTTCAAGGCACAAGCTGTTGCAACACCGGAGCCCCCCTTTTTAGGCGAAGTTGTAATCCGATTTGGGGTGGCCGATATCACCTGCAAATATCATGTTCCGCTGCTGGTTTCGCCATACGGCTACAGCACCTATCGGGGATCATAATATGACGGCAATCGAAAAATGTCGCTACTTGGCGGGATTCAGTGAACAGCCTGGCGTGATTACGCGAACGTTCTTATCGGCACCTATGCATGGTGTTCATCAGACGTTAAGGGAATGGATGGAGCCGCTGGGGATGCGGGTTTGGGTGGATGATGCGGGCAATTTGCACGGTCATTTTCCGGGAATTGACGATGATGCGCCTTGCCTGTTGATCGGCTCGCATGTGGATACAGTGCCCAATGCCGGTGCGTTCGATGGTGTGTTGGGCGTGGTCTTGGGCATTCAATTAATAGAGGCGTTGATTGGCCACAAGATGAATTTCGGCATAGAAGTGGTGGCGTTTTCTGAAGAAGAAGGTGTCCGCTTTGGAGTACCGTTTCTTGGTAGTCGCGCCCTGGTGGGAACGCTAACTGCGGAGCTTCTGGCCACAGAGGATAAGCAGGGAATCACAATGGCGCAGGCAATTCGCGATTTCGGTTTGCAGCCAGAAAATATTCGCCGGGCAGTTGTGCATTCGGATAGAGTTTTGGGTTACCTGGAGTTTCACATTGAACAGGGACCGATACTTGAAAGCAGGAATGTGGGACTGGGGTTAGTCACCTCTATTGTTGGTCAAAGCCGTTATGAAGTAACCTTTCGGGGACAAGCGAACCATGCTGGGACAACACCAATGAACCTGCGTCGCGATGCGTTGGCGGCAGCGGCGGAATGGATCGTCAAAGTAGAGGAAGTCGCCAAAGGGCAACCTGGCTTAGTGGCAACGGTTGGACGTCTGGAAGTGCTGCCAGGGGCGGGTAACGTGATAGCAGGCGAGGTGCGAGCCAGATTGGACGTCCGCCATCCAGATGACTACACGCGCTTGCATATGGCAGAAGTATTCTTGGAAGCGGCGCAAGGCATCGGCAAGAATCGAAACATTGGCGTGGATGTTGTAACGTTGATGGATGCTCACTCAGTGGCCTGCGATACGGATTTGAGAAATGCCCTGAAGCGCGCTCTGACAACGTCTGGCTATGAATTTCATTCCATGGCCAGCGGCGCTGGGCACGACGCTATGGTTATGGAACAGAGTGTTCCTGTGGCAATGCTTTTCTTACGATCACCGGGTGGGATCAGCCATCATCCTAGCGAAACAGTGCTGGAAGAAGATGTGCATGCAGCAGTGCAAGTGGGACTGGCCTTTTTGGAACAGTTGGAGATGAGTCATGGCTGATGTTGTGATTCGTGGTGGATTGGTTGTGGGCGCCACTGGCGCACGCATTACGGATGTGGCGGTGGAAGACGGTCGATTCTGCGCAATGGGTCCGGAACTGCCTGGGGCAGAGCTTGAGATTAATGCTCATGGCCTTGCCGTGCTCCCTGGATTGATCGACGTGCATTTGCATTTCAACGAACCAGGGCGAACTCATTGGGAAGGTATATCGACGGGTAGCAGTGCGCTTGCTGCAGGCGGTGGTACTTTGTTTTTCGACATGCCATTGAATTCGACGCCGTGCACTTTAGACGGGGTTAGCTTTGAGCTGAAGCATCAGGCCATGGATAAATCTTCGGTTACGGATTTTGCGTTGTGGGGCGGGCTGACGCCGAACAATCTGGAATCACTGGACGAACTGGCGGAGTGTGGCGTGATCGGCTTCAAAGCTTTTATGTGTGATTCTGGTCTGCCTGAATTTGCGCGGGCCGATGATCTTACTTTGCAGCGAGGCATGCTTGTGGCAGCACGCTGGGGTCTGCCTGTGGCGGTGCATGCAGAAAGCGAAGAGATGACCAAAGCGTTGACAGCGCGCATCCGTTCCAGCGGTGGAAAAGGGGTGCGAGACTATCTTGAATCCCGACCCCTTCTGGCGGAACTGGAAGCAATCGAGCGGGCTGCGTTGATCGCCAAAGAGACCGGGGCGCGCCTGCACATTGTCCATGTAAGTTCCGGACGTGGGGTGGCATTGGCTGTGCAACTGCGGGCATCGGGCGTTGACCTGACCATTGAAACGTGTCCGCACTATCTGTTTTTCACGGAACAGGATTTGGAAGAAATTGGTGCAGCGGCAAAGTGTTCACCACCGTTGCGATCCGCAGAAGAGCGCGAAGCTTTGTGGGATGCCGTGTTAGGCGATGGAGTGGATATCATTGCGTCGGACCATTCCCCTGCTCCACCAGAACTCAAGACCGAAGCCGATTTCTTTAAGTTGTGGGGCGGCATCGCTGGCGTGCAATCCACGTTAGGGGTGCTGCTGGAAGGCAGTCATCGACGCAGGCTTTCGCTATCGAGGATCACTCAATTAACGGCGGCGGCACCGGCACGGCGATTTCACATTTTGAATAAAGGTGCCATTGAAATCGGCTTGGATGCAGATTGTACACTGGTGGAACTGGACACACCGTATACCGTTTCAGCGGATGAACTGTTGTATCGTCACAAATCAAGCCCCTACCTGGGCAAGCAGTTGCGCGGCATTGTGCGGAGAACACTTTTGAGAGGCAGAACAATTTATCGAGACGGCCTGATTCAGGCAAGCCGAATGGGCCAATTGGTTCGCCCAGCGGGAGGAGAATAATTTGTGCAAAGACTAGGACACACGCGCAGTGATTGGCAAGGGGATCATGCGCTGTTGACTCCCGATACGTTTGTGCGAGCACCACTGCCGGGCATGAAGAAGGCAACGGCGATTGTGCATGCTGCCCCGGCCATGGGTGCGGCGTTCAGCGAATATACCGTTGAATTTGAAGCTGGCGGAATGTTGGGGCCAGCCATGGCAAACCAGTTTCTTTATGTGATTGACGGGGTCGTTGAAATAACGGTTGGCACTAAGAAACATTCCCTGGTGCGCGGTGGGTATGCATTTCTCCCTTTAGTTGAAAAGCACAGCGTGAAATCGGCAGGCATCAGCCGTGTGGCTGTGATTGAAAAAGCGTACGAACCGTTGCGTGGCGTGGCCCATCCGAAGGCTTTTGTAGGACAGGAAAGCACGGTAACAGGGCAAGCGCTTCAGGGCGATGAAGCGTTACAAGTTCGCTGTTTAGTACCCGCTGATTTTGCATTTGATTTTGCTGTAAACACCATGACCTTCAACCCTGGGGCCACTTTGCCCATGGTGGAGATCCACGTAATGGAGCATGGTCTGTTGATGATAGAGGGCGGCGGAATCTACCGATTGGGTGAATGTTGGTATCCGGTAACCGCTGGCGATTTTATCTGGATGGGGCCTTACTGCCCACAATGGTTCGGGGCCTTGGGCAAGACGCCTGCGAAGTATCTGATTTACAAAGATTGGAATCGGCACCCGTTATGCAAGTGAATCGAAATCGGATTATGGATCAGTTGGATCGGCTGGCAAGCTTTTCTGACGTTCCAGCACCAGCCGTTACTCGAGTTGTATTTTCCCCAGTGGATCTTGCAGCGCGGGCCTATATTAAAGGGCTGTGCGATGGGTTCACTGTGCGGGAAGATGCGGTGGGCAATACGTTTATCCGCTGGGTTGGCGCGGAACCGGAGCTTGCCGCAGTTGGCACAGGATCCCATATCGACGCCATTCCACACTCCGGTCGTTACGACGGAACGGTGGGAGTTCTTGGTGGCTTGGAAGCTATGCAGGCTCTGCGCGAAAGTGGATTTCACCCACGACGTTCCATTGAGTTACTCATGTTCACTTCTGAAGAGCCGACGCGTTTTGGCATTGGCTGCTTAGGAAGCCGCTTGCTTTGCGGCAGTCTCAGCGCCAGTGCCGGGGATCGGCTGAAAGATACGACGGGCGCAACGTTGAATGAAGTCAGATCAGCCGCAGGCTTCACCGGTTCGTTGGAACAGGTGCGATTGCAGCCTGGTTACTACCACGCCTTTGCCGAGCTGCACATTGAACAAGGGCCGCTGCTGGAGCAACGTGGCGTGCCGCTTGGGGTGGTTACAGCGATCGCCGCACCGGCCAGCTTGCGGATCACGATTGAGGGCGAAGGTGGCCATGCAGGCGCAGTGCTGATGCCGGGTCGTCGCGATGCGTTTCTGGGTGCGGCGGAGATTGCGTTGGCGCTGGAACAGGCGGCCAAGTCCAGTGGATCGATAGACACGGTGGCTACCACTGGCATTTGCAACATTTTCCCAGGAGCAGTGAACAGCATCCCCAGTCGAGTGGAAATGACTGTGGATGCCCGCGACATTGACCTTACCCGTCGTGATGTTATGCTAGCCGCACTGAGCACTGCTTGTGACAAGGTAAAGGCGGCACGAGGTCTGCAAATTCAGATTGAGGTTGTGAATGCCGACGCCCCTGCGCATTGCGATCCGCTAGTGGTGGATGTACTTGCGGAAAGCTGCGGCACCTGGAAATTTGATCGCATGGTGAGCCGCGCCTATCACGATTCGTTATTCCTATCGCGAATCGCGCCTACTGCTTTGTTGTTCATCCCCTGTCGAGGTGGCGTCAGTCACAGGCCGGATGAAAATGCTTCGCCCGAAGATATTGTACGGGGGATAGATGTATTGGCTCGCGCGTTGGCCAAGCTTGCAGAAGTTGCGTGAAGGTCGCGTATCCAGCTAATCTACTTCATGTTTTTAATTTTGCACTGCTATAGTTAGTTCGTTACTCACTGGACCTTGAATGACAACTAACAAAATATCGTTTCGAGTGCCGGATTCATTGGGCACAACGGCATTGATCTGCCACAGTCCTGGAAAGCCAGGGGCTAAGCCGCTGAACTGGATTGGCGATAGACGTCCCGTCAATGTAGACACCCGGCGTATCCACCGTTCGTGCCAGAGGACTTGCCGCGCTGGCCGCACCATCGGCAACCGGATTTGAAACTGTACCCTGTCCAGTTCCGAAGATACTGATCACCTGACCACGACGGACTGGGCTTGATGCGGAAAGGATTTTGCCATTTTGATCGATTGCGGCAAACAAGCCAGGGGCACTGGGAAGAAGCGTCACTGAAGTACGTGCAATGCGTTGTCCATTGAGCCGCACTTCCACTACCTGTTGACTGCTAACTAATGCGTTGGGCACTTGCACATTGATCTGATTGGCAGAGACAAACAACAAAGGCACGGGCTTATCGGCAATCAAAACCTGCACGTTGTTTAACGTGGTGGACAATGGGAAGCTGGCAGCGGCTTGGGTAGTAACTCCAGTGAAAGTCCCGAAAACTGAGGCAAGCGATCCGGGGGCTACAGACGCGCCTGCGGTGCTGGAAGCAGCGTTCACTACGGCTGAATCTGCAGCCACTTCCAACACCCAAATTTCAGGTGTCGCAGGCAGTTTCTCCTTACTAATTTCCATATTGGATGGCTTGAATTTCAAGCCTGTAAAAGGTACGGCCATCTCTGGAAACGCGCCTGTTTGTACGGCTCCACCCAACCCGGTGCGGAAGTGCATCAAGATAGCGGCCTTGGGTTTCAATTGTTGAATAATGCGAGCGGCACCTTCGCCGGAAATTGTGGGGCCACCACCGCCGGGCATAAAGACCACGTCCAAATCTGTGAGATCGGCCAATTGGGCTGCTGTCAGCGTGTCCTGTCCGAAATCGCCGAAGTGTGCAAAACGCAAGCCACCCTGATTCCACCCAATGATGGAATTTTGCCCACGGGCGGCACCGTTTGTATTGTCATGAAAGCCGGGGATGATCACAAACGTTGTTCCAGCGGCACTCACTTCCTGATGAGCAGTGGCCGGGCGACCATCCACCAAAGTAAAGTTCCCTTTGACGCCTGCAGAAAAGTTATTGTCAGAATGATTGTGAGTGATGGTAACGGCGTCGGCGTTGAGCGTCGGAATGATGTACCAGGGTTGGCCGCAGGTGGATCGGTGATTACCACCGGCCCATTGTCTGAAGTTTGAACGACGTAACATGCTGGCCGACCCAAGAGATGCGCACCCCTTGAGCGAAAGCACTGGCTGATATGACGATCAACAGAATCCAAAGTTTCATTGAAAACCCCTTGGATGGATTATAGTTCGTTCAACTGGGAGTTATCTACAAAAGTTTGGCTTTCAGTAAATCATTTACAGCCCCAGGGGCGGCCTGTCCGCGAGATGCTTTCATGACCGCGCCCACCAAAAATCCAATGACTGTTGTCTTGCCGCTTTTGTACTGTTCCACTTGTTTGGGATTAGCTGCCAACACTTCGTCAATGATTTTTTCCAAAGCGCCTGTGTCGCTGATTTGACGCAGCCCTTCACGATCCATGATCACTTGCGCGGAATCCCCCGTAGCGAACATTTTAGGGAAGATGTCTTTGGCCAGCTTTCCTGACAAGTCTCCCTTGCCGATAAGGGTCACCAATTCACCCAGGTTTTCAGGAGTCAGTGGCGATTCGTGAATTTCTTTGGCTTCGGCTTTGAGCATGGCGGCCAGGTCACCCATCACCCAATTGGCGGCACCTTTCGGATCAGTGGAGGCTTTGACTGCGCGTTCGTAGTAATCGGCAATTTCGCGAGTTTGTGTAAGCACTCCGGAATCGTATTCATTCAGCCCAAACTCAGTTTCAAAACGCTTCCGACGCAGGGTGGGCAGCTCTGGCATTTCTGACTTAACACGGTTCAGCCATGTGTCACTAATTTCCAGCGGCACTAAATCAGGTTCAGGGAAATAGCGGTAATCATGAGCCATTTCCTTGCTGCGCATACTGACGGTTTCCAACGTATCGGAGTTGAACAGTCTGGTTTCCTGCTGCACTCTTCCACCAGCTTCAATGACCCCTATCTGGCGCTGAATCTCAAAATCAACAGCCATCTTCAGGAAGCGAAATGAATTGACGTTCTTCACTTCCACCTTGGTGCCGAACTGGGGTGCGCCCCACAAGCGGACGGAAACATTTGCGTCGCAACGCAGGTGACCCTTTTCCATGTCGCAAGTAGAAACTTCGGTGAACTGCATGGCCTGCTTTATTTCTGTGAGATAAGCATAGGCTTCATCGGAAGAACGCATGTCGGGTTCGCTGACAATTTCAATCAGCGGCGTGCCGGAACGATTGAGGTCCACGTAAGTATAGCGGTCTGAATCACGATGTCCATCGTGCATACTCTTACCGGCATCATCTTCCATGTGGGCGCGGGTGACGCCAATGCGCTTCACACCAGAGTCTAGAACAATGTCCACAAAACCATGCTCGGCCACGGGCTTATCGTATTGCGAAATTTGGTAGCCCTTAGGCAGATCGGGATAAAAGTAGTTCTTGCGGGAAAAGATAGACTTGGGTCGCACGGCACAATTGAGGGCCAGGCCAGCGCGAATGGCAAGTTCTACTGCTTGACGATTGAGCACCGGCAGCGCACCGGGCAGACCCAGGCAAACAGGACAAACATTGGTATTGGGAGCAGCTCCAAAGCCGGTGGCACAGCCGCAGAAAATCTTAGTGCGAGTGGCCAACTGTACGTGAACTTCCAAGCCGATGACGGCCTCGTACTTCGCCATCACTTCGGTAGATGGCGTTTCGAGGAGAGTTGAGGACATATTCCATTTTCGTTGGGCATGGCCGGTTGACGCAAGTGGAAGAAGGTGCCGCCGACGCTTTCAAAGGTTATTTCAAGCGAACAATGTTATTCTGTAAAATCGAAAGCGCCTTGCGGCAAAGCCTTTTGGTGCAAATGGGAGGAACGATTGGTACGAAAAAGTACGGTGCTTCTTTCCCGTCTGATGTCGATGTTTTGTCATGCGCCATGGCCCAATGGCTTTGCGGAGGGATCGCGATCCTACACAAATTTGCCGCACGCCCTGGACAGGTGGCTCGAAGTTTTACCGGATTTTCGGAACCGCATTCAAAATGCCCACGTGATGGATTTCGGATGCGGGGAAGGCTTTCAAATGGTGGCTATGGCTGAAGCAGGGGCGGCCTCAGTATTGGGAGTGGAAATTGAACTTTGCGATTGCCAGGTTGCTGCGGAGTTGATTGCAGCGAGTCCGGCTGGAGACAAAATGCGGATTGAACATCAGGTTCCTCCGCTGTACTTTGCCGATGTGATCACCAGTCAAAACAGTTTTGAGCATTTCATGGAAGCTGAAAAGATCCTTTCAATTTGGAAGCAATGCTTATCGCCCAACGGTCAAGTACTGATCACATTCGCACCGCCCTGGTATTCACCATGGGGCGCCCACATGGCCTATTTTTGCCGATTGCCTTGGGTCCACTTATTCTTTTCGGAAGAAGTGGTGATGCATGTACGACGCAACTATCGCGATGATGGGGCCAGTACATACAGCGAAGCGCAACTATCGCAAATGTCACTTTCCCGATTTGAACGTTTGGTACGGGACTCTGGATTTGAACTGGTCCAGGCTCGCTACGATTGTTCCTGGGGGCTGGACTTCTTGCGAGGGCTTCCGCTACTTCGCGAATTGTTTGTCAACCGAGTGACGGCAGTACTGAAGCATCCGGCGCGTTAATGCAGATACTTCGAGTACCAATCCAAATAGCGCTTCAGCCGATCTTCTACATAAGACGGCTTGGCAATACCGTGATGTTCGCCAGGGTAAATGATTAACTGCGTCTCAACGCCAGTGGTCTTTAATGCCTGGTACATTTGCTCGCCTCCGATGATGGGTACGTTGAAATCCTTCTCACCGCCCAGGAAAAGAGTCGGGGTCTTTATCTTTTCCACTTCAAAGAATGGATAGCTCAGCTTCATCCAAAGATCCTTCGCTTTCCAGGGAGCCCCAACTTCCAATTCATATTGTTCAATGTACTGATCTGAGCCGAACAAAGAAATCTGCAAGGAAGAGCCTGCCCCGCTGATGCCTGCTTTGAAACGGCCATCTCGGGCAATTGTGTAGTTAGTCAAAATCGCTCCATAACTCCAGCCACCAATGCCCAGTCGTGCCGGGTCGGCGATTCCTAAGGCAACCACATGATCAACTCCAGCAAGCAAGTCCTCCACTTCTTTATTGCCCCAGTCAGCGAAAATAGCGGTTTGAAATGCTTCATCACGACCTGAGCTGCCTCGATAATTCACCGCCAGAACCGCGTAACCATTGGCCGCAAGCAAGTGGCGTTCGAACTGGAACGAGTGCGAGTCCTGACCGTTGGGTCCGCCATGGATACGCAGTAGGAAAGGAATTTTTTGCCCGGCTTTGTAATCGGGTGGCAAGGTTAACAATCCATGCACTTCATTTCCACTTTTGTTATTGAAGCTGATCTTGCGCGATTCACCAAGGTTGATTTGCGCCAACCACTCGCTGTTATGGCTGGTCAATTCTCTTAGCTTGCCGTCTTCCAAGGCGAATATCTCAGAAGGCTTATCGTCGGTGGAAACCAGCGCCGCCATGTGGCTTTCACCCATGGACACTGCCGATACCAACGCCTTGGCATCGAGCATCTTTTTCACTGATCCGCCAGCTTTAGGAACGCGGACCGGATAGGTGAGCATGTCGTCGGTCACCAACACGCTGAGGTCTTCACCGGGCAGCACTCGAACGGACGAAACACTGCGGTCAAGGTTCGATGTCAGAATGCGCGGCGAGCCTCCAGCAGCGGGAATGGCCGCTAACTTGGTGCGGTCATAGGCTGAAAATTTCGGCTCACGACCTTGTAAGTAGTACAAGGTTTTGCCATCCTGCGACCATGCCACATTACTGTTTGCGCCGCGAATTCCAAACCCGCTAGTAAGTTGCCTGACACTGCCACCTGCCTTCGATTCCACAACCAACAACTGCCACAAATCTTTGTTGGACTCCTTACTGGAACGCTCAGCGACGAAGGCAATTTGTGAACCATCAGGAGACCAGACTGGACTTCTTTCTTCGAACTCTTCATTGGTCAACAGTTCCGATTTCTTTGCGGCGATGTCGAACAGGTAAATGCGATTCGGCTTCTTAGTGAGGTATCCGCCGTTGTCGTTTTTAAAGCGGTAGCGATCAATGACCAATGGTTTTACAGTCTTCTCTTTTTCGCCTTCTTTCTTCTTGTCTTCATCTTTTGGAGCAACCACCAGCGCCAGCCGTTTGCTATCGGGCGACCAGGAATAGTCAGTCACCCCGCCATCAATTTTGGTGAGTTGGACCGCTTCACCGCCCTGACGGTTGAGCATCCAAACCTGCGCACCATCATCCTTTCCAGCGCGCGAACTGAGGAACGCAAGCCACTGATTATCGGGGCTCCATCGCGGACGATTTTCAGATTCTTTACTGGTGGTAAGACGCAGTCGCGCAGTGCCGTCCCACTTCGTCATCCAAACGTCGGTGTCTGATTTATCGGCTTCACGATCAATTGTGGAGACCGTGTAAGCGACCCATTGACCGTCAGGCGACACCTGGGGATCGGAAACAGTTTTCTGAAGGTGGACATCTTCCAGCTTCAAATTGCGCTTGGTCTGTGCAAAAAGCGAAGTGGCAATTGCGAGTAGAAAAAAGCAGCGGAGCATTTCAATAATGGTACACGACGGGAAGATGCTTTGCCGTGCGGATGCTTCCATGCCCCTGTGGTGGAAATGTCGAAGTGGTCTCCTAAACCATGCCATGCAAGACAGGCTTGAACTCTTAAAATTAAACGTTCCGCCGCAATGACTGATACACTCGTGAGGAAAAACGTGGGTCCTAGTGGACCGAGGATCAAAGCATGTGGAATGACACAGGTTTGCAACATGATGTGGAGAACGAAGTTGTTTATGAACTCAACGCCGAACTCAAACAGATCAGCGTGGTGGTCAAGAGCGGTGCCGTTGAACTGGGTGGGCACGTCGATAGCTTTTGGGAAAAATGTTCTGCGGAACGTGCTGCTTGGCGTATCGTCCATGTGAATCACGTTACCAACGGGATTCGTGTCATCATTCCATTTAATCAACAACGGGACGACGACGATATCACGCTGGCCGCCATGAGCAATCTTGAATGGAACTGCCTACTGCCAGAGACCGTGATAGTGCAGGTTTCCGGAGGACTGGTAACGCTTTCCGGCAGTGTCGAACGTCATCAGCAAAAGGAAGAAGCCTCGCGTGCGTTATCCACTTTGAGCGGCATCACCGGCATTCACAATGAAATTGTGATTCAACCCAGAGCGGCTTCGGGAGACGTTAAATCACTCATCGAAGCGGCACTGCGACGCAATGCCATTGTGGACAGTAGTCATATTAAGGTGCACGTTGGGAATGGGATCGCCAGCTTGCGAGGCACAGTTCGCTCACGAGCTGAGTACGACCAAACGATGCAAGCAGCATGGGCTGCACCGGGCATTACCAAGGTGGAAGATCACATCACCATCGGTTCTACTAAAAGTGATTAATAGTGGATATTGAGGGAAGGACAGACCGGGCGATCTGTCCCAAATAGGATAGACGGTTATTTTCCAACTACTAGAATGGAGAACGAATCAGGCACCATCTGGCCGCGCGTAGGTCGACTGCCGGCTGGCGTCGGTGGAGGCGGGGCGAATTCGGCAGTGATCAAAATCACGTGACCAGTCTTGCCATCGAAGGTGAGCGTTTTGGAACGAGGCGGTGTCTGCAGTGTCTGTTCAACAACAAAGCTGGTAGGACTTTTTTCCTTCACGATGGTCAGCGTACCGTCGCCTTGCGAACTGAATACCTCCATGGTCTTGGGATTGAACACGGCACCATCAGTGCCACTTCCAATAGGAAGAGTGTCCAGAATTTTGCCGGTATCGGCGTTCACTACCACCATGGTTTGCGGGTTGCGACAAGTGGCAAAAAGGAGTCGATTCTTCAAATCCATAGCCAGTCCGGCGCAGGTGCCGCCTTTACCCGTCAGGTCGTAGTGGGCGGTTACAGTCATGGTTTTTGCGTCAATGACCGCAATGTTTTCCTTGTCTTCAATGTCCACATAAATGTGACCCTTAAGATCGGAAACAGCCTGCTCAGGAGCACCACCCAAATCAATGGTGCCAGCAATGGAACCGTCCTTGGCATTGATCACTGTAACGTTCGGATTGCTGTGACTGAATATGTAGACGCGGTCATTAAACGGATCGGCCAGAATGCCGTCGGGGCCGCCCTGGACGTCAATTGTCTTAATTGTCGCCAACGTTTTGGTGTCCCACATCACCACCGGTTTGCTGGAGCCGAAGCCATGACCAGACTTGGTATCCACAGCAGCGCCACGGGCACTGGCATTGGGAATTTCGCCTACAGATTCCAACGTGTCGAGATTGAAAACCAAGATGCGCCCTGGTGTTCCACTTCGAGGAATGTATAGGCGGCGTGCGGCTTCATCAGCGTACACATAGTCAAACCCACCAGCACCTCCAACCTTTACCGTCTTGAGAATCTTATAAGGTGCTGCCGTTTGAGCTTGGGCGAATCCGCTTACGATTGCTATCCCCAATGTGATCCAAAATCTATTCATCAAATTATCTCCTTAGTTAAGTATAGGGGCAGCTTAGTTCAAGCGAGAACTCTTCACCAGCATTTCCAAAGTCACCACGTCCAATGCCTTTTCATGTGTCGCTTCCAAACGCACAGGGGCAATTACCCCTGCATCAAAAGACTGCTTCCAACGATCAATGCAAACACACCAGCCATCACCAGCCTTCAAGCCAGGAAACCCGAACTCTGGCCGCGGGGTGATCAGGTCGTTCCCAATCAGTGCCTGATGCCGCAGAAACTCGTCATTCATTACAACGCATATTGTATGCTTGCCAAGATCATCTGGACCGGTATTGCACTTCCCATCGCGATAAAATCCCGTCAACGGTTCTGTGCAGCAAGTCTGCAGGACGCCACCCAATACATTCTTTGTCATCTATTAACAGCTTACCTTGGATAGCCAGGAACAGGGGTGTAAGACATGAATTGGACACGAAGGAAGATCCGATACCGAGCCTTGACCGCGAGGGAGCGGTAGCTGTCACAACGGTGATGCCGATCCCGATTCGTCGCCGTACAATCACGCCCCATAATCCGCGAAGGCAATCAAATACCTCAACACCGCTCCCTCGCGGTCACGGCTCGGATCAGTGTCCTCACACTATTGACACTGGTGGATTATGATTGAAAGTACGATTATGGCCAACCAACGGAGCGGAGTACGCGTATTAGTGGGCACGCGCAAAGGTGCCTTCATTCTCACCTCAGACTCGAAGCGGGAAAAATGGGACATCAATGGACCACACTTTGCGGGCTTTGAAATTTATCACATGAAAGGCTCCCCTGTCGATCCCAATCGGTTGTATGCGTCGCAATGCAGCGGTTGGTTTGGACAATTGATTCAGCGCTCAGATGATGGCGGCAAAACCTGGGAACCGGTGGACAACAAATTTGTGTACGACGGCATTCCCGGTACGCATCAGTTCTTTGATGGCAAGCCGCATCCCTGGGAATTCAAGCGCGTCTGGCACTTGGAACCTTCGCTGACCGATGTGGACACGGTCTATGCCGGCGTTGAAGATGCCGCTTTGTTCCGCTCCACCGACGGTGGCAAAAGTTGGCACGAACTCGCCGGATTGCGCGGCCATGGTTCAGGACCAAATTGGGCTCCAGGAGCTGGTGGCTTGGGTCTGCACACAATTCTTTTGGACCCAGTAAATCAAGGCCGTATGTTTATCGCCATCTCCGCTGCGGGCGCTTTTCGAAGCGACGATGCTGGCGAGACTTGGCGACCAATCAACAAAGGGTTGCACTCCCTGCACATCCCCGACCCAGTTGCCGAGGTGGGCCATTGCGTACACCGCATCGCCATGCATCCTTCACGTCCCAATGTGCTGTTCATGCAAAAGCATTGGGACGTAATGCGCAGCGACAATGCAGGCGAATCGTGGCATGAGATCAGCGGTAACCTGCCCACCGATTTTGGCTTTGTGATTGACGTTCACGCCCACGAACCGGAAACCATTTACGTGGTTCCCATCAATAGTGATTCAGAACATTTTCCTCCTGATGGAAAGTTACGCGTCTATCGCAGCAAGACCGGTGGAAATGAGTGGGAGGCGCTCACCAATGGGCTGCCCCAAAGTGATTGCTACGTGAACGTATTGCGCGATGCGATGGCGGTGGATTCTATGGAATCCTGCGGTGTGTATTTCGGCACTACTGGTGGGGGAGTGTATGCATCGGCCAATGCTGGGGACACGTGGGCTGCCATTGTGCGCGATCTTCCAGCAGTGCTGTCTGTTGAGGTCCAGACGTTATCGTGATCCGTATAGAGCTTCCCGCACATCTGCGGAATTTAGGGCGGATTGATGGCGAGTTGCTGCTGCATGTACCAAGTCCAGTAACGCAACGGACCATTGTTGACGCGATTGAAGCACAGTATCCAATGCTGCGCGGCACCATTCGAGACCACGTCACAAAAGAGCGGCGACCGTTTATTCGTTTCTTCGCGTGTGAAGAGGATTTTTCACATGAGGCGTTGGATAGTCCCGTGCCTGATGAAGTGGCTTCAGGCAAGGAGCCATTCTTGATTGTTGGGGCGATAGCCGGGGGTCGTTAATGCTGAATTCTAAAACTGGATCCCAACGACTAATTCATAATCTTATTTAGAGTCATGAGTACCCTTTCGCCATGGATCGCTGGACCGCTTGTAGTGGGGACATTCCTCTTCTTGTTATGGCATGAATTACGCCATCCGCTTCGCAAAAATATCGAATCTAAATCAACGCGACAGGTTCGCAATTTCGCAATCGGTGCCTTGGGTGCAGTTGCGTCAGCGGCCATTGAGACCCCATTAATCCAGACATTAGCGCATATTGTCGAGGCTCGACAGTGGGGACTGTTGGGCATTTTCACTTTGCCGGTGTGGGTCAATATCGGAATCACATTGTTGCTGATGGATTACACGTTTTACGTTTGGCATGTGCTGCTTCACCGCGTTCCATTTCTTTGGCGATTTCATGCCGTGCACCACGTAGATTTGGATATGGACACTTCCACAGCCCTGCGATTCCATTTTGGGGAGGTGCTTGCATCCATTCCCTGGCGAGCTGCCCAAGTGGTTGTCATTGGTCTAACGCCATTCACTTTTTCCATCTGGCAGGTTTGGTTTATTCTTTGCGTAATGTTTCACCATTCCAACATCAGCATTCCAATTGTTCTGGAGAGGCTGATAAACCGAATCCTGGTGACGCCGCGAATGCATGCCGTGCATCACTCCAATGTTCCGGAGGAAACCAACAGCAACTGGTCCAGCGGGTTGACGCTTTGGGACTGGATTCATGGCACGCTTCGACTGAATATACCCCAGCAGGAAATAGTAATCGGCGTAGCGGCATTTGGAGATCCACAGTCAGTTGCGTTGCCACGCTTGCTGGCGATGCCGTTCAAGAAACAGCCGGACTACTGGCGTTTAGATGATGGCCGAACGCCTGCACAGCGTTTGGAGAGTATTTCACCGGATCAGATGCTGTCTTAGATTTCTGATGTGTTGATCGTCTAGGTGAATGAGGCTTGTCCAGTTGCATTGGTGATACCACTGAGTCGCTCTTCCGCCCATGCTACCTGTAGGGATCCATTAAGGCTTCGCTTTCTTCGAGACTTTCAACTTGCCAGAACTGTTGAGCGCCACCGCTTCTCTAATGAGTGCCTTAAATGCCGATTCGTCAACTTCTTCCCCTTCGTGGATGTCTATCGCGCGACCGCACGTTTCCGTCCAGACTGGAGTTGAACAGACGTGCCGGATCCTTAAGGGACGCCCCCTTGGCGAAGGTATGTTTCACTACTTTCTTGTAGGATTCGCCAGTGCAGAGAATGCCGTCGTGCGACCAAGTCGGAGTGCCCATCCACTTCCACTCCTCGACGACGTCAGGGTCTGCTTCCTTGATCAGCTTGCTCATTCTGCTGAGGGTTTCACCGCGCCAGTCCCCCAGATCGGCAATTCTTTTCGTGATGAGCTGTGCTGCCGACTGGTCTTCACTCGCGTCTGACTTTTTCATGTTCTCATCCTGTTGCTCTGCACCATCTCTAACCACCTAAACTACCCTGGAAACTTCTGCCGAAGCATATGAGACACCCAATTCTGAATCCAGAAATTGAAGGAATTCCGATTCGTCTTCCTACGGTCGAGAGTTTGCTACACGCTTCTTTCAGCTTCACCTCGCAGCTACGCCTTGCGCTTCGCTATGGTCACCATCATCGGTCCCGGTTGGCTCCTTTCATCCAACTAGATTCTGCCCATGCTGGGCACACTGGGGCAGACAGTTTTGCCTGCCAGCTCGCTTGCGAGCGAAATTTTCATTCCAATTCCAAAAGACTAACATGATATTGGGCCTAAGCACCTATCCGCTGAATGGTCCAGTAAATTGCCGTACAAGCGATCAGCACAGACGCCGGAATTGCGATCCGACTGCGGTACCATGCCCGATCGGAAAATTGCCATCCGACAAGCAGGAAGGCCAGGCCGATCACAGAAAGCTGCCCCGCTTCCACTCCTATGTTGAACGTCACTAGCGCTGTCATAAATTCAGAACGTGGTAATCCCAGTTCTTTCAATGCTCCCGCAAATCCCATTCCATGGAGCAGCCCGAAGGCGAACACTAGCGCCACCCGCCATGGTTTCAGCTCGGAAATAAAAATATTCTCAATCGCTACATAGGCAATGGAAAGGGCAATCAATGGCTCCACAATCGCTGGCGATACGCTAATCAAACCGTACAAACTTAAACCCAATGTAATGGAATGGGCAACGGTAAACGCGCTGACTTGCAACAGCACGGAGCGGGCTCGGTTGTTTAGCAAATAGATTCCCAACACGAACAGCATGTGATCCAATCCGTTGGGCATTATATGTGTAAAGCCCAATTTCAGGTACCGCCAGGCAGTGCTCAGCGTGCCTGCGGGTCCAGCAGCAGTTAGTGCGAATGGAGTGCTGGTCTGACCTCCTTCCAGCCAGACGGTGGCAGGGTCAGCCGAAGCTGCGCTGCGCACGGTAATGGCATAGGATGCAAAGGTCCAGCCGTAGCTCCAAGTGAAGCGTTTGGCCGTGGAAGGAATTTCCCCGCTTAGAAGAATAGTTGCGACAGGAGCCGATGAAGAGTCAATTCCCGGTCCAATGGAATAAGCGATCTCAGGACGCACAACAGCCTCATCAAATATCAACTTCACGCGTTGACGAAACTTCTCGTCGAAACCGGGAAGCAACGTTTGCAGATGGTCGGCACGAGATTCTGTCACAGGAGTTTGACCCGATGAAGCCTGCAGTTTCTCAATCAGGGCGGTTGCATCAGTCACAATTTGCACTGTGTAAGTGCGACCTTCATGAAGCACCACGGACACCCGAGTAGTGCCGATTTCATGCGCGCCAATTGTCAATTCACAAAGTAGGAGTAGAGCAAAAATGCGTTGCAGCACTATCCGGTTACCTTGCCTCGCAACTCAAACGTCAACGATGCCCAGAAGCTTGCCCAGTCGGCATTGGAACCAGCAGGAGCAGGAATCATATGGACAGCTTTGATTAACCACATGCCACCGGGATGCAGGCGCAGTCGCACGCGACCGTTTTTATCCGTGCGGGCAGTAACTTTTTCTGAAGGGTTCATACGGTTCATGGCAACCACCAGCGCACCTGCCAAAGGTTTATTTTCGTAAGTTAAGCGGATAGGTAAATCTTCACCACCACGCAGTGCGTAAGGATTTTTTTCAGCCAATAGCTCCAAAGGGAATCCCAGCAGTCGATCAGTTTGACTGGCATTGGATGGTCCGGAAAGCACCAGACTTTTAGCGCAACGTGAAAAGAGTTCGCGCGCTTTAGCGCCGCTTTCTTTGCGATTATTCCTGACCGCCAACACTGCCTCCAGCCCTTCTTCTTTAAGATAACTGTTGAACTTTTCTGCCTCCAACTCAGTGGAACTGGCGTTGCTGCGATATCCAATCACCAGTAGACCGGCATTGGCCACACGAACGAAACCTGCAGGGTCAGCACCTTCACGGCCAACCACTGGCTTACGCCCTGTGGCATCTTCAACCACAAATTGGTTGATCAGCCCCGTATTGCGAGGCAGTGGATCACCCAGCAGATCCTGCCCTACGCGCAACTTTACGGCAACAATCTGCCCTGCTTCGGGCGAGAATGTTGCAGGTTCAATCCACATGTCATGGGCGCAGAGTGGAACAAGGGCAATCGCGAAAAGTAGAGATGAAGTGAAAACAAAACGCATTGATTTATCCTAACCGAAAAATAGAAAGGTCCCCGCTAAGCGAGGACCTTTCCACTGCTACACACTAACTACTAAGGAACAGGGATCGTCGGAACGGTAGGAGTGTTCACCCCACCGTGACCCTGCAACAGACCCTGGTGGGCTGGAGCCAGGAACGGGAACCGGGGGAGAAAGTCCTTATCGTTGACTTCCACACCCTTGGCCAGACCGGCAGACGGATCACCGGCAACAATCAGGCTGATCAGTACGGTGTTCACATTTACTTGATGACGATTGGGTGATGTTCCTCCGCCCAAACGACGACCGTTGGGGAAGCTGGAATCAATGGCTGCGTCAATGGTAAGAACGTCGCCAGTGGATCCATCTTCAATCGGGATTGGACGGCCCAAATTGATGGCCTTGATGATGTCCAGGCGAGGGCCGCGGAGCGTGGTGACCGATGCGGCAGGCACGCCTAAAGCCTTGTAGATGCCCAGTGCATCTGCATCGCGAACCAGCACGGGATAAAGGATGTCGGCACCAAAGTTGCTGACATCAGTAAGTGGGCTGGAGCGCAGATACATGGTCTGACGCTGAGTTCCAACCAGGCCGGCGTTGAACAATGGCAGGGCATTACGACCCACCTGAACAAAGCTGCCAGAGCCTTTCAAGCCAGTGATGATATTGCTGGCGTCTACGGTCTGCGTTGCCTGACGGCTAATGCTGGACCACACACGCAACAGGCTATCAGTGGAATTGGCAAGGCCAACGTTGTTGTGGGGGATGCCGTTAGGGAAAACATCGGCCATCGGAATTTCCAAAGCGATGGAAAAGATATTGAAGCCCGTGAAAATATCCTTACCTGGTGCACGTCGCGCACCTGGGATTCCGCCAAGGTCGTCTCTATTCAAGTTGACTAAGTCGAAGATTCCCTTTTCGTCCAATTGATATGGATCGTCGAATTGGCCGGCTATAACGCGACCACCATTGGAAAGAGGCTTGATGTAGGTATCGACGAAATTCTGATCGTACAGACCTAATTCTCTGCTGGAAGCGTCACCGGTATCATAACCTTTGAATGCGCCTAAACCGTAAACTAGACGATCTGTTTGTGGGCCATGATTATTCGGAAGCACTGGAACATCTTTGGCAAGGATAACGTCGCCATCGCCGTTCTGATTTTCAGAACCGGCAACGCGCGTGACGGTCATGGTTTCGGTACCGCCGGTCAGCTGCCACAGCAACTCGTTTCCGCCGCCGAGGGCATCGTTAGGTCCAGGTGTTGGTGCTGCTTTCAGCGTGTTGGTGAATTCAACACGATATACAATTTTGTCTTTCAGGCTGGTGCCCTTGCCAATGTGGAACTCGTAGCGGTAACCATTGCAAGCGCGCAAGCCCTGGTTCCCTTGGCCGGGTTCATGCAGGGGATTGAAATTCATGATGAGGTACAGCTTGTCATGCGCTCCGTTGGACACCCAGGAATAGGTGTCGGTATTATCGGCGCACGGCTCGTTGAGGACGGCAAGGGCTTCGCGATGGCTCGAACCATATACACTGGTTCCGGCCGCTGCAAGCAAAGTCATTGCAATCAAACTTTTGGACGTTCGTTTCAGACTTTGAGTAAACATAGATTTTGGTATCCTTTCTTCCTTTGAACCTGCGGTTTAAGCAGCTGGTTCTAAAGTTGATACGTGACTACGGGCTAGCTGGATTTACAGAGAGGATTAATTTTCGGTTTTGTTCGGGGAGGGCGGAAAGTTCTAGAGCACAACGAGATTTTCCAATCGAGCTCCCGTTACGCCTTCGATGCCGATTTTGCGGTCAAGCGTCACCAGGATTCCATTGTTTTGGACGGCGATGGCAAGCAGGAAGAGATCGGGAAGCTGGTTGCGCCCCCTAACTTGATCCCATTGAAACGCTTCGGCGCTGGAAGGCACAACCTCCTGGTTCCAATACTGATGGTTAGGGTGAGAACACAGGGACCGGACCAGGGCGGCTGCCATAGGTACAGTCAGGTTAAGATCGGCGGCGAAATTGGAACTCAGCAAACGGATCACCGACAGTTGATTATGGGCGCAGGTTGCCCAGCCCCAACGGTGGTTTTCCCCGAACCAGGCGTGAACATGCCGATGCCGTTCATGTTGCTCATAGATCAGTGCAAACAGCACGCTGACGTCCAGCAGCGCAGCTTTCAAAGACCGCTCTCTTCGCGCAGAAGGCTGTCCATGAAGTCGCTCACTTGCGAATTGGGAACACGTACCCCAGGATTGCGGCTCTTTAGAACAGGAATGCCGTTGGTTATTACTATGTTCGGGGGCTGGTCCAGTTGCCGACGCAGCAAGTCTGAAATAACTCGACCTGCTGGCAAATGCTCGTATTTGGCCCGAATCTTTACCCGCTCAAGCACATCATCATCAATTTCAACAGTGGTGCGCATGAATCACATCATACCATAGCAAAAAGCATTAATACAGCGAAAGATGTTCTGATGCGTTCTTCCTATTTGAATCGTTTTAGTTCTTTGGTCTGTGAAACTTCTTTGTACTTGGCGCTATCGTAGGACGCGAAAAGCCCGACCAAGTTGAAGGAGTATGAAATGGGTAAGACTCCGAATTGGGTGGATATTGTGGATTTGCCTTAAAGGCTTGAAACGGGGCAGTATCCTCAGAATGAAGAACTGCCCGCGCAACAGTGTACAGTTTGGCTCGAGTTTTTTCTCCGGCCGCTCCGCCCTTGATTTCACTAATTTATCTTGCGGCCAATTGATTGGACATGGACTGTTTCGGGCGTCATCGTGTTCCCCCGGAACTCTTTACCGCCATCGACAATCACTCCTTTATTAAGAATTTCTACACCTGGGGCTGGGATCACCAGTCCAGTGAAAGAGCAATCCGGGTTCACCGTATAGGTCCCCTTCCCAGGCCGGTCTGCTGTTATCCCTGAGACGCTTCCCTTTATATTGTCTACTTGTGTGAAGTTGCCCTTGCCATCGTAAACCTGAACAACTGTGCCGTAAATCTGTTCAATTTGGCCAACGTATCCAGGCCGCCCCACTGGGACGAATGGTGCCGGACGGGTTCCACTGATCAGAACCCCGTAGGCACCCTTCAATGTCTCATTCGAACATTTGAGTTCTTCCGACTGGGCCGGTGTGCACGCTGTTGTCGTCACTACCAATACTGCAATTTTTAACACCATAATCCGATTCATTTTTGATCTCCTTGTGATGACCCTTGGTGGGTACCCGACCATTTAACCCGTTGCTCAGGTAGCGTTCAATGTCCAATGGATCATTTTCAAGTTCGAATGAATCTCATTGAGTAGCCCATTGAAAACACATCTAATTCGCAATCTGCCTCATCCGCCCTCACGGCCAACAAGTGCTAATATGGGTCGGCTGGACTGGAGCATTATTGAGAATGGAACCGCAACCAAATCCATCTCCGCGCACTATTTTTGGACCATTTGAGTTCGAGGCAAATACGGGGGAACTGCGGAAGAATGGCGTACGGCTCCGCTTGACAGGGCAACCTCTGCAAATCCTGGTAGTATTGCTGGAGCGGTCCAACGAAGTTGTTGGGCGCGAGGAATTGCAACAACGTTTGTGGAATGGGACCACGTTTGTCGATTTTGAACACGGCTTGAATGCCGCCATCAACAAGCTTAGGCAAACTCTTGGCGATTCGGTCGACCAACCGCGTTGGGTCGAAACCCTTCCAGCACGCGGTTATCGTTTTATTGGCGCATTGCGGTACTCACATCCAGAGCATGTTCTTGAAATGACCGTCTCGCCTCCCAGTGAAGATTCAACCGAAGAACTTCAGCCAGCGGCGGAACAGGTACAACCCGTATCCGGCAGTTCTCTCCACCTTACCCGTAGGCAGTCCAGCTTGGCTTTGGTAGGGATCGCCGTGTTGGCCACTGCGGGTTTCGCGGCAATAAGATTTGTCCGCAAGCCCCTTCCGAATCCCACATCCCCCTTAGTGCGATTTCGAATCCCCATTCCCACCGAACTGACCCTTGCAGAAGCCCAAGGTTTTTCCGTCTCGCCAGATGGCCGAACAATGGTATACGCAGCAAAAGGTAGTGACCACAGCTACCGTTTATGGGTACAGCCCCTGGATTCGTTGTTGCCAAGAATGCTACCCGGCACCGAGGGTGCCATCGGAGCAATCTGGTCGCCCGATAGCAAATTTGTCGCTTTCTACGCGGATGGTAAATTGAAAAGAACCGATCTAAACGGTGGTCCAACAAGTTTGATTGCACAGGTTTCTAGCACTGTCCTTGGGGGCGATTGCAGCCGCGATGGAACCATTATTTTCGGAACGGAGACGCCGGGCGTGATGCGGGTCGATGCAAATGGTGGAGAAGCCGTCGTGGTTACAACACGGGACCCTGCCCGGGGCGATCGAGTAAATGGCTGGCCCACATTTCTTCCGGACGGCCGCCATTTTTTGTATTTCGCTTTTCCTGGGCCGCTGATAACTTGGGGATCTTTGCTGGATCAATCGACATAAAACCCGAAGAGCAAAGTCTAAAGCGTCTGGCTGCGACTTCCTTTGGTGCCGGATTCGTGCCCACCCCAGATGGGAACGGAATCGTTCTCTTTCAGCGAGAAAGCACTCTATTTTCCCAGAATTTCAATGTATCCCGGCTGGAGTTTACTGGTGAAATCAGGAAGCTTGCCGAACATGTAGGAAACACACGCGCATATGGGTACTTCGCTGGTTCGCCAAATGTGTTGATCCACCGCGGAGGGAGTGGGAATCTTGGCCAACTCACTTGGTTTGACCGCGAAGGAAAGCGGCTTGGGACGGCAGGCCAACAGTTTGGGATGGACTCCGCCCCTGACATTTCGCGGGACGGATCGCGAATTGCTTTAAGCACGACTTTGGGAGACCATTCGGATGTTTGGGTTCATGATATCTCCCGCGATGTTATCCAAAGGATTACCTACCCAGCACTGAATCAAACACCAATTTGGTCGCCGGATGGCAGAAGAATTGTTCTCAGTTCTGGACGGGCCGGGCAGTATGATTTGTATCAGATTGATGCCGCCGGAGGAAACGAAAAACTGCTATACAAGTCCCGCGAAAGCAAGCGCGCAACCTCCTGGTCCGCCGATGGGCGGTATCTGCTATACAACGCGCAAGCCGCGAAATACGGAATCTGGTTGTTGCGCATGGAAGGTGAAGTCGCCCCGCAACCAATCGGCTTGACCACGGGACGATTCAACCAACGGGACGGCGTGTTTTCACCCGATGCGAAATGGATTGCTTACGTGTCCGACGAGTCCGGGGCGGGGGAAGTCTATCTCCAGTCCTTTTCCGCTGCCGCCGCCAGCCTGGAAAATGGACCGAAGGTTTTGATTTCGCGCGGAGGGGGAACAAGGCCGCGCTGGCGGGCCGATGGCAAGGAGCTTTTTTATCGCGCAAGCAATGGAAGGCTGATGTCAGTAGCTCTATCAACATCTCCTCTTCAACCCAGCGTCCCGAAAAGCCTTTTCTGGATGGAGGGTGCACGTTGGGATCCTACTCCGGATGGAAAGCGCTTCCTGATTGTAGTTCCCATGGACAAAGCTTTGCAGCCATTCACGGTGGTTTTGAATTGGCAAAATGAAGGTAACCGATAGAAGGGCAAAGCTCGGGACGCCTTGCAACAACTCCAAGGCAAGCCTTATTTAGTTCCATGGCGCTGGAGACTTGTTTGGATTGGGCTTAAGTAAAGTGCGTGAAAAGCTCAGCCGCCGCGATAATAATTCGATAAGTGGATTTGCTAAACATAAAAATTTCCTTAATGTGGATTGGCTTGGGCCGTCCGACGGGAGCGGGTAGACCAGGGTCACCCGCTCCGTAACAATGGTGATTCGGACAATGCGTCGCCCCATGTTGGGAAGGAGCTAGCGCTGCCTCCTCCGCAGCAATGCCAGACCGCAAAGTCCCAGCCCGCTTAAGGTCCAAGCGGCCGGTTCCGGCGTTGCCACTGCTCCGTAAATCGCATCGCCTGGGGTGGAATTGCCGATAAACGCCCCTGCGCCGGCGCTAGCCCGTATATCTCACCAGAGAGGTAACCAAAGGCCTGAACCAACAGCCTAAACATATGTATCAAAACATGTTTTAGCAGAAAGGGAAAAGGCCTTTGATATGACACAGTGTAGCGAACAACAGTTCCAGTTTT
>JANXSF010000049.1 GCA_025352795.1 Acidobacteriota bacterium
GAAAGGTGACTTGCTCCCTGTGCAGACGAACAATGGGCTTGGCATGGGACCACCCATAACGCTGACCGTTAGTCCGGCTGTTGTGCCTACGGGGAAGCCGTAATGAAAACCAAAGGGGTCATGAAGATGGGCGCAATCCACAAACGAACCTGGGTGCTGCTGTTGTTGGCGGGCTTGCCTTTGGAAGTAAGTCAAGGCCAAACCTTGGTGAGGGAGTATATTTATGCCGGTAACCGTCTGATCGCCACTGTGATCGCCACTGATGGTCCTCTGCCCACAATAACTTCACTAACTGCGAATCCGCTCAGCGGCACATCCACCACCATTACAGTGATTGTGTCTGGCAACCCAGGGTACGCCAATTTGGGCGTTATCAACCTCCTGGTTAACAGCTTTTTGGATGGCCGGTATGCCTGCTATGTGGCGGTTGTGCCCTCGGGGAATGGGGCAACGGTTTACTTGGTAGATGATTTTGGGAATGCTGGGGGTCCATATGCATCCGTAGCAATTCCGGGCTCAACCGGGCAGGCCTCAAATAGCCAATGCACTATTAGTGCCGTGGGAAGCTCGATTTCAATGTCTGGAAATCAGTTGACGGTATCGCTTAAAATTACATTTAACATAAGCTTTGCGGGCGCGAAGGTGATTTATGCTGCTGCCAGAGACCTCGCCGGGCAAAACTCTGGTTGGCAACCGGCAGGCACCTTCTTTGTTGGTACTCCCACGTTTAGTGTAAGTCCTTCAGCCGGAACCGGTGCGTCGCAAACATTTTCGTTCACTCTTGCACCCCCGTCAGGAGGCAGTTGGAGCAATTCCAGTCCAATTGTTAAATGTGTTATTGAATAGCGCATTGGACGGCGGAGCTGCATGTTACATGGCATTTCTTCCTGCCAGTCGAACCCTATACTTGGTTAACGACGTCGGTACTAACGTCTTGCCGACCAGCATAACCTTTCCCAGCACGACAACGATCAATAACAGTCAATGTATATCTCCGGGAACTTATCTTCTTGGAGTGGGCTGGATGGTAACCCGGGAGTCCTCACTGTAAGGTTGACATTCACAGGCGCATTTAAGGGCGACCGTATTTTCTACGTCGCAGTACGCAATGACAACTCCAATAGCGGCTGGCAGGCAACGGGATCGTGGGTGGCACCATAACCATATCACTTCAATTGGGAAATGCTTAACCAATGAACTTGACTATGGGGACTACGAAATACGCGTCCATATGGCCGCACTAAACAGTTGCGCACGGCGACCAAAAAAATAGCCTGCGATTACGCTCGTGAAAAGTACAGGCGAGATCAACCTTTACAAAAGCAGATGCCGTCTGACTCGGCCATTTCCATGCGAGGGGGGCAATCGAGAAGTGAAAAACAGGGTCGAAAAACAGGGTCAACCTGGAGTGAACCCCTTGGCTGAGACAGCATAAAAATAAACAGGGACACGTTACCATTCGCTGGTTTTTGATAGCCAGCAAGACGATCAAATTGTACACTCGAGATGGCTGGGGAAGCGGAGTCAGGCTCTACTGGACACGGCAACTTTCGGGGGAAATTGCTGGACGGAGCATTTCCACATTCTTAACTCTCTAAAAAAGTTCGACCCGAAACCTCCATCGCCCAACTAAAAGCTAACCCTCTCCGCGTACCCTGCAATCGCGGGTGCTAGCTGTCAGCACCTGAAAGCATCCATCCGCTCGGGTCAAATCGCCTACACAATCTATGTGTTCCCGCCCCATCTGCAATAACATTTCCATTCCTTTCAACAATCCACCCACCAACCTGTCCCGCACCCTGAAACATCTGTGCCATTCTTGTTCCAGGAGAGATTCACCGGGTTAAACCAAAGTTTCCTATTAAAAATGCAATGGAAGATTCGCAGCACTTCGGTTAAACAGAAGTGCGATTGAAACCCTTGTCACGATACTTGTTCATCCCCTGATTGTGGCTGCAGGACAGCGGCTAGCAGCTCCCTGACTTCCACCTCACGGTCCAGTGCCACTTGTAACTGAAGCCATTTTTGGACGGATGGGCCAATGTCATTCATCAGCGTTGTGATTCCATTCAAGACTGAAAAAGGGATGTCCGCTTCTTCCAGCGTTCCTTTCGCCAATGCGAATGCAAACGGATCGTTGGTATCCAGAACCACTACCAGTTGCAAATTGGGTTCAGACAAATCTAGAAGTTTCGGTATGGATCCTGCCACCAAAGGGACTTGGCAATCTGAGCATTCTGTAAATCCTTCCCGATATGTGACGCGGCATTGGGGACAATACATTGGGCCCTCCAGGCTGGTTTCACCTTAGCATGGTGCCCATAGGTTTTCATAAGTTCTTCACCCGCATCCGATACAATCAGGGTCATGAATCGAAGAAACCTTGCCGCGTTCCTCCCCATCTTTGCCACCGCCACCGCCTCCGCTGCCGACCGCAAAACGCTGATCAGCCAAACCTATCGTTTTGAAGATCTGCTGGTGAAAGAAAATGGTCAGAACCGTTCTCGCGACGTGTTGGATGGCCTGACCTTATCGGGATTTCATATCGACCTGCATCAGACTGAACTAGGCCCAGGCATGGCCCCGCACGCTTCTCATCATCACGCGCACCCGGAACTGCTCATGCTTCGTGAAGGGAGCCTTGAAGTTACGATTGAAGGAAAACTTTCCACCATTGGGGCCGGTTCGGTTATCTATGTTGCCTCCAATGAAGAACACGGTTGGCGCAATGCAGGCAAGACGCGGGCAAGCTATTTTGTGATAGCACTGGGACGTGTTTAACATCACAAAAATAGTAACTTAACTGCGTCGCGTGGCAGACCCGTTATATATTTGTAAGGTGATTCAAAGCGCTCTTATTCCCGTAGCCGGGCATGGCACACGCCTGCTGCCGGCGACCAAATCGCAACCGAAAGAAATGTTACCGGTTGCCCGCAAACCCATTGTGCAGTACGTGGCTGAAGAGCTGGTGGCAAATGGTATTAACCAAATGCTGTTCATCACCGGTCGTAACAAAGCTTCCATTGAAAATCACTTTGATAGTGACCCGGAATTGATGCGCGTCCTTGCTTCCACCAACAAACAGGAATTGCTGGATGAGTTGAAGTTTGAAGAACTGCAGGCGAACTTTTTCTATACCCGTCAGCGCCAACAGAAAGGTCTGGGTGACGCCATTTTGTGCGGAGAAAGCTTTGCCGGTGAACTGCCTTTTGTTGTCGCCTTAGGGGATTCGATTCTGGGGATGAATGGCGAATCCAAAGCCGTCAGCCGCTTATCTCAGCTCTTTACTGAAATGCGCGCCAGTTGCGTGATCGCGGTGGAGGAAGTTGCTGAAGAGGATGTGAGTCACTACGGCATCATCGACCCAGGAGAAGGTGAGGGCGACTGGGTTCGCGTTAAGAATCTGGTGGAAAAGCCCAATAAAAACGCCGCTCCCAGCCGCTGGGCCATCTCGGGACGCTATGCGTTTTCGCCACTTATTTTCGATATGATCCGCCGTGTGAAGCCCGATAAACGTGGTGAAATTCAACTTACCAACGCCATGCAGTTGCTGTGCGAAGAAGGCAAACGAGTTCTGGCGTTGAAACTTCCGAAGATAGACAAACGCTACGACATCGGCAATTTCCCCAGTTACTTTGAGACCTTCGTAGAATTCGCTTTGGCCGATCCTTTGTATGGTGCCGATTTCCGTGTGGCTCTGAAAAAAATGCTGGAGCGAAAGTAGATGCATCTGCGCACGGCTTGGGTTTTGATAGCCGTGCTGGTGATCGTTACAAGATTGTGTCACCTGGATATTGTTTGGGTGGAAGAAGGTTACCCCACTGCTGCCGCCTTGCAGATGTTGGCCGGCAAAACCATTTATAAGGACTTTTGGTTTGACAAGCCTCCACTCTTCCCGGCGATATATCTGCTGTGGGGAGCATCCACCGGGCTTGCTCTGCGCATTGCCGGGGCATTGTATGTATTGCTGGCGGCCTGGTCCATTTTCCTGTTCGCGCGTCTGCTGTGGGGGGAATCGGAGGCTCTGCTAGCAGCGGCGTTAATGGCCTTTTCACTCACGTTTTGGATTCCATCGTCAGTGATGGTGCTGGGTCCGGATATGCTCATGATTGTGCCTCATGTGCTGGCCGTCTATTGGGCTTGGCGGGGTAAAGCACTGCTCAGCGGGTTGGCTTGTGGTGTGGCATTGGGATTGAATGTCAAAGCCTTGTTTGTGATGGCGCTGTGTGGCATTTTCCTTGCGGCACAACTGCCCTGGTTTCTTGTGGGAACAATGGCGGCATCATCTATATGGCTGGGTTGGTTGGTTGCGACGGGTGGTTTAGCCGACGGGTGGAGACAAGTTTGGCAATGGGGCCTGCTCTATTCCGCCAACGTGTTTGGAATGTGGGAAGCCCTCACCAGAACAGCTAGTTGGGCAGGATTTCACGCAGCCTTGGTGGTGGGTGTGGTGGTCTGGTTTTGGTACGAACGGCAGTGGCGCTTCGCCCTATGGCTGATGCTTTCCGTAGCCGCAGTCTGCGCTGGCTGGCGATTCTTTCCGCGCTATTATTTTCAACTCCTACCGGTTTGCGTGCTGCTAGGAGCGCGCGGACTGCTGCTGATTCCCCGAGGCTGGTGGCGATGTGCGGCCTTTACGTTATTCCTGATTCCGTTGATCCGCTTTGGCCCTCGCTATGGTCAACTCGCTACCGATTTGTTGCTGCATCGCCCCCATGAATGGCGCGATTTGGCGATGTCCAACGATACAGTGGCCGCCGCAAAGTTGCTTCCTGTTTCACAAGGAGACACGTTGTTGGTGTGGGGATATCGACCGGATTTATTCGCGCTGACCAGGTTGCCAGCGGGAACACCGTTCCTCGATTCGCAACCGCTGACGGGAGTGATTGCCGATCGTCATTTGACTTCAACGGAGCAAGCGGCGCCGCAGTGGGCTCGGGAGAATCGCGCAAAACTGGTGTCGACCAGGCCAACCTGGATTGCCGATGGCTTGGGTCCCTATAACAAAGCACTAGCGATTAGCGCCTATCCCGATTTACAGGATTGGCTCGCCAATTACAAAGTGATTGGGCATACGGAAGGGTTTGTTATCTATGGCAGAAGACCCTAAGTTAAGTCCATCAGGGATCTCCTGAAGTTTATTGGAAATCGGAATGAAAACTTCGCTCGCAAGCGAGCGGACAGGCGGAATCGCCCAATGCCGCTTAGTTTTCCCGTATCGCTGTAGAATCTCCAACCTTTGTTGAGAATAACCTGTGGTTGAAAGACCGCTCCCTCGCGGTCACGGCTCGGTAGAATCAGTCCGTTACCGCGAGGGAGCGGTTTTTCAACGGTCTGATACACTTCGCTCCAACACTTGAAGCTGTCGTATAGCGGGAAAACTATGTGGTATTGGGCATCGCCTGCCCCACACTCAATTCACTAACTTTCACGAGACCTGGAGTTGAGTTTGTGGGGCAGGCAGTTTTGCCTGCCAAGCCCGTAGGCGGGCCTTTTTTCACACTTTCGAGTGCCTGGAAAACTTCTGAAATTTGGCAGAATTGAAAGTCAAGTACTGCGGAAAAATGACGATGCCTATCCTACTTAACTCTCAACTTCGGAATTCAGCTTAATGGCCTTCGGCTTCCAAAAATCGTTCCGATTCAATGGCTGCTTTACACCCGGCACCGGACGCCGTGATGGCTTGCCGATAGATTCTATCCTCCACGTCTCCCGCATGGAAAACGCCGGGGATGTTGGTGCGCGCGCCGCCTTTGCCTACAATGTAACCTTCGTCATCGGTATCAATCTGCCCTAAAAAAGGCTTGGTATTGGGAATGTGTCCAATGGCTACAAACAACCCATCCACGTCCTGATTTTTGGTTTCGCCTGTAACCAGGTTCTTCAACACCACACCCACCACATCGCCGGTTTCATTGGGGATGATTGATTCCACCGCCGTATTTAAAATCATCGTGATCTTCGGGTTGTTCATCACCCGATCCACCATGATTTTCGAAGCGCGGAACTGATCGCGGCGGTGAACCAGGGTGACACTTTCACCAAAGCGAGTGAGGAAATTGGCTTCTTCCATAGCCGAATCGCCGCCGCCTACCACCATAATCTTCTTGTTGCGAAAAAAGAAGCCGTCGCAAGTGGCGCAGGAACTGTAACCCTTGGCAATGAATTGTTCTTCGCCGGGGATGCCCAACCAACGCGCCGAAGCACCAGATGCGATGATCACGGTGCGCGTTTCAACCCACACACCGGCCACTTTCAAACGGAATGGACGTTTGGAAAAATCAACTTCTTCCACTGACCCGTGTATGTAATCGGCACCAAAGTGGATGGCCTGCTGCTTCATGTTCTCCACTAACTGGGGGCCGTCCACACCTTCCGGGAAACCGGGAAAGTTTTCCACAATGGAAGTGATGGAAAGTTGGCCACCCGCTTCATGACCAATGATCACAAGTGGGCTCAATCTGGCCCGGGCAGAGTAGATAGCGGCTGTGTTTCCGGCGCAGCCTGAGCCGATAATGACGACGTTACGCATGATGAAGGTTGGATGAGAGCCCATCCAATCCTCATGCTAACACGCTTGATCCAGGTTCCCCGTCATTTATGAACGGCCACTTCCGCCACAACATTCCAAGTGAACTCCACAAACCCGTAAAAAGACGATTCCAGCAATCGTTCCACATCACTGTGCGCGCCGTAGTTGGCACCATCTTCCTCCGTGGTGGCGGGCCCAATTCCGTAGCTGGCCATCCCCTTTGCCCGTAGTTGCGCCTTGTCACTGGCACCGGTGGACATGGTCGGCAGCACCATCGCTTTTGGGTACATGCGCTGACTTACTTTTTCCAAGGTCTTGTAGAGTTCCGTTTGCAATGACGATGTGGGGGAGACGGGTCGAGTGGCAGGTAGAGGAACAATTTTCACAGCCGGATCACCAATCACCCGCTTCATCTCTTCATAGAATTTTTGGATGTTCTCATCGGGCAAGGCACGAATATCCAACGTAGCTTCGGCTTCCGATGGAATCACGTTGGGACCAATGCCAGCTTTCAACATGGTTGGCACAACTGAGGTGCGTAACATGGAATAACGTCGAGGTTCGTTTTCGGCTAAGTAGCGTTGCGAAGCTGCTGCCCGCTGAGGATTGAACAGGCCGTTATAGTAAGCCGCTTTTTCTGGAGTGCTGATGGCAGCCAGTTTTTCAAAGTAAGTGCGAGTGGTGTCATTCAGGCGCATGGGCGTTTCCCATTTGCCAACTTTTTCCACCGCTCCACTAAGATGAATGAGTGCATTGTCCAGCCTGGGGGTTGATCCATGACCTGACGTTCCGTTGGCCACCAAGCGCACGCGCGCGGGAACTTTTTCCGCCGTGCCAATGTTCATCATGGTTACGCGACCCCCTTGCAGCGTGGCACCACCACCTTCTGTAATTGAAAACTCCGCGTCAATCTGGTTGAAATGTTCAGCCACCATGAAGTTGATGCCCACGCCGGTGACATCGGCCTCTTCGCCGGATTCAGCCAGAAAAATCACATCGCGATCCAGCATCACGCCGCTACGTTTCAGCAGCAGCATGGTCATTAAATTTGCCGCTAGATTCGGCTTATCATCCAATGTGCCCCGACCCCAAACGTATCCATCCTTAAGCACAGCTCCAAACGGATCAACCGGCCATTTTTCCCTCTGCACACCAACCACATCGGTATGCGCCAGAATCAGGATGGGCTTCTTTGATCCATTGCCTTTCAACCGAGCCACCAAGTTTGCCCGATTCGGATCAAGAGCAAAAACTTGGGTTGGAATACCTTCTGCTTCCAGAACAGTTTTTAAGTAAGCAACAGCCTTTGATTCGTTGCCCGGAGGGTTGCTTGTATCAATCTGCACCAGGGTTCGATAGTGCTTGAGTGATTCAACTTTTTGATTTTCCCAGTTGATGGTGGGAACCTGTGCCGATGCAACGCAAAGGAAGGCAAAGAAGGTAAGCGCGCATGGTTTTGCCAAGTGAAAGGTCATTTAGCACACTGTAGCATTGAACTTCAGCGCTGGGGGATTGCAGAGAGTATCATTGAACTTCTGGCAAGGAGAAAGAGAACGTTGA
Source organism: Acidobacteriota bacterium (assembly GCA_025352795.1). GTDB lineage: Bacteria > Acidobacteriota > Terriglobia > Bryobacterales > Bryobacteraceae > JANXSF01. The sequence continues at coordinate 8,093 of JANXSF010000049.1, forward strand.
GCCTTCACCCACTATCGAATTTGCCCAGATCCGTCCGCTGCCGCGTTCAATGATTCGCTTACAGATAGCCAGCCCCAAACCGGTGCCGGGATATTCATTCTTATGCAGACGTTTGAACAATCCAAAAACCCGTTCGGCATACTCTTGTGCAAAGCCAATGCCGTTGTCTTTGACGCTGACAATCCATTCGCTTCCTTCCCGCCTGCACCCGATTTGAATCGTCGGCGCTTCAGTCGCGCTGCGGTATTTCAGTGCATTGGAAATAAGGTTCTGGAAGACTTGTGCCAGTTGCGCTTCGTCGCCGCAAACGGAAGGAAGAGTATCAACGCTGACCACTGCATTTTCCGATCTTATGCGGTTTTGAAGGGTGTTCAGAGCCTGGGCTAACGACGCGTTTAAATCAGCCGATCTAGAGACAAGTGCTTCGTCCTTTCCGGTATGAATTACATGAGAAAAGTTCAGCAGGTCTTTTAGAAGCCGCTCCATTCGCTTCACTCCACTATCCACCTCAGCAACAAATCCACGGGATTCGTCAGTCATGTGCGGCTCAAGATCACGGGCCAAAAGCTCCGTATAGATGTTGACCATGCGCAGCGGTTCTTGAAGGTCGTGACTTGCTACGTAGGCAAACTCCTCAAGTTCCCTGTTCGCCCCTTCCAACGCGTTACGTGCTCGCACCTGCGCAGTAACATCGCTGCAGACAACAACTATGCCAGACACCATACCATCGGGCTCACGCAATGGGTGGAAGACACAATTAAACCACGCGTCTTCCAGTACGTCGGTTCCGTTCCGATCGTAAGGAATGAGCCATTCGCTGGCCGCAAACGGCTCACCAGTGTCCAAAACACGATTGAAAGCGTCCCAGATGTGCGGTTCCAATTCAGGCATGACGTCCTTAAAGCGACGTCCCACCAGTTGTCTTCCTTGTAGCAAAGCCTGATAAAAAGGATTAGCCAATTCAACCACGAAATCGCGTCCACGAAATACTACAATGGCAACCGGGGCTTGCATAAAAACTTGTTCCAGTTGCGCTTCTTTTGCCGCCAGCGCCTTTTCAATGCGCTTTCGCTCAGTAATATCTTCGATGATTGCAATGAATTCGGTTGGCTGGCCACCCTTGTCCCGCCGCATGGTTCCCGAAGCCCGTACCCATACTATCTGGCCATCTTTTCGAATGTATCGCTTTTCTAAAATGGTGGGAACGTTCGCACCTGTTCTGTGCGCTTCACCATATTGGTGGGTCAATTGGACGTCATCGGGATGAGTGAAATGGTCAAAGCCAACAGCAGCCACCTCCTCACGAGTGAAGCCGAGCATTTTTAAATACGCTTGATTCACTTCCACAAAATGCCCTTCCGGTGTTGTAAGAACCATCCCTACTGGCACATGGGCAAAGGCTGCGCTGAAGCGTGCCTCACTTTCCCGCAGCGCATCTTCCGCTCCTTTCCTGGCCGTGATGTCTCTGGTTGATCCGCTAACCGCCTGCACTGATCCATCCGGTCCAATGACTGGAACAAAGATGTACTCATACATGCCTGCCAGTCCGCTTGTCGCAGTGTAAGGGGTCTCATCGCGAAGAGGCTGCTTTGTATCAATCACCTGCTGAATCTGTAGTTGAAGTTTTTTAGCAAGGTCTTCGGGGTAGTCAAGTTCGGCGACAGTCTTTCCCGCCGCTTCCTCAAACGTTTTCCCCCACAAACGGAGCAGCGGTTGGTTGACATACGTGAACCGCCCGTCTAAATCGAAAACGTAATTAAGATCTGGAGAATAGGTGAGCGCAGTTTCCAGTGCCTGTAGACGTTGCTCGACAATGCTTGCAGTCCGATGATTTTTTGACCCATTCCAATTGGCTCGCAAGAGAGCTATCTCTTTCTGAAGTTCGACGTTTTGAGCCCGAAGCCGCAGAAGCTCCACTTCGCCCGCGTGGATTTGCAAATCGTTGTTCTTCATCGCGATATTTCAAAACACGAAGTTCAAGAGGTAAGTCCACGCATAAGAGGAGAAATAAATTCCCAATCGATCGGAAGGTCGTACATGGCTGAGCGTATCACATTTTTCAATGGCGACAACGTTCACACACCGCAAAGGGTGTGCTTCGGGTGGATGATGGGTTCGAGTTATGACGAGGAAGGACGATGCCCACTTTCAAATCTAGGCAGCCATCAGCATTTCGATTTCGCGCTCAACAAACTTTTCATTCGAAATCGTCTTGGGACCTGGGCCCATATTTCGTTCCAGGTCTCGAGAGATTTCAATGATGCTAGCCACTTTGCAATCACTAAGTTCCAGCAGCACTTTTCTTGCGTCGCTAATCCGATTCATTCGCCGATAAATATCGATCTGAACCACTTTAGATTCCAGAGATCTCTCCGATCGAATTAAGGCATCTGCTTCACTGAGTTGCTTCCTATCCATCAGTAGAACAGCCTGGGCTGCAATGAAACGGCTCTTTACATCAGCCCAAAGGCACCCAGCACCTTTTGCAAAAAGCTTTTCAGCTTCTCCATGTTTGCCCAGTTTTAGTTTAATGGTCGCAAGGATGTGCAAAGCGATCCACTCAACCCTGGTTTGAGTTTGTTCGGTTGCAACCAAAGCTTCTGCTTCTTGGTAGCGTCCCATCCGGACAAAAACGGAAGCTTTCCCATTTCTGGCGACCGCGTTTTGCGGGAAATCGCGAACGGTAGATTCGTAGGCTGCAAGCGCTTCAGGCAAACGTCCCAGCGCCTTCAGCACCTCCGCCTTCCCACTTCTGGCGACCACATTTTGCGGGAAATCGCGAACGGTAGATTCGTAGGCTGCAAGAGCATCCGGAAAACGGCCCAGCGCCTTCAGCACCTCCGCCTTGCCAGTTCTGGCGACCTCGTTTTGCGGGAAATCGCTAGCGGTAGATTTGTAAACTGCAAGCGCTTTTGGCAAATCGCCTATTCCAAGAAGCGCATCCGCGAATTGGTTATGGACGAACGGATCTCCAGGACTCAATTCTCTGGCTTTGGCCGACCAAGTCAATTGATAGTCTCCGTATCCAAGGTCCTTGGCATCCTTCGCTAAATCGCATAGAGATTTGGCGGCTAAATCAGGTCTGCCACTTGTGACCTGGCCCTTAACTAACTCGTCGACGTACTTTTCAGCCTGTGCGAGATTTCCTAATTGAAGCTGCCGCTGGATGGCGCTTTTTTGCACATTCACATTTTGAAACGTCTCATGCCCAGTTGTCTTTTTGGATTTTGCTCTAGGGCGATCAGATTTCCTGCGGTCATCTTCTACGAGAACGCGCTGAACCCCAGCTTGAGTCGCCTTTGGGATAACTCTGGCCCATTGCATCAAGACATGGCGAAAATTTGGGAAGCGTTTATATCGCTGATCGGCGAGGAGTTGAAGTTGTGCAGAACCTTGCTTCGCTCCACTAGCCATGGCAACCGCTATAGTGCGAAATGCGCCCGTCTCTATCAAAACAGATTCGAATTCCGGCTTACCACCCTCCTCACCGAAATCCTGCACTGGAATCGCATCCCAGGCGGCACGTCCCTGAAGGATCCATTGTTGCGAATCCATCACAGACTTATGCAAAGCGGCTACTTTGGAATAATTCAAGCCAGAGCTATGCCAATTCAACCAAAGTGAGGAATTCGGCAGTGGTCTCGAAAAAAGGCGGTTTGAGATGAACTCACCAACATAGGAATAATCCAGTAAATCCTCTAATGCATCCTCGCTGAGGTCACGGGTAGTGTCACTGCATGCCGAATCCATTGAAATCAGGGCTAACTGCAAGCCGCGTTCCTTACGGCAAGCCTCTTCAAGTAATTCACGTGCTGAATCAATAGTCGCTTCGGGGAAGTGACGCGCATCCTCTGCATCCCCAAAAAGATGCGGGAAAAGTCCTTGGGAAATTAGTTGTGGCTGTGCCGTTTGTCGAGAGACACACCAAGCTTGGCTGCCTTTCACAAAGACAGCAACGCCTGCTTGTCCCGAAACTATTGCTCCTGTCACTAATATTCCTCGACTGCAATGCCTAGAGCATCTTTCTTGATCACGTCCCGAATTGCCGAAAGCACAGCACGATCTGCTTTGTCCGTTGGCTTGGCCACCAGAATCCGCTCAACACTGTTACGATTGAACGGCCCATAAATATTCACTTCGACAAAAACGTCTCTATCTATTAGGATACCTGCAAATTCTTGGACAGTAGACTGTCGGTCAAGCATCGGTTGCCCCTTGGCTGCTGCCAGACGGGCTCTTGTTGACCAGAATGCCCGATAGCCGGGTGGAACAGGCTCCTTCTGGATCGGGCAGATTCGATTGCAAAAATCTACCGTGTTTTCCCAAAACACAGTGGTCCGCAAAGAGATTGCCGACGACTTCAAAACCATACTGCAAGCTCCATAGGTCGGGACACCCTTGCCATCCAATGACAGTGCTCCAAATCGGATGTCCTTGTAGTAGCGAGGAAAAACACGAGCGTCTGTTGCTGCACGCGTCGAATCGAAGAGCGAATCCTCTGAGAGTCTTCCGGCACCCTCGGTCTCTTGATAGTAGGTCGCATAAACTACGTTCTCCGATGAAAGCAATGCCTTGGTCAAATCCAGGCTTCGACAAACGACAGCGACGGAAGCTCCTAAGAACGCTTCATAAGCATCGAAAAGAGCTCCGCGATTCCCCGCAGTAGCTGACTTTTTCGCCTCGCTATACTGCAAATCGAGCGCATTGACTTCCTCTGGATCGTTTGCCTTTCGAACGTTTGGAAACCCACAAAAATGGAAGCAGTCTGGGACAGTTTGCCGCATAGGATCGAACGTTGGTTCCGCACTCGGGACAATTTAGATTCATATAAAAGAATTAATAACGATATCAGGTTTTACACGAAAACCTGTTTGGCTGCCAAAGCGCAATTATCCGGCCCTCTGCCAGCATGCTACTTACCCGCTGACTTACGCACCGGTTCAATCGTAACCTGGTGCAAACCTACCAGCAGCGGCCGGGTGTCTCCGTTGGGCATTGCTGCTATGGTTCGGGTATCTGGTGTATAAATTCGCAGCTCATTTGGGCCTTGGGTGATTTCGACGGTGCAATACAGAGTCTGGCGTTTTTCTAAAACTACTCGGCAGATTTCCTGATGCGTAACGGTGCCTTCCACAATCAGCGTGCGGATGGAACCGGCACGGCTGGGGCCCGGTTCCACATCCAGCTCTAAAGAAATTGTTTCTTTTTCCTTAGCGATCAGGTTGAAAGATATTCCCCCTTCTAAACCGCTTCCCAACCATAAATAGCCTCTTTCTACCGGCCCAAGATCTTCAATATCCCAAGGGATTCCCAAATGTCCGGTATCCACTCCTATGCGCTTTTGCAGGCGTTTCCCAACCACTAGCAATGGGGCCCTGGCCGGAACTTCGCTCAGTTGCTGTTCCTCAGTGACCTGATGTTGCACGGGCCCGGCGAACGCCGTAGCAAACAGCCGAATGCGGCCTGATGACAATAGCATTGGTATGTCGGATTGCAAGCGCAGCCACTGCACAATTTCAGGTACTTCCAGTAGCGGCGCCCATTCAAATGGAAGCGCTCGCTGATCTTGAAAAAGCAGATGAGTAATATGATTTTCATCAATTTTATGACGCAACGTAGCGGCGTCAAACTTTTCCTTGCCCCACGGAAAGACGCTGTTCGAATAACCCTGATAGGGGCCAAAAAGTGGGTAGTCTGGTGCCTGATGATTGCCAAATAATAGAATGCGGGAATTGCTGGGAATCAACGGCAACGCTTCCTGAAACGGGTCGTTGATCAGTGCCATTGTAATTGGATGTGCCATACGGTTACCCATCAAAACTAAAGCCTGGCACACGGGGGGAATCACCGCCCAAGGAAGCAATAGTAAAGCCACCGCCTGCACCCAAGGTCGACGGAGAATCACGTTATCCAAATAAGCAGCAGCCAGAATTACTCCTGCTACATAAGGCGTAATCAGGAATCGCTCTGGCAATCCAGAATGCTGCATCCAGCGGATGCCCAGCACTATGGCACCGGTCAAGGTAGCCATGAAGATGGCCATGGTCAACAATTGTGGGGAGGATTTGCGCAGCAAAGCACGGAAGGAAAATCCAATGGCCATCAGCCAAAGCAAGCCGCCCAGTGAAAATCGATGAGCCAATTCCAATTGGCTATATTCAAAGTAGCCTGGCCATCCAGTTCTCTTCTCTCCGGCCAGAATGCGATTGGCACCTAGAGCGTCGCCCACTTTTCGGAACCATCCATTCCATGCCGCCAACCCTACTGAACTGGGGACTGCGGGAAGTTCAATCAGGTTCAAAAAGAAGCGCCCTGTATGTGTTTCCACTTGTTCCACACTCAATACACTGGCATGGAACTTACGCATCGGTTCCGGCCCCAGTGGGTTGCCGCTATTCTTCCAATTGAACGCTAAAGGAACCACTGCACCGCTTAGGATCAAAGCCATGAGAAGGCCAGCCAAAAAGGGTCCAACTGACTTTCTACCTCGGCTCCAAAGCAACAAAACTAACGGCACCAATAGAACCATCTCTACGGAACGGATGTTCAAACACAAAACAAAGTAGACCGCCAACCAGAAATAATCTGTGGCGCTGTTCTGTTGGCTTGCTGCGATTTTTACAGACCACCATAAAACTCCGCAGAAGAATACAATGGACCACATTTCCGGCTTCAACATGGGTGCGTAGTTAGTAACCAGCGGGGTAGACATCACCAGCAGCACCGTTCCCAGTGAGACCACTCTCGATACGCCCAATGCGCTGAGTAGTAACCATTGCGCCACAATCGCCAGCGGCACGCCCAGCCAGAATACAGAACGGGCCACCCATTCCAAACGCGTTAGTAACACCGGCCACAGGAAAAACAGTTCACTCCCAAACTGCAAAACCGTTTGCCGATCATTATGGGTAGGATATGGAAAAATGTTCCGATTGGTCATCCAATAAAGGACTCGTGACGCGTGATACATTTTCTCATCGCCTTCAAAAATGGGGGTGATCCATTGGAGTACAAACGTCAAGGCAGTGACCGCAGCAATCAAAAATGCCAGAGCAATTTCCACCCCAGTCCAGGGCTGACTTTGAAATCGCAAATTAGTAGCGAGCCACGAATTTGAGGGGATAGATTTTCTTAACAGCCGAAGCGCAACGACTGCAATCACGCCGTGAACAACCATCCACGGAACTGCGGCCAATTGATTGAATACAGAAAGTACAACGGCAATCCCGCCGATTTGAAATACTGCCAATGCCAATACAATCCAAAATCGCTCAGCTCCGCTGCGGCCAAAACGCAAGGCTACCAACAGACCCGTAATTAATAGGAACAGCGCCGACACTGCCAGCATTAATCGGCTCCTGGTAACTCGGGCACCCGCTTGGCATAGCGCTTGCGAAGTTCCTCAATGGAAGCCGGATCTACACGGCTATCCAGTTCCAACTGGTAAGGATGCGTTTCCCACTTGTCAAAGCAGCTCTGCCAATACTCAAATGTAAGTAAATCGTCCGGCGTGCCCCAACCAATGTAATGATCCACTTCCAGAATGCGGCAAGTCAGACCCAACGCCAGCGCATCATTGATCGCCGTGTCGATATAGAATTCACCATTCACCCGTGCATCCCGATCAATCATGCGGTTAGTGGCAGCCGTATAATCAGCAGCTCGCTTGAAGGTGAACGTGCCGATAATGGAAGGATCGGTGGCCGGGTTGGACAGTGGAACTTTCACTGAAACGCGCTTCACGTTGCCATCTATTTCTTCTACCCAACCATATTGTTGTGGATTGCGAATTGCACCTGGATGCCCACGCATCACCCATACAATTACATCGGTCTCAATGTCTTCGAGTAACTTCATATAAGCCGTACGGTCATACAACATACCGTTATCGCAGGCTCCAATGGTCACCGGCATTTGCGGATCAATGTGTTCCACACCGGCCAGCGCCGTGCGAGCCTGGCCGTCAGTGAGCTTTTCCAACACCACAAATCCGGCATGGGGAAAAGCTTGCAGAATACCCATTTGAATCTGGGCCAGTCCCGGCAGATCCTGCCGCAGCACGAACACATGCTGATCTGCAGGGGGCATGTCACTGGCAGCCTGCACCACCATCGGCTTGCCAGAAACTGCAATTAACGGCTTCACTGTAGTCCAACCACGATCTGCAAAGCGTTGCCCTAAACCGGCCATTGGCACCACAACCGAACCTGCACCAGGAGTCACCGCGTGCGCGGCAAAGTGCGGGTCAATTAGTGCCCGAAATATGTTTGACCAGCGGACATACTCGGCCAAGTCGTGCGGCGTTCCCCATTGCATAAAATGCTGTAAGTCATACACGGCGACGCGTTGCCTATCTTCCAACATAGGACGGTACACCATGCTGGCGTAATACTCACCGTTCACTTTCAGATCACCCCGCTTCATTGTGCGTTGAGCGTAGTCCAGCATTTTCTGCCCCGTGCGGAAATAGTAAGTGCCGCTGGAAGCATACTCATTCATCGGCGTATTGGTGTACGGCTGTTTTTCCTGGATAGCCTGCACCCAGCCCTTCGATTCCTGCTGGTAGGCGTAGTAAGTGGACCCGAGTAAGTGAGGATGAAAATTGCGGTAAGACGGAATGGCGCCATCGCAAGCAGTTTCAGCAGTGAACTGTTGGAAGTTTTCCCAATCCCAATAGCAGGTGAAGTCGCAATAGTTTAGAACTACGGGAACGTCGCGATGAATGAAATCAGCCGCGCACCAGGCAGCATAAACCGGACCCAGTTTGTGCGGTGGAATGCCAACAATGGTTCCGCTGGGGCAGTACTTTAAAAGCGTTTCCCGAATGGCGAACTCGGGCGTGTCCAGGTGATCTTGATTGCAGATGAAAAGGAAATCCGTTTCACCCGGAAACATGTCCACCACATGGCACACAATGGGCTTTCCTTCCACCAGGATCATTGGCTTAGGTACGCTATAACCAGCTTTACGAAACCTCTCCCCAAAACCGGACATGGGAATAATTATCTGCATCAATTCCTGGTAAGACCTTGACGATACTTTTCAGCATCCCAATTCATTAGTCCGTACACTTCTTCGTGGTCAAGAAACACAACATCACTTGACTGGTGTAAACGTTGCAAAACTAATCCCAGGCAAGCGACCATTTCTTCAGCCCCGGCACTGGCATCGGCAGCGATCAACAATCCGGCACCCGGAACCAGTAGCGCTTTGGCATCCATTCGCCACTGTTCGTAATAACCAGTAAGTCCAGATGAAATGGTAGCGCACGCTGGCCCTATGAAAACTGTCTGATCTGGATACAATGACCCCTGCGCAGCCCGCTGAACGCGATCGTCAGTAAGTGCCGTTTGATGAGCCACTGCATACTTCGGCAATTTCCATTGTCCATCACGACAGTAAGTCGCCAAAGCTGCTTCGTTCGAGGGTAAGTGATCTGGCACAATGGCCAGCCGCCGCTCCACTTCATAGAGCAAAGCGTCCGCTTCAGCCACCGTATCGGCAGCCACAATCAATCCATGATTGGCCAACACCCAAACTACAGGCGCGCCTTGAAGATGTTGTGACATTAGCTTGGTCAGCGGCGGGCCGGGACGAATGTAAGGAATCCAGGCCCATGGAAGTCCTTCTAAAAGCGTGGTCAGTTTCTGTTCCCCGTCGCGTTGAACGGCCCAAGCCAGAGTGTTCACCGAATGAACGTGAACCACAACTTTTTGAGGCAGCAATGCATGAAAGGAAGTTTCAATGGACGCCCGGAGTGTTGACTGGTTCAGCGGCGCAGCAGCAGTAGGATCAGCGCGCACCCGAGCCAGGTCAATAGGCAGGAACATTTCTTCGCGCTCGGCATTAGCAAGCCATTTACCAGAAGCTTTCACCCACAGCACATCATCTTGTTTTAAGGAGGTATTGCCACCCGCACCTTGAGTCAATGTAAGGTCACAACCAACTTTGGCGGAGAAGCGTTTGAGTGCAATGAGTTCAGGAGACAACTTTACTATTATGCTATTTGCAGCAGGGAGCTATTATTTAAATTGGATAATAGGATGTGGGTTGCCACGAGTGCACTCACTATGTCGTTACCCCAATTACCGTTTCCGAATTAGATCAATTATGCGCACCTCACTTCTCCTTCTACTTGGCTTGGCGACCATCGCCACCGTCGCCGCACAATCCGCACCCGATGCGAAGCTGCTTGCCGCCAAAGCTGCTGCCGATGACCTTGTTCACGGTAAATTAACTGAGCTGGCGGCGCGCTTTAACGAGCAAACCAAAAAAGCTTTACCAGAAGCTACTTTGAAGATGCGCTTGGGGCCCGGCCTTGCCCAATTGGGCGCGTTCAAGAAATATTTGGATGAACCTATGCGTCAAACTTCCGGTGAAAATGAAATGTTCATTTACCCGGCGGAATTTGAGAATGGCGCGGTAGACGTCACTATCGGCATCGATGGCGCGGGCAAAGTGAGCACCTTGCTAGCAAGGCCGAAAGTGGTGAAACCCCCGCCAGCGGTGAGTCCAGTTCAGGAAGAAGACACCATTGTGCGCACCCGCGATTTCGACCTGCCCGGCACCATTTCCTGGCCCAATGGCGACGGACCATTTCCAGCCGTGGTTTTGGTGCATGGTTCCGGCCCCAATGATCGGAATGAAACGGTTGGTCCCAACACTCCTTTTCGTGACCTGGCCTGGGGCTTGGCCCAAAAAGGAATCGCCGTGTTGCGTTATGAAAAGAGGACGAAGAAATACGGAAAGGAAGCGTTTGACGGCAATACCACCCTTAAACAAGAAGTCATGGAAGATGCTCTAAGCGCCGTCGCCCTGCTGCGTGGAACGGCCAAGATCGACGGCGGTCGTATCGTAATTCTGGGGCACAGCCTGGGCGGCCAAATGGCTCCATTCATCGCCAAGGACGATGGGAAATTGGCGGGCATTGTGATTCTGGCTGGTCCGGCGCGTCCGGTCAGCACATTATTATTGGAGCAATTGAAGTACATCCAAACGCTGAATCCAGGGGTGAAGGCACTGGAAACGCAAATCGCCGAGGCTGAAAAATTAAAAAACGTGACGGAGGAAATGGCTCCTAAGCTGTTTTTCGGCGCACCGGGGTACTACTGGAAAGAGTTGGATTCGTTTCAGGCAGTGCCCACAGCTAAGGCGCTATCCCTGCCTATCCAAGTGTTGCAGGGCGAGCGTGACTATCAGGTATCGATGGACGATTTCGCCCTTTGGAAGTCCGGTTTATCAGGGAAAAACAACGTAGTTTTGAAAAGTTATCCAAAGTTGAACCACCTGTTTATGGAAGGGCAAGGCAAGGCAACGCCGACGGAATATCAGCGATTGGGACATGTGGCAGCGTATGTGATTGAGGATATCTCCCTATGGATCAAGGGCCTCCCGGCCCATAAGCTCTAAGATGAAACTGAGATCGTGTAGGGTATTTTTCAACAAGGGTCTTGCTAAACGTTCGTTGCTCAGGGTCCGATAGTAGGTATATGAGCGAGAGGCGAATCGAGCCGAGAATGATGTGCGCAGATCTGGTGGATGTCCGGTGGAAAGACCATCTTGGCCATTGGCAGCGGACTATTGCGAATTTGGAAGACATATCCGTTTCGGGCGCCTGCCTGCAAGTGGATGAAGAGTTGCCGTTGGGCACTGCTGTCCAAATAGCCTATCCAGAGGGTGAACTGGCTGGAATGATAAAGTATTGCGTCTACCGGGAGATAGGCTATTTTCTGGGAGTGGAATTTGCAGATCAGAAAAAGTGGAATGCCCACAGGTTTAAGCCGCAGTATATGTTTGACCCAAGAAGGCTAATGGATATGGACCCAGAGCTGCCTCCGGTGACTCCTGTAGCCGAGCAAACAACGACGCATTCTGTTATGCGTTAACCTGATTTTTTAGGTTGGCATCAGCGAGCAGGAGTAGTATTTTTTACTTTCAAAGGATTGCGCCACCGCAGCCCTTCGAAACGGGCGAAATCACCATCGGTGGAGCACAATTGCAAGCCATGTTCAATGGCTATGGCAGCCAAATGAGCGTCTGTCACCAAATTGCCTTGAGCGTTTACATCCCTCAATAGTCGGCCCAGAATTTGAGCATGGCGTTCCGTGGGTCCGGGAATCCAAACCGTGGGTAATCGTAACCAGGATTCAATTAGAAATAGTGCTTCTTCAATTGTTGCCGGACGCGCAAAGAACCTGGGGTTGGTGGTAATTCGCAAGAATGCTAACAACGATTGCCAAGGGATTCCAATTCGATGACCAGCGGCAACTTGTTCCCGTAACCAGGCATCTGCCGCCCGATGTTCAGCCTGTTCTTTGACGCCAGCGTAGATCAACAGATTCGCGTCAACGAGGATCATTTTCGATCAATTCCAGAATGTCGCCAATGTTGTCAAAATTCTGAATCAACGGGCTGCCGAGATTCATAGGGGTGGGAAGGTCGTATTTCGGCGTGCCCACCTCAATTGCAAAGCCTCTGCGCAGCCGTTCGTTGATCACTGCTTTCATTGCTGCGTCGCGATCTATATTCGTGTAGGTTACTGACGATTCGACAGGTTCCCCGGTGTGGTCAACGACCTGAGTTGCAACACCTGGGGCATCGGATTGTGGGGTAGGCATAAAGATTCCAACTCTGCGGATCCTTTGCGCTTTGATCAAGAAGTGGTTTATCTGGACTTGTAAACCTGCCTTGAGCGCCGCTGTAGTACCGAACCCCAAAGTAATCCAACCCCGTCTCAGGATTTCTTTCTTTACCCGTAAAGCGTTCCGTCACATTCCCAGGAACCGTCAGGCTGCTCCCAGTCGGGTATCCCGCTCCCCGCCCGTAGTTCCCTTGGGCAATGTCTTCCCCGAATGGCAGGTAATCGAAATACCGGACGCTTGCTGCTGCCGCATCTGTCGTCGCTCGGGTGCTTCCCAGGTGATCCCGAATCAGATAACGCGTCCCGATCTCGAACGTACCAGGTTGTGTTACACCACTGCCAGCCGTGTAATTCTCAACGGCCAACTTCCCTTGTGCATCGTAAACATACCTTGTGGTTCCGTAGCCGTCCACTTTCTGGACCCGACGACCATCCCCATCGTAATCATAGCTGGTGGTCACTCCCTCGGACTGCGCTGTCTTTAGCCGATTCTCGCCGTCATAGGTATAGGTCTGGGTCCCGGATGTGGTGACCAGTCCACTGGTGTCGTAAGTCAGACCAGCCGTCCAACGATTCAAGGGAAACTGCGCTTCCACGGTGCTGGGCTGCGAATCGGCAACCGTCGGCGTGGCGTTTGCAATTGGTATCCATGACTCGGCTAGCACTGCCCGATTCACGTAGCGGTCGTAGGCGTAGGTCTGCGTCCAGCCTCCGGTTTCGACAGCAGACTGTAAGCGATTTAGCGCGTCATACCCAAAAGTCTGCGTCCGGGCAGTGTCGGAAGTGAATGTATGGGTCTGGACATTGCCATTATTATTGGTTGTTCCATAGGTGTAGCCCAGAGTCAGGAAGTTGGCTCCACCATGGGACGCGCTGATTTGTGTCGGCTGCAATCGCGAGTTAAACAGCACGCCCTCCACTATGCCGCTGGTTCCACCATAAGTCAACTGGCGAATGGCTCCTTGTGGTGCGTATTGAATGGATGCAGCGAAGGTCTGCCCACTAGTGATTCATTATTTCCAATCTGGATACTCCTTCCCCGATCTCCACACAACAGCGTTCATAATAATTAATGCCAAGGTACAAGCCGACACTGATCCAAGTTCGGCCTTGACTTCGCCACTGACCCAAAGAAACCCAATCGAGATCATGTTGAAGAGTATCATGAAGGTCCGTTTGGAGATTAAGCGGTGCATCTCGTTCACTTACAACCACCGGACAAGGTGTGGCGGTCGGCGATTTCGATAACGATGGCTTCCCTGATATCCTGATCACGGCCTACGGGCCTCTTACACTGCTGAAGAACAATGGCAATGGTACGTTTACCGATGTCACGGCTAAGGCTGGCCTGAATATCCCACAACTTGCCCAAGGCTGGACGACTTCGGCGGTTTGGTTTGACTATGATAACGATGGCAAGCTGGATCTGTTTCTGTGCAGTTTTGTAGCCTACGGGGAAAACGAGCGCTTCGCCTGTGGCGACAACACTGTGGGCCATAAATACTACTGTGTGCCGCGGGTGTTTAAACCCACCAGCAGTATGCTTTTTCATAACAATGGCGACGCACTTTCAAGCTGGCCAGCATGGGTACCGACATTGAAACCAGCGTAGGCAAGGCTTTGGGTGTAGTGGCAACGGACGTCAACAACGACGATAACATGGATTTGTTTGTGGCCAATGACACCGTGCAGAACTTTCTGTTTATGAACCGTGGCAAAGGGAAATGGGAAGAGATCGGCCTGGCTGCGGAAGTAGCTTTTAGTGGCAGCGGGCAACCCCGTTCGGGCATGGGTGTTGACGCTTTCGATATTAACAACGACGGCTGGCAGGATCTGTTTGTGGCCAACGTGGATCAGGAAATGTTTTCGCTTTACCAAAACAACAAGAACGAAAACTTTACCGATACTGCATTTAAACATACGGTGGCGCAATCCACCCGCTTGCTTTCAGGCTGGGGTCTTAAGTTTTTCGATTACGATAACGACGGGCTGGTGGATGCCATTCTTGCTAACGGCCACCCTGACGACATGATTGAACAGTATTCGCAGCAGGTGAAATACAAAGAGCCGCTGCTGCTGTTCCACAACACCAATGGTCTGCTGAAAAACATTAGTGCCGATGCTGGCCCGGTGTTCAAGAAGTCCTTCCCAGCCCGTGGTCTGGCTGTCGGCGATTACAACAATGACGGGCGCTTGGATGTGCTGGTGGGCAATAGCGGGGAAGCGCCTCTACTGCTGAAGAATAATGCCAGCCCGGAAAATCATTAGATCGGGTTAAGTTTGTCTGGCCGGACCTGCAATCGTGACGCGGTGGGTGCGCACATTACATGGCAAGTGGATGGCAAGAAGTACACGCGGCTGAAGAACAGCGGCGGCAGTTATCTTTCCAGTCACGACCCGCGCGAGGTGCTGGGCCTGGGTCCAATAGGCAAGTTGGAATGGATTGAAATCCGTTGGCCCAAGCCTTCCACTCAGGTGCAGCGTCTGACCGATCTGCCAATGGATCGCTATCACAAGATCACCGAACCCAAATAAATAAATCAACTACGATCCCTGGTAGTAGTTGCCTTCTA
Organism: Acidobacteriota bacterium; assembly: GCA_025352795.1. Lineage (GTDB taxonomy): Bacteria > Acidobacteriota > Terriglobia > Bryobacterales > Bryobacteraceae > JANXSF01. Next base: position 23,306 of record JANXSF010000049.1, read on the forward strand.
GTTGTTAACCTCAAGTGTTACGGTCAAAATACTATGCGTCGTCAGCCTAGAACCCCCTTTCCAGGATGATCCTGAATGCTGCTCGAAGTTAAGACTCTCACCAAAAAATACGACGTGAATACTGTGCTGGACAATGTCCATTTTTCTATTGTGGAAGGTGGCATTACTGGACTGATTGGACCCAACGGATCGGGCAAGACCACGCTGTTTGAAGTGCTGGCCGGCATGGTTCCTGCCGACGCTGGAGAAGTGCATTTTCAGGGGAAGTCGTTGCCTGCTGAAGATCGCAAGAATATGCTGTTCTATCTTCCCGATGGCATTCGCCCGTGGGCGGATCAGCCGGTTGGTTGGTTGCTGCGTTTCTTTGCCGGACTCTATGGCGCCTCGCAAAGTGATGTTTTGGTGCTTACCGAATCACTCCAATTAAAATCACTGGAAAAGTCGCGGGCGGGTTCGCTATCGAAGGGTGAATTGAAGCGATTGTTGCTGGCCATGGGCTTGCTGACCCCACATCCATTGCTATTGCTGGACGAACCATTTGACGGCTTGGATTTCCGCCAGACGCGTGACGTGATGATGCTCCTAAAATCGTTTCCATCTTCGAAACGCACACTCTTCCTGAGCATTCACCAGTTGACCGATGCTGCAAGGGTTTGTCATCGATTGGTGCTGCTGGGTAAAGGTCGGGTGGTGGGTCAGGGGACGTTAGAGGAGTTGCAAGCACAAGCTTCCATCGCCGATGGTGGGTTGGAGGAAGTGTTTCTTGCGCTCACTTGAAATTCAGTGGCTGTTCCGCAAGGAACTGCGCGAACTATTCACGTCACGTCCTTTTTGGTTGCTCTTGTTTTTAATAGGACCGTTGGTTGGCCAGGCGTTTTGTACTGCGGTGGAATCCTATGCTGAAGCCAGCGGTTTGGTGGTGGGCGGACCAGCGGCGTTGGCCCAGGGACTCTCCCCGCTGGATGGCATCCTGGTGCCAACATTTGCTGCTTACGATTTGGTTGTCACGTTACTATTTCCATTTGTGGTGATCCGCGCAGTGGCATCGGAACGGGAAAGCGGCGCATGGAAATTGTTGCTGCAATCACCAGCATCCATGACGACGCTATTGGCGGTGAAGGCGCTGGTGTTGCTGCTGGGTTGGATGCTGGTATGGGTGCCAGGGTTAGCCGCGCTGGAATTCTGGAAATTGTATGGTGGCGCTTTATATGCACCTGAAGTGATGAACTTACTGCTGGGTCACTTACTGCGAGTGATGGTGGGCACTGGGGTAGCCGTGGCCGCAGCGGCCATTGCAGGTGGTGCGGCTTCTGCGGCTATTGTCACATTGGGATTCACGGTGGGCACCTGGGTGTTGGAATTTGTGGCCACTGGCCGCGGCGGCTGGGCGGAAACATTGGCAGGCTATACACCCACGGCAATTCTACGATTATTTGAGCAAGGCTTGCTGCCACTTAGCGCAGTGATTGTGAGCCTGGTATTCAGCATTTTCGGATTCGTATTGGCGGGCATCTGGCTTTCCACTTCACGCCATCGAATCCTACGTACGGCGCTGACCATTGTTGGTTTCGGCATCAGCTTATGGGTAGGATCTTTGACGCGCGCGGCGTGGGACGTAAGCGAGAATCGTCGCAACTCGTTCCCCGTTGAAGATGAAGCAGCACTGCGCCAAATGCGCGATCCATTGCGGGTTACGGCATATCTGGCACCGGAAGATCCACGATTGACCGATCTGAGTCGGAACATTTTGAGTAAATTCAGGCGCGCTTTGCCGAAGGTGGACGTGGAGTACCGGTCGCACAGTCGAGCTGGATTGTTTGAACCAACTGGCGAGCATTACGGTGAAGTCTGGTACGAAATGAACCAGCGCAAAGTAATGAGCCGGTCAACAACGGAACCCATTGTGCTTGCCGCCATTTATGAATTGGCGCAAGTGGCGCCACCTGTGCAGCGCGTTGAAAGCGCCTACGCCGGGCATCCACTGGCCGCGCATCCAAGCAGGGCTGCTGCATGTTTTTACTACGGATTTTGGCCGTGCGCAATTGGCATGGCTTGCTGGTACCACTTCAAAAACAGGAACTAACGAACATATGAAACGTTTGATTTTATTCACAGCAGCAGTAAGTATTGCTTTGGCGCAACGGGTTGACGTTGCCAATGAAAAAGTTGGTGCTGAACCGACCCATTTTCTTTCGGTGGTGGGCAACTGGGCCGTAGCTGCCGATCAGGGAAAGAACATTCTGATGGTGGATGGCCGTCAGTGGAAACGTGGTCAACCGGCCGGTGGACTGGCCGATAAAGCTCGCTTGATTTACGGTTCCAAACACGAAGAGTTCATCGACAACGTAAAGGCCTTTGCCTATTTTCCTTATGCCGTGGCGCAAGGTGTTGACGATTTTCAGAATGGCGAAATTAGCATCCGATTCAAGCTGATGGATGGAGCACTGGATCAATGTGCGGGTATTCTGTTTAATCTGAAAAACAATGGCAACTACCTAACCGTGCGTTTCAATTCCAAGGAAGACAATCTGGTGCTGTGGACCTTCAAGGAAGGCAAGCGATCCTTCACTAAAAAAGGGTCGGAAGACATGCCGTTGAAGATGAAGGAATGGTACACAATGAAAATTGTAGTGCAAGGCACCAAGCTGGAAGGCTACTTAAATGGAAAGAAATTGCTGGATTTCACGCTGACAGAACCAGTGACGGGCAAGGTGGGTGTGTGGTCGAAGACGGATAGTGTCAGCTACTTTGATGATTTTGTCGTGAAGGCAGCAAAGTAAAGGCGGCAAAGAATAGAAATTTGTGTCTCAGTAACTTTATTGATCAGACCCTAGTAAACGACGCAAGAAAAAAGTACACTCAAAACAAATCGGTTTCACGCCAAACCGATAAGGAGTTAAGGGAATGTATATTCGCAACGTCGTGCGAAACCTCTTAGGAACGGTAATTTTCTGCCTGTCGGCCTTCGGCCAATCGAAGACTACAGCAGTTCTGAACGGGACTATTTTAGATCCCACAGGGGGTGCCATACCGTCTGCCAAAGTAGTGCTGGCTAGCATAGAAACAGGTGCAAAGCAGGAAACACTGACAGATGGCGAAGGCAGTTATCGCTTTCCATTGGTGATTCCGGGACTCTATGAAGTGCGTGTTGAAAAGACTGGCTTCAGTTCAGCAATCCGCAAAAATGTGGAAGTCACCGTTGGGCAAGTTGCCTCGTTAAATCTACAGTTGGCGCTTGGTCAGACGAGTGAGGTGATTGAAGTCAGTAGCGACGTGGCCCTAGTCGAAACAGAGCGAACGCAGCAATCCAATACCATTCAGGAAGTGGCTATTCGCAACCTTCCCATCAACCGTCGCGACTACCTGACCTTCTCTCTACTCGCCCCCGGAATAGCGGATTCCAAAGCTCTGGCCGATGCCAATAGCTTCCGCGTGAAGCAAACTCCCGATAGCGGAATTTCATTTTACGGATCGAACGGTCGCGGCAACAGCGTGAACGTGGATGGCGGAGATTCCAACGATCCTGGAGGCGGAGTTCGGCCCACCGTCAGCCAGGAAGCAGTGCAGGAATTCCAAGTAAATCGCACCAATTATTCTGCCGAACACGGATCTGCACGCGGCGGTGTGGTGAACATTTTAACCAAGAGCGGGTCGAATGATATGCATGGTTCGGCCTTTGGATTTTTCCGACACCAATCGTTAGATGCCACCGATCCCTTTGCCCTTGTCTACGATGGAACGAAGGTAAGTCGGATTAAGCCAGATTCCAATCGTCAGCAATATGGTGCCACCATCGGCGGGCCAATTTCGAAGGACAAGCTATTCTACTTTCTCAGTTATGAAGGGCTGCGGCGTCGCGAACGACGCACCGTTCCGGTATTGACCGACAATGCCATCTTTGGCCCAACCCCTGCGCAGAACGCAATTCTGAATCAACTGCCCGCAGCGGCCCAGGCCCAGTTACGACCTGCGCTCAGCACCCCACCTGCAGTGCAGGAAATGTTCCGTTTGAACAGCGGAATTTTCCCGTTTGAAACGGATGACCACAAAGGCCTCTTCCGCATGGATTACCGCATGAACGATAAAAATATCTTTTCATTCCGGCAGAACGTCTCGCAGATTTTCGAAACGAATGAAGGCATTGGGGCACTGGTGGGCTTTTCCCGCGGCTTCGTGCAGGAGTATTTTGATTCCACAACGCTGGCCAGTTTGACCAGCAATTTTTCAACGTCGATGGTGAACGAATTGCGGTTGCAGTACAACTATTACGATTTCCGCACGGAATCTAACGACAAGTTTGGACCTGCCTTGGAAATCGCCGGATTCGGCTTATTCAATCGCGACCGGTTCCTGCCATCGCGCACTCTGGCTCGTCGTACCGACCTGATTGATAACTTGAGCTGGGCGAAGGGAAAGCACAATGTGAAGACGGGATTCTACTACGCCAATCGCGTTACAGATTCTGACTCCAAAACTTTTATGAGCGGTCGTTTTACCTTTGGCGCACTGCCTGGAGGGCTAGTGAATCCGGCCCTAGCAAGTACTTCCATCACGTCGCTGCAAGCCTTCAACTTGGGCTTGGCGCAAAGTTATCAACAAGGGTTTGGCGATGGATTGGTGAAAGGTCGCAGTATCCCTTTGGTGGCCGGTTTTGTCCAGGATAGTTGGAAGGTGGCTTCCAATCTGACTTTCGACCTGGGCGTGCGTTATGAAGTGGACAACCGTAAAGAGCCGCTTCCTACGTCGCACAAAAGCATTGGCCCCCGCGGCGGATTCGCATTGGATCCCTTCAAGGATCATAAGACGATTGTTCGTGGTGGATACGGTTTATTCTATGCGCCCATCGATTTCCAAATTGATTACGTTGTGAACGCACTGAATGAAATTGGTGGCTACCGGCAGATCGCCCAAGTTCTAACCACACTGAACGCGGCAGCCCCAGCGGCGGTCACCGGTCCCATCAACATCTTCAGCACACTTCGGGCGCAAGGCGTGATTGGCATTCCCACTCCGCTGAAACCCATCACTGCGGCTGACTTACGGCAGTTCGGAATCAACATCAGCAACACCGGTCCACGTCCCCCGCTGACCGTAATTTTTCGTCCATCGAAGGATTACACAAACCCTTATGCGCAACAAGCCAGCTTTGGCATTGAACGGGAAATTGCGAAGAACTTCTCTTTCGGAGTCAGCTATGTTTTTGTTCGTGGAGCGAAGCTGACCACTTCTCATGACGATAATTTGCTGGACGCTCCAGTGAACCCGGCCAAGGGAATTCGTGACTGGGGTCCTACGGCGACCAACCCAACTGGGACCGCATTTTTCAAGAACCCATTGCTGTTTCAGGACAACGTGTATGAATCCACTGCCAACTCGTTTTATCACGGCATGATAGTTGAGGCCACTCGGCGCTTCAATCGCAGTGCGATGATTTCGTTCAACTATACGTTCAGCAAAGTGATTGATGAAACGGTGGATTACAATACCGATTTCCAAGCAAACGATCAGTTGAATCGACGGGCGGAACGCGCCTTATCGAGCTTCGACCAGCGTCATAAGATTGTTTTGTACGCGGTGCTGCAAAGCTCTGGGGCTGGAAAAAACCTGTTCCGCGGATTCCTGTTTACGCCTATAGTTCGATACAACAGTTCTCGACCCTTCAATCTGTTATCGGGCACAGAAATTAATAATGATCGCCACAACACAACGGACCGCCCGATATTTGCTGGTCGCAACACCGGGATTGGACCTTCGTTCGCCACGTTTGATATGCGCTTAACCAGGAAGTTCGCCCTTGGGGAAAAGAAGAGTCTGGAATTCATGGGAGAAGCGTTTAATCTGCTAAATCGCCTGAATTATGGAAGTGTGAATAACACGGTGGGCCTGATTTCAGGGCCATTCAATCTTACTGGTCGGGATGATAGAACACCAAGCCAGCCCCTGGGATTCACATCGGCATTCGATCCACGACGGTTGCAGTTGGGGCTGCGCTTCGCGTTTTAGAGTGGGGGAGTGCAGAGGTTAGGCTTCCCAGCCTGTTGTGTGTTTGCCTCTAGAGGTGAATTCGACCCTGCCCAATTTCATATAGTTTCCCACCTTCAGTAAGTTCTCCAAGCGCTTGAAGGTTTGAAAAAAGCCCGCTAGGCGGGCTTGGCAGGCAAAACTGCCTGCCCCACCAACACATTTCCAGGCCTAGTGAAATTCAGTTGTAAGTGGGGCAGGCGATTCCGCCTGCAAACTATCCCCTCTAACCACCCAGTTAGTGAGTCACAATCAGAACAAATCTATTTCCACCCGTTAACTCCTTGTAATTCAACTTACCCCTCCATTTCAAACTCATGATGAACGTTGGTTCCTTGCTGCAACCACTACCCTCCATGCAGAGGCAAGTAATGCAGCAAATTAACTCTGATCCCCGAAGAAAACTATACGAAGCGGCCCTGGCAGCACCGGTTTTTGATTCCCCGCCCGGCGAATCCTGGGCCCTGCTTCCCCGTGGTACATCCCCAAGCAGACCCGTTCCGTTGGGTTCCAAAGCCTATCAAAGTTGGCTATGCGCAATGTCCGAGGAAAAGCTTGGACTCCTGCCCACACCAGCAATTCTCAACTTCACGATCAAAGCAAGGCATCGCGATTCTTCCAATTGCGAAGATGAAAACCGTCAGGTTGCGCTGCGCATGTTTCGTACAGAGGGCGGAGACATTCACTTCCATCTGGGGTGCGATTCGGGGCATTGCCTCAAAATCACCAACGAAGGCTGGGAAGTAGAAGATACTCCAGACTACCTACACTTTCGTTATCCTGAAACGCGGCTTCCCATTCCAAAACCCATCAACGCCAACGCCTCATTGCAAGCTCTTCTAGCGCAGAGTATGGGTGAGGATGCTGCGGAGCCACTTACTAAGTGGCTCATCAAAACCATTTGCCAGGTTGAACCTGCGGGACCGCTTTTGATAACCGGTGAGGGACGGCATCGTGCGGCGCTGTCCTTAGTGTCCTTGTTGGATGCGCGACATGTCATCACGAACGAACCTAACTTTGAGGATGATTGGTTACTGCTTTACGCGGAACTTTCGCTGATAAAAGGAGGGCGGCTAGACCGTTTGAATTTCTATGCCATACACAGAATGCGACCGGTGGTCATTACATCGGAAAAGGCTGTTGCGGGGTTAGATGTTACTCAGATCAATGTTTCCTCAGTTACACAAATTGACATAGCAACAGCTTTGGGTGCCTTGGCCAGCGCCGTTTCAGCCGCTATCCGCGCCCCACTAGCGGCATCTTTGTCGCCATCACCGTTATAAACTGCACGTTCGCTTCCAACGGCAAGTTCGCCATCATCAAAACAGCATCGGCAACATGACGCACATCCATGCGCGGTTCCACCATCATGGTGCCATTGGCTTGGGGAACTCCGGCGGTCATACGCTGGGTCATTTCTGTCGCAGCGTTGCCAATGTCGATTTGGCCGCAAGCGATATCGAAGGCTCGGCCATCCAATGAAATGCTTTTCGTAAGTCCGGTAATGGCGTGCTTGGTAGCAGTATAGGGTGCCGAATTTGGTCGAGGCGTTTGCGCGGAAATGGAGCCGTTATTGATGATGCGCCCGCCCATCGGTCGCTGAGTTTTCATCAACCGCATGGCATGTTGTGCGCACAGAAACGCTCCGTTAAGATTCACCCCAACCACGTTGTTCCATTGTTCAAACGTCAACTCATCCATGGGGATGGCGGGTGCGCCCATACCGGCATTGTTGAACAAAACGTCGAGCCGTCCAAAGGTTTGTTTAATCTTGTCGAACAGTGCTGCAACCGCATTGGGCTGGCTGATGTCGGCGGAGAATGGAAGCAATGTTCCCCCTCCCGATGTCCCCATTTCAGCGGTGCGCTGCAATTCCTCTTCTCGCCGACCAGTAAGTACTACGTCGTATCCAGCACTTTGCAACGCCAGCGCAGAAGCTCGGCCAATACCGCTGCCAGCACCTGTTATAAGAGCAATTTTCTTCATTGTGTCCCTATTGTCTCAACAGTTATTGGCCCCATGGGGCTATAACTTCGGAAGTTAGTGGGACCGGCATCCCTACCGGTCCTTCCCTTCTTCTGGATAATGAGCCGAAAGCACTAACTTCGAAATTCAATTTAAGTCAGCGACCTTTCTTCTTCGCCACCGGTCGTGGCTTGGCTTCATTGAGTACTGGCGGGACAAAATCGTAATCAGTAATTAGTTTTTCCTGCAATGCGGCCATTAAGGTTTGCTGCGTATCGTTGAATTCAGCTTGCCCAGCGATGTTATTCAACTCGCCTGGATCCACGTCCAAGTCATATAACTCTAAAACTGGACGCGGACGCTGGAAATAAGCTCGATCATGCTCAGGCTTCAGAGTACCCGCTTTGTGTGCCGCCACCATCTGTTGCCAACCCGGATCCTGTCCGCTATCTACTGGCCAATATTCCATTTGCGGCGTCAAGTTATAGATCAACTTATAACGATTGTTACGAACCGAGCGTGAAAGATCGAACGTAGAAGACTTTGTTTCTGAAGTGAATTCAGCACCGCCATGGTGCAGTCGTGCGCTGAACACATATTCCCGCGGCTCATACTTTCCGCCGATCAGCAAAGGATAAAAGCTGCGCCCGGAAACACCTTTTGGAAACTCAGCTCCAGCAGCATCCATAAACGTTGCCGCCAAATCTTCACCGGAAATTAGAGTCTTTGTGACCCCAGGTTTAATGTGCCCAGGCCAGCGTGCAATCAGTGGAACGTTCACTCCGGGGTCGTAGAGTGATCCTTTGCCATGAGGAAACGCCATGCCGTTATCGCCCATAAAAATTACTAAAGTGTTGCCTTCCTGGTTGCGTTTGCGGAGCACGGCCATGGCGTCACCAAAGGAACGATCCGCCCGCTCCACTTCCCCACAATAGCGTGCCAAATCATCACGAACGCCCGGTAAGTCAGGAAGGTGGGACGGCAGTTTGATCTTCGCCGGATCCACCTTTCCGGCATCGCTATCCCAGGGATGGTGCGGATCGTTGTAGTTGATCCAGAAGAACCAGGGCTTGTTCTGCGGCACTTTGGCCAGAAATTCATCCAGCAATTGCGGGGTGGGCCCTTGCGACGAAATATTCATGAAATCCACGCGAGATTTCCAGGAACGCATCTGGTTACGTTCATACACCTGCTCTGTCACTGGCGACGGATTAATGACACCGTCCAAATGAAAATAGCGGCCGCAAACGCCTGTGTAATATCCTTTGGTCCGCAACACCTCGGGAGCAGTAACAATATCTTTGGGCAATGGAGAACTGAAGCGGCCCATGCGCGCGGCCACCGGGGAGCGCCCGGTCATCAGTGCTGTTCGCGATGGGACACATTGCGGAGCAGCAGTAAAAGCACGGTCGAAACGTATCCCCTCCCGCGCAAACTGATCCAGGTTTGGAGTCGACATCCAAGTGGCCCCATATGCGCCAAGGTATGGACTACTGTGATCGTCGGAAAGGATAAATAAGATATTAGGAGTTTTAGAGCTCTGTGCCTGCAACGCGATGGGCGCTGCGGCAAGAGTCTTGAGCATGTCTCTGCGGCTGGTAGTCACGCTCTGCATTATACAGCGCGCACAGCCTCAATCAGCGACCAATACGAAATCCTACTCGGTGCCAGCCACAGTGAACCCAGTCAGCCCGGGCATGGGACCAGCGGCGAAGAACTGTTGACGGGACAGATTCCGGTAGACATTGCCCGCCACTCCGGCGGCCACTCCGCCGTTTACCTGCTTGCCGCCTGTCAACAAAACCACGACCACCAGCTTGTTGTGACCCACTTCATTGAAGCTACCGAACCAGCCTAAATGTGTGGGTGAATCCTTATCGGTGCAGGTTCCGGTCTTCCCTAAAATCGGTTCATTCGGATCATACGCTGCGCGACGGGCGGTGCCGTATTCCACTGCGGCCATCATGCCTGGTTTGATTTCCGGAACCTGATCGCCAATGTCCAACAGGCGCTTCACGCGGGGCTTGAAGCGGGCGATTTCCATAGCGTTTTTGGGATATTGCAGATAGTACATGGTGCCGCCGTTGGAAATTGTCCCTAAGATGGACGCCAGTTCCAGCGGGGTTACCGTGATGCCCAAGCCGTAGCTGGTCATCATGCCCACACCGCCGTATTTGGGCGCTTCTGTTGGATAATCCCCAGCTTTTTCACCAGCGATATCGAGTCCGGCTTTTTCGCCCAGACCGAACATCTTTGAATAGCGCGTGACGCGATCGTATCCCAACATGCTGCCCACATTGGCGAAGTAAGGGTTGTTGGAATGGGCCAGCGCTTCAGTCAAATTCAGCCGCGAGTAACGATCCACGCGGATCATACTGTTTCGGTCAATGACGCCTTCGCTTAAACCGGCCATGGCGCAAACCAGCTTAATGGTGGAACAGGGTTGAAAGCCGCCGCGCAAACCGAGTCTCTGATTGACGATGGTAAGAATTCGACCACTTTGCGGGTCGCTGACAACGATGCTTCCGTTGAATGGGCCAAGCGCATCGACGGCTGCTTTGCGCACCACAAGATCTTCCCCTTCAATGTTGTCGCCCAGGCTGGAATCGGCGAAGGAAGGTTCTCTCCAGTTTTCCACTGGAATCACTTTACGTTTCGACGCAGCCACTTTCGCTTTCGGGGCAACTGCTCGTTTCTTCTTGCTTACAACCGCACTTGCTGGAACCGGCGCCAAAAGGACCATGATGGCAATACCGATTACAGCGATTTTGAATCGCCGCATTATAAATCCCTCAAACCAACTGATTTTTATGCCCTGCCCTCTTTGGAGCAAGATCATCTGTACTACTTATCGGTCCATTCTCTAATAACCACTACGTTAAATTTCTTAAGCTGCCGTCCAGCCACCATCAATGGTCTGTACGCTGCCTTGCACAAATCCGGCTTCATCGGAAGCAAGATACAGCACCATGTGCGCAATCTCTTCCGGTTTGCCCAGCCGACCAATGGGTTGCCGTTGATTCAACTGCACCCGCATTTCCGCCTTCTCATGCTTATGATACTTCTCTAAATACGATTCCACAAAGGGCGAATCCACTGTTCCCGGCGCAATGCAATTGACGCGCATCTGGGTGGGATATTCCACCGCTAACTGTTTGGTCATGGCCACCACTGCACCCTTCGACATGCAGTAGGCGAACCGCCGCTTAATTCCGATCAAACCGGCCACCGATGCAATATTGATCATGGACCCATGCGAGGCCAGCAACAACGGCACAGCGGCTTTGGAAACCAGATACAACCCGAAAACATTCACTCGATACAAGCGGTCAAAATCTTCCGGCGAGCATTCTTCAATGCTGCCCACATGGCCTATGCCAGCGTTGTTCACCAGGATATCAAGTTTAGGGATGGATGCGAACACAGCAGCCACCTGTTCGGGATCAGCAATGTTGCAGGTGTGGGCGATAGCGCCGGGCAGTTCAGCCTCCAGTCGTTGAGCCGCAGCAGCGTCCAAGTCAACTATGTGAATGGCAGCCCCGGCAGCGGTTAAAACGCGCGCAGTAGCCTCGCCGATTCCACTGGCACCTCCGGTTACAAGGGCAACTCTACCGTCTAAGCGAAAAGGGACACTCATCATTTAAAGGGTAGCAGGTAAAGGATAGTAGGATTGGGAGATGTCGCCCTAAGTCACTCCCAATTCCCACAGCCCATGGCAATGCTCACTTTCGACGCCAGTTCGCAGATCTGATTATTGCTCAGTTGCCGTACGCGCCACTCCCTAAATCCTCAGGAGATCGTAAACCTTCATCTGACCTATACCGCCCACCAAGCTAAAAAGCCAACGTCACTTGATCCAGATGTCGCGGAACGCCACTGGTGCGTTGGGGTAGGACTGGATGCCGATCAACCCTGCCGGCGCACCGCGTGCCGCATCGTTATTGTCGAACACTGTGGTTAACTGCGATGCCCTGCTTTCGGTGTCGGTCAGCGTAACTTCATAGTGATTTCCGGTTACTTCAATGTCGTATTGCATCCACACGCCCGGCCGCGCTGCCGGTCCTGGGTTGTATTGCTGAATGCGAACGTCGTGCCCGCCAGTATGGGTAATCAGATCCCCCGCCGGGATTTTATAGATCGCCCCGGTACGATTCTTAAACAATCCGTCCGGTTCGGGTTTGCGACCGTAGTAATCCTTTGATCCATCGCCCTTGGCGTTATCGTCAATCTGGACTTCAAACCCTGAGAAAACTGCGCTCCATGCCGGGTTTGAATCAAGATTGACTCCTTCGGCACTGGCGCGTTGCGTTAGCACATCGGGCAACTTCACTAGCGGATTGCGGAATCGCACAAATACGCCGCTATTGCAGTTTGCAGCGTCGAAAACTTTGAATTGCAGCCGCAGGTGGAAATCAGTGAAAGTCTGCGGAGCGAAGTAGAGCAGGGAGAAATCTGAGGAGCCGTAGCTCACCAGTTCCCCGGCCAGGAAGGCGAACGCCTGACCAATGTTAGCAGCTCCGGCCAGCCGCCACTTCTTGAAGGAATCAGCGGTGCCATCGAATAGAGCGGCAAAGCCCGCAGCCGTTGCGCTACGGATGACGGCCCGCGGCAAAACACTGGATTCCAGTAAGTCAGCAGTGCGACGCGATAGCGCAACGCCAGTCAACATGGGATTGGGTGAACCTAAACTGGGGAACAGCGCCGGTGCACTGACGTAACAATTTGTGGTGTCGTGAATACGACCAAATTCATTGGTCACGGAAGTGGCCGGGTCGGTTCCCATCCATAGCGTTCCAGCATCGTGATGAGTGGTACCTTCCGCATCGCGACGATTGGGGAAAGGATGCGCGGCGCGCAACTGAGCTGTTGTGGAACCTGCTGCCATGGGCACGGTTTTCCCTCCAGCTGCTTGCAGGATATCGAAAGGCTGACCTGCGGCAAAGACAATGGCCACTTCGTCGGCCAAAGCGTCCATTGCGTCCCATGTTTGTTTGTCAATGTTCGATTGGGTGGTGTTGCTGGTACCCGTTTTGACATCGGCCAGCGAGACTTCGGCCACAGCCCGCGAATCAACCGCACGGGTGGGAGAAAGGCGTATAAAGCTGTCAGGGTTTTGCGGCGTCATCTCGCCAATACCGCGCAGCGTAATCACCACATGCATGTCGGTCGCGCCCAGCATGGATTCTAACTGTTCTGTGTCGGGAATTTTCTTGAACAATTCCGCCTCTGAATCCTGGCCCAACTTGTTCAAACCGGCGGCCGTGATTTGAAGATGAAAGAAGCGGTCTTCCCCGGCGATGTTAGATTTACCCTTCACAAACAGCGCTGAAGCCTGTAATGAAGTCTGGGTGGAGGCGGGCAACGAAGTCAGCGACGTCCGGGGAATGCGAATGGTGAGATTGGATCGTAAGTGAGCAATCAGGTTCTTGCCCATGCGCTGCGCAGCTCGTCCGCCTAGGGAAGTCTTAAAAGTATTGAGAGCCAGACGAGTACTTTCAATCGCTCCCAGAGAAATCACAACTGCACTCTGACGCCCATTGGAACGTGGTGATAGGGAAATTACTTTTTCAATGTTGTCTGTATCCTTCACCCGAACTCCGGTGACACGCACCCAATTGTCACTTTGCGTTTCCGTGATAATATCCAACACGCGGATTTTAGGGACTATCATCAAGCGCTTGCGGGCGTTGGCTTCCGTGCCTATACCGCCAGATTCCCCAGCGGCGGCCCGAGCAACCTTAATCAGTTCTGGAACGGCACTGAATTTATTAAAGGGGAAAACTCCCGGTTCGGCGCGCGACTGCACCGCCAACGGAGCTTCTAACTTCAGCAGGTCCAACATGTCTGATCGCGATGTGGAATCGCTGGCTTTGAACCCCAGCAGAATCCGTAGCTGACCGTCGCTCACCTTCGGTGCCGGAGGAATTGGAACGGAGACTCCGCTACCTGCACCAGCAGCAAGGGCCAGATCGCCAAAAGCTCCAATTCCCGCGAAACGCACTGCTGGATGGTCTGGCAAAGCAGCCAGGCTTATCGCGTGGGGTGCAATTGCAGGTGTCCCCAAGCCATCGAAAAGTTGCCGTCGCAATGCCGTGTGCAGATGTCCGTAAATAAAATCGTTGCTAGTGTTGACGCCAATTTGATCACTGGACTGTTGAAAATATCGATCCTTGAGCTCAGCCACCAATGAGGGAGGCCAGTTTTTGAATTCCTGATCCAGCAACTGTGGAGACCATCCGCCCCAGGCCAGGGATCGTCCACCAATGGTATAGAGCAGCCCGAAATAGCCGAGCGACGGGTGGCTGTCCCAGGGAACGCGAGGGTCAGGAGTTCCACCTTGGAAGGGCATGTTCTGAACGTGCTCGGGAAGGGTGAAGGGACCCTCCTCTAGAATCAATATTCGTCGGCTGTGGGTTGCGTCATTTAGAAACAATCTGGATGCAGTCACCGCTCCGAACGTTCCTCCTCCGATTACGATCGCGTCAAACCCACGAGGTCTGCCGGCTACGGTCACCAGTGCGCTATCCATCGCTTCCTGCAACGTATTGCAGAGAAAGCGACCCATTGTATCAAGCGTGAAAGTTGTGTTTTCTGCTACTAGTCCCATACCTAATTAGTGACGTTACGAAGGTAAGCGTTTCAAAGGGAGGGGGACAAAGTTTTCAAACACATTGCAAAAGTACGAAGGTGAGGTGAGTTTTTTTCTAGTTAAAGCCACCCTTACCAACTCTATTCGTAAAGAATAGTTAAACTACAACTACACTACGCGCTATAATCTCTCCAATGCCTCCGCCCCCAGAGCTGATTGGAGTCCTTAGCCAGTTCAACCCCTGGTGGCGTCACGACCCCATTGCTGACCTGCCCACCTGGAAGCGAAGTGCCTTACATGAACTGCGACTTTGGCTGAAGAACCCGCCCAACCACCGCGCGATTCTGCTTTCCGGTTGCCGTCAGGTGGGCAAAACCACGCTGCTGCTTCAGTCCATTCAGGAGCTCTTAATGGACGGCGTTGCCCCTGCCAATATTCTTTATGTCAACTTTGATCATCCGGTGCTGCTGCTCTCAGGAATCGACGCAGCGGTGGATGCGTGGCGTCAGCGGGAACCTCGGGTGGATGGTCCTGAATATGTTTTTCTGGACGAAGTTCAATTCGTGAATCATTGGGACACCTGGGTTCACAAGCAGGTGGATTCCGTGCGTCACCGCCGCATTGTCATGGCTTGTTCGGCAATGCCGATTTGCACTTCAAATCTCAATGGAACCGCATCCCGTTGGCACACGATCCGGCTGGCCACTTTGTCGTTTTATGAATATTTGCAAGTGCAGCGAGCTGGTGTTCCTCCGTTGCCAAAGCTGGGCGATTTGGCCCGCTTGTTCGATTGGACCACTCATGAATTTTTGAGAGTTCAGGAATTTGGTAAGGCTTATTCCGGGCACTTTCATGAATATCTGGTGCGCGGCGGCTTTCCACAAACAGCGAACGTGGAAAGCATCAGCCAAGTGCAGCGGGTGTTGCGCGAAGAAATTGCCGATAAGCTGCTGAAGCGCGATATGACCACGCTGTTCGGCGTGCGACGCATTCAAGATCTTGAGCATACGTTTCTTTACCTGTGTCTGCGCCCAGGTTTGCTGGATATGCTGTCGCTTTGTGCCAATTTGCAAGTGAAACGACCCACCGCACAGCATTTCCTGACGCTGCTGGAAGCCATCCATCTAATCCACCGCTTGCCGCCACATGGTTATGGCAAGCAAGTACAGCGCGCACGCTACAAGATTTACCTGACGGATGCTGCTTTTGCGGGGGCGATGATGATGCGCGGAAAGAGTCTATTAGATGATCCGGCAGCATTGGATATGGCCGCTGAAACGGCTGTTTTTAAACATCTGCACCTGCGCTATGGGGCCAAGGCGCGCTTTTCCTATTGGCGCGATGGGAACGATCGGCCAATTGATTTGGTGGAGCAAACCGGCGGACCATTGGTTCCCTTTACTATAAAATATCGCGATATGCATTCAGGACATAAGGAACTGAAAGGGCTGTTGGACCTGTGTGCGAAAAAGCAGATTAATCGTGGGTATGCGGTGACTAAGTCGGTAAGTGATTTTGGAGAGGTCCCGACGACGAAGCAACATCGGACGAAGGTGATGCAGATCCCTGCTCCCTTGCTGTGTTACTGGCTTGGGGAGTAGGAAAAAGGTTAAAATACCTCATGCGTCCTCCTCGACATGTGTTGATTACGCGATCTGTGGACACACAATTGCAGAACCGGACGCGCACACCGGAACCATCCCGACCTGATCAACTTGGAAACGACGCAGTTGCCCGTTTGGCAAGCATTCATGCACCCACTGGGGATATTGACCAGTTATTGGCTGAAATTGAGGTCGGACGAGCACTGCGTTGATTTGCTTAGAGGAACAATACCAAATCCTCGTCATTCACAAGGGTTGCAATCCTACGGTCTAATGTGGCCAAGCGTCCGCCCCGGGATTTGGCCAAGCCTAAGAGGTAAGTGTCCATTAGCTGCTTGTATCCGGTGACTGGCCAAGATGCTTCAATTGCCGCAGGCAGTTGGAGATTATCGGACCAGAATTCGTGTTCAGGCAGCCCGATAATTTGGGCCAGCATTGCTAAAGCCGTTCGCGGAGAAACTGCGGATGGGGTGAAGGATGGGTTGCTGGAAATTCGCACAAAGCCAAGTTGGGTAATAGGGCACGTGCGAAAACCAGCATTTCGGGCTTGCTTGAACCAAGTCTGCGCATCGTGATGATGCAGATGCTTCGGCCAAGTTAGGGCTAAAAGTAGGTTCACGTCAAGAAGGTTCGGCTTTACTGACGAAGCTACCATTCTTCCTCAGCTTCCAACGTTTGCTCCAAGGTAATGTGCTCGGCATCGTCCGGTAAGATGAAGCAGGGAAATGCCTTAGACGCATCAATTGCTGGTGCAGGATTGAGTCCACGCCGAATCAACACACCCACAGCTTCCCCGAGGCTGATTTTCTGGAATTCAGAAAGAGAGCGGACAGCAACGTAAGCATCGTCGGGAATGGAGAGTGTCGTTCGCATCACTAGCATCATAACATCAAACTCACTACCTTCGGCTTTGAACGCCAAGCAACGACGAAGTAGATTTAGAGAGAAAGAGGTTGACAACATGACGGGAATCCAGTTCATCACTGATGATAAAGGCCGTAAAACAGGCGTTGTCATTGATCTCAAAAGGCACAAGGCAATTTGGGAAGACTTTTTTGACGGGCTGGTAGCCGAGTCGCGGCGAAAGGAACCGAGTGTTTCCTATGAACAATACCGGAATAACCGGTTAAAGAAGCGCTGACGGGTCGTCTGAGATACATCCCTTGAACGAAGTACTCTTTTAATGCCATCACCGCAAAATCCAGGATTTGCCAGAAGCCACCCGAAGCAAATAGGATTAAAGGCGCAGCAGATGTACATCCACACGTCAACCTCCATACAATTGCAAGTGGTAGTTCCACAACAGCTACACTCTATAGTGCTACGAGTACCAGCCGAACAAGAACTCGCTTCTTTTCAATAAATCTCACCTCCCCTAGTTGACACGCTTGCCCCACATCGGTAAGATAGAGAAGTTTGGCGAGATGTGTCTTCCGCTTTCGTGCTACCTCCACAGGGTTGCCAATGTTCTTTTAGAGTAGTTTTTAACCTGTGGACCGGCCGAAAGCTAGCCCCGAGGTTTGTTGCAGACAACGCGCTGCATCTAAACATGGGCTATTCCGAAGTAGTTTTTCCTCGCAATTGGCCACAGTAATACCGTGGTTGCCGCCTGAAGAGATTGAATCAGTAGTTTTTAGGTTCTTCCCAAGGTAAATCGTCGAATTGTAATGCCACTAACAGGCTATTCGCTTGTGCGTGCGCGAACTGGTTGGTTTCACCAGCCGCAACATGTTGGATTTGAAGTAGTTTCAGATTTACTAAGAGAGAATTCTCGTGCCAACGTTTAATCAACTTGTCCGAAAGGGACGCAAAGCTATCCGTTATAAGACGGCCAGCCCCGCCCTGCAAGCATGCCCGCAGCGCCGTGGCGTTTGCACCCGTGTCTACACAACAACCCCGAAAAAGCCAAATTCGGCTCTTCGTAAGGTTGCTCGTGTTCGTTTGACTAATGGTATTGAAGTGACCACCTACATTCCTGGTGAAGGCCATAACCTGCAGGAGCACTCGATTGTGTTGATCCGCGGTGGTCGTGTCAAGGATTTGCCGGGTGTTCGCTATCACGTGGTTCGCGGAACGCTCGATACCGCAGGCGTGGCAAAGCGCAAGCAGAGCCGCTCCAAGTATGGCGCTAAGCGCCCGAAGTCGGCGTAATAGAAGGATTTTGATTTATGCCCCGTAGAAGAAGAGCAGAAATTCGCGATATCCTGGCGGATCCTATCTACAACTCGACCCTGGTTGAGAAATTTGTAAATTCGATGATGTGGGATGGCAAGAAAGCAGTGGCCCAGGGTGTATTTTACTCGGCCATGACCAAGATGGCTGATAAAGCTAACGATGATGCCTTAAAGCTGTTTAAGAAGGCCGTCGAAAACGCTAAGCCGTTGCTGGAAGTCAAAACTCGTCGGGTTGGTGGTGCAAACTACCAGGTACCGGTGGAAGTTCCTAATAACCGCCGGACGTCTTTGGCGTTGCGGTGGATCATTGGAAACGCCCGATCCCGTTCGGAAAAAGGCATGGCTGACCGCCTGGCCAATGAATTGTTGGACGCCGCGAATATGCGTGGCGGAGCAATTAAGAAGAAAGACGACGTTCACCGTATGGCTGAGGCCAATAAAGCCTTCGCTAATTACCGTTGGTAGTGAGTATTTAGTTAGTTAACATGCCTAGACTAGTCCCACTTGAAAGAATGCGTAACATCGGCATCATGGCCCACATTGATGCCGGCAAAACTACGACTACGGAGCGTATCCTCTATTACACCGGTCGCACTTACAAGATCGGTGAGGTTCATGAAGGCACTGCCACCATGGATTGGATGGAGCAGGAACAGGAACGCGGCATCACGATTACATCGGCCGCCACCACCTGCCAATGGAACGACGTTGTCATCAACATTATTGACACTCCCGGCCACGTGGATTTCACGGCTGAAGTGGAACGTTCCCTCCGTGTTCTGGATGGTTCGGTAGCAGTATTTGACGCTGTGGCTGGTGTACAGCCGCAATCGGAAACAGTGTGGCGTCAAGCTGATAAGTATCGTGTTCCACGCATCTGCTTCATCAACAAAATGGATCGCGTCGGCGCTGATTTTTATCGCTCCGTGCAAACGATTGTAGACCGCCTGAAGTGCAGCCCGGTGGCTTTGCAAATTCCCGTTGGCGCAGCAGAAAACTTTAAAGGCGTTGTCGATTTAATCACCATGACGGCGCGCATTTGGCGCGACGAATCGTTGGGTGCGTTATTTGACGATGGACCCATTCCGGAAGACTTGCAAGAGTTAGCCGATGAGTATCGCGATAAGTTAGTGGAACGCATTTCTGAAACTGATGATGCTTTAATGCACAAGTATTTGGAAGGTGAAGTTCCTACGCAAGTGGAATTGAAGGCTGCCTTACGCAAGGCTGTCATCACCCAAAAGATTTTCCCGGTAATTTGTGGTTCGGCGTTTAAGAACAAAGGCGTGCAGAATATGCTTGACGCCGTTGTGGATTACCTGCCTTCTCCACTGGACATTCCGGCTATCAAGGGTTGTTCAGTAGACGATCCTGAAGTGGAAGTCATCCGTCACGCTGATGACAACGAGCCATTTTCGGCCCTTATCTTTAAGATCATGACCGATCCTTTTGTGGGTCAGCTTTCCTTTATTCGTGTCTATTCGGGCAAGTTGAATTCTGGCGAATCAGTTTACAACGTGGCCAAAGGCCGTCGTGAACGCATTGGTCGTCTGGTGAAAATGCACGCCAACAAGCGTGAAGAAATTCAGGACATCATGGCTGGCGACATTTGCGCCGCTGTGGGTTTGAAAGCGGCCATGACTGGGGATACGATTTGCGATGAAAAATCGCCTGTCGTCCTGGAAGCCATCGATTTCCCAACGCCGGTTGTTCAATTAGCGATTGAGCCCAAGTCCAAGCCTGACCAGGAAAAGCTGGGTATGGCCATTGCCAAACTGGTGCAGGAAGATCCTACCTTAAAGGTCTCGACCGATCAGGAAACAGGTCAGACGATTCTGGCCGGTATGGGCGAGTTGCATCTGGAAATTATTGTAGAGCGCATGCGACGCGAATTCGGCGTTGAAGCGAATGTCGGCAAGCCCCAAGTGGCCTATCGTGAAACCATCCGCAACAAAGCGGAAGGCGAAGGTCGGTTCGTGCGGCAGTCCGGTGGTAAGGGTCAATACGGTCATTGCAAGATTCGCATTGAACCGTTGGAAGAAGGTTCCGGTTTTGTATTTGTCAACGGAACAGTGGGCGGGACCATCCCCAAGGAATACATTCCTGCCATTCAAAAGGGCATGATTGAAGCTTTGGAAGGCGGAATTCTGGCTGGCTTCCCAATGTCAGATTTGAAGTGCACGGTATACGACGGCAGCTATCATGATGTGGATTCGTCGGAAATGGCGTTTAAGATCGCCGGTTCGATGGCCATTAAAGAAGTGTCGCGCAAGGCCAAGCCAGTGTTGCTTGAGCCGGTGATGAAAGTAGAAGTGGTGGTTCCGGACGAATACATGGGTCCGGTGAACGGCGATTTAATTTCGCGCCGTGGCCGCTTGGAAGGTATGGAAATGATGGGCAGCACCCAGGTGATTAAGTCAATGGTGCCGCTGGGCGAAATGTTCGGTTATGCTAACGAATTGCGATCCCGTACACAGGGTCGTGGCGGATTCACGATGCACTTTGGTCGTTATGAAGAAGTTCCCGCCAATTTGGCAGCCGACATCATCGCAAAATCGCAAGGTAAGTAGTTACAAAAGTTTCAATAAACGGTAAGCAAGTTAGTATCCACGAAGGAGACCTGGCACATGGCTAAGGAAAAATTTGATCGATCCAAACCGCACGTAAACATCGGCACCATCGGCCACATTGATCACGGCAAGACCACGCTGACGGCGGCGATCACCAAAACGCTGTCCAAGCATAACCCGAAGAACACCTTCCGCAG
>JANXSF010000050.1 GCA_025352795.1 Acidobacteriota bacterium
CTGCGGAAGGTGTTCTTCGGGTTATGCTTGGACAGCGTTTTGGTGATCGCCGCCGTCAGCGTGGTCTTGCCGTGATCAATGTGGCCGATGGTGCCGATGTTTACGTGCGGTTTGGATCGATCAAATTTTTCCTTAGCCATGGGTTCTCCTACGATGTTAAGGTCTACGGGCTGGTTGCCCGACCTTGTGTAGATTGAAGCGGAAACTATGGAGCCGATGACCAGGATTGAACTGGTGACCTCGTCCTTACCAAGGACGCGCTCTACCAACTGAGCTACATCGGCCCGTTAACTTAAACTTGCCCTATCCGACTGGTAAACCAACCCGGAGATGAATGGTGGACAGGGAAGGATTCGAACCTTCGTAGCCCGAAGGCGGCGGGTTTACAGCCCGCTGCTTTTGACCGCTCAGCCACCTGTCCAGGAACTCCTCAAAAAGGGCACTCAATTCACAGACAAGCACTTACGGGCAAGCGTCTGTAAGCAAGCAATTTTAGTTTAGCATAGAGTTTTGATTTGATGAGAAAGTTTGACGGTGCCCTCTCCGCTTTTCTACAATAGAGAAGGTAGTGCGGGGGTAACTCAATGGTAGAGTCACAGCCTTCCAAGCTGTTGGTTGCCGGTTCGATCCCGGTCCCCCGCTCCATCCTCAAAACAACACCAAGCTGAAATCGTACAAGTTCCCATCGATTGCTGACCTAAGAGAAAATACTGCGATGCGATGATCGCAACCTGGGGTGCTTCGGAAGACCAGCTCATGGGCGAGTACAAGAAAATTCAGCGCACCACACGTGAGAAGAAGCGTACTGGTAAGTAGAGCACTTGTGCTCGATGCTACTTTTGAATCGGGCAGTGCGCTTAGTGTCTCGTCCTTAATCCCGTTCAATCGAATGGAGACTATTTCACTGCTGGCTTCAGAAGTTGCTGGACCAGATCTTTCAGCGTGGACAGATCATCGCTGCCGTCTCCTGCATATCGGATCACACCTTCGCGATCAACAACCACATAGAGTGGGATTGCAAATTTCACACCCTGCATGTTGCCAACCATCTTCCATAGAAAATCTTTTTCACCTTGAGCTCGAATCACTTGAGGGAATGACAATGCCTTTTCTCGGATGAGTTTTTCAGCCGCCACACGACGCTCTGGCTCGTCTACGTTGATGCCGATTACCACTACATCGTTTTGATGATCGCGGGCAACTGAATCCATTGCTACCAGCTTGGCAACGCAAGGAGCACACCAGGATGCCCAAAAGTCGATGATGTGTATCTTGCCACGGAAATCGGAGGAGCGAATCAACTTGCCTTCGTTGGTTTCTACCGAAAACAACGGGATCGGTGTATTGATCGTTGGTACCGTTAAAGTCGAGACTCGGAAAGTAATGGACAGACCTGATGGGTCAAGTTCGGCGACTTGTAGGGGCAGCCCACAGACATCCATAATCTCTTCCAGCTTGCGGTATTCGCCAGCACCGTAAAGTCTCCCATCGTTGTTTAAGTCCAAACCAATCGTTGTTCCTTTCGTGGAGTCGTTGCGATCAAATACGCCATCTCCGTTAAGGTCCAGAACCATCAGTCCCATCTCGCAACCGGGAAGTTTCAGCCTGCCTTCTGCGCGATAGACTGGCTCCCAGTAAAGATCTTCGCGAGTCTTGCCATCTCTTTCTGACCTGTCATAACTCAGAAGGTATGGTAAGGATTTGAACGATCCAAGGGTACGTTTGATCAGAACCAACGATTTCTGACGGTTCAACAAAACCATTGACGACGGCTCCGCATCGGGAAGGTGCACCACCACGCCGAGTAATGGAGCAGGTGTTCGCTCCAGGCTTAGCTTTCAGGCCCCCTGGCAGAGTCGCTTCCAGGTGGCCCAATGCGCCAGTCTGTATCCTGAATCCGAGGCTCATCCCTTGCATTGTGCCAGTGGTAATGTGCAGGGGCACTTGCATTCGTTGCTCTGAAACGACGTTTGACGGCGGCTGAGCTATTGCTTCTAACGTCACGAACAAGAGTCCAAGAACTCTGAGCATTCGTTTACTCCGTTGTGGTCAGTTGACCCTAAGCTTGCGGCTTAAAGTACAGCGTCATCCCAGCACCAACCGCAGCCATGATCATCCCAACAAACAGCAGTGGATTCGGGGAATCCTTGGGCGGATGCTGATACATAGAGAACAACACATTAATCACCGGAGCGCCGCCAAAAACAATGGGCATTACGTAGTTAGGAATGCCACCGTTGCGAAATGCAAAAATAATGAAAATCGCACCCAGCGCTCCCAAAGTGCCGCCCAGAGTCGCCGCCGTCACACCACCGGAATTGAAATTGTTGAGCCCACCTTGCGACCCCAACATGATCACCGGAACAATCACGCCCATCAGGAAATAGGCAACTCCAACGCACAACAACGCCTTAAAGGGATTCCCCAGCGCTGCTTGGCCTTTATGCAGAATCGGGCCGTAAATGCCCCACGAAAGCGCCGCTCCCAGAGCGAATAGCATCCAGATCATGGAACGTTTTTTCTCCTTATCAGCCATGTAGGGTCGATTGTAGCATCCTTACCGGCGTAAAGACTTTTCTGCCTTGTTCTCTATCTGTTTGAAGCCCGCTGGAACTGCCAGCTTTGAAACATCCGCTGTGGCCGAAATCGAAGTTGTGGTGAGTGTCATTTCCGACATCACACCTGCTTCCGCATCTGGAACCTTGGCAGTTGCCGCTTGCGCTTTGGGGGCAGCGGCATCTGCTTCCGCCTTTCTGCGACCTCGTGACAAACCACCCAGACCGGCCGCACCAATTCCACCAAACTTCCCTAACCTGCTGGCAACAGCACTGGCAACGCTTTGTTCAGCAGCATCTTCCGTCGAAGTTTTTATGTCTGTACCCATATCGGCTCTGGCTTTTGCGCCCGCTTCTGACGCTTGCGCCATCTGCGCCGTCATCTCTGGCGACATCATCATTTTTGTCACTGACATCAAATGAAAGCCTTCCATGCTGCCCGCCTTGCTAGCCATTGCGGCCATCGCTTTGGCGGTTTGGGGATTTGCCTGAATGCTGCGGAATGTGTCTGCCGAAAAACCAATTTTGGTAGCCATACGCCGATGGAAATCCATCATCTCTTTGCCTGCGGGGACGTCCTTTGAAAGCCAAATGTGATTTTCCATCTTGGTGTCTACACCCTGGCCAGATTTGGGGTCGGCCATTTTCATCACAATGGTCATCACTACTTCACGAGCCGAGTATCCCGAAATCATTTTTGTATTGCCAGTCTCATTCACTTGAACATCGTAGGTCATGTCCACTTGATTCTTTTTCCCAGCATCGGAAACGTTGTTGAGCATTTTTTCATACATGGCTTTCATCTCGGCAAAAGTCATTACTGAATAGGTGCTCGATTTGTAGTCCACATTGGTGATGGTCTCTTTATCCAGATCCCAAATCATCCCAGAGTCTTTGGAGATGTGGGCCATGCGATTGCCTTTAATCACAGTGGTGGAATCGATGGGTTGTTTCAATCGGCCAGAGAAAGGCATTTTCAGCAATGCACCTCCAGTCATTTGAGTGGTCTGTTGATAGGTGATTTCGGCTTGGGCGGTAATGGCCAAAACGACCGAGAGAAAGGATAAGGGAAGAGTTTTCATAAGTTTGTCCTTGCTACATTGCAGTTTATCCAAAAACGGTGCCGTCTGGTGCTATACAATTACTTAGAACTACGAATGAACGACATTACCGTCCACCCCAGTATTAAGCCAATTCTGCCGCACTACCTATTGAGCGCTGTGCTTTTCATAATCGTTGTGGGTTGGTTAAGTTATAGCGGGTCACCTCTTTGGTGGCTGGTGATTCTGCCACTTTTGGTTGCCCTGTGGGCAGTTGCAAAGCATATTACATTGCGAACCACCCGGTTGGTAATTGAAGGTGACCTGATTAAATATGAATCCGGTTTCGCTTCCAAGCAACAACGGACCATTGTGATTCAGAAGCTGCAGGACGTGCGGGTGGATCAATCGGTAATGGAACGCATGTTTGGAATTGGAAGTCTGACGTTGGAGACAGCCGGGGAAAGCAGTCGGCTGACAATTGAAGGGATTGATAATCCCGGACGCATCGCGGAAATGCTTCATGAGAAAATGCAGCATCACGGACAACCGTAATTAAAATTTCGCTGCTTCGCGAATGGAAAAAGGAAAAATGGCAAAAACCCTGGAAGGTAAAGTAGCAGTGGTAACTGGCGCAAGCCGCGGACTTGGACGAGCTATGTCGGTAGCGTTCGCGCAGGCAGGTGGCAAGGTTGCTATCGTCGGTCGGGACAAAGCGATGTTGGCGGAAACAGTAAAATTGTGCGCCGAAGCGGGTTCTGAAGGGGTCGCCTTCACCGCCGACGTCACCAGCGAAACGGACATGGCTCAACTGGAAAAAGACGTCATGGCCCATTTCGGTCGCGTCGATATTCTGGTAAACAATGCTGGCATTAACATTCGCAAAAACATTGACGAGTTCACGCTTGACGAATGGAACTCCGTACTTACCACCAACCTGACCAGTGCCTTCTTGTTGTGCCGAGCCTTTGTGCCGCATATGAAAGGCAAAGGCTGGGGACGCATCCTCAACATGACCTCCATCATGAGCCATGTGTCGCTGGGTGGTCGCGGAGCTTACTCATCGAGCAAGGCAGCGCTACTGGGACTGACCAAGGCACTGGCAATGGAACTGGCACCGGAAGGCATATGTGTGGTGGGCATCAGTCCCGGACCCTTTGCCACTGAGATGAATATTCCGTTGATGAACAACCCGGAGTTGAACAAGCAGTTCCTTTCAAAAATCCCTGCAGGCAAGTGGGGCCAGCCGAAAGACATCGGCGCCTTGGCTGCGTTCCTTTGCTCCGATGCGGCTGATTTCATCACCGGTACCGATATTCTGATTGACGGCGGCTGGTGCGCTCAATGATGTTTATGGGCAAGAGTAGGCAGACTGAAGGCTCAATGCCTCTTAGTAAGTGTTTGAGCGGAGCGTATCAGGCCTTTGAAGAACCGCTCCCTCCCAGTCACGACTCGGTAGCGTCAGCAAGTAACCGAGCCGTGACCGCAAGGGAGCGGTCTTATGACCACAGGTTATCCCAAAAATCGTTGGAAATTCTACAAGGAAGCGGGGAAACTAAGTGGCATTGGGCTGAAGGCCTGCCCAACTATGGGATCCCTGCAGTTGCTGTTGAGAGTAGGCATGCTGAAGGCCCGCCCCACAGTATCCCTGCAGTTGAAAAGAGCAAGGCTGAGTGTCGGCACCATGCAATTGTGGGGCAGGCAGTTTTGCCTGCCAAGCCCGCTTGGCGGGCTTTCTTCTCCCCTTCCATTACAAGAAACCTATTACTAACCGCCTTGACAGCAACCATGCTGCTCATCACAGGCTGCAATCAAAACAAGCGAAAAGTGATTGCCGTAATCCCCAAAGGAACTTCCCACTTATTCTGGGTATCGGTTCAAGCCGGGGCACTATCCGCAGGCAAAGAATTCAACGTTGATATTGAATGGAACGGCCCTGCGGCAGAAACAGACTACACTCGTCAAATCCAAATTGTGGATAGCTGTATTGCCCGACATGTGGACGGCATCGTCCTCGCTGCCGGTGAGAAAAAAGCCCTGGTCGCACCCATGGAACGTGCTGTTGCTGCGGGCATTCCCGTAACTGTGTTCGATTCCGGTCTTGAATCCGACAAATACATGACCTTTCTTGCAACCAATAATTATGAAGCAGGAAAGATGGCCGCAACCACACTGGCCAAGCTTCTAAATGACAAAGGCAAGATCGCCATGGTGGCCCATGAACCTGGCAGCCAATCCACCATGGATCGCGAACGCGGCTTTGAGGACTCGATCAAACAATCCTTCCCTGGCATGCAGATTGTTGCCACACAATTCGGCCATTCCGACCGTTCCAAAGCCATGGGTGCTACCGAAAATATTCTAACAGCCCATCCAGAACTGGACGGGATTTTTGCATCCTCCGAACCCAGTTCCGTCGGAGCCTCGCTGGCTCTGAAATCGCGCAAGCTCAACGGTAAAGTGAAACTAGTCGCATTCGATTCCAGTGACGGCATGATTGAAGATTTGCAAGCCGGTGTGATTGATGCCATGGTTGTTCAAGATCCGTTCCGAATGGGTCACGACGCCGTGAAGACCATCATCGACAAGTGGACCGGCAATCCGCCGCCGAAGCGCATTGACCTGAGTGCCCGCGTGGTTACCAAAGCCGATTTGGACAAGCCTGAGATTAAAGCGCTGCTGCATCCTGACGTGGAACAATACTTGAAAAAATGACCAGCCTTCCTGAACGTTTACAAACATGCGGATCATACGACGCCGCACTTACCTTGATTCTGACTGAGTTTACAGCCGACAGCGGCACCATTCACCGCATTGGGGAAGATGGTGCGCTGCACTTGAAAGCGGCTAGTCAGGGCATCCCGGAAGTGGTGTTGAATATTGTTCGCATTGTTCCCATGGGCAAGGGCATGGCCGGATTGTGTGCCGAACGCGGCGAAGCAATCACCGCTTGCAACATCCAAAGCGATGCCAGTGGCGACGTTCGTCCTGGTGCTAGAGCCACGGGCATGGAAGGAGCAATCGTCGTTCCAATTTTCGATGGCGCAAAAGTGGTTGGAACTCTAGGCATCGCCAATCGAACAGAGCGGACTTTCAGCACGGATGAACAAGCGTTGTTGATTGCTGCTGGGCGCGTCCTATCTGGTCTCAACTAGATGGCAGCCACTGCCATCACGGTTTCACACGACAACCTGGAACTCTTCTCAAAACGCCTTCTGCTTGCTTCCGGTGTAATCGCTGAGCATGCGGATATCGTAGCCAAGTCCCTTGTTGCAGCGAATCTTCGTGGCGTTGATTCCCACGGTGTTCAACTGCTGGCCTACTATCTGCATCAGATTGTCGCAAAAAATATGCACGTCGAATCCGTTGGTGAGATCGCCACCGAATCCGGTGCAACCATGGCTTACGATGCGCTGAATGGACTAGGCGCAGTGACTGCCGATCGTTGTTGTGAGCATGCCAACCGACTTGCTGCAACTTTTGGCATGGGCATGGTTACGGTGAAAAATGCTAACCACTTTGGTGCTTGTGCTTTCTGGGCGCAGCGACTTTCAGCCGCAGGCAACATTGGAATTGTGGTCTGCAATGCGTCCCCACTAGTTGCACCGTGGCAAGGGAAAGAAGTCCGCTTTGGTACCAATCCAATTTGTATGGCCGTCCCCGGTGGAAAGTTTTTACTGGA
This sequence comes from Acidobacteriota bacterium, assembly GCA_025352795.1. Lineage (GTDB taxonomy): Bacteria > Acidobacteriota > Terriglobia > Bryobacterales > Bryobacteraceae > JANXSF01. The sequence continues at coordinate 7,278 of JANXSF010000050.1, forward strand.
TATGGCCACTACCACGGTGGCCGCAAATCGCATCTATAAAGCGGTAACAAACCAGGAAACAACTATCCCACAAGGTTGGGCTCTGGATAGCGCTGGCCGCCCTACTACCGATCCGAAAGCTGCCCTGGCTGGTGGATTCGTCATGCCCCTAGGCGGATACAAAGGCTATGGCCTGGCGATCCTGGTGGAAATTCTTTGTGCCGTTTTGGGCGGCGGCGCCATGAGCACGGAATTGGGTGGCATACGCCTTCTGGACCGTCCCATGAATGCATCACACATGTTCTTGAGCATTGGCGTGAATCGCTTTTTGCCCAACGGTGAATTTGAACAACGTATGGCCAAACTGGTAGCCATGTTGAAGTCAGTGGAACCTGCCGCAGACTTTGATGAAGTGTTGGTGGCGGGCGAACCTGAAGAACGGATTGAGCAGCATCGGCTGGCCAACGGAATCCCCATTGAAACCGGTGTTTGGGATAAATTATGCGAACAAGCCACACGCCTTGCTGTCCCGCTGCCAGTCTGACGCTACAATAGAGCGAATGCCGGAACAACCCAATCAGGAGCAGAGTTTCGAGGCTGGCTTAGCTGATCTCGAAGCAGTGGTAAAAGAACTGGAAACCGAAGGCTTGCCTTTAGAACGGGCCATCCAGATTTTTGAAAAAGGTGTGGCCCTCAGTGACCGTTGCCGCAAACAACTGGAAGATGCCGAATCGCGTATTGAGATTCTTACCAGAAAGGGATCAAAGATCGTCCCGCAAATATTTGAGGCCGATTAGCGCATGAATATTTCAGCGTTTCTGGCTGATCGTACGACGATAACCGAAAGAGCCTTAGACCGGCTTGTCCCTTCGGAAACCACGCTTCCAGTGGCGATTCACAAAGCCATGCGCTACAGCTTATTCGCCGGTGGCAAACGCATCCGCCCTGCACTCTGCTTTGCGGCGAGTGAAGCGATTGGGGGCCATTGTCCAGGAATTGAAAACGTGGCTGCGACGCTGGAAATGATTCATACCTACTCGCTGATTCATGACGACCTCCCTGCCCTGGATAATGACGACCTGCGCCGTGGTCGCCCCACCAATCACAAAGTGTTTGGCGAAGCGATGGCAATCTTGGCCGGTGATTCCCTGCTGACGCTTGCCTTTGAAGTGCTAGGGAAACTGGGGAATGCACAGTTGGTGGTGGAATTGGCTACCGCATCTGGAACTGTTGGCGGAATGATTGGCGGACAGGTGGAAGATATTCAAGGCGAAGGCAAACCCGCTACAGCGGAGTTGTTGGATCGTATTCATCGGGCAAAAACCGGTGCCCTGCTGCGGGCCAGCGTTCGCATGGGCGCGATCTATGCCGGGGCCGCTGGGCCGCAGCTAGAAGCGCTTTCCAGCTACGGTGAGCATGTCGGCTTGGCCTTTCAAATTGTCGATGATATTTTGGATGTGGAGCAATCTTCAGAAGCGCTCGGCAAGACCGCAGGCAAAGATGCGGCGCAGCAAAAAATCACATTTCCCGCCGTCTATGGCCTGGAACCTTCACGCCAAATGGCTGGGCGGGAACTGGAACTGGCCCACGCCGCCGTTGCACAATTTGGCGAAAAGGCCGACCCGCTGAAAGCTATCGCAGACCTGATCGTTCATCGGAAGGCATGAAGACCAGACTCGATCAGTTACTGGTGCAACGGGGGCTCACCCAGTCCCGTGAAAAAGCACAGAGTCTGATTATGGCTGGGGCAGTTTTTGTGGAAGGCCAAAAATCCGATAAGCCTGGAAAATCCTTTGCGACGGATATTCAGATTGATGTTACCGAATCCTGCCCATACGTCGGCAGGGGCGGCTATAAGTTGGCTGCAGCTTTAGAAGCTTTCAAAATCCAGCCTGCGGGCAGAAGCTGCATGGACGTGGGATCCTCCACTGGTGGCTTCACCGATTGTCTACTGCAAAATGGGGCTGCACGCGTCTACTGTTTCGACGTCGGGACGAACCAGTTGGATTGGAAAATCCGCAACGATCCGCGAGTTGTAGTGCGTGAAAATTACAACGTCCGCTACTTGAAGCCTGAAGATGTGGCGGGGAAAGTGAGCATTATTGTTTGCGATGTCAGCTTCATTTCCGTTACCTTAATCCTTCCTGCGGTGATGCCTCTATTGACCGACAACGGCGAAATGGTCGTTTTGATCAAGCCGCAATTCGAAGCTGGAAGAGAGCAAGTCGGCAAGGGCGGCATTGTTCGTGACCCCATCGTTCATAACCAGGTAGTGGAACGTATTGTTCTGTTTGTTGAGCAACAGTTACAATTGAAGACCGCCGTAATTCCCAGTCCCATTCTGGGGGCAGAAGGCAATCAGGAGTTCCTGCTACATGCACACCATTAAGCACGTGGCCATTATCGCCAAACCCGGTGCCACTGCCGGTAAGCAGCTTGTTCCCGAACTGGTTAGCTGGCTTGCCGCCAAGGGCATTACTGCAAGCTTGGATGAGCATGCGGCAGATTATACAGGGTCTTCCGATTGGCAGCCCCGGCAACAGGTTGTCCAAGGTGCACATTTAGTAATTGTCCTGGGAGGCGATGGAACGTTGCTAGCCGCTGCCCGTGCCGTAGGCGATAGCGGTGTCCCCGTATTTTCCGTCAACCTGGGGAGCCTGGGATTCCTTACAGCACTGACTATTGAAGAACTATATCCAGAATTGGAAAAGGCTTTGCGGGGCGAACTGCGTATGGGTTTGCGTCGCATGTTGTCCTGCCAAATTGTTCGCGATGACATTGAAATAGCCCATTACGACGCCTTGAACGACGTTGTGCTGACCAAAGCCGCCCTGGCCCGCGTCATTGATTTGGAGACTTACGTGGACAACCATTTCATCTGCCGTTACAAGGCGGATGGCTTGATTATCGCCACGCCAACTGGTTCCACCGCCTATTCATTGTCCGCTGGTGGTCCTATTATTTTCCCGTCCGTAGCCGCACTGGCCATCACCCCGATTTGCCCGCACATGCTGACCAATCGCCCAGTGATTGTTTCCGATTCCAGTGTGATTCAAGTCGTCGCCCGTGGAGATGACGATTCGATTTGGTTGACTGTAGATGGCCAAGTGGGCCAACCCTTGCAGCAAGGGGATAAGCTGATTTGCAAAAGTTCGCACAAAACCATCAACCTGATCCGTCCGCCGAAAATGTTGTATTTTGACGTACTGCGTGCCAAGTTGCATTGGGGAGAACGCTAACAGGAGCTTCGCACTTATGAAAAAGATTTCCATGACAACTTGGGTTTTTATCGCAATGGTGGCTGGCATTGTATTGGGCATAGTTGCGCCCGATGTGGCCAAGAACCTTGCCCCTATCAGCAACATTTTTCTGCGCCTGATCAAAAGCATCATCGCGCCGCTGCTCTTCGGAACGTTAGTCTACGGCATAGCCGGCGCAGGCACTCCGAAAGCTATGGGACGCATTGCGGCCAAGGCATTCGCTTATTTCATTCCAGCAACTACGGTGGCCTTGTTTGTGGGATTGCTGGCCGTGAATCTCGTAAAGCCGGGAGTGGGCTTGACCATCGACAGATCGGCTAAGTTGGACCCCTCGCTGCAATCTACAAAAATCACCGTCGCGGGCATGTTGGAACATACCGTCCCCAGCAGCGTCGTGGACGCTATGGCCAAGGGTGAAGTGTTGCAGATCGTCGTGTTCTCAGTGATGTTCGGCATCGCCTGTTCCATGATTGGAGCCAAGGCTACGCCCATGATTGAGTTCTGCCATTCACTTTCGGAGGTGATGTTTAAGTACACCGGCTTTGTCATGTATCTGGCCCCGTTTGGTGTGTTGGCGGCTATGGCGAGTACGGTGGGGTCTAAAGGGATCGATGTGCTGAGTAGCTTGGGGATGCTGGTGCTGACGCTGTACGGAGCGCTACTCGTCTTCGTAGTCTTCGTGCTGGGATTCGTAGCCCTGGTGATTCGCCTGCCCATTCGCAAATTCTGGAATGCGGTGAAGGAACCCTATTTCCTGGCTTTTTCCACCGCTTCCAGCGAGGCAGCCCTGCCCTTGGCGCTGGAGAACATGGAAAAGTTTGGAGTCCCCAAGCACATTGTTAGTTTCGTTCTGCCAACAGGTTATAGTTTCAATCTGGACGGCAGCACACTGTACCTATCCTTAGCCAGTGTCTTCGTGGCCCAGGCGGCAGGCGTGAACATGAGCATCGGCGAACAGATCATGATGATGCTGACCCTCATGCTATCCAGTAAAGGCGTAGCCGCAGTGCCCCGAGCATCGCTAGTGATTCTGGCCGGGACTCTCTCAAACTTCAATCTGCCAATTGAGGGAATCAGCCTGATTTTAGGCGTCGATGCGTTGATGGACATGGCCCGGACATCGGTCAACTTACTGGGCAACTGTCTTGCTGCTGCAGTGGTCGCCAAGTGGGAAGGTTATGATTTGAATGCGGCGGCAGTGGAAACAATTCCCGCTTAGTGGCGCTCTTAGGTTGCGCTTGACTTGCAGTATAAATGGCCTTGCATGGTCACGTCGGAATTTTCTGGCGTGATCATCGAACCAGATTCAATGTGAAAGATATTGCGGTAATTGTTTTCCCATAAAAAGGCAACAATTGCAGCGGCTTTGGCTTTTTTCTCACGAATCGTTTCGCCATGCATTTCCAGAAACAAGATTGGCTTGTAGAGCGCAAGCGTGGCCCGTGCTCCGCGCAGAGCCTCAATTTCCAGACCCTCAATATCGATCTTGATGAAATCAGGAGCAGGTAAACCGGCGCTGGGAATTTCCTGGTCCAGCGTCACAATGGAAATCTGTTCCGTCACCGTTCCGTCGCCTGCTTCTAAAATACCAGCCACCATCTTTCCATCAACGCTTGCACCGCCCGGCATAAGTGGGCTGCTGACCATGGTTTTCGATTCTTGCAGCGAACCAACACCAACCTTGCGCACGGAAACATTCTTGATGTCGTTCAATTGCAAGTTTTCCATTAAACGCTTGTTATTTTGGGTATTGGGCTCGAAACAGACCACTTGTTTAGCTCGCGACGCAAAAAACAAAGTCAACAAACCTTGAAAGGCACCAACGTCGTAGACGGTCATCCCACTGAGGTCGAGGCCGGACCAGAATTGATGCTCGGCATTCACAGCGCCACCAGAAAGAGCCGCCGGAAGCCAACCGATTCCACCTTTCCGCTTCATCCCTTTCAGCAAACCATGGCGTACGGTGTAAACAACGGATCCGAACACATGAATACTAACCCAAGCGATCACCCGGTGTTTTAGTGAGTAATGTGCAAATGCAACGTCTTCATTCTGATTGGGGTGTGCCATTCGTATAAGGTATTATAACTAACCAATGGTGATGATTGGAATGGTCGGGAATTGTTCCCTTTGGATGATTCCTTGACATGATAAAATCAAGGAAATGATCACCACCTTGACTCGCAAGAATCAAGTAACGGTTCCTGCAGAAATCGTCAAGGAAATGTGGAATTAGGATTCCAACAGTGGATGCGCTCATAGCAGCAACCGCTAAAATCCACGGGTTCAAACTAATCCACCGCGATCCACATTTTGCTACGATTCCTGCCGATCTTCTTAAACAAGTAATGCTCCCCACCAAAGCCAAATAAAAAACGACACCGAGTTTCCCCGGTGCCGTTTCATTTCTTAAACTAACTGCGAAATCTACTCAGCAACATCCTCGCTGCCGCCGATCTCAGTTACTTCGCTCAACCCTCCGGTATAAACCGTCCGAACCTCTTCGTCGTAACCACCCAATCCATCAGCCAGCGAAATCTCCGGCTCTTCCACCACCGGCTCTTCCACGATATCCTCGCCAGCGATTTTCACACTGCGATAGTAATCGAGGCCTGTGCCGGCTGGTATCAGACGGCCCATGATCACGTTTTCTTTGAGTCCTCGCAAGTAGTCTACCTTGCCGTTGATGGCGGCTTCGGTCAATACACGCGTTGTCTCCTGGAAGCTGGCTGCTGAGATGAACGAATCCGTCGATAGCGACGCCTTCGTGATTCCCAACAACACTGCCTTACCCGCTGCTGGCTTTCCGCCTGCATCCAGCACCCTGGCATTCTCTTCCTTGAACTTGAAGCGATCGACCACTTCTTCTGGAAGGAATTCGGAATCGCCGATATCTTCAATACGAACCCAACGCAGCATCTGCCGTGAGATGACTTCCAAATGCTTGTCGTTGATGTTCACGCCCTGTAACCGGTAAACTTCCTGAATTTCGTTCACCAGGTACTTCTGCAGTTCGCGCTCACCCAGGACGGCAAGAATATCATGCGGATTGCGCGGACCATCCATTAACGGATCGCCAGCCTTCACCCGCTCCCCATCCTGCACGTTGATGTGGACACCACGCGGAATGGAATATTCACGCGCATTGCCGTCATCCCCGTGGATGGCAATCTTACGATAGCCCTTGGTCACTTCGCCGTGTTTAATGATGCCGTTGATTTCAGCAATAACCGCTGGATCACGAGGCTTACGAGCTTCAAACAGTTCCACAACACGCGGCAAACCACCGGTGATGTCTTTGGTTTTCGATGTCGCACGCGGGATCTTGGCAATGACATCGCCGGCGTGAACTTCGTCGCCGTCGCGCATCATCAAGTGGGCGTGGGTCGGCATGAGATAGCGCTTCTCATCCGCTTTATGTCCTCCGTGCGGCCGGATCATGACCATCGGCTGACGCTTTTCATCCATGGAATCGGACACAACCAACTGGGATAGCCCAGTGATTTCATCCACCATTTCCGTAAGCGTGGCGCCTTCAATCAAATCCTTGAAGTGAGCGATACCAGTGAGTTCCGTCAAGATGGAGAATGTATAAGGATCCCATTCCAGCATCTTTTCGTTGGCCTTAACCGCAGCGCCCTCTTCGTACAGAATACGAGCGCCGTACACCACCTGATACCGTTCGCGTTCGCGATTCTTTTCATCCACAACGGCCAGAATACCGTTGCGATTCATAGCAACCAGTTCACCTTTTGCATTGCGAACCGTTTGGATTCCAATGTGCCGGACAAACCCGTTGGTACGTGCTTCCTGCGTCGATTGTTCCGATGCTCGCGTTGCCGCGCCACCGATGTGGAAGGTACGCATGGTAAGCTGCGTTCCTGGTTCGCCGATGGACTGTGCAGCAATAACACCGCAAGCTTCTCCGCGTTCCACCAATCTGCCAGTGGCCAGGTTACGACCGTAGCAGAGCTGACAAACACCGCGTTTCGATTCGCAGGTGAGCACCGAACGGATCTTCACCCGTTCAATACCCGCTGCTTGAATGGCGGCGGCCAACTCTTCTGTGATTTCCTGGTTCACCTTGACGATGACGTTGTTTTCAAAGTCGAGCTGCGTTTCAAGAGCCACACGACCCACAATGCGGTCACGCAACGGCTCAATGATTTCACCCGATTCAATGATCGGCTCCACGTAAATTCCGTCCATGGTTCCGCAATCGGTGTCAGTGACAATAACGTCTTGTGCCACGTCCACCAATCGGCGAGTGAGGTAACCGGAATCGGCGGTTTTAAGAGCCGTATCTGCCAATCCCTTACGAGCACCGTGCGTTGAAATGAAGTACTGCAACACATTCAACCCTTCACGGAAGTTCGCAGTGATTGGCGTTTCAATGATTTCGCCAGATGGCTTAGCCATCAAGCCGCGCATACCGGACAACTGGCGGATCTGTTGTTTCGATCCACGAGCGCCGGAATCGGCCATGATGTAAATCGGGTTCAGGTAACGACCGGTGCGATCGTCTTCTTCCATCACCTTGAACATCTCTTCCGAGACGCGGTCGGTGACTTTGGACCAGATTTCAATGATTTTGTTGTAGCGTTCGCGCTGGGTAATTGCGCCTTCCTGGTACTGATTCTGGACCTCAATAACGGCCTTTTCAGCTTCTTTAACCAGGGTAGCTTTCTGCTTAGGCACCACCATGTCGTCAATGCCGATGGAAATTCCGGCTCGGGTTGCGTACAGGAACCCAAGGGCCTTCACTTCATCCAGCATCTTCACGGTGACGTGCAGACCAAAGCGCAGGTAGCAATAGTGCACCATCTGCGTCAGGCCTTTTTTCTTCAACAGGCCATTGATAAACGGCATGTCATCGGGCAGCACGTCGTTCAAAATTACGCGACCGACGGAAGTATCCATGTCGGCTTTGTCGTATTGAACAGGCTCGGTGTGCATGATGTTCTGGCTGTCGAACGCCTTGCCCAGTTCCATCACCGGTCCGGTATAACGCAGTTTGATGGGGGTGAGTGTTTCCACTTCGCCCATTTCAAGAGCGATTAATACGTCGTCAATGGATGCGAATTTCTTGCCTTCGCCCTTGGTGCCAGGAACTGCTTTAGTAAGGTAGTAGAGACCAAGAACCATGTCCTGCGACGGGATCGCGATGGGCGCGCCGTGAGCGGGGGACAGAATATTGTTCGACGAAAGCATCAGGGTTGTTGCTTCGATCTGAGCTTCCGGCGAAAGCGGAATATGGACGGCCATCTGATCACCATCGAAATCGGCGTTGAAGGCGGTACAAACCAGCGGATGTAGCTTGATCGCCTTGCCTTCGACGAGAATCGGTTCAAAGGCCTGAATGCCTAGGCGATGCAGTGTCGGAGCGCGATTCAGAAGGATCGGATGATCGCGAATGACTTCTTCGAGAATGTCCCAAACTACCGGATCCTGCTGTTCCACCAATTCTTTGGCTTGTTTAATGGTGGTGCAATGACCACGCTGTTCCAGGCGATGATAAATGAATGGCTTGAACAGTTCCAGAGCCATCTTCTTTGGCAGACCGCACTGATTCAGTTTCAGTTCCGGACCGACGACGATCACCGAACGACCAGAGTAATCGACGCGCTTTCCAAGCAGATTCTGCCGGAAACGACCCTGCTTGCCTTTCAGCGTATCGGACAGCGATTTCAGAGGACGATTGTTGGCACCACGCAGAACACGGCCACGGCGACCGTTGTCAAACAAGGCGTCAACAGCTTCCTGCAGCATGCGCTTTTCGTTACGAACAATCACATCTGGCGCATGCAGTTCCATCAACTTCTTCAAACGGTTATTGCGGTTGATGACGCGGCGATATAGATCATTAAGATCGGAAGTAGCGAAGCGACCACCATCCAGCGGCACTAAAGGACGCAATTCGGGCGGGATCACTGGTATCACGTCCAAAATCATCCATTCGGGCTTGTTGGCAGACTTTCGGAAACTTTCAGCAACGCGCAAACGCTTGGCATACTTCAGCTTCTTCTGGGCCGATTGCTCCGTCTTCATCTTTTCGCGAATCATGATGGACAGTGATTCCACGTCCATCTTGCGCAGTAGATCTTTAATGCCTTCGGCGCCCATCATTGCGACGAATTTACCCGGATATTCCAGGTCCAGTTGACGCTTGCGTTCGTCGGTGATTACCTCACCGGCTGAAATTTCCTGCACGTCGCCTGGATCTACAATCACGTAAGCTTCAAAATAGAGAACCCGTTCCAATTCGCGTAAAGTGATGTCAAGCAGATAGCCGATGCGGCTGGGCAATCCCTTGAAAAACCAAACGTGCGAACAGGGGCTGGCCAGTTCAATGTGTCCCAACCGTTCCCGGCGAACCCGGGATAACGTAACTTCAACACCGCACTTATCGCAGATTACACCGCGATGCTTCATGCGTTTGTACTTACCGCACAAGCATTCCCAATCGGCGATAGGTCCAAAGATGCGGGCACAGAAAAGGCCGTCCCGCTCTGGTTTGAACGTACGATAGTTAATGGTCTCTGGCTTGGTTACTTCGCCGTGAGACCAACTCCGGATTTTTTCCGGGGAGGCGAGACTGATCCGAATGGAATCAAAGTCCGCAATTAGATTCGCGCGATCATATGGGGAAGATCTATACATCATCGCTTAACCTCCTCCTTAGTCAGCCGCCAGCGCAGTGTCAATCACTTCGCGGGGCTTTTTCATTAATTCAACATCAAGGCACAACGATTGCAGTTCGCGGATAAGCACGTTAAACGACTCGGGCACACCCGGTTCGGCCGCAGCCTCGCCTTTCACAATTGCTTCGTAAATTTTCGCGCGTCCGTAAACGTCATCAGACTTCGCGGTTAACAATTCCTGCAACACATACGCAGCGCCGTAGGCTTCCAAAGCCCAAACTTCCATTTCTCCGAAGCGCTGTCCGCCGAACTGCGCCTTGCCGCCCAGGGGCTGCTGCGTAATCAACGAATACGGTCCAATAGAACGTGCGTGGATCTTATCATCAACCAGATGGGACAGCTTCAACATATAGATGTAGCCCACCGTAACTGGTTGTTCAAACCAGATTCCCGACATGCCATCAATCAACCGGACCTTGCCGGAGCTTGGCAGCTCTGCCCGGGCCAGCATGGCTTTAATGTCAGCTTCTGTTGCGCCGTCAAATACCGGAGTGGCAAAGTGGAAGCCAAGGAATTTTGCAGCCCAACCTAAATGGGTCTCCAAAATCTGTCCGACGTTCATACGAGAAGGAACGCCCAGCGGATTCAGTACAATTTCTACCGGTGTGCCGTCAGCTAAGTGGGGCATGTCTTCTTCAGGAACAATGCGGGCAATTACACCCTTGTTCCCGTGACGACCAGCCATCTTATCGCCAACGCTCAGCTTGCGCTTCATCGCGATGTAAACCTTCACCAGCTTGATAACGCCAGGAGGCAGTTCATCGCCCTTACGCAACTTCGCTGTTTTCTCTTCCGTGATCTTTTCCAGCACTGCGATCTGACGCGACGTCATCTCTTCGATTTCGTCAATCATTTCGTTCAGCCGGGGATTGCGATCTTTTAACCGCAAACGCTTCAGATCACGACCGCGCATAGATTCCACGATTTCGCGGTTCATGTACGCGCCCTTGGAAACGAGTTTCTTGTTGCTCTTTTCGTCGTGCAGATCGGCAAGGATTTCCTGGCCGTCCATTTCCTTTGTCAGACGCTTGGCGCGTTCGTCGTTCAGAATACGCTTTTCGTCTTCCAAGTTGCGATGCAGCTTGGCCACTTGATTTTCAAGGATGAGCTTCGAGCGTTCGTCAAGTTCAGTACCCTTGCGAGCAAAGACTTTGCAATCGACAACCGTTCCTTCCATTCCAGGAGGACAGTAGAGCGAAGCATCTTTCACATCGCCGGCCTTTTCGCCGAAGATGGCCCGTAACAACTTTTCTTCCGGCGTAAGCTGCGTTTCACCCTTGGGCGTTACTTTGCCCACCAGAATGTCACCCGGCTTAACCGTTGCGCCGACGCGAATAATGCCGCTTTCATCCAGATTGCGCAGGAAGCTTTCTGAGATGTTGGGGATGTCCCGAGTGATTTCCTCAGGTCCCAGCTTGGTATCGCGAGATTCGATTTCCAGCTCTTCAATATGAATTGAAGTGTAATAATCTTCCTTCACCAACTTTTCAGAAACCACAATGGCATCTTCAAAGTTGTAGCCGCGCCAGGGCATGAAAGCCACCAGAACGTTACGACCCAGGGCCAGTTCGCCCAGTTCCGTACAAGGACCGTCCGCCAGCACATCACCTTTTTTCACGCGTTGTCCCAAGGCGACAATCGGCTTTTGCGTGATGCAAGTGTTCTGGTTGGAACGTTTGAATTTGATCAGCGTGTAGATGTCCGATCCTACTTCGCGGGACATCTGTCCTTCATGCGCAGAAGATCCATCCACACGAACAATGACGCGTTCGCTATCGACGGAATCAACCACACCGGCACGCTTACAGATAACCACGGCACCGGAATCACGAGCCGTAACCCGTTCCATACCTGTACCCACAAACGGGGCTTCCGCACGAAGCAGCGGTACAGCCTGACGCTGCATGTTGGAACCCATCAAGGCGCGGTTAGCGTCATCGTTTTCAAGGAAAGGAATCAGGCTGGCAGCTACCGAAACAAGCTGTTTCGGACTGACGTCCATGTACTGCACTTCCTCGCGATGAATCAGCACAAAGTTACCTTGCTGACGGGCATTCACCAGATCGTCAGTGATTTTACCCACCGGATCAAGCTTCACGTTTGCCTGAGCAATGATGTACTTATCTTCTTCCCACGCCGATAGATAATCGCAATGGGCTTCAATTTCAGCCAGATGTTTGCCAGCCTTCAGGTTGCCATTCATCTTTTCCATTTCGACGCGCGAGATAACCTGGTTCACCTTGGTTGTCGTATCCCCTGGGTTGAGCACGCGGATTTCGTCCACCACGATGCCTTCAATCACACGACGATAAGGGCTTTCAATGAATCCGTATTCATTGATGCGGGCAAAGCAGGATAGCGATGAAATCAGACCGATGTTCGGGCCTTCAGGCGTTTCAATCGGGCAGATACGACCGTAGTGGGTGGGGTGAACGTCGCGGACTTCAAAGCCTGCACGTTCGCGGGAAAGACCACCAGGTCCAAGGGCGGAAAGTCTCCGCTTGTGAGTGATTTCAGACAGTGGATTCGTCTGATCCATGAACTGCGATAACTGACTGGATCCGAAGAATTCGCGGATGGCAGCCATAACCGGCTTGGCATTCACCAAGTCATGTGGCATGGCTGTAGACATTTCCTGGTACACCGACATCTTTTCTTTAATGGCGCGTTCCATACGGACCAGGCCAATGCGGAATTGATTTTCAAGCAGTTCGCCAACAGCACGAACGCGACGGTTACCCAAATGATCAATGTCGTCCACCAAACCAATACCCTTGCGCAGACGCATCAGGTAGCGGATAGTGGAAACGAAATCGAAACCATCCAGAGTGCGGCGGTCCAGCGGGTTGCGTTCCGCATTACCGGGCTTCGCTCTCCAATCTTCTGGAGCATGGTCAGCCTTATCGTGCAACTTGATGTTGAACTTCATACGGCCAACACGAGATAGATCGTACTTGCGCGCATCGAAGAACATGCCCTGGAACAATTGAGTGGCAGTATCGACAGTCGGCGGATCGCCTGGGCGCAGCTTGCGGTAAATTTCGAGCAATGCTTCGTTCTGCGTTTTGATCGGATCTTTACGCAGCGTGGAAACAATGACGTTGCCTACGTCGTCCCGTTCCGGGAAGAACAGCTCCAGCCTTTCAATACCGGCATCCATCAGCTTGGTGAGAAGCGATGGGGTCAGTTCCTGGTTGGCTTCCACCAGAATTTCACCCGTCTCCATGTCCACCACGTCGGCCATTACCAAGCCGCCTTCCAGGTCGTTTGGAGCGACTTCAAACTGTTCGATCTTGGCCTTAGCCAGATCTTTCAGAACGCTATTCGTGATTTTGCGGCCCTGTGGAACAACCGTGTCACCAGACTTGCTGTTGATTGCGTGGGAAAGCTTCAAGCCGAGCAATGCGCCACGACCAGATTCCGAAGCCAGCCAGATCAGCTTCTTATCTTTGATCTTCAGCGTGGTGTGAGTATCGGTGTAGAACGTGCGCAGAATCTGTTCGTCGGACTTCATGCCCAACGCGCGAAGGAATACACTACCGTAGAATTTGCGCTTGCGATCAATACGAACGTAGAGCAGGTTCTTGTTGTCGTACTCAAACTCAACCCAGCTTCCACGATAGGGGATAATTTTGCCCAGGTAATAGCCCTGTGCTGGTACTTTTTCGAAGAAAACGCCGGGCGAACGGTGCAACTGACTGACGATTACACGTTCCGTACCGTTAATGATAAAGGTGCCGTTATTGGTCATCAACGGGATTTCCCCGAAGAAAACTTCCTGTTCCTTGATATCGCGAACAGTCTTTACGCCTGTTTCAGGATCTTTATCGTAGACGGTGAGGCGGATGGTGACTTTGAGAGGCGCAGAGTAGGTCATGCCGCGCTCTTCGCACTCAGGCACGTCGTACTTCAGTTGCAGACCCACAGGATCACCGCAACGGTTGCAGAAAGTGACAATGTTCTTGTTGAAAGTGCCGCACTTGTGACAAAGCACTTCACCAGAATGGAACGGATCGGTTCTGATTGTGGCACCGCAAGCTGGGTTCCGACAAGTGGAACGCAGGTGATGCAGGCCCTTTAAGTTGCCGCATTTGCATTCCCAATTGCCGATGGCGTAGTCAACAAATTCCAGTTGTGACAAGCCGCGGAAATCAGTGATGGGAAATACGCTGGAAAATACGCTTTGCAATCCGGAATCATCACGTTCCGGAGGCAGCAGCTCCATTTGCAGGAAGCGGGCGTAGCTCTGCTTTTGCACTTCGATCAAGTTCGGAATTGGTACCGAAGTCTTGATCTTGGAAAAGTCCACACGCTCGCGAATATTGGAAATTGCCGTGTTACTCATTTTCGTTCGTCCACTCCTATGTGCAACGGCACAACAGCCGACGCAAACTTTCTAACGCCGGACGTAAAGCTAAACAAAAGAACAAATGCCGATTTCGACCCTGCCAAAACTAGTTAAAAGGTCGTTTTCACGTTGCGAATCATCAGTTTTCGATTTAGGGTACACTTCAGCCAAGGTGGGTTCAAACACAGAAAGTTCGATCACAGTTTGAGGCAAACTGCTGGCTGAAGGGAGAAAAAATGTTTTCACAGGCGCAAATCCGGTCCGGCTCCGGCTAGTGCAGTTATAGTACCAAACTTGCAAGCCCCTGGTCAAATAGGGGCAAGTGGTAGGACTATAAGTGGTTCTTTCGTAGGGGAAAGACCTTAGTCGGAACGTGCTAGTAGCTGATTGGGTGGCTACAGAATAGGATAACGCCAGAGGCTCCCCACCCAGGGAGCCGCCAGCGTCGTTCATTGTCGATTTGGAAATTGGAAGTTTGATTATTTGACTTCGACGCTAGCGCCGGCGTCAACAAACTTCTTCTTGATTGCTTCCGATTCGTCCTTGGTGATGCCTTCTTTAATTGTCTTCGGCGCGCCGTCAACCAGATCCTTGGCTTCTTTGAGGCCCAGGCTGGTGACTTCACGGACAACCTTGATGACATTGATCTTGTTTGCGCCTGCGGCGGTAAGTACGACCGCAAATTCAGTCTTCTCTTCGACTGGTGCGGCGGCCGCGCCACCGGCGGCGGGGGCGGCCACTGAGGCAGCTGCGGCGGATACGCCCAACTTCTCTTCCAGCATTTTCACCAGCTGGGAAGCTTCGAGCAGCGTCAACCCTTGAATCTGTTCTGCGATAACATTGATGTCGGCCATTGTCTTCTAAAACTCCTGAACCCGTTTAATAGATTTCGATTTTACTTCGTTTTTCGGTTAGCCAGCGCGCTTCAAAGCGTTAGGCCTGGAACTTGTTCTCTTTGACGCCCTGATCGATCACCACAGCAAGGTTGCGGCCCACACCATTGATGGTGGTAACCAAACGCTGTGCCGGGGAATTGATCAGCCACAGAATCTTTGCATACAACTCGTCCTTCGAAGGAAGACTGGAAATTTCCTGGATGCCCGCGAGATCTACCACGCGACCTTCCACCATACCCGCCTTGAAGACGAATGCCGGATTTGTTTTGGCGTAAACAGTCAATGCCTTAGCCAACGCAACCGGGTCACCCGAAGTGTATGCCAACGAATTCATGCCGGTGAGCTTTTCAAATAAGGGCTCTTTGCCGGTGCCTTCCGCTGCTTTTTGAACTACGTTATTCTTAACAACCTGATAGCTTCCGCCAGCCTGACGCACTGTCTTGCGCAGTTCGTTATCCTGGGAAACTTTCAACTTTGCAAAGCCTGTAAGAAATAAATGGTTCGCGCCTTCCAATTCCTTGTGAAGGTTTACGCCATCTTTTAATTTATCTGCTCTCTTTTTCATATGACGATTCCCTTCTTAGGACGCAACCTTGGTGGCGTTCATCTCGGTTGTTTCCAGCGCAATTCCAGGACCCATTGTGGAACAGATGGTAGCACTACGGACATATTTTCCTTTGGCTGCGGCTGGTTTCGCCCGAACAACGGCGTTAATCAGACTGCTTACGTTCTGGAAAAGTTTTTCCGTGGTGAAGCTGACCTTGCCAACTGGAGCATGAATTACGCCGGTTTTATCGACGCGGAATTCAACTTTACCAGCCTTGGCTTCGGTAACAGCTTTGGTGATGTCCGTGGTCACGGTGCCAGTTTTGGGATTGGGCATCAGGCCACGAGGACCCAGTACTTTACCTAATTTACCAACGCTGCGCATCATATCAGGGGTGGCAATCACGGAATCGTAAGCCAGCCAGTTTTCCGCCTGAATTTTGGTGACCATTTCTTCGCCGCCGAAGAAGTCAGCACCTGCCGCCTCTGCTTCGCGAATTTTGTCACCCGATGCGATCACCAATACTTTAACGGACCGTCCCAAACCATTTGGTAGCACAACCGTGCCGCGAACCATTTGGTCAGCATGCTTGGGATCCACGCCCAAACGCAGGTGGACTTCGACAGTCTCATCAAACTTGACGAATTTGAGTTTTTGAACGAGAGGAACCGCTTCTGTAAGCGAGTATGACTTGAGCGCATCTACCTGTTTTGCGGCAGCTAGATACTTTTTGCCTTGTTTTCTTGCCATGGTGTGTGTGGTACAAGCGGCAGCAACATACAGCGCACTGCCTCCCAACTCATTAGAGGTTAGCATGGGGAGCGGGGAAGGTGCAACTTTAGTGGTTCAAAGCGGTGAAAGTGAGAATGATGCCAGACTTCGATTGAGAAGATCCCGATTGAGAAAGACTCCCCGCAGTAGTAAATGTTCGTAAGCTGTTTTGAGATCGGAAAGGTATCCTTTACGAAAGCAAGCCTCCAAAATGCCGACTGGCCCCCTGCACACGAAACCCTTCCCGATGCGCGAATGCGCCGAGATCGTCAAGGATGACGAGTTCAGCTTCGATTTCCTTCGCTAGGATTATTGTGCTGAGCTCACCTGCCCCGAGGCCGAACCTGCCTTGCGCGGCTGTAACATCCATTCGATTATGAACTTGCCTAACTTTAATCCATTCGGCGTTGGCAGTTTCGAAGGCTCCGGGAAGCCTTGATCCTGAGATGACCACTTCCACATAGACTTCTGCGGAGATCAATATTGTCCCGTAAAGTTGTTGCAGAAGATGAAAAGACTCGATTTTGGCAAGCGATCAGCGGTGATGAGTTGGAAACTACGGTCACAAACCGAGTTCGTCCAACACACGCCGGTCTTCTTCAAGCTCCGTTACGCCGTATCGTATCGGGGAGACTTGATGCGCTGCCGTAAAATCCATAAATGCAGAAAGTGGAGTCCGGCAAAGTTCGGCAGCGCGGCCCAAAGATATCTTTTCCTCACGAAACAACTCCAAGGCAAGTAGCCGTGCCGTTTACTGTGAAAAGTTATTAGCATCAAGGTTTGCTGCTTGTAGGAGTGCCACGGGCAAATCGACCTTTACTGTTTCCATGATCCAAAGTACACCTGAAACAGCGATTTGTCATTCCATTTGATCGATCCCCGGGAAGCATCAATCAAGGTCAAGTTGTTTCTTCGCTTGCTCCCAAACAATACCAGGGCGACCTTGCGCGGCATTCTCTGCGGCAAGCAGATCTCGCAGATCTTCGAGGTCTTCCACTCGTTCGCGCAATTGCGACATTTCGAAGGCCCAGTTCTCGCAGGGTTGGTTCGCGGGTTTCAGGTAGCGGGAAATCCGGGGTCGAAAATCCGGGGTCAGACATCTCTGGCACGCACCGAAGACAAAGGGACAAAGGAAGACAGAGGGAAGACAGAGAAGACTGAGGGACAAGACAGAGGGACAAAGACCTCAATCCCCAAACACATGGCGCAAGACATTGAATACAAATAACTAATCGAAACTTGTCTCATGCTTACTGAATCCCTTTTTGCAGACTTTCTCAATTACTTGCGAGCTGACACAATCTTGTTGTCATAGAGTTCCGTTGGCATTAGAACAAAGAAGCTTGGGTATGGTTTATTGCCAGTAAAATCCATTTTCTGCGCCTCCATGGTCGAAATGTCGAAATGAGCTACTAGGGTCTGTTCCATGCAAGACAGGTTTGGACTTAGGCTTAGAATTCCTTTTTTGTTTAAGAGATCTGGAATCGCCATCGAAGAGCAGCCAATCCGTTCATGGAAGCATTCCAGTCAACGCAAAGCCATTGCGTCTAATGGGTTTAGTAACTTTGCGCGGCATTCCAATTGTCGTCAAGCTGGGATTTAAGGTCTTTGACCCCGTTTTCCGACCCCGTTTTCCCCGTTTTCCCACAATTTAGGATGCGCCGATGAATGGCAGAGCGGACGCTCGTGGCTTCTTCAGTCCCATGCCCTCAATGAAAGCGACAAGGTCGGCAGGCAGGCGATGCCCATCCGCATCGCGCCGAGCCGGACGGGCCAGCCCGGCGAGTCCATTTTGCCGATAGCGGGATAACCAGCGTTCGGCAGTGCGAACCGAGACACCGGCATGCCGAGCCGCTTGCGCCAGAGGCACGTCTTCTTCGAGATTGGGCCGGAGAACGGCGAACCGGCCCATAGCTGACTGGCGCTGCTCCTCCGTGAGGGCAGTGGCTGCGGGCTCTGTTTTGCCGGGATGAGCCATCGGTTCAATAACCTTTGTTTTTGCACCTCGTTCACGGCGGACCTAAAAACTACCCGAACTACCCAAAATACAGTTGCAGAACTATGGTGCAAAAGATATGGTGTAAAACAACTCTATCTCTTTGGTTTTTGCAACATGAAGATCGGCTACGCTCGCGTCTCCACTGACGCCCAAGAAACGCACCTACAAATGGACGTGCTTTCACGCGCAAAGTGCGTCCGTATCTATCAGGAAAAGGCATCCGGGGCCAAAACTGAACGACCGGAATTGATGAGGCTTCTCGACACTGCGCGTAAGGGCGATGTTGTCATTGTTTGGAAGCTAGATCGGTTAGCCCGGTCTCTGCGCCAACTTATCGACACAACGGTCATGCTCAACGAGCGCGAAGTTGAACTCCATTCCCTCACCGAAAATATCGACACCACGACTCCGAGCGGTAAGCTTACGTTTCATATCTTCGCCGCGCTTGCGGAGTTTGAGCGCGACATCTTGCGCCAACGGGTAAACGCTGGCCTCAAGGCCGCTCGTCGCCGGGGTCGCGTGGGTGGCAGACCCAAAGCGCTTAATGAGGCGGATTTGAAGAAGGCGCGGGCGTTGCTACGGTCCGGGGAGTACAGCAAAGTGCAGGTCGCTGATGAGCTTGAGGTCAGTCGCCATACGCTGTGGCGGGCCCTGTCGCTGGAAAAGTAGAAATGATCAGATGAAAGTACATGCTGATCCTTAAGCGTCTGGCGGTCTGGTCGTTGGAGCGATTAGTAGAGGTCTGCTTACTGGGCGGCCTGTTCGGCTGCCTCTTGTCGCTCAGTTCCGTGGACAAATCGCTGATGTTACGCGACTCGCTGGCAGGCTTTTGGGTCTTCGGGCTTGTCGTCGCATACGTTCTGTTCGTCCATGGCTACTATGTGACGACGGCCTTCTTTGGAGTGATATGGCGAAGCGCCAAGACTTGGGTGTACCCAACGATGATAGCCGCTCTTTTTGTTTTTCACACCCATATCGTATTTATGCGTTTAGGGTCAGATCTCACCCCGGAAGCGCGGGCCATGGAGTTTCCGTTTGCACTGGGAGGAGCGGGAATCGTTTTTTCCTGCGCTGTCGCAGGAAGCGGCGTTCTAAACAGGTGGACAACTGCTCGTTCTGAGATGAACACAAATTTATCCGCACTCGGCATCACGATCTTAGTGTTCATGCTGGCTAACACCGCACATTTCCTACGCCCCGTTGTGGGTGACAGTGCCTTCCGTACTTACGGCCTGCCTTTCACTTTTTACCGCGATGGCGGGTACGTCAAGGAATGGATATGGCAACCTGGAGCGCTTGTGTGGAGTGGAATGGTCGCGGACGTAGCAGTTTTCGTTGCCGTCGCTTTACTACTCGGTAGAGCGTGGCAGACCGTTCGGGCGCGAGCGTGAACGTCAAATATCGCCGAAGAAACCCCGCCACTTATCTCTGAAGATCCCAACAAAACTGGGGCTGCAGGTGTCCCGTTTTCTTGTGCCGAGAGGAAACCGGAGACCGCGCTTCACCAGTGCGGCGTTCGTCTCCTTCCAATTTCTTGACATCGACTTGAAAGGATTTGTTGAGGCATCTCCAGACGATCTCCTTCGGTAAAGCATGTAACTGTGCCAAAGCGACATCGTCGATAAGTCGATAACGAGCCTTCGAGCACGATTGTGCGCGATCAAGGGCAATAGTAAAAGACCGTATGGCGACACTCCACGATTTCGAGGAACTCCTACCCAATCTTTCACGTGGTGAGAAGGCGCAACTTCTCAAGTGGGTGGTCCAGGACCTTGGCGACGATTTCCCGGGGATCGACTCCCAGCCCGATGTCTGTGGCGGTGAACCTTGCATCGTCCGGACTCGCATTCCTGTCTGGCTTCTTGAACAGGCGCGGCGGCTTGGAGCCACCGAGCAGGAATTATTGGAAGCATACCCTTCCCTTCGTGCCGAAGACTTGGTCAACTCAATGGCATATGCCCGCAGCCACTCAGCCGACATTGAGGCCCAGATTCAGGACAATGAGTCCGCCTGATGGACAGATTCTATTCCAATGAGAATTTTCCAAGACAGGCCGTTGAGCAACTTCGGCGGATAGGGCACGATGTCTTGAACTCATTCGATGCCGGAAACGCTAACCGCGCCGTGCCCGACGAAGAAGTTCTAATCTTCGCGGCTGCCGAAGCTCGCATTCTACTCACCCAAAACAGACGCCATTTCTTGATGCTCCACAACCGGAAAGCGATCAATCATGCTGGGATCGTGATTTGCACCTTTGACCACGATTTCGAACGATTGGCATTGCGCGTCCATACAGCAGTTTTGAAAGTGTCCGAAACGGATGGAAAACTGATTCGCGTTATAAGACCCACTCGCTGAGAACACACTTAACCACATAAATCGATCCCTTGAACGTTTCCTTAGGCTGCTTCATACGAGCTCTATGGACAAGTCGATTCCCGAGGCAACCATTAACAATGAACCGACAGTGCCGAGCAATTTCGCCAGCCTCTACCGTCAGGCCTTTGAAAAGTTCGGACCCTCCGCATTGTGGAGCAGCAAACCTGTGCCCAATCCAACTCCCGCCGATGCGCTGGCGATTACGCAGAGCCTGCGAGTTGAGGGCAATTTACAGGCGCGGCTGTTGGCGGAACAGATCGAGCAGGCTTGCCAGATATTATGACCAAACGCAATGAGTTAAATCCCTAAGTAATAGAAGGAAAGCCCGTCTTTCGCGGCACACCGAATTCTGGTTGAACTTATTCTGCGCAAGCTCGCTGAGGGAGCGGAGATCGAAGACCTGCTGGACGCGTATCCGCGCTTGGTGTCAGACGACATTCATGCTGCGATTACGCAGTTCGCCTCCTCCACTAGCGCTTCACTGCGCTCGGCAACTTGCCTCAAGAAACGGAACCCATTCAGAAACCCCCATATTCCTGTATTGTGAAAGGAGGAGCATTAGCGCATGGAAGTTCAATTTACCCCTGACCAACAAGACAAACTTTCAAGCATGGCGGCGGCGCAAGGTTGCGCTCCGGAAGCTCTTGTGAAGGAAGCTGTGAACCGGCTCTTTGGTTACGATGAGTGGTTTTTGCAGGAAGTCGGCAAAGGTTTGGCTGCTGCGGATGTTGGCGAGTTTGTGGAACACGATGATATTCGCAGAATGATCGAAAGCCGGTTTCCTGCGTAATGCTCGTGCGTTGGACGAAGCCCGCGGCAGATGACCTATCGCATATCTGCGATTACACCGAAGAGCGATTTGGATCTCTGCAAGCCCACCTTGCAGCAGTGGCAATCTATAACGCCGCCGACTCTCTGCAACAAATGCCATGCCGAGGGCGAGCAGGTCGCGAGCGGGATACATTGGAAATCGTAATGTCCGGTCTTCCATTCGTTGTCATCTACCGAGGAGGAAAAGATGCGATTGAGATTGTCCGCATCCTGCATTGTGCGCAACAATGGCCGTAACAAGTAAATGGAAACACTAGTCATCGTTGCAATCATTTGCGCTGCGGCAACTATTGCTGCTTCAGCAATCAGTTTTTACCTGACAAAGAGCAAAGAACGACAAGCTGACTGGCAACGCTATAAGTTTGAGCTTTATAAGGAATTGGTTCTTTCTTTTAGCGGAATCGTCGGAACGGATTCAACGCCCGAGGGAGACCGCCGTTTCGCCGCTGCCTGCAATACGCTTCACCTGATTGCTTCCAATACCGTTTTGGATGCCTTGCACGATTTTCAGGATGAGATTCGCGTGTCCAACCAAAACCGCAATGCGGATAGGCACGATGTTCTGTTATCACGCTTGGAATGGGAAATTCGGGAAGACTTACGCATTCCACACAATCCCCCTCTGGCCCAATTCAAAGCCCGCCTTTGGTGTTCTGGGAACGACCATAATAAGACCAGCGTGTGATTTTCTCCGCGTCCCCTCATTGTTTATTAAGGTTAAGTTCCGGAACAGACGTGGAACCTAACAGAATCAGCCCCTTGCAGATCTGAGCACCCTTGTCAGACGGTACCGGATGGCGTTGATTGAATTATGACCAAACGCACTGAGCTAAATCCGACGTAATGCAAAGAAAGCCCCTCATTCGCGGAACTCAATTCTGGTCGAACTAATTCTGAGCAAACTCGTTGAAGAAGCGAAAATCGAAGAACTGCTGGACGTGTACCCGCTTGGTGTCAGAAGATATTCATGCAGCGATTACACTCCCCGACTTGCAGAAGCTTTCGTGGTGCTGCGCCCTGGTTCCGTCCGCTTCAACTCCGCCTAGCCAAAAGTTTAAAGCAG
Source organism: Acidobacteriota bacterium (assembly GCA_025352795.1). Classification (GTDB taxonomy): domain Bacteria; phylum Acidobacteriota; class Terriglobia; order Bryobacterales; family Bryobacteraceae; genus JANXSF01. The sequence continues at coordinate 30,052 of JANXSF010000050.1, forward strand.
AATGTTTGTGGTCAATCCCATCCAGCGGCGTCTAAAATCGTAAGATGCGTTTCGGTCAGCTAATTCTATTCCTCCCCTGGACTTTGTCCCTTATCGCACAAACCACCCAAATCCTACCCTTAAAAGACGTGCACCCTGGCCAGCACGCCATCGGCAAGACCGTATTCGCTGGCGGTAAAGTGGAAGAATTCCAAGTGGAAATCTTAGGCATCCTGGAAAATTTGGGTCCCAAACAGAATCTCATTCTAGGCAAACTTTCCGGTGGACCTCTTGAAAAAACCGGAGTTATGCAAGGTATGAGTGGCAGCCCTGTTTACCTGAACGGTAAATTATTGGGTGCCGTAGCCATGGCGTTTCCTTTCGCCAAAGATGCCATTGCAGGTATCCGTCCCATTGAAGAAATGTTGGCTGCTGACGGCAATCCGCCCCCGGATCGGCTTGAACCAGTGCGAGCAACCATTCTGGGCGACACAAAATTAGTAGACATCGCCACCCCGGTTTCCTTCACCGGATTCACTCGCGCAACCATTGAACACTTCTCGCCTATGCTTCGTGAACTGGGCCTCGAACCTCGGCAAGGCATCGCCGGCGGCAGGCCTACCGATGCCGTCACCTCGAAAACCAAGCCCTTGGAGCCCGGCGAAATGATCAGCGTCCAACTGGTCTCTGGCGACATGAGCGTCGGTGCCGATGGCACACTCACCCACATCGACGGCAAAAAGATCTACGCCTTCGGCCATCGCTTCATGGGACTGGGTGAGGCTGAAATGCCCTTCGCCCGATCTGAAGTGATCACCTTGCTGGCGAATCTTTCTACTTCATTCAAAATATCCTCAGCCAAACAATGGATCGGTTCTATCATGTCCGATCGCAATGCAGCTGTCTCCGGGGAGATAGGGCGCAAGGCCAACCTGCTGCCAGTCACCGTGAACGTGAAAAATCTATCACGACCCGGCAGCGCCCACACTTACAAAATGCAACTCGTCCGTGATCGCTTCCTCTCTCCGCTGCTGCTACAGATGGCCGTGTTCTCTGCCATTGAAGGAACTGAGCGTACACTGGGTGCTGCAACAGTGCGGATCACCGGAAAAATCGTCATGTCCAGTGGTGATCCCATCCTGGTAGAAAATCAATATGCAGCCGATTTCGGTGCTCCGGTGCAAGCTGCCATTGCCGCTGTGCTACCAGTCAACTTCATTTTTCAGAGCCGTCTTCCCGGATGGAATCCAGAATCTATGGAGTTCAATATTGAAGCTCGCGAAACTCGAGAAGCGTGGCAGTTAGATCGTTTCTATTCACGTCGCAATTCGTACCGACCCGGTGAGACTGCCGAGTTCGATGCTATCTTTCGTAGGGAAGATGGAACCGAGTTGCGACGTCTGCTTCAGTTTCCGATTCCCGATGGGGCCAGTGCAGGCAACCTGTTCGCGTCGCTTTCCGATGGGGCCACCGCGAATGGTTTTGAAAATCGACTGAACTTTGGAACGGCACCACGCAACCAGGAGCAGGCCAGAAAATTCCTGACAGCGCAAAGAACCAACAGTTCCGCATGGGTCCGCATTTGGCGTGCGGACATGTCCTACGATGTTTCAGGCGAAGCCATGCCCGCTGTGCCTTCCTCCGTAGCGCTGCTGTTCAACAAAACGCAATCCTCACAAGGAACCGTGCAGCCCGGCCGCCCATCGAAACTGGCTGAGTTTGAAATTCCTTTGGGAGAAGTGCTGGGGGCGGTTTCCCGCACTGTGCAGATTGAGATCAAACCATGAATATTTTTCGACTAGCCGCCTTCGCGGTGCTCATCGCGGTGCCCGGAATTTCGGCATCCAGTTCTGCTTGGGAAATGAATAGCCATCAGGATTTCATCAAGGGCGAATTCAAGAACATGGCCCTCAGTCGCGATGGCAAGCTTATGTTAGGTCCGCGTCTGGACACAATTTTCGATAGCGGGGAACAAGCCGTTTGGGCCATGGCCAAGGCGTCCGATGGGGCGACGTATGTGGCCACAGGGCACCGTGGAAAGCTTTACAAGATTAGCGCGCGCGGCGAAAAGACTTTGGTTTGGAGCTCCTCGCAACCAGAGATTTTCGCGTTGGCTGTAGATGCCAGCGGCATTGTCTACGCAGGCACTTCTCCTGATGGCAAAATTCACCGGATTGAAAATGGCAAGGCTTCAGAATATTACGATACCAAAGGTAAATTTGTCTGGTCACTGGTCGTAAATAGCGCAGGCGTGCTGTTTGCCGGAACAGGACAAGGCAACATCCATCGCATCACGGGACCGCAGCAAGGGGAAATTTATTACGCCACCGGGCAAGCCCATGTCACGGCAATGGCCATAGACAGGCAGGGTCGTCTGCTGGCTGGAACAGAGCCAAATGGAATTCTGTATCGGATAGAAGCCAAGGACAAAGCCTTCGTACTTTACGATGCGAATCTTCCCGAAATTCGTGCCGTCATTCCAGCCGCAGATGATTCCATATATGTGGCCGCACTGGGAGGTTCCTTGGCTGGACGTGGTGCCCAGACGGGTACGCCAGCATCGGTGAATCCCGTCGCTGTGCCTGGGATTTCGATCACCGTTGCCGAAGGTGCTGCCGCTTCTGTTCCCGCAGTGGACTTGCCCAAAACCGATGCAGGCGCAAAGGTCCCTGCGGCCAATCAGCCAGTGCAACCTATGGTGACCAGTTCCGTAGAAATGACCGGGGTTGAGAAATCGGCTCTGTATCGTGTTCATCCTGACAACACGGTGGAAACGTTGTGGAGTTCGAAGGACGAAAATGTTTACGGGCTGGTCAAAGTAGGCGATTCCCTTCTCTTCGGCACCGATGTACGAGGCCGCATTTATCGGCTGTCGGCAGATCGCAAAGTGACCCTGCTTGCCGAAACAGGCGAATCTGCTGTAACTCGAATGACATTGGATGGGGCCGATGTGCTGGCCGCTACCAGCGATCAAGGCAAGCTGATTCGCATTGGCGGTGGCTTTCACAGCAGCGGAAGTTTTGAGGCGCCCGTGCATGATTCTAATTCTGTAGCGCGCTGGGGCCGCTTTGAATGGCGCGCCGAATTGTGCCCCAATTGCAAGTTGAAGTTTCAGACACGTTCCGGAAATTCAGCCCGTCCAGATCGCACTTGGAGTGATTGGAGTGAGGTTGCTACCAATCAGAACAAGAGCCCCAATTCCCGCTACATGCAATGGCGCTTGGACATGACCGGAGCCGACGGCGCTTCACCCATCCTGGAAAGTGTTAGCTCATCTTATCTGCCGCAAAATATGGCCCCGGTGGTGCGGTCCATAAGCCTGCTGTTATACACTCCAACCGGTTCTACTAAAACAGCGTCGGCACCACAGCAAACTCCATCGTTCAGCGTCACCGTCACCGATACGGCCGACCCGCAACAAGCCACCAGTTCCGGGACTCCGTCACAGGTGATAACACGAGGTGGGGCACAAAACTTGCAACTCTCCTGGCAGGCTGATGATCCCGATGGGGACAAGTTAGTGTATGCCGCTTACTTCCGTGGCGAAGGAGAGCGCGAATGGAAATTGTTGAAGGCAAATCTTCCCGACAACAGCTTTATCATTGACGCCGATGCGCTGGCCGATGGTCGTTACCTGTTCCGCGTTGTGGCCAGTGATCGGTTAATGAACGCTGGTGTTTCGGCGCGGCAGTCAGAATTAATTAGCACACCGTTCCTGATCGACAACACACCACCACTGGTAACAATTGGACCTCCAGTAAAGTCCGGCCAGTTGGTCACGATCCCAGTGAGTGCGGTGGATGCCACCAGTCCAATTCGTCGTGCAGAGTATTCTGTAGATGCCGGACTGTGGACACCACTGGATGCTGTCGATGGAATCCTCGATTCGTTGACAGAGCGGATTGAAGTACGCATAGAAGGTCTGGCCCAAGGGGAGCATTTAGTGGTGGTACGTGTGTACGATGCAGCAGGGAATGTCGGGTTAGCGAAAATTCTTTTACCCTAATATAGTTTCGTCACCACAACGAAAAAAGCCCGCATGCGGGCTTGGCAGGCTGAACTGCCTGCCCCACATTCGATGACATGGACTTGCATTGGTAAGTTTGCCCACATCAACATAGAATCTCCAATTTTTATTGGGACAATCTGTGGTTAAAAGACCCCTCCCTCTGCGGTCACGGCTCGGTAACGGACTGATTCTAAAGATCCGTGACCGCGAGGGAGCGGTTTTTCAATGTCCTGATAAGTTTCGCCGCAAATCTGAATGCCTGCCTTAGGTCTGGCAAAAGTGGGGCAGGCGATTCCGTCTGCCACCACCCACACTACTCCAACAGCGAGCGAGTCCGTTTGTCCCGTCTACCGCCTTGTCGCAAGTACTGATTCAGATCCTCAAGAGATCCGAATAGCCCAATGTAGCTTGGTGCCCTGCGCGACGGCGAACTTCTCCAAGGGGAGAAATCACGCGCACGAAATAAATCCGATTTAGCGATCACTGCCGCTCCCATCGGTCTATATTCGTGCGTCCCTTGTGCCCAAGCCGTATCGGTTTCCAGCCAAAGTGCGAATCCCATGAATCAATGATATTATTTCGCCTATGACCAGACGAACATTTGTCCCAGCCTTGACTGGACTCACCCTTGCCACTACGGCAGCCCAAGCAGCGCCCCGCAAGGGAAGATTGAAGCAGTGCGTCACCGGAGGCTGTTTTGGGCGTGGTAAGTTCAACTTTGAAGAACAGTGCCGCGAAGCTGCCAAGTTGGGAGTGGTTGGCTTTGACCTTCGCGGTCCTCAGGATTTCCCTCTTCTGAAACAATACGGACTCATTCCAACCATGGTGCCTGGCGGATCTACGATTCCTGATGGTGTCAACGATAAAGCACTGCACGACGGCATTGAGAAGCGTATGCGCGAAGCCATTGACGCAGCCGTTGCCGCCGGTGGTCCCAACGTGATTGCGCTGGCCGGGAACCGCAAGGGACGCAGTGACGAAGAAGGAATTGCCAACTCAGTCATCTTCTTTAATCGCATTAAAGGCTACGCCGAAGATAAGGGAATTACCATCAACCTGGAATTGCTCAACAGCAAAGTGAACCATCCAGACTATAATTGCGACCACACCTGGTGGGGTGTTGAGGTGTGCAAACGCGTCAATTCTCCAAAAGTGAAACTGCTGTTTGACATCTACCATATGCAAATTATGGAAGGCGATGTGATCCGTACCATTCGTGACAACTTTAAGTGGATCGGACATTTTCATACAGCCGGAAATCCGGGTCGACATGAAATGGACGATACACAGGAAATGAATTATCGCGGCATTGCCAAAGCAATTGCCGACCTTGGATATCAAGGCTATATCGCCCACGAGTATTCGCCATTGGGTGACCCATTGACGTCGCTTGAAGCTACGCTAAAATTGTTTGAAGTATAGGACAATTTGGCCCACACCTTAGGGTCAAAGTTACACCTTAGTCCTAAAAGAATGAGCTAGTTGAACGCCATTCTCTTTGGCATTCGAATTGCAATTGAAGCAGAAGGGGGTAAAACTCCGGGCTGCTTTGTCCGTTCAACCCCCGACCATTCCATGCTTAGTCATGTGACGAGCTCCGCTACTTGCCCCCAAGCAGCGGAGGGTTAGGGAGCAGGACCACCCCCTGGATCTGCTCCTGACTCCTCTTTCAATTACTCCGTTCCACCTTACCTTGCAGCAGCAGTGGCCGTAACTCGTACCTTCTGATTTGTTAAGGATTCCAGTAAGCTCTCTGGATTGCTATCCACCACCAACAGATTGCGATAAGCCGGTTTCAGAAATCCGTCGGAAACGGCTCGATTGATTTGCAGAATAAGCGGATCGTAAAATCCGGCAGTGTTCAACAAGCCACACGGTTTGGTGTGCATTCCCAATTGAGCTTTTGTGAGGACATCCAGCAACTCTTCACAAGTGCCGAAACTTCCTGGAAGAGCAAGAAACGCATCGCTCCAGCGGTCAATTACCTGCTTGCGTTCTTCAATGGAATCCACCACCAACAGCGAGGTCAAACAAGGATGGGCCACTTCACGGTTCACCAGGGAACGCGGAATTACTCCAAAAACTTCGCCGCCTCCGGCAAGCACCGCATCGGTCACCAGACCCGTTAATCCAATTCTTGAACCACCACAAACCAAGCTCCAATCCATGCCCGCAATGCAGCGTCCCACTTGCTGCGCAGCTTGGGCATAGGCTCGACGATTTCCGATACTTGATCCGCTAAACACACCAATACGGCCCCTTCTCATCCAAATAACCTCGCGATCCAAGGCTCAATTAGCGCACCAGCTTTTGATGGAAACCGGTGCGGCCCTTCCATCATTTGAAACGTAACGTCCTGGGCATGTACTTTCAACCGCTGCTCAAAGCCACTTGCCACTGCCACCGGAAAAAATTCATCCTGATCGCGAGCAATATGCAAGATAGGAGCGGTAATCGGCTGGTATTTATCAGGTTCTTCCCAATCCTTGGGCACTCCCCCACAAATGGCGATCACTCCCCCAAAGGCAGTGGGGTAAGTCCCCACATATCTATAATTTAGTCCGACAGATTGGGAGTATCCCATCAAGATGGTTCGCTCTACTGGAATTCCGAATCTGGCCATCAGTTGGAGTCGCACGGAATGCACCATTGAGGAATGCATGGCAATGGCTTCAGTCCAATGGTTCCGAGTTCCCCAGTTGTACCCAACCGGAGAAGCTGCCAGATTTGGTGTAAGAAATTGTTCGTTGGGACCTGCCAGTGCGGCAATGATTTTATCCTTACCTACCACCATCCTGGTCAGACGGAGCATGTCCTCCGGATTCTGTCCGTAGCCGTGAAGCGTCATCACTAAAAGCGTGTTTTCCTTTATGAAATCAGGTTGATACAGCAAATATCGGCACTGTTTCATTACCTCGAACTTACGTTCTTCCCAGACTTTTTCTGCTGACAAAAACAACTCCTGGTGTTTTCTAATGTTTCACTATATGCCCGCCGATAAAACATTAGTAGTAAACGTTGGTTCATTCGGTACTAGAAAAGAGTACTACCCAATTCAAGGTAGACTGAAAAGGAGGAAACTTCCAAAATGGAATTCTCAGGGCAATTGGCCAAACTCGATAAGGCGATCGCGCTGGAGCGTCTGGGTGGTGATGAAGAGCTTCTGCAGGAAGTTGCTGTGCTTTTCCTGGAGGAATACCCCACGTTAATGGGGGAAATCCGCGCCGCACTGGATGCCAACAATCCCAATCAAGTGGAGCGTGCCGCGCACAGCCTAAAGGGCTCAGTGTCCAATTTTGGTTCGGAAGCCGCATGCCAGGCAGCTCTCACATTGGAAATGTTGGGTCGAGCGAATGATCTTTCTTCCGCTGAAGCTTCCTACACTAATTTGGTTCAGGTGATGGAAGCAATCCACCCGGAATTAGTTGCACTGGCTGCGTAAGACCATCCGACCATTAACAATTTACTATGGCGGGTCTGGTTTGCTATAGTTGGGATTAATCCCTTATTTATGCCAGTTTTGGACCCCATGGAAATAGTCTGCGCGCACAGCCCAGATTCCGATGACGCCTACATGTTTTATGGTATGGCAACCAAGAAAATCCGCTCTAAGCTGTTGACTTTCCGGCATGTTCTTGAAGATATCCAATCCTTGAACCGTCGCGCCATGAATGGTGAATATGAGCTTACGGCCATTTCCTACCATGCCTACCCTTACGTGGCCGATAAATATATGTTGATGGCCAGTGGCTCCAGTGTAGGAGATGGATATGGCCCCATGGTGGTTTCCCAACACCCAATTGCGCCGGAAGACCTGAAGGGCAAGCGCATTGCGATTCCTGGAAAACTGACCACAGCCTATCTCAGCCTGAAGCTGTTTCAGCCCGATTTTGAAGTGGTTGAAGTTCACTTCGACAAAATCATTGATGCCGTTCAAGAACGCCGTGTAGACGCCGGTTTGATTATCCATGAAGGACAACTCACCTACGGTAAAAGTGGCCTGCATCTGGTTTTGGATCTGGGTAAGTGGTGGAAAAAGAAGTACGATTTACCCCTTCCTCTGGGGGCCAACGTATTGCGGCGTGATTTGAGTCCAGAACTGCAAAAAGAAGCTTGCCGGGTGATGAAGGAAAGCATTCAGTACTCTTTGGACCATCGCGAAGAAGCACTTAACTATGCCATGAATTATGCGCGTGACCTGGAAACAGCCATGGCCGACAAATTTGTGGGGATGTATGTCAATCATCACACCGTAGATTGCGGTCCAGACGTCCCTGTTGCTGCTCAAAAGCTGCTTGACATGGGCTATGAAGCTGGAATCATCCCCAATCGCGTCCAAGTAGAGTTTATTCGTTAAAATATCGTCATTTGAGCGGTCTTTTGGACCATTTTGTACGTCTAAATGACATGTTTCGTGCCTGTTTATCCCTCTTTGTAGCAGTTCTTTGCACTGCTGGCGAGTCAGTTGTTGGCGTACGAGAGGCCAAAGATCTTGCCAAACAAGGTTCCACAGCCATTCCCAGGCTGGCCGAACTTATCTATGACCCTTCCCCAACTGTCCGCCTGCATGCAGTTCGCTCCATTGTCAGTATTGGAACCCAGCACAGCATCGATCCGCTGATTCGCTCCACCGCCGATGGCGATCCTCAAATCCAGATTCTTGCCATCAATGGGCTGGTAAATTTCTATCTGCCTGGCTTTGTTCAAACAGGCATGGGGGCCACGCTCAAACGATCTGGCGGCAAAGTGATCAGCAAATTCACAGGACCTGAAGAACAGATCATCCCCAGTTTTATTATTGCCCGACCGGAAGTGATCGCCGCCCTTGCCAAGCAGATTTCCGAATCGAAAGAGCCCAGCGTGAAAGCAGCCGCTGCCCGCGCCGCTGGTATTCTGCGTGGACGCGATGCCATTAACGCGCTGACGGCCGCATTGCGCACCAAAGACGATGCCGTGTTGTTTGAATCGGTCACCGCCATTGAGAAAATTCGAGATCCCAGACCAGCCAACAGTTTGGTGCTACTTTTCCGTGACCCAAAAGAGCGCGTACAACTGGCCGCTTTGGAAGCTGCTGGATTGCTTAAAAATCGGGAGGTGATTCCCGATCTGGAAAAGATCCTGACTTTGCCAATGAGCAGTAAAGCCCGCAAAGCAGCTATTGGAGCGCTGGGGCAACTGGTTAGTTATGACAGTCGCCCAATTTTTGAGAAGTCCCTGGAAGATAAAGACGACGGCGTTCGCGCTGCTGCTGCTGAGGCACTGGGTCGTCTAAAGAATCCCGCCGATAGCAAGCGATTGGAAACGCTATTCAGCGATGAAGGAAGGATGGAACCGCGCTTAGCCCAGGCCTTTGCACTGGTATCGTTAGGGAACCAGGAGTTCAAAGAATTCAGCCCGTTGAAATACCTTACTGATTCCTTAAATTCCAAGGCATGGGGCGGGGTGGCGGAAGCCTATGTAACCGAACTAACCCGCGAACCGGCTATCCTGAATGCCATTTATTCGACCATGAATGTAGGAAATACGAAGGATGAGAAAATTCGTTTGGCACGCGCGCTTTCATTGAGCGGCGATAAATCTTCTATTGATAAAGTGGAGATTCTGACGAGGGATGCTAACCCTGAGGTTGCTGGGGAAAGCCTGCGGGCACTTCGTGTTCTGAAGGCCCGCCTGCCTTGAATTTGATTACTTCGCTTTCTTCTGTTTCTGTTGACCGACACGGACTTTGAACTGGCTGGCTTGCTGTTCTTTCCAAACCTTCCAATCAAAACGCTTGGATGCCTCGGTCAAATACTTGTCCACATCGCTGCCCTTCGGAATCACTGCCATCAAGGTGGCCACGTCGCCTTCCGGGCTGGAAATGCGGAAACGTTTTACATTAGGAATTGCCATAACTACCTAAGATTACCATACACTCAACCGTAAATCTCTTTCAACGCCGAAGCCAAATCAGGGAATCGGAATTGAAACCCCATCCGCTCCGTCGCTGTCGGTATCACCCGCTGACTTCCTAAAATCATTTGGGCCATTTCCCCATACAAAAGCTGTAACGCGAACTCAGGTACCGGGAAAACAGCTGGCCGATGCAACGCTGCTCCGTACATACGAGTGAAGTCGGCATTGGTCACCGGATTCGGTGCAGTCGCATTCAGCTCGCTGGGTAGCCCCGTCGTGTTAAGAGCGAACAAAATCAGCCGGGCCATGTCCTCCAAATGAATCCAAGACATCCACTGCTCACCCGACCCCAACTTTCCGCCAACTCCCAACTTAAACGGAGTCTCCATAGTAGCCAGTGCACCGCCTCCGCGCCCCAGCACCATCCCAATGCGTAGTTTCACTACCGACACCCCGAAACCAGCCGCCCTATCCGCTGCGGCTTCCCAGGCTACACAAACGTCCGGCAGAAACCCTTTCCCTGGGCTTGATGTTTCCGCCAGCAATTCATCCCCACGGAATCCGTAATAACCAACCGCTGAGGCACACACAAAAACCTTTACCTTACTCTTGCCTAATGCATCGACAATGCTGCCTGTGCCGTCCACGCGCGACCGCATGATTTTATCTTTCACCGTATCTGACCAGCGTTGCGCCACCGGCTCCCCGGCTAAGTGAACCACGGCATCCACACCGTCCAGCGATTTGGGATCCAGAACAGAATTGGCATCCCAAAGGACATCTGCATTTTTACGACCCAGTGTGACAAAGCTATGCCCCTGCCCTGCCCCCAGTTCCATAAACCGCTTGCCGATAAACCCCGACGCACCTGTAATGGCAATCTTCATGATTTCCCCTGAAATGGATCTTTTCCGGTAAGTTCCAAGTAGCTGATCTCGCGCAAATAGCTATCCACATCGGTCTTGCGCTTCATGCCATCCAGACCCATATAGCGGATCATCCCGAAGATTGGACGTTCCCCCCAAGGGCGGTCATGCAGGCCGAAACACCATAGGATATTGGTGTACGTATTCGGATCCCGACCGTCCAGGGCATAGCGATCATGCAAATAAATCATGGTCTGTAGAGCTTCTTTGTGTGACCCGCTCCATTCGATAATCTTCTTGCCCCAATACATGCGATAGTAGCCGTGGATCTTACCGCGCAGCAACATTTCCTTCTGCATAGAGTTCCACAACACGTCGTGCGTTTCTGCTTTTTCGAATTGATCTTGCGTATAAACAAACTCTCGAGGATCGTTGTCGTGCTTACCCAAAGTGGTTCGCACCCAATCTGGCAGCACTTCTAGCGAATCGTGTCGAGGGGCAGTTCTGGCAAAGTTGAAAGCCAACTCCCGTCGCACGATCAACTCTTCCAGATATTCCGTGCTGATCAGTTGATGCGCATCGGCATAATCACGGACAGCAAGTGCCAATTCCAAACCTGAAATATGTCCGAAATGCAAGTAAGGGCTCATGTCACTGGTGGCATGGGTGGATGGTGAATTTCGTTCGTTGGCATAGCGGCGCAGCTTTGATTCCAGAAACTGCGAAAGTAATTTTTCAACAGCTTTGCGACCACCGCGAAAACTGGTGGACGGGGCAATGCTATGGTCAATTTCGCAATCGGCGACTAGTTGCGAAATTTTGTCTTCCTCAACTGAGGTATGAAAAAGAGGAACCGCTGCATCCCACTTGCGCTTGGGACTTTTCATTTCCAGCGGCTTCAAATGTTCCGCCAGGATCTTCTTAATTTTGGGGCGCATGGTGTACGCCGCGTACTGACGGTCTGGAATCAGAATGGGCGGAACCACGCAACTGGAATCCACTACGTAGTAGGGAACGGTCACCTTTGTCGGAACGGAAGCGTTGTGCTGCGTTGCGATGAAAGTTGGGTAATCATCGGTGACAATCAGCGCAGCATCCGCCGCCGTCTGATAAAATGTGCTGTTCGGACTCTGCTTCGTTTTGCGCAAATAGAATGCATACCCAACGCCCAGCCGCTTCAAGCGCTTTTGTGTCTCGGGCACGCCTTCCAAAATAAATGTGTGCAAGCGGTCATTGGCATAGGGGTAATCGCAAGTGAGTCCCTCATAGTAGAGCACCGGCAGGTTCAACTTGTCGGCCCAATGAATGGCGTAAGCAAGGCCATGGTTAGAATCTACACGCCGATTCATCTGAGCCCAATACAGAACATACTTCGCCCCGGGGTTCACGGGGGCTTCGTTTAGCAATCGAATTCTTGGATGCACAGTTCTCATCTGATGCTAACTGAACCGAGCCAGCTACAATGAAAGTAACCCATGCGTCTGTGGAACCGAACGAAGCTGCTGTGGGGCTACCTCACCAAACAGACGCGCCTTCATGCGCTGCCGGTGGAATACATTGTTGAAACCACTGCCAAGTGCAATATCTATTGCCCCATGTGTCCGCGGGAAACGCATCCCCAGCCCAAAGAAGACATGACCGACGAAGTGTTCCGCCGTCTGATTTCAGAAACTGGGGAGAGTGCCGAACACATGATGCTGATCGGCTTGGGCGAACCGTTGCTGGACAAAGCTATTTTTGACCGGATTGAGCATTGCGAAAAACATAAAATCACTACACTGCTTTCCACCAACGGAACGCTGCTGGATGAACAAGCTTCCGCTAAGCTTTTGGCCACACCGCTAAAGCACATCACCTTCAGCTTCGACGGGTCAACCAAGGAAAGTTTCGAGCACTATCGCAAAGGTGCCCGCTTTGAAAAAGTGCGCGACAACTTTGTGCGCTTCGCCAAGATGAAGCATGACCGGGGTGCGAACATTCAACTTGTTGTGCAAATGGTTCGCATGGAAAAGAACCGGAACGAAGTGGACGATTTCATGGCGTTTTGGAAAGCCGTTCCAGGCGTGGACGAAGTGCGGGTGAAGGCTGACGAAACCAATGTGCTTGCTCCCGAATCGGCAGGGCATGCTGCGTCGGATTGGCAACATCCCTGCCACTATTTGTGGCGTGGACCCATGTATATCAAACACAATGGCGACGTTTACCCTTGCTGCCAGAGCTACATGCTGGATGGCCAACCAGTGGGCCGCATTGGCCAGCAACCCTTGACGGAAATTTTCAATTCCGAAGCCATGCAGAACATGCGTAAGCTTCACGTGGCTGGACGGGCTGGTGAAATTGATATTTGTGCACGTTGTTGTACAACCATCCCGCATCCCATTTTGGTGGCGGGCAGCTTGTTCTTTCATGGGGAGTTTGTGCGCAAGCTTTTGCCGCTTGTAGAAAGGCTTACTTATATGTCAAAACTACCGGCGGCACTGTTGCAACCACCACGGAAGGCACAGGCACCGGAGCTGGTGCAGATTGCAACCGCTGCACGATCTTCATTGACGGTCGATCAAGAATCTCAAACAGTGGCCGTGGCCAAAGACCAATCAAAAACGCACTGATCACCAGCGGCAGAAAGATCAATTTTTCGCGTAAGTTCAAATCGGGCAGATTGCGATTCGGCTCGCTGGTATTGCCCCAGATTGTCCGTTGAAAGACCCATAGAAGATAGGCAGCGCCCAGGACGATTCCGGTCATGCAGGCTACTGTCCAATTCCAGGAAACCGGATAAACACCCAGCAGAATGGTCATTTCTCCAATAAATCCGTTCAATGGCGGCATGCCCATGGAACTGAGCGAAGCAATTAACACTACAACGCCAAACAACGGCATGGGTTTCCACAATCCGCTGTATTGCGCAATCTCCCGCGTATGTCGACGGTCATAAACCACGCCAATGATCAAGAATAACATGCCTGCAGAAATGCCATGGTTGATTTGCGCAAGCATGGAACCGGTGATGCCAGCTTGGTTGAAAGTGAAGATTCCCAAAGTGACAAACCCCATGTGGCTAACGGAGGAATAGGCGATCAGCTTCTTCCAATCCTTCTGTAACAGGCAGACTAGCGCGCCGTAAAGAATTGCCCCGATGGACAAGGCCGCAATAATTTTTACGGTCAGCGGATCGCGAGAGGCATTGGGTGTCAGCGGTAACGAAAATCGCAGAAAGCCATAGGTGCCCATCTTTAGCAAAATGCTGGCCAGCACCACTGACCCGGCAGTGGGCGCTTCAGTATGTGCATCGGGCAGCCAGGTGTGGAACGGAATCATGGGGACCTTCACGGCAAACCCGGCGAATAAAGCCCAGAAAATCCCCAGTTCCATGGTCAACGAAAGGGGCGTATTCATCAACTCATCTATGGCGAAAGTTCGTACGCCGGTTGCCAGAAAATGTTGCCAATGGAGGGCAATGCCGCCGACCAGCATCAACACGGAACCGACCACGGTGTAAATCAGGAATTTAATGGAGGCATAGGCCCGACGTTCCGCACCCCAAATGGCGATGATGAAGTACATGGGAATGAGGACCATTTCCCAGAACACGAAAAATAGCAAAAAGTCCAGAGAGAGAAAGACACCCATCATGGAAAATTGCAGGAACAGAAAGCAGGCGTAGTATTCTTTGACGCGTGTATCAATGGCATTCCAACTGGAAAGGATCGCCAAAAAAGTGATGAACCCGGTCATCACCAGCAACAATAAACTGATACCATCGACGGCCAGATAATAACTGGCACCAATGGAAGGAATCCAAGGCAGCCTTTCCACAAATTGAAAGTCCTGATTGCGATCAAAATTGGCAAGCAGCGGAAGCGTCATCAGCGCGCTTACCAGAGACGCAAAGTTAGCCCAGATTTTGATGCGTCGCGGGGAGGACGATGGGATGGCCAATAAAACCAGCAATCCGATTAAGGGTGCGACAAGAAGTGAGGTTAGAATGCTCAGCATTGCGATGAATTGACTATTGTAACAGTCGGTAAGTCTGAGCCTGAATCCAGTTATCAGCGGACTGCAGTTTTAGAATCTACTGTGAGCTGTTACTTCGCCGGTCTATAAAATGGATTTGGAATGGCATTTTGCCAAAACTTTTCTGAGAGCTCAGGGAAATCCGAAAAGTCGATTGTATCATCGGGCATTGCTGCCAGCGCCTGCAACTGCTGGCGCTGTGCTTCGGTTAGTTTGCAAGTTGACAAATTTCTTGTATGTCTTTTTAAGATCATCGAATTACATTGTAGCGTGGGTTACCGCCCGGAACTCCCAAATCCGCCAGCCCCGCGTTCGGACCCGGCCAAATCCCCTTCCAGCCACTCCACCGCTTCATACTTGGCGATGACCATTTGGGCAATGCGATCCCCCTTCTTCACGGTGTAACTCTGCTTCCCTAAATTCAGTAAAATCACCCGGATCTCCCCACGATACCCAGGGTCAATGGTCGCCGGGGAATTGGGTAGTGTGATGGCCTGCTTCAACGCCAAGCCACTACGCGGCCGCAATTGGCACTCGTAACCAGGAGGGATTTCAACGGACAATCCCGTGGGCACCAGCACCGGAACATTGGGTTCCAGAACAACCTCTGCGACGGAACAAATATCCATGCCAGCGTCCTCCAAGGGACCATGTGCATATTGCGGAAGAACCGCATCTTCTGAAACTCTTTTGATTCGGATTTGCATGATGTGAGACGGTCTTAAGTTAACATGTTAAGTTACCATGCCACAGACTCCAGGGCGCATAGTCAGCGTCTCACCCATGCCTCCCGAAAAATGTGCGTACGCTTTGGCCCGCTACAGCCGATCCCCCGATTCCATCCATGAATCCATTGATTGGGTGCGCACCCACGATTCCTCAAAGTTCCTGGATAGTTTCTATTTTCAATACGGCCACGCATCCATTGCCGACCTGGGCCATTTGGTCATCTGCTTTGAAGGCGTCTCTGAACTGGCGGCCACTGAGGTAGAAGACGAACAATTGTGGGACGGCCAGGCGAAATCTTCGCGCTATCAGGATTTCGGTTCGGCTGGATTCATCACACCACCCGACCTTGACGATGCGCAAACCACCCTCTATCGATCCGCAGGCGCGGCTTTGCTGGAAGCATACAAACACGTCCACGAGCAATCGCTAGAGCACTTGAAGCAGAAGCTTCCTTGCCCTGCGGACATGAAGCCCGACGCCTATCTGCGCAACATCACTGCCCGAGCCTTCGATGTGGCGCGCTATTTTCTGTTCTGGGGCATTCCCACAAATGTCGGCCAAATCACCAGCATCCGCACCTTGGAACGGCAGATTCGGCGGATGAAAGCTTCAGAGTTCGCCGAAGTACGCGACTTGGGTGTGGAACTGGCCCAGGCCTGCGCATCGGAACCGGGTTGCTTGTGGGACAAGGATGGCAGCCGCGAAGCGCTGGCGCCGACCCTGGCGAAGTACGTCGATCCCGATGCGCACCTTATCGAATCGCAGAAGGCGTTGAGGCTATGGGCGTCGCAAAATCTACCCAAAGCGGCGGGTGTGGATCCTGGGGATGTGCATCTGTCGAAACCAACCAACACGCCAGCCGACATTGTGGCGACGCTGCTGTACCCCGTCACAAATCGGCCCTTTAGGGAACTCTATGAATGGGCATGCTCTGTTAGCGCAGCGGTGCGCGAGGAGGTGATTGACGCAGCATTGGCGTCGCGAACCCGTGAAGAACTGCTGCGTGGATTCCGTGGTGGACTTTACTGTTATGACATGGTGATGGATATTGGAGCTTACCGCGATTTCCATCGTCATCGGCGTTGTCAGCAGTTTCGGCAAGCGTATGAAGGGAACCTGGGCTACGATACACCGGCAGTAATTGGGGAAGCGGGCCTGAGCGGTTACTACGGTGCGGCGATGGATTCTGCTTGGTTGGCAATGCGGGGACTGCCACAGCCAGCGGCTCAGTATCTGCTGACGTTTGCTGGCAAATCGCGATTCCTGTTCAAGATGGATTTTGCGGAAGCGGAGTATATTTCCCGGTTACGGAGTGGCGTGAAGGGTCATTTCAGTTATCGGAATATTGCCTGGCGGATGAAGGAAGAGATGGAAAAAGTGGAGCCGGAATTGGGACGGCTGATTGAAGCTACTCCACCGTGGGTGGAGGATCCGCTGGTACGGTGATTACTGCGATATTGAGGAGCAAGATTAAGGAATCTACGACGGCAAGGGTTTCAGTATTGGAGTTGCTTTACTCGTCGCCAGGAAGCAATACTTTGTCAGCAAGCCCTGCTTCTTCAACCATTTTCTCGATTCTCCGCAGTGACTCAATTCGCCCTTCTGCCCGAGCGCGTTGATCAAGAAGGAGAGAGACGGCCTCTTCCATAAGTTCGTCAGCAGTGCGATAGCTTCCCGTAGCGATTTGCTGTTCTACTTGCCGAGAAAGGTGATCTGACAAAGATATTTCCATATGCGCCCTAAACAATATTCTACCGTTCATTTGCCCGATGCGTTTGCTGCGAATACATTTGTGATTTTGGATGCATGTGTTTTAGTCAATCATCGACTTTGCGACGTTTTGCTACGGTTTGCCGAACCTCCTGAGATTTTTAAACCGAAATGGTCAAAGGAGATCATTGACGAGACGGTGCGCGCTTTAGAGGAAAAATTGAATTGGCCCACTCATTTGACCGCCTCGTTGCAAAGAGAATTAATATTCAATTTTTCAGAGGCGTGGGTCCGTAATTATGAACCGCTTATTCCCGATGTAGGCAATGACTTAAAAGACCGGCATGTGCTTGCCGCTGCCATCCGTTCCTGATCATCCGTCATTCTTACGTTCAATCTGAAGCACTTCCGACCGGAACATCTTGAGCCTTGGGGAATAGTCGCACTCCACCCGGATGTTTTTCTGCTTGAGCTTTATAGGAAAGAGCCCGCACTTATGCTCGATAAGCTCCAACTACAAGCGACGGAAACAAATCGCTCCATGCCGCAACTTCTTACAATCCTCAGCAAAACGGTACCGGTCTTCGCAAACGCTATTTCGATGAGTCAGGATACTTAATTCACTAGATGTTCCACTGGTGCCCTGAAATTTTGCACGCTGTCCTTCAAATTCGGCAGTGATTCAGACCCACTCTTGCCGTCCAGGGCAGCCGCCCGATTGCGCGACCACTCCGAACGCGGGTGCCCTGGGGACAAGCGTTTATCCCACTCTGCCGCGGCTTGCAGATAAGCTTCGCGAGCTACATCCCAGTTTCCAAGCGCTTCTTCGGCTTCCGCCAAGATCTCCCAAGCTGGCATCTGCTCAGGGTCAAACAACATAGCTTGCCGTCCTTTTCCTCAAAGGCCAACGCAGCCCGAAGACCCTTTATCGCCGCTCAAACTCACCCTGATAGAGCAGCCATTCATCTTCACATCCAGCCTTGGCAACCAATCCTTCGGCGGCAAGGTTTGCATCCAAATTGGTGGAGAAAGCGGGGTCTTTAAGCGCCAAAACAGTAAGCCTGGAACAACGGGCCAAGGTGGTTTGAGCCTCGGCCTTTTCTCCATTGCGCCAAAGTGAACGCCCTAGCAAATGCAGTGTAGGAACCAGGTGTGGGCTATCGATTGCGGTGTCCATTTGAATCGTCTCAAGATTCTTACGAAAAACAGGGATCGCTTCGTTGTACTTCCCCTTGGCCATAAGAATCATCCCCATGAAGTCATTTGCCTCGCACACGGCGAGAGGGTTGACGCCTCAAGTGGAGGTCCGCGATTGCTGTAGAATTTCAAAATTCAGCGTAGCTGCGCGGTCCAGTTGTCCACTTCTAAAGAGGAGCTGCGCCAACCTTGGACGGCTCAACTGCCTCCATCGATCCCATACAGCACCCTTTCGTGAAGCGGCGTAGGAATCTGCTTCGTTCAGCAAACGTTCGGCTGCAACAAGGTCACCTTTGGCTTCAGCATCGCTGGCAGCCTGCAACAGGAGAGTCCAGGGGCGGGTCGTTTTCTGAAGGCGGAACCTGAAAACTTTCCAGCCCAGAACCAACACTGCTGCAATGATCAGGAAACTGTACATTTTAACGCCTCGCGGATCTCTGTCGCCTTCTTCTCATAAAGCCCTTGCTCTGTATATCGGTTCAACCGTCCTAGAAGCGCCGCCTGTTTTTCCATTTGCTTTGCGACCTCTACGCTCTTTTCACCCAGTGCACGTTGCAGCGCAGTAGTGGATGCCTGGCGCATTGGTTCCGCCTCTACAAGTCGATCCTGTGCTTCCATCAGCCGGGCATAGGTATCGTAAGCATTCCCAAGATCTTGCGTCGGACAGATTTTCAGGAATTCAATGGCTTGTCGCAAGTTGCGCTCTGCTTCCGTCCACTTTTCAAGACCGATGAGCGCCTCCGCAAGATTCAACTTTACCTTTGCGACTTGTATAGAATTCTGGCCGTACTTCGAGACCCGTATCTGTAGTGATTCTTCCAGGATCTTGACGGCTTCATTCTGCCGGCCAGCCTCTTCCAGCATGGCCCCCAGATTAAGTAAGGTACGGGCAACCTCGTCTACTTTCAGGGGAGATTTGTTCCGTTGGATACTGAGTACCATTTGCAAGGATTCGATGGCTTAATGGCCCCGATCAATGGCGCGTTGGGCCAAACCAAGATTCATCAAATAAATAGTAAAGAGGGCGTCTTTGGGTCCTGTGTAAAGGGTGAAGAATTCCGTAGCCTTGTCCACCATGGCCCGACCGTCTTCTTTCAAACCATTTTCGTATTGGATCTGGCCCAGACTATATCTAGCAGTATTGGTGGCGATGTGGTTTTCGCCTTTGGAGCCTCGTAGTCGCTGAAACTGAGCCTTCACCAATGGAAGGGCACGATCACTTCGCCCCTGAGATGTGTACCAGTCCAGCTTCAGTTGGATCCATTGCTCAAAGAAGAACAAACGAATCACGGCGATTGCCAACAGCGGCAAACCAACCAGGCAACCCAAAGATATCCACATATACGACTGGGATCGGCAGATGCAAATGGTGACTTTAGTGAGTCGCATCGGCAAAGGTGTGTGTAAAAAGAGGTTGCGTTTAGCTCTGCCTTGCGAAGCAGTCCTAGGACTGTCGGGATTCGCCTTACAAGAACCCAGGCTGGACCAGGTGGTTTGGATGAATCTTGCAGGTTTATCTCTGAAAAGTGGGATAGCGTGCGCCCTCCACCAAGGGGAACAACACCCTCATTCGCGCCAATCTACTAGGTGAATCCAGCCATCCAAGATAGGGATTCACATCTACTGGAAATCAAATCACCGAATGATACGATCATCCAAGTGGTAAGTAGTTTTTTGAACTCTGTTCCTTTGTACGTTTCAAAACGGGATGAATTTCCCATTTTGGAACTGGTGCCACACGGCATTGTGTTCCGGAATGAAACGCGTGAAGAGTTGAGCCAATTAGCTTCCGGAGAGCGCGCAAAACAAGTGGCCTCCGCCTAAAACATACAACCCGATGGAGTTTCCTGTTGTGGGGCATTCGCCAAATGACCCCGCCCTGTCCGAAGTGTGTCTGAGCGGGGACTTGGAACAGTACGTGCATTCTTTTATCGTATCCGGCCAGTAAAAAGGTTGGAGAAATTCAAGGCGCGAAATCAATCCAAGGCCCTCCGCCAGGGCAATTGAGAAAGGAACAAAAACATGCCTGCTAGTAGTGTATCTACCGCAACAGCCCGAGCCAAAGAGCCTGTAATCAGACGAAAGAAAGCCGTCTCCGCCAATAGTATTGCCGAAAAGAGCAACGCGGAAAAGAAGGCCCAGGCAGCAATGATGGCTCGTCGGGACCAAGTGGTTCTGGAACATTTGCCGTTGGCCAAAGCGATTGCTTTGCGGATGCATGAAAACCTTCCTGTTCACGTTGACCTGGACGATCTTGTTCATGCTGGCATTCTTGGTTTGTTCGACGCCGTCACTAAGTTCAATCCCGACAAAATGGTGACCTTCTCAAGCTATGCCAAACATCGCATTAAGGGCGCAATTTTGGACAGCCTGCGTCAATTGGATTGGGCTTCACGCGATCTACGCCGCCGTCACAAGCAGGTGGAACAGGCAACGCGCGAACTGACCGGGGAATTGCAGCGCGCTCCTAGCGAAGCGGAACTGGCCAGCAAATTGGGAGTAGATGTGGAACGTTGGCGGCAGATGGCCATTGACCTTAGGAACATTGGTCTCATTTCCGCTTCCACGCGGGCCAACGAATCCGAAGATTTACCTGCCCCGGAATTTCCCAGCAAGCCTGAGCTTCAGCCCGATCACATGTGTGCCCATGAACAGATGCGCGACATGCTGGGTGTGGCCATGAAAACACTCCCCGAACGCTATCAAAAAGTGGTCTTCCTGTACTATTCCAATGAAATGACCATGAAAGAAATCGGCGGTGTGCTGGGCATCAATGAAAGTCGCGTGTCACAAATCCACAAGACTGCTTTGGAAAAAATGTCAGTCGCTTTGCAGGATGCTGGCATTACGTCCGCTTACGCTTTCTAACGGAACTCCATGTGATAGGGCAACATTCCCAATATGTGGCCGTCCAGCAAGAGACGCGGTGAGAATCCAAGTTCCGATTCCATCTGCTTCTCAAAGGGAATCACTATCCTAGTTGTTTCACCATTAGCCAACATCCACATCCGCGTTGTGGCTTGCGACGTCTTGGCAAACAACTGCTCAAACAAGGTCTTCTTCGGTGGAAAGAGCATTAGAGCCACCTTTTCGTTAGGTCCGATCTTGGCCTTTTCCTTGATTAGTTCCAGGCTCCGATCAAGCCCACCCAACTCATCGACCAAGCCTCGCGATTTCGCCTGGCTTCCCAGCCACGCTCGCCCTTGTGCCAAATCTTCAATCACCTTCACATCCTTTTTTCTGGCCGAAGCCACATGGCCCAAGAATGTCTGGTAGATTTCATCTATCCCTTCTTTCAACTTCTTACGACCATCCGGTCCAAGAGCCGTGTATTCGCTATCGATCGCCGCATTTTTCCCGCGAATCAACGTATCTTTCGTGACGCCAATTTTGTCGTACAATCCCCGCAAATTCACCTTGCCAAAGATCACGCCAATGGAACCAGTAATCGTCCCGGGGTAGGCCAACACGGGGTCGCCAGTCATGGAGATGTAGTAACCGCCGGATGCGGCCACGTCGCTCATGGAAATGACCATCGGCTTCTTCTGGCTAAGCAGTTTCATTTCGCGTAAGATCTCATCGGAAGCAATGGCATCGCCGCCTGGGGAATCCACACGAAGGATAACGCCTTTGATCGAACTATCGTCGCGAATCTGGCGGATCTGCTTCATCATGGAAGTGGAAGTGATTCCGCTTTCTTCACCCAATGCCGATGCGGGCGATGAGCCTCTGGTAATTGCGCCGTCCCCCACAAGAATCGCAATTTTGTTTCGCGTGTCTGTGGCGCGATTCGCCTGACTATATTCAGCCATGGAAATTTTCTTTAATTCCGGAACGCCAGCAACCTTTTTAACTTCGTCGTAGAACTGATCTTCAAACAGCAGGCCATCAATTAAACCTCTTTCAACGGATACTTTCGATAGCAGCGGCCCGTCATCGATCATCGCCCGCACCTCAGCCTCAGACTTCTTTCTGCTGCCAGCGATGGTGGTCACAATCTGACCATATAAATCGTCCAGAAACGAATTCATGACCTCGCGAGTTTCCGGAGTCATACTGGTCCGCACAAAGGAATCTAAAGCGTCTTTATATTTGCCGGCGTGCTCCATTTCCATTTGCACGCCTAATTTATCGAGGGTGCCCTTGTAGTAAGTCAACTCGGCGCGCAATCCCTTGATGTAAAGAACGTCGGTGGGTGTGAAGTAAATTTTGTCGGCAGCAGATGCCAGATAATATTCGCGCAACCCAGGGTTTCGCAGATAGGCGTAAATCGGTTTGCCTGACTTTTTGAATTTCACAAGATCGGCGCGGATCTCCTGCATCTTCGCCCAACCCATTGCCGTGTTGTGCGGTTCCAGAATGATCGCCTTGATCTTGCTATCGCTAGACGCCCTGTCCAGACTTCGCCAGATTTCGGTAACCGTGACCGCGTTGCCTTCTTTTTCTAAAAAAGGAATGGGCATGTCGGTCTGCGGCTTTTCCGGCACATCCCCTTCCAGGCGCATCACCAGCACGGAGCCGTCGGCAACTTTTACTTTGCGATCGCCCAGGCTGGCAAACACCAGTCCAGCGATGAACACAATCATCCCGGCAAGCACCAAGCCAGTAAGTAAGCCAATCAAGAATTTTTTCATTTCACTCCCCGTTAAGGATTAAATCGAATCGACTGCTGACATCTTTTAGGTAAGCAGCTTCCCCGTCTCCGCCCAGTTCCACTGTGGCAAAGCCAGAATAACCAATATCTTTTAGCGCCGTATGAATGGCTTTCCAATCGATTTCGCCATCCCGCAGATTCACCCAGTCGGCTACATTCTTTTTCAAATTCGCATCGCGACGAAAGGTAAAGTCCTTCAAGTGCAATCGTACAATTCGTTTGCCCAGGGTGCGAATCCAGTCTTGCGGATAACCGTAGAGAACCACATTGCCGACATCGAAATAGGCGCGGACCCAGGGCGATTGGAAATCGTCGATATAGCGCGCAAACTCAAGCGGGGAGAGCAGAAACTTGTTCCAAACTTCTTCCACCGCAATGATCACCTTTAACTTTTCGGCCATCGGAATCATTTTACGAATCTCGGTTTGCGAACGCTGCCAGGCATCGGCGTAGCTGGTTTGAGCGTTCACCACGGCTGGAACAAGAAGCACTGTTTCCGCACCCCACATGGACGCTTGCTCCATACTTGTCGTCATCCCCTGCACGCTTTTGTCGACAACGGATCGATCCGCCGAAGACAACGGATATTGCCAGTGACTCATGTTCATTACGGAATGAATGCGCACGCCCGTTTGTTCAGAGGCTTTGCGGATCTCGGCAGCCTCTTCTACTGTTTTCGCAGTACCCGCCTCAATGGCGTCAAAGCCTGTATCTTTGGCCAGTTGAAAACGGTCCTTAAAGGTCGACTTGGGACTGAGCATACTGAGCAACACTCCCTTTTTGATGGGAAGACGTGTTGCGCCAAAAGACAGCGTGGGAACTGCTGCCAATGCGCTCATAACAAGCAGGTCCCGGCGATTCATCAGATGTTTCATAGGAATGTTATCTCGTCTGCCAACGATGATAGCGCAGGAAAGGCAAATGAGGTCTTTGCCTTAGGAAGTCGGATAGAAAACTTGTGGTCGCGGATAAAACTGAAGATGGTCAGGGACAAGACACTTAGCAAACGAAAAAACGCCGGAAAAGCGTTTGAGCGGCTGGTAGGCCACGCTTTTCCGGCGTTGGATTTGGAGAATACTATTTCCTGATTCAAGGCACCGCTTGGTACAGGGCTTGGGTGGCCCTTGCACTAGCAGCAAATACTTAAACCAGATTCGGTATCTTGATAATTTTCTTTTGAATTGCGTATTGCACAAGCTGTGCTTTGTTATGAATATCCAGCTTGCGCATTAGGTTGAATTTGTGCGCCTCCACGGTCTTCACGCTAAGGTTAAGATCGCAGGCAATTTCTTTCACCGAGTTACCCTCCGCAAGCATCTTCAGCACTTCACGTTCGCGAGCAGTGAGAGTGGCAAAGCGCGGCAAGCGGTTGGCGGACTTGATGCGTGAGCGGAAATCGTCGACCAATTGAGACAGCATCCGCGGGCTCAGGTAGCTGCCACCACGGCAGACATCCCGAACTGCGGCGACCAGTTGTTGTGAAGGACTATCCTTCAAAACGTATCCAGCAGCCCCGACTTCCATTCCTTCCACTAGATAATCTTCATCGTCATACATCGTGAGGAAGAGAATTTTTGTTTCAGGACGGTTTTTCTTAATCTGCCGGGTTGCTTCAAAACTGGACAGTCCAGGCATGTGAATGTCCATCAACACCACGTCCGGACGGATCTCATTGGCCCTTTCGACGGCTTCCCCACCATTGGAAGCTTCCCCAATCACTTCCATGTCGGCTTCCGCTGAGAGTAGAGTACGGATGCCCTGTCTGAACAAGGTGTGGTCATCCGCTAACATTAATCTTATTTTGGCCATTCGTTTTTCCGATTGAGCTTAATCCCAACTTCCTGTTTGACCAGGTTGCAAAGACTAGCACCGATTGTTTGAAAACTCATTTGAGGCAGAGTTTCCAGCATCAAGATTTCTCAATGCCGCCTTTTGTCCCTTGTGGCTTGCCGCCACCCAAACCCATTCCAAGACTTCTTGGATCGACCCTGGCATAAGCAGACATCTTGTCTACCCGCTTCTACATGAATAGCGCGCACCCCGCGCTTCAAGCAGCAACTGCCTCTCTAGGAATCGGTAACTGGATCCATATCTTTGTGCCCTGTTTGGTGGCTCTTACTTGCGATGAGCGTTCTCCTCGCATAACGCGAGCTCCTCGAGCCGCTTTCGCTTTCCGACCGCCACTCTTCGCCGGGCAACTGACTACTTCACACTTTCCGCCGAGCAGCACCACTCGTTCCCTCATCCCCTGAAGCCCAAACGACTCCAATTTGGTGGCAGCTTGCTTAACGTCAAAGCCGACGCCGTTATCTTCGACTATCAACCTTAGTAAACCATCGGATGTTCCTACGGAAATGTTTACGCTGGTGGCAAAAGAATGCTTAGAGATGTTATTGAAACACTCCTGTACCAACCGGTAGACAACCACCTCAGTATTCTTTGGAATCGCACTCAGATTTCCTATTTGCAATTTTACTTTCACTGGGTACCATTGCTTAAACCGCATCACCAGTTGACGCAGTGCCGCGCCTAGTCCCAATTGTTCCAAAGCTGCCGGACTGAGAGCCGCAATCAACCGCCGAACCTCTATGATGGTGCGTTCGGTAGCCTCACGAGCTTCTTTCACTTTGGCTCGCAATGGATTCAATTCGGGCATGGCGTTTTCAACCATTTCCATCTGCAAGCGCACAAACAACATGGATTGGCCTGCTTCGTCGTGCAATTCACCGGAAATACGACGACGCTCGCGCTCTTCCACTTGCAGCATATGCTCTGCCAGTTGACGAATTTGCTCTTCACTAGCCCGCAAATCTTCCATCAAACGGGCTTTTTCAGCAGCTTTAAAGCAACGTTCCGCCGCCGCCGCCAATAATTCCTGCTCGCGGGGCAGCCATTGATAATCCTTGCGGAAGGCAAACTGGAAAACTCCCGTCAGCCCTTTGTCGTGCAACTTTTCATGAATTAGAGGCATGGACCAAACGGTGGCATATTCGCTCTTCCATTCAGCTTCATGTGATAAATCGGCGCCTGAGGCACATTGCGGTTCACGCAAGCGATTCCCAAGATCCCTGTTGATTTTTAAGGTTTTCTGATTGAGCTTCCAGCAATTCGATGATTCGTCAAATGCCAGATAACGCGCTGCATCGGCCCGACAAAACTTGGCCAAAGTTGCCAGAAAACGGTCGAATAACTCCCCTAAACTTTGCGATTCCACCTCGTCCCGGAATAGCTCGTAAAAGGTGTCTGCTTCCGCTTCTCGTACTTCGTAGTAAGCGTTGTTTAACGCAAGCATTACGCAAAACTGAAGTTGTTCCCGTACCCAGCGGAAGTTGGCCGCTTCCTTCACGGTTACTTTGGCGAACTCCTCCTCAAGCAGCCCGTCATACTCCGCCAAAGCTTCCACGATCACGCCAGGCGGCAGATTCAATTTTGCCAGCCGACGTCCACTATAGGTTGCTTGTTCAAAAAAACCGGCCAGATTCCCGTCGTCCAGCCAAAACCGGACTGCTGAACCCAGAGTGACCGCAGCAAGGGCGACCCGCTGCTGTTGGTCATGTTTTCTGGCGATGAGTTTTCGATCAAATCTTCGACTTAATTGGGCGCTACATGGACCTAACAGAGCCCCTAGACGACTCAGGTGCTTACGCATTTGGCCGCCCAAAACATCAGCCGCCTCAGCCAACACCGGCGTGCTATTCGCTGGTGCTTGTTTCCCTGCTACGGCTCTAAGGGGCTTGTAGGCTGTTTGCGTTGATCGCGTCATCTTACCTATATCGCCCGAAATCTACATAATCTTTAGAGAAGTTAAGGAAATTTCCAGGGACACTCCAAGCCATTGCCTTGCAACTTAACTAGTAGCCTTTCTGCTTATCCACCACGTTAATCAGTGGCCTTCCATCAGCAAAGCGGGCTATGTTAGCCTTCACTGTTCCCAACATTCTTCCACGATCCCGATCAGACCGACCAGCGATATGCGGCGTGATAATGGCGTTGTCGAATTTCCATAAAGCGTTTCCTGCGGGCAGCGGTTCGGGATCGGTCACGTCCACACCGGCCCCGGCCAACCGCTGGCTATCCAGCGACTTCACCAGGCTCGGCAAATCGTAAATTCCGCCACGGCTGACGGCAATGAAGTAGGAACCCTTCTTCAATAGTTCAAACTGTTGCGGACCCATCATCTTATGACTTTTTTCGGTATGCGGTGCGGAAATGAACACTACGTCGGCTTCAGGCAGGACCTCGTTCAACTGGTCCGGCTTGACCACTTTGCTGATGAAGGGGCTGAACGGGATATCTTCCGGATCCACGCCGATCACCTTCATTCCATGAGCCCAGGCGCGTACCGAAATCTGGGAGCCGATGCCGCCCACGCCGATCACCACCGCCGTTTTTCCAGCCAACTCAATCCCTGGGTAGGGTGTCGGATTCCAGGTTTCTGTCTGGCGATTGGCGAAGAATTTCGGCAATCCACGAGCCAGCGCCAGCAGCATGGCCATGGCATGATCCGCAATTTCCGGACCCTGCACAATCTGGTTATTCGTTAGGACAATTTCGCTATCGCGCAGGTCGTTGCCACCGGATTTGTGAAGTACTTTTTCCGCGCCAGCGCTGGTGATTTGCACCCACTTCAGCTTCTTTCCAATGCGCACCTGCTCTGGAGTAATCTCACCGACGTATGCATCGGCGTCAACCAGTTCTTTGTCAATCATCGCTTTGGGCACATTGACGATGCGCACTTTCGATGAGGCCGATTGCCAATCCTGAATCACTTCAGGGGTTTGTCCACTGGTGACGATCTTTAGAGTTTGGGCGTTCAATGCCAGGGCGCTGAGGGTTGCTAAGGTAAGCAGTCGTTTCATTTGATTCTCCTGTCCAAGTGCCTGATTCTATCGCAGCAGGCCGGGGGTTCGCTAATGTATTTAAACTAGGCTATTTAAGCCAAGACTGGGGCTATCTTCTTACAACCGGAACCCGCATACTAGTGATTATGCGGCCACCCATTCCTTCCACGATTCAGACCGCAATGAAATTGATGACCTTCAATTCCAAAGAAAATGAAAAGGAGGCCGTTATCAGTACCGAACCGCCTGTAGATATAAAAGCTGAGCAGCAAAAGCGCACTGCCGTGCTGGAATTGCTTTACACCAAGATGATTCGTCAACCAATTTCCCCAGCTATGAATGCTCGTGAATTGGAAACTGAATTAGGAATGGAAAAAGCTTCTCTGGACGTCACCGTTTGGTATTTGAAAGAACGTACAATGATTCGCACTGGCGATAATGGCCGCTTTCTGATTACTGCCGATGGCATTGATCGATTTGAAAGTCAGCGAAGCTAAAGTAACCCAACCACCGCAACATGACCGTTCTCCCTAGCCAAATCAATGGCTCGTTTCCCGGCGCGATTGACCACACCCTTATCTGCGCCCTTCTTTAGAAGGAATTGAACAATTTCTAAGCGACCCCACGATGCCGCATTTCCTAGCGCCGTATTCCCCGATTCCTTATCGACGGAGTTCAAATCTGCCCCACGTTGCAACAGCAGTTCCACCATTGCCTTTTGTCCGCCTAGCGCTGCATCGTGCAGCGGGGTAGCCCCGGCGGCATTTCGAAGATCCACCTGGGCACCCTTGCGCAATAGCAACTCCACCAACTCCAGATGACCCTTCAACGCGGCATCGTGTACTAACGTGGAACCCAACTGCGTCCTGGAATCGGCTTTTGCGCCATGATCCAACAATAGCTCCACCATTTCTGTTCGACCCTCCAACACCAACTCCTCCAACCGCGCCTGATCCACCACAACGCCTGCCCTATCCAACAAAATGGTAGCCGTAGCC
Source organism: Acidobacteriota bacterium (assembly GCA_025352795.1). Lineage (GTDB taxonomy): Bacteria > Acidobacteriota > Terriglobia > Bryobacterales > Bryobacteraceae > JANXSF01. Next base: position 58,944 of record JANXSF010000050.1, read on the forward strand.
GGTTGCCGATAGCGCAGTGCTTCGTCCAGTGGAGTGGCGCCGTCCCTTGATTTTTGACCGGCAGCAGCTCCACGATTCAGCAACAATTTCAACACTTCCGGATGCCCCCTTCGCGCTGCAATGTGCGTCAGAAAGTCCCCAGACTTGGCATTCCCTACGACGGCATTGGCTTTGTGGTCCAGCAACAGCCGCACCAGTTCCGTCTGGCCTTTCCAGACGGCTTCTTCAAGAGCGGTCGCCCCAACCACATCGCGATCATTCACATCAGCACCTTTGCTTAGCAAATAGCGAGCCATTTCTACATAGCCGCGGTTCGCTGCCAGATGCAGCACTGTGGAACCGGGCCCATAGCGCAGCCGGATATCGGCACCACGGGCCACCAGCAACTCCACAATCTCCAGACGATTCGTAATCACGGCATAGTGCAGCGGGGTTGATCCGCCTTCTTTGTGCCGCGCATTCACATTGGCACCCTTGCTCAAAAGCAGTTCAACCACATTGCGATAGCCGCCCCATGCCGCATCGTGCAACGGCGTGCCGCCCAAGCCATCGCGACTATTCGGATCAGCACCCTTGGCCAATAAAGCGGCCACCGCATCGGCATCCCCGGCCCGTGCGGCAACATGCAGCTCACCGGCAAATGTAGCGGTAACGAAGAGGACAATCCAAAGCAGCCGCATGAAGCTATTGAGCCTTGCCCCGACCATACAAAATGGTCCCTGGTCGCGCTCCGGTATGCCTGCCTTCCTCAAGAACCACTGTGCCGTTCACAATCACATAGTTGATACCTGTGGCATACTGATGAGGCTTATCGTAAGTGGCGTTGTCGATCACCTTGGCTGCATCAAACAGCGTGATATCGGCCCACTGCCCTGGTCGCAGCAATCCCCTGTCAAACATTCCCACTTTGGCTGTATTGGCCGACGTCATTTTACGCACAGCCTCTTCCATGGAAATCACCTTCTCATCACGAACGTAGCGCCCCAGCACTCGTGGAAACGTTCCATACCAGCGTGGATGCGGATTTCCAACCGACAATGGTCCGCTTACAGCCACCGCTGACCCATCGGAACCAATGGAAACGAAAGATTGCTTCAACGCGTAGCGCATGTCCTCTTCTGAATGATGAAAGAACACCGTTGGCACCGATGCATTATTTTGTATGAGTAGTTCAAACAACGCATCCACTGGCGGCTTGTTCAGCGCCGTAATGACTTCACTCATCCTGCGACCTTCAAACTTTTTATAAACAGGATTCGATAGGTTCACAAGCAGCATGCCTTCCCACGATCCGGTCGCCGTGTAGTGGTTATACCAGTTCGACCCAGGAACGCCGTGCAGGACTTCACTTTCTAACCGGGCCCGCAATGCCGGGTCTTTCAATCGGGTGATGAGTGCTTGTGGACCGCCATCGTGAACCCAGGGCGGCAGGATGGAGGAGAGATTGTTTTGCCCCGCGCGGTACGGATACACATTCGCTTCTACCTGCTGTCCGCTGGCCCGGGCATTGGCGATGAGTCCAATCAATTCCGGCATTTTGCCCCACAACTGCTTTTCCGCCAATTTCAGATGGATGATGTCGACAGGAACACCAGCTCGACGGCCAATATCCAGCGCTTCGGCAACTGATTCAAAAACACCAAAGCCTTCGGTGCGCATATGAGTGGAATAGATTCCTCCATAGGGTGCGGCGGCGGTGCACATTGCTACCAGGGTATCGGTGTCGATCCAGGCTCCGGGAGGTCCGCTGAGGGAACTGGCAACACCGAGCGCACCTTGTTCCATGGCTTTGCTGACCTCTGCCTGCATGGCCTCAAGTTCAGGCTTGGTGGGCGGCCCTTCCTTTAGACCGTGCACATGAGTCCAAATTTGGCTGGACCCAACATAGGTCCCCACATTGGTGGCAATCCCTTGCTTTTTGAGCAGGGCGAAGTAACTTGTGAAATCGGTCCAGGGCTGCCTGTCGATGACTGGTGCGACAGATCCACCTTCGCCTAGAATCATGGATGTGACACCCTGGCGGATCATGCTTTGGGCATCGCCATCGGTCACCAATGTGTAATCGGAATGATTGTGGATATCGACAAAGCCGGGGGCAACGGTCAGTCCGTTGGCTTGAATTATACGAACGGACTTTTCCTTTGGAAGTTTGCCGACAGCGATGATTTTTCCACCACGCACCGCGACATCGCCAAGGAAGGACGGGTTACCGGTGCCGTCGACGATTCGGCCACCGAGGATGACCAAGTCGAAGGGTTGGGCCCACGCACAGGCGGCGGCAAGCAGGAAAATGGGGAAACGCATTGTGTTTAAACTATCGCATTCCAGGTTAGGCTGAGCTAAATTTGCGTCTACAGAAGAGCGGATGCATTAACAGATGTAAGATGTTTGGGGTGAAACGCAAGTATCGATTGACAACTCCAGTCTTTTGTTTCAGTTCCATGTTTTCATAACTGGAATTCTATTATTGGAAGCTGTAAGTTGTTCCAACTAAATCTGTTAAGGCTTGCTTGCGATCGAATTGAGCGGTATGATTTAAGGCACAAAGGGTTTATTTTCACTATGAAAAAACTATTAGAAGTCGCCCTGTTCAGCGCGTTGTTAGGCCTTACCGCCTTCGCGCAAACCATCACAGGTGCAATCACGGGAACTGTTACGGATCCCACGGGTTCCGCCGTACCAAACGTCAAAATGACCGCTACCGACACTGGCAAGAACCAGAAATCGGAAACCACAAGTAATGCTGCTGGCATTTACACCTTCACATTCCTGCCCGTTAGCGACTACACAATTGCTGCCGAGGCACAAGGTTTCCGCCGCGCCGCCGTCGGACCTTTCAAACTGGAAACCAACCAAGTCGCCCGCGTCGATGTGCAACTCCAGGTCGGTCAAATCACAGAATCAATCGAAGTGAAAGATTTCGTCCAAGCCTTGCAAACAGAAACAACGCAAACTGGCGAAAGTTTAGGATCGAAGAAACTTACCGATCTTCCACTAAATGGACGAAACATCGTTTCCGCAATGTTGTTGATCCCTGGTGCTGTGCAAACCAACCCAGGATCAGTCAACACAGCCACTCGCTTTTCTGGTCGCGCCTTCGTCAACGGCAACCGGGAACAGACCAACAACTTCTTGTTGGATGGCGTTGATGTAAATGATTCCATGGATAACCGCATTGGCTACGTGCCGAGCGTCGATGCATTACAGGAAGTGCAAGTGATCACCGGTAACGGTGGATCCGAATTCGGCAACTCTGCTGGAGCGGTAGTAAACATGACATTGAAGAGTGGAACCAACCGCTTCCACGGCAGTGTCTTTGAATTCCTTCGTAATGACAATCTGGATGCGAACAGCTTCTTTGCTAATCAGAACACTGCTGTAAGCAAAGAAAAGCAACGCCGCAACTTGAGCCAGAACATGTATGGTTTCACTTTGGGAGGCCCGGTTAAGAAGGACAAAATTTTCTTCTTCACAAACTATGAAGGAACACAGCGTCGCGATAGCGGTGCCGCTTTTGCCAGCGTCGCTACAGCAGCTTGGCGGGTTGGAAACTTAAGCAGCCTTCCGCAAACCATCAACGATCCAGCCACCTGCACGGTCACTGGCGGGGTCCGCACTTGCCAGCCTTTCCCGAATAAACAGATCCCGTTGGCCCGAATCGTAGGTCCTGCAAAAGTATTGTTCAGCGACAATGCACTTTACCCTCTGCCTAACTCCAGTGGCACTGGGGCGTTGGGCGTGGTGAACAATTACAGTGGCAGCGCTGCCAACTTTTTGAAAAACAATCAGGGTGACGCAAAAGTGGATTGGCGTGCATCGGAAAAAGATAATTTCATGTTCCGATTTTCGCAAGGCTACTACACAGACGGAACTCTTCTCCCTGTACTGCCAACCTCCGCTGCTGGCGTGAAAGAAGCACCGACAGTTGGTGCTGTTATCGCTTGGACGCGCACGCTCAGCGCTTCGGTGGTAAACGATTTCCGTTACGGCCTAACCCGAACCACCATCGTGGATACATTTGCCGATCCGTTTGGTACCCAAACTGGTGGAAACGCGAAGATCGGAATTCCCGGTTCTCAACTTTCCCCTGGATTCAGTTCGCTTGGACCAGGTGAAGGACTCTCCGGTATCGGCACGACTGGTATTCTTTCTGACGGAAAAGATAACAAATTCCACATTTCAGAATCAGTCAACTGGTCTAGAGGTCGCCATTTCATCAAGTTCGGAATGAACGGTGTCCGCTACCAACAGAACCGTTTTTACTCGGGCAATAATGGAGCGCTAGGCAGCTTCGGTTACTCAGCCACCTACACTGGTTCCTCCTTCGCTGACTTCTCCCTTGACCAGGTATCCTCAAAGGGCAAAGGACAAGGCGACGGTCGCCGCTGGGGTCAACGTCACTGGCGTTTCGGCACTTTCTTCCAGGACGATTACAAGGTCAACAATAACTTGACTTTAAACTTGGGCCTGCGTTGGGAATACACGCAACCTCTTACCGAAGTCAACGATTTACAGGCTAATATTGATCTTACAACCGGCAAACTGCAGTTAGCTGGAAAGAACGGTAACAGCCGCGCACTTTTCAACCCCTACTACAAGCAGTTCATGCCGCGCCTTGGTTTTGCCTGGACGCCTGAAATGCTCAAAAAGCGTTTGGTTGTACGCGGTGCTTACGGTATAACCAGTTTCCTTGAAGGGACTGGCGTTAACCTACGGCTGCCACTCAATCCGCCAAACTTCTTCGAATCCAATCAAAATTTTGATTTGACCACCGGTGCAGGATCTGCTCGGCTTGGTTTCAGTGATCAACCTGGATTTACTGGCGTTCTTGCCGGAAACATTCGTACTTGGGATCCAAATCTACGGCCACAATTCACGCAACAACGAAATTTCAGCCTGGAATACCAGTTGGCTAAAGACTTCGTTGCAAGCGCCGGATACGTCAGCCAACGTGCAACTCATACGATTGTCGCTCGTGACAGTAATCAGCCACTCCCTGGACCTTCAAACATCAATCCTTCGCTGTGGGCTAGTGCGCAGACTCGACGTCCACTCTATGGCGTGGATCCTTTAGTTACTACCACTGCCACCACCGAATCAAGCGGAACCATGAACTATGATTCACTGCAGGTTTCAGCCAGAAAGCGCTATGCTGCCGGTCTTGATTTCGGCATGTCCTACACTTACTCGAAGACGCTTAACGATGCTCTTGGCTTCTTCGGTGCGGGTGGTGTGCAAGCAGAAGGAGCTTATTGGCAGAACGCCAATGACCGCCACGCTAATTACGGTGTGGCAGCATGGGATGCTCGTCACAACCTGACTTTCAACTCAAATATCGAATTACCTTTTGGTAAGGGTCGTCGCATGGCTTCAAATATGAGCAAGCCTGTGGATATGATCCTCGGTGGTTGGACAATTGGTTACGTAATGCAAGCCCGCACTGGTTTCCCCATAACCATATCTACAACGGGACAAAGCCAGCAGGGACCACGTGGCACTCAGCGCCCTAACTACTTACGCCCACTCACCATCACCGATCAGTCCATTCAGAAATGGTTCGGCACCAGCGCAGTGGTGATTGAATGCCCACAGGGAGCAGATGGCAAAACCACCGATAATGGAACGTGCGCCTACCAGCGTCCCGCTCTAGGAACTTTCGGCAATGCTTCTATTGGAACCGAACGGGCTCCTGGGTTCTTCAATACCGATGTCTCCATCGGCAAGCGATTCAACATCAAGGAAGGTCATCACATCGACTTCCGTGCTGAATTCTATAATCTGGCCAACTTGACCATGTTTAATCCTCCGGCTCGTGGTGTGGATGCACCCGGTACCTTTGGTTTGATCAGTGCTCAAGCTAATAACCCACGCAACATCCAGCTTGGTTTAAAGTACATCTTCTAATCCACGCGTCCGCTGTAAATTAAAAGGCGAACCTTCGGGTTCGCCTTTTTTATTGAATATAATAACAACAGATGCTCCAATCTTCTCCTGAAGTTTTCGACGCAGTCATAGTAGGTTCCGGGGCCACTGGAGGTTGGGCCGCTAAGCAACTTACCGAAGCCGGAATGCGTGTGGCCCTTATTGAAGCTGGCCCCAAGGTCACGGCCAAAGAATTCACAGAACATACCAAAAGTTGGCAGTATGACTTTTTGGGCATGTCCCCCAAAGTGATTCAGGACCGCCCTATTCAGGGTCTGTGTTACGCCTGTCGCGAAGGGAATCACAAATGGTTTGTGAACGACAATGAGAACCCATACATTCAGGCCAAGCCGTTCCATTGGATTCGCATGCGCGTTCTTGGTGGCCGCTCTTTAAGTTGGGGTCGCCAAAGTTATCGACATAGCAACTTGGATTTGAAGGCCGCTACCCACGATGGCTATGGGGACGATTGGCCAATCTCCTATGAAGATTTGGTGCCGTACTACGAACAGGTGGAGCGCTTTGTAGGCATCAGTGGACAGGCGGAAAATCTGCCGCAACTTCCCGATAGTGTGTTTCAGCCACCCATGGAAATGACTTGTGGTGAGATGGTTTTGCGCAAAGCTGCCCGGGAAAAGATGGGACGCACGGTCACCATCGGTCGCACGGCGATTCTCACCAGGCCACTGAACGGTCGCCAAGCATGCCATTCTTGCGGACCCTGTGAGCAAGGCTGTTCCACTTACTCTTACTTCTCATCGCCGTTCACCACCATCGCTGCGGCGCAAAAAACGGGTAGGCTGACCCTGATCACCGATGCAGTTGCGGCGCGCGTCAGAACCACTGACGGCAAGGCTTCTGGCCTAATGTATATTGACCGTTTGACGCGCGACCTGAAAGAAGTGCGCGGCAAGATTTTCATGCTTTGTGCGTCTACCTTGGAATCAACAAGGCTGATGATGAACTCTGGAATCTGCGGCGATAACGATGCTTTGGGACATAACCTGATGGATCATATTTTCGGCGGAGGTGCCCAAGGAGTGATGCCTGGGATTGAGCCCAGACCATGGGCCGGGCCACCTCGGCGTCCGAACGGGATTTACGTTCCCAGGTTCCGCAACGTGTCGGAAAAGACCACTAAGGGTTTCATTCGCGGCTATGGCTATCAAGGGGGCAGTTCTCCTGAATTCAATATGAGCGCTGCCGGGTTTGGTGCAAAGTTCAAGAACGCCGTCCGTGAAGGTCAGTGGAATATTAATTTGGGATTGTGGGGAGAGTGTCTGGCGCGCAAAGAAAATCGCGTGGAAATCGATCCCAATCGCACAGATGCCTGGGGTATCCCGGTGTTAAAGATCACTGCTGATTGGGGCGACAACGACAAGCTGTTGTTCAAGGATGGCCAAGATCAAGCTGCGCAAATGTTAGAAGCCGCAGGCGCTAAAGATGTGAAGATAAGCGGAGACCATTCCGTTCCTGGTTTTTGTATTCATGAAGTGGGTACGGCACGAATGGGCAATAATCCCAAAACCAGTGTGCTGAACAAGTACAACCAGGCACACGAAGTTGAGAATCTGTTTGTTACCGATGGCGCAGCCTGGGTATCGAGCGGATGTCAGAATCCCACGCTTACCATGATGGCCATCACCATTCGTGCTTGTGACTACATCACCAGTGAGTATGCAAAGAAGCTGTAGTTTTGTCTACCCGTGAATCTTCTTGAAGTTCGCTAAACACTTTTCAGCCGTTTCCAGTTCTGAGAAGCGGCTGCCTTCCTGTTCCACCAGGTAGTATTCAACTCCGCCCGATTTTTCAGCGGCCTTGAACACTTCCTTCCACTTTGCGGAACCTTCGCCGAACAACACTTTATAGCCTTTTGTCTTGTCTGACGCTGGGGGCATCCAATCCTTGCAGTGCAGCGAAACAATACGGCCTGGGTGTTGCTTGATCCACTGCACCGGGTCGGTACCAGCCTCAATCGCCGTACCCACGTCCAGTTGCAGCATCACGCTTTTGTCTGTGTTGTTGGCCAGCACTTCCATGGGGCGAGTGCCACTGATGGGCATAAATTCCACTTGATGATTGTGATAGCCAGCGCGCATGCCAGCGGACTTCATACCGTCAGCACCTTTGTTTAACTGTTCGGCAATCTTCTTCCAACCATCCAACCCGTCAACCCGACCGGAACTGGCCATCACAATAAACTTACTGCCCATGATGCCATTCAAATCAATTGCTTTCGGGAGTAACTCAGGTGTAAAGGAATTATTGCTGTTGTGCGTGGAAAAGCATTTAATGCCAGTGTCGTCCATCAACTTGCGGACGTCCTTGGCATATTCGGCGGTCCACTGCATGTAGGGGGAAAAGAATTCCACACCTTGGTAACCCATCTTGGCCACCGCGCGGACGGTGGCCATCAGATCCTTTTTCAAATCTCCACGCACCGAATACAGCTCCAGGCCAACGGGATATTTCTTTTTGGCAGCAGAGAGTGTAGCTGCCGAGGCAGCTAGGGAAAGAAGAGACCTGCGGGTAAGTGTGTTCATGTTGTTTGGTTAGGGCTTGGGAGCTGGCGGAGGAAGTTCCTTGGCCTCACATACGGATTGAAACCCTTGGCGGGAATGATTGCCATCGCAGAAAGGTTTGTTCGCGGAAAGACCGCAGCGGCACAGGCCGATGGAGGTGCGGCCACCCAGCCCGTAGGCGTTGCCATTGGCATCGACAAGAGTGAAATCACCCTCGATGCGGAGTGGTCCATTATTGAATACAGTTGCATTAGAAGACATTGGCCACATGGTAACACAGCCATGCCAGCCCAATGAGGCACAGTCTTATCTCATGCAAGAAGAGCCTGGAGCGGAGGTCGATTCTCACACAAGAAGAGCCTGAAGGGGCAAGGTGTCGGAAGCTGGGGATTGATCATCAGCATGAAAGGTGGAGAGAAGCTAAGCCTGGAGAAAATCAAG
>JANXSF010000108.1 GCA_025352795.1 Acidobacteriota bacterium
CTGGACGCGGACCTAAACTACTGGCGGCATCTGGCCGAGCGCGTACGAAAGATGGAAAGCCAGTGGCGTGCTCACGCAAAGTTTGCGTCAGCAGATGCGGCAAAGCTACAGGAAACGAAATAATGTTGAAGATATTTCCCAGCAGTGGAGCATTTTCCTTGACCGATGACGATCACCTGCTCCACAATGCTTTTACCGGCGTCGCTTGGCGAATAACTTATTTTCTTCAGCTCGGAATGAGTGATTTTCTTCGCCGGAATCCGCATCAGCGGCGCGAATCATTTGCACGCCAAATCCCATGCCGAATAGAAACGAGAACAGCGTATAGAACTTACCCTGCGCAAAGACTTTGATGAACCACAACGCTGCTTGATGATTCCATTCCACCCACCAGCCGCTGGCTTTGTTGTTGAAGAAGGCCCCTGCTGGCGCGTTGAATAACGGCATATTGATGAGGAATACGCCGAGGATGGCCAGGCCTCGGACAATGTCCATTTCAGTAATGCGCGATGCCTTGGCCACTGGTTCAAGTGGTTGGGGCGGGGGCGGAGGCTCTGGTAAGGCTGCCGGGTTCAGCGTGTCAATTGGTTCATCCATGGCGATTTCTATACTACGTGGATGGAAGCGAATTGGTTCACACTACTTGCGGCACAAGTCGCACAAGGGAACCATATGCTGGCAGTTGCGGATCGGACGTAAGCAATGTCAGCCCCAGGCATTTGGCTTGTGCAACCGCAGATGGGTGTCTAACATCAGCTGCATTACATGCCGAAAGCGGCGGCGATGTCAGCAGGCAATTCGTCGAAATCGGGGGCAATGTGAATGCGTCTACGCAGCGCCCCAGGGGCTCGAACTGCCTTGGCACTATTGTAGGGGACCAGCTTCGCTACAGGCTTGCCAGCTTTTCCAATGATCACTTCTTCACCGCGTTGCACAGCTTCGATCAAGGCAGAGAATTCGGCCTTGGCATCGGAGATGTTTTTGACTTGCATGCAGGGATTATAACAGGGTTGGTCTATTTTGAACCCTTTCATTCCTATCGTATGGCAAAGGCCATCACAGAACTACCGGCTGTGACGGCAACATACTGCTTGCCATTCAACAAGTAGCTTACTGGCGGAGCGCTAATGGTTCCGCCCGTCTGAAACCGATACAGCAGCTTGCCATTGCGCGCATCAAACGCTTCAAAGTACCCTTCCTTTTCCCCGGTGAACACCAGGCCACCTGCCGTCGCCAACACTCCTGCGGTTGGTGCACTTACTGTTTCAAATTGCCACTTGATATCACCCGTTGTGGGATCAACCGCTAATAATCTTCCAGTAAGTGGTTCCGTGGCAATGGCCCCAACTGTGGATGCCTGGTACCACAATCCCTCCACGAATTCTTGCTGCGTCTTGTAGTAAATGTGACAACCGTCGGTGGTGTTGAAATAGTAAAGTCCAGTTTGCGGGCTGTAAGCTGTGGCTTGCCAGTTATGACCTCCACCCATGCCAGGGCACGACTTAGTTCCAGCTTCTGACGGGTCTTGACCCTGGATCAACTTCGGTCGACCGTCTGGGCCAATGCCGTCGGCCCAAGTTACTTTTGTGTAGGCTTTGGCAGTGAGGAACTTACCCGTGGTGCGGTCTAAAACGTAATAATACCCATTGCGATCAGCATGAATCAGCGACTTCACTTTTTCGCCCTTCACGGTGAGATCTACAAGAACGGGGTCACCCATGGAATCCCAGTCATGCAGGTCATGAGGAGTGAACTGGAAGTGCCATTTCAACTTGCCTGTATCGGGATCAAGAGCCACCATGGAGCATGTATATAAGTTATCGCCTTTGCGATGATCACCATTCAAATCCGGACCGGGATTGCCAGTGCCCCAGTAAGTCAAATTCAGTGCGGGGTCGTAAGTGCCGGTGATCCAAGTAGAGCCACCGCCGCGCTTCCAGGAATCGCCACTCCAGGATTCACCATTGGCTTCACCTTCTCCTGCAACGGTCCAGAAACGCCATAATCGTTTACCGGTCTTAATGTCATAAGCATCAATGAAACCGCGGGTGCCGAACTCTGCTCCGGCAATGCCGATGATCACTTTGTCTTTCACAACCAGTGGGGCCACGGTGGCGCTATAGCCCTTTTTGTAATCGTCAATCACTGTTTCCCAAATTACTTTACCTGTTCGTCGATCCAGTGCAAGAATGGTGGCTTCCATATTCACTTTGATGAGTAAGTCGCCATGGGTGGCAAAGCCCCGGTTTGGTTGCCCGCAACAATAGTTGACTCCTTTAGGAGCGGGCTGCGAATAGTGCCAAACCTGCTTACCAGTTAGGGCGTCCAAGGCAAAGGCATGATTGTTTGGCCCGGTAATGTACATCTGCTTATCGAACACCAGCGGCATAGACTGCCACCTGCCGCCGACACCCGATTGGAAGATCCATTCCGGGGTCAGCCGGGCCACGTTGGTGGTATTAATTTGCTTCAAATCGCTGAATCGCCAACCTTGTGGATTGCCGCCATAGGAGGTCCAATCGGCTTGGGCACAGAGGGAGGCTGCAAGCGTCACCAATAGCATGAGTGTTCTCATTGTTTCCCCCGGAGTAACATCATATAAGCCACTAAGTCATCTACTTCGGCACTGGTCAATACTTTGGAGTAAGTGGAGGGCATCAGCGAACGAGCTTCCCGTTTGATGGACTTGACATCTTCTTTATAGAAGGAATGATAGACGCCTTTCGCGTCCACTAACTGTGCGGAAAAGGTGTCGTACCCGCGCTGCACGCCGGTGATTGTCTTGCCGTCTTTGGTTTCTACAATCACAGTGAGAAAGCCTGGAGTAAGATCCTGATTGACGTCCACCACGGACGCTTTCAAGTAGGCCGCAGAACGTTTTCTGCCCACCTGCGTGAGGTCCGGACCCATAATACCCCCACGATTTCCTACCAGATGGCATCCACCGCATCCCGCCTTGTCCCAGAAAAGTGTTTCGCCATTGGCGGCCGAACCCTTCCAGCTAGTGGTGTCTTTCTTGGCGGCAGTACGCAGATAGCTGATGACTCGCCAAGTATTGTCAGCCCCTAGTTTTTCACTGTATTCGGGCATTTCAGAACCTTGGACGCCGCTCATGATGACTCGAAACAGATCTTGATCGGTGTCGCCAGCGTTGTAGACGCCCAGGGTCAAGTCTGGTCCGCGACCTCCTTCGGCTTTCAGCCCGTGGCAGGGAGCGCAGTAGATGCGGAAAATTTCACGTCCCGATTCAATGCCCTTTGCATCGCCCAAATAAGGGTTTTGCGCAGCCATTGGCATGGTGGCCAATACCGTACAGATCAGTAGCCGTTTCACGTAGGGAAGCTTATCAGATTGCTTGTGTGGACTGCTTAGGATTTAGCAATGCGTAGGATTTAGCAATGCCCGCGAACCGATACCCCACGCAAGGTTCCGTCAGAATGAAGCGCGGCTCCCCTGGTTCTGGTTCGATCTTTTTGCGTAGTTGATTAATAAACACCCGCAAATACTCCAATTCCTGCCCATGATCCTGACCCCAAACTAACTGCAATAATTCACGATGCGGCAAGGGCTTGTCAGCGTGTAAAATCAACACCCGAAGCAGCTCTAATTCCTTAGGCGTCAACCGTACTTTTTTACCACGCACGCGCACGGTTCGGGTATCAAAATCTACTTCCAACTCTTCCCCAACAAAGCGAGGCTGGGCCGTTTCCCCAACAACTACGCGCCGCAGAGCGACCCTTGCACGGGCTAGCAGTTCGGGCATGCTGAACGGTTTTGTAAGGTAATCGTTGGCACCAGCATCCAGGACAGCGACCTTTTCCACATCTTGATCTCGAATAGACAAAACGATGATTGGTACCTGGAAACTCATTCGGATGGACTTACAGGAGTTCAGGTTGTTCTCTTGCGACGTGCTGAAATCCAGCAGTATTAAATCAGGTTTTTCCAGGCGCATCATTTCCAGTGTTTCAAGGCAAGTACGAGCTTCGCGGCATTGGTAGCCATTGTCGTGAAAGGATGCGCGCAACAAACGGCGCACTTGCACATCATCAGCGGCAATGAGTATAAGAGCGCTCAATAGGTTTCCTCTGATTACTGTGACATATTTTCAGGAGTTTTTATTTGAGGGCAAGGGAATGGCAACCAGTGCTGACTTGCAAAGGTCCGGGGCAGGCATTGAGCCCAATGTCACTTAGTTTTCTTGCATCCCCGTAGAGTCCCCAACCTTTATTGGGATAACCTGTGGTTAAAAGACCGCTCCCTCGCGGTCGCGGCTCGGTAACGGACTGATTCTACGGAGCCGTGACCGCGAGGGAGCGGTCTTTCAAAGGCCTGATACGCTCCAGTCTGAAAACAGGAACGCCCCATTAGTTAGCGGCCAAACCACCTGCCCGGCATGACTTACAAATGCCGAAGCCACTGCCGTTGCCAACGATATTAGTGCATCGGTTGGTGATGCTGGCCAGTTCATCTGGGCTCAGCGTCGCCTTTAGGAAAGGAGTTTCAGTCACTCCGAAAGTGCCCGCCACTGGCGCGATATGGATTGTGGTTCCGAATGCTAACAGACCTGGTGCCAACGGGAACGCTGCTGATCCAGCCGTGGCTGCACTGTTTGTGCAGTTAATGCCGGTGTATGTTGGTCCAGCTCCAGTGTTGACTAATTTCACAACTACCGAGTTTGGCTTCACACCAGTTAGCGTGTTGTTAATTACATCATCTTTCACAGACAAGGAAACCAATCCGTTGGGCGTGATCAGGCAAGAACAGCAAGAGATCAACTGTTCGTCGGGTGAGAACCCATACACATTCACGCATATGTTTCCAATAGCGGCAGCGAAGCCCGGACCCGTTAGCGAGGCGCCGTTGGCACCACTATTGGTCAAGTTGATTACCGAATCGCCAGAGGTCAAGTTGGCCGCATAACGAACCTGGAAGGCGTCTGGCGGAATCAGGACATTCAATGTTGCTGTTGGATTCTGTCCAGTTATAGAACGGTTCCCGATGGCAGTGTTTACCTTCGTGCCTTGGGTAAGCGCAGTTACGCTAACAACTATGGAGCAAGAACCTGGGGGCAAATTATCTGCTCCAGCTTGGGTCAAAACTACAGAGCTGGCCGTGGTTGCCACAGTTGCGGCGCAAGTATTTGAGACCACCGCACCCACTGTGAGTCCGACCGGAAGGTTATCCACAAAACCGGTGATTGCGCCAAAGACTAATGGACTTTCGTTGTTAGTCAAAGTAAGTGTCAGCAGGCTGGTTTGGCCAACGAAGATGGTTGTTGGAGAAAAGCTCTTCGTGAAAACAGGCGCGACCACCTTTGTGGTGGCAGTGGCGATCAATCCAGCCAAGTTGCCAGTCCCTGTAGCGCTGTTGTTCTTTATCCCGACAATATCGCCTTGTATCCCGACAGTCACGTTACATGTTGCTGGACTGGAGGCGACAGTCCCTCCGGTCAACGTGATAGAGCTGATTCCGCCGGGCACGCTGGAAGTGAATAGTGTTCCGCCGCAGGTGTTCGTTGAAGATACTTGTGTGCCGATGCTAAGACCTGCAGGTAAGGAATCAGTGAAGCCTACAGCAGTGGACACACCATCGCCGCCGGTGATTGTAAAGGTCAGAACGGTAAAGGCGCTGACGGCTACAGAAGAGGAGGAGAACGATTTCGTGAAAGTTAGAACCTGCGCCTGCGCTGCGTTTGGCAGCATTACGGCAAGCACTGTAAGTACTAGTAACATCTTGGTCGATTTCATATAAGTATCCTCGCAGCACCGCTGCTATTGCATGAGATGTCACGAGGATACTCGATATTCTGTAGACCAACAATCACCCGGTGGAGGTAGTCAAACTGGGTTAGTTAGTTGTGATGGGTTAGTTACTAACTAACCCACAATGAAGTTACTTTCCCTTCCCAGCAGCAGCGGCCGCCGCTGGTGCTGGAACTATAGGTGCTTCCACTGCATCGGTGGTACCGGGCAAGCCCAGTAACTTACGCAGTTCCGTATCAATGGTGTCGTACATATCGCGATGTTCTTTCAGAAACTGCCGCGCATTTTCCCGACCCTGCCCAATGCGTTCCCCACGGAAGCTGTACCAGGATCCAGATTTTTCAATTACATTATGTTCCGCACCCAAGTCAATCAAATCGCCTTCCTTGGAAATGCCTTCGCCATAAATAATATCGAACTCAGCTTCCCGGAATGGCGATGCCACTTTGTTCTTCACAACCTTCACCCGAGTGCGATTGCCGGTAACCACGTCGCCATCTTTAATAGCGGCAATGCGCCGGATATCGGCACGAACGCTGGAATAAAACTTCAAAGCTCGGCCACCCGAGGTGGTTTCTGGATTGCCAAACATGACGCCAATCTTTTCGCGGATCTGGTTGATGAAGATCAAACAGGTGTTGGATTTCGACACCACGCCGGTGAGTTTGCGCATGGCTTGGGACATTAAACGGGCCTGAATGCCCACAAAAGCATCGCCCATTTCGCCATCAAGTTCCGCTTTAGGAACCAGTGCGGCCACGGAATCCACAATCAGAACGTCCACGGCACCAGAGGCGATCAGCGTATTAGTAATTTCTAGGGCCTGTTCGGCATGGTCGGGTTGCGAAACCAGCAAATTGTCAATGTCCACGCCCAATTTACGCGCATAAATGGGATCCAGGGCATGTTCCACATCAATAAAGGCCGCTACGCCTCCACGCTTCTGCGCTTCCGCCACAACTTGTAAGGCAACAGTGGTTTTGCCCGAAGATTCGGGTCCAAAAATTTCAATAATGCGACCTCGTGGAAAGCCGCCTACGCCCAACGCGTAATCCAGTGAAATGGAGCCAGTGGAAATGGCCTCAATGGGCACCACCGCTTCCTTAGACCCCAATCGCACTACGGAGCCTTTACCAAACTGTTTTTCTAGTGCACCAAGCGTCGCGGCGAGTGCTTTGATCTTATCTTTGTCTTCCATTGCCTGATATTTTCCTCGGAAAGTCGATTATACGCGATGACGGATGCGCTTACGCTGAGTTGTAGTGCAAAAGTACATATTTCGCTGTTTGTTCGCCCTAGCTTACCATTGAGAGGAGTAAGGTGCAAGGGGAAAATGGGAGTTGGGAAAATTACAACACCGCCTATACCGAGCCGCGACCGCCAGGAAGCGGTTCTTCTAAGTACGCGCTACTGATCCCCTCACGGAAGTATCTCACTTTCCCTCCGCGATTTTAAAGCGTCGACAGTGCCAAGCGTATCTGGATGCTTGTTGCCCAACACCTTACGACGCCCAAGCAGGCACTTCCGCAGCAGCCGAACGGACTCATCGTGGTCACCTAGGTCGTGCAATGTTAAGGCAAGATTGCTCATTGAAGTCAGAGTGTTGGGATGCTCCTCTCCCAACACTCGCGTAACCACGGCAAGCACGCGCTCTTGAAGCAACCGCGCTGCAGGCAGATTGCCTTGCACCCGGAGTGTTAACGCTAGATTGTTCCTCGATGTAAGCGTATTGGGATGCTCCTCGCCCAACATGCGCGTCCTCACGGCAAGCACACGCTCTTGAAGCAACCGCGCTGCTGACAGATCGCCTTGCACCCAGAGTGTTGGCGCCAGATTGTTCATCGAAGTCAGCGTGTCCGGATGCTCCTCGCCCAACACGCGCGTCATCACCGCAAGTACACGCTCTTGAATCAACCGCGCTGCAGGCAGATCGCCTTGCGCCCGGAGTGTTAACGCCAGATTGTTCATCGAAATCAGCGTGTTGGGATGCTCCTCGCCCAACACGCGCGTCATCACTGCAAACACACGCTCTTGAAGCAACCGCGCTGCAGGCAGCTCGCCTTGCGCACTGAGTGTTTCCGCCAGATTGTTCATCGAAGTCAGCGTGCCCGGATGCTCCTCGCCTAATACGCGCGTGCTCACGGCAAGCTCACGCTCTTGAAGCAAACGCGCTGCAGGCAGATCGCCTTGCGCCCAGAGTATTAACGCCAGATTGCTCATCGAAATCAACGTGTCCGGATGCTCCTCGCCCAACACGCGCGTCCTCACGGCAAGCACACGCTCTTGAAGCTTCCGTGCGGCGGGCAAATCGCCTTGCGCTGTGAGTGTTGACGCCAGATTGTTGATCGACGTCAGCGTGTCCGGATGCTCCTCGCCCAACACGCGTCTACTTACTTCCACCACACGCTCCTGAAGCTTCCGTGTTGCGGGAAGATCGCCTTGTAGCATAAACAGGTGGGCTAGCCGTCTCGCAAGTGATAGCCACGCATGATCATCCATCCCGCGCAGTGATTCGATTTCCTCTAATTTCTGTTCTAATTGCTTCCGCGCATCCGGCATTCGCGCTAAGATCTCAACAGCTTGCAACTCCAAGCCAGCAGCCATAAGAGCATCCACTGCCGGTTCCGCAAGCTCAAGCCAAATTCGTTCCTCTGGAAAGCCTTGTTTTTGCGCAGTTTCTAACCGATTCCAAAACTTTCGCGCTAAAGACCGAGCCTCATCCACGCTAACGTTCTTGCGATTGGATTCACCAAAGTATATGCCTACTTTGGCCGTAGAAGACCTTTCCGTAAGATGTAGTCTTAGCTGGAACCATGATTCCAAATCGGGAATGCCCAGAATAAACATTCCTGCAAAGCCTGTTGGAATCCACCAAATCTGTCGGACAGGCAGGCTCGCCAACGTCTCCCGTTGGAAGTTGAACGCAATCAGTGTGTCAAGTACCTTGCCGTTTTTCGGAAAAGCCCACTCAATGCCGGAAATTGAAGCGACGCAATTGCCGGCGGCACCAAGCTGATTAATCAACCCCGCAGCGATTTCCTGCGATTTACCACCCGCAGCCAACTCTATTTCTAACAACGGAAGGTTAGGAGGCAGTGAGGACCTTAGCTTAGCTACCACCTCACGCTGTGCGTCCATGGAATCCCATTCCACTCTGGCAAAACCACGATCATATTCAATACCCCAGGAAGTCAACCTTTCAGCAACTTCCTGAATGGACCCCTCGTCCATTTAGTAACTTCCACCAGGAGCATCGTCATTAAGATGCTTGTCACTTTTCAAAATGTCAACCACAAGTGGATGCACGCCAAACCAATATTGACCATTAAACTCCTGCAAAGCACGAGCACGCAACAATGCGTAAAGGACGGGGTCTGGCGTTTTATTTCCGCTCTCATTCCCATACACCGAAATTAACCGCTTCGTCTTATCTTCATCGGAAATTGAATGCTGATCGTACGGACTATTGCCCAGCTTCATGCGGTAATCCCGCCGCATTTTGTTGATTGAACGGGCTACATCTTCATCCCCAATAACTTTTTCGCCGTGGGTTCGACGCCTGGCAGCCCCGCCCGCATCCTGCACAAGCGCAAAGAGATCACGAAGGTTTCCTCCGGATGCCACAATCAGTCGCTGCATTTGACCCTTTGCGAATAAAGTCGGGGAAACGCGCGCTTCCAGTACTTGTCGCACTGCCTTTTGTCCATCTTCATGAGTACTGTGATCCTGCTTATAAACAGGTGTATCGTAAACCATGTGCTTTTGCAAAGGCAACCGCTCCGCTTCCTGCGAATAGGCAATCCAGATGGGGATAGTAAAAATCATGTTTACGTTGAGAGATGTGAATACTGTTCCGTATTGGATAAATAATTCCTTCAATTGTTCCGGTGAGATACCCATCTTTTCCAGGTCTTCAATAACCAGAATCCATTCCCTTTCTTCTTTCGCGAAAAGGGACTCATTGCATGCGTCTATCAGTTGATTGCACGCCTCAACCAGGTCCGGCAGGTGGCGCCTGAAACGATATTCCTTGGTCTCACTTTTTCGCTCGGCGCTAAACTTTATCTCAGCCTTCGTAGATGCGAAAAGACCGAACAGCCCTGCCAAACCTGATCCGTCCTTGACGCCAGCTCCAGCTTCCGCCGATACCGCGCTGTCTCTACTGGATGATTGCTTGGTTTCTTCGGTGTCAAACAAACGTTCGATTTTTGAAACGGATTGCTCCGAAAGCAGCGGCAGTGCGCCCCTTTCTTTAGCCTCTTCGGCAAGGCGAATCATCATCAGCATAACTACGTCAAACACCTTGAAACTTGCGGGGTTCAACTCTGTGGCCACACTCAACCGCACACCGATCTGACGATCCTTTACTTCTTCCAACAGCCGGGTAATTTCCGTCGACTTGCCAACGCCGGCGTGCCCCATCACGAACGCCCGATAAGGTAAAGCACGGTAGGATTGCTTTAGCAAATCGGCTAAAGTTAAAACCGTATCTTCCCCCCGCACAGCATTCATATCCGGCCGGTAAAATCTCTGGAATTCTTGGGCTTTTATCAGTGGTTCAGGCCGCAACGTTTTCGTCAGTTGTTCTAAATTTGTCGCTGGACCTTCGGGAATGGGAAGCATACTGTCCCTAGTCTAAACCAGTTATGGCGGGTTGAGCCTTTATTTAGAGATTCCTTCCTGAGTGGGTTCCTTAATCCCGCCTCAGCGCAACCAGCGGGTCAATCCGTGCAGCCTTCAATGCTGGGATCAAACAGGCTACCAGCGTCACCAATCCGATGATCAGCGGTACGCCTAGGAATGTCGGCCAATCCAGTGGGGTAACTCCGAACAACATGGTCTGCATGGACCTTGCCGCGAAGAAGGATGCCACCAGCCCTACCGCGATCCCGATGCCCGTCAGCTTCATTCCCTGCGCCACAATCAGTCCAGTGATGTCTGATTTTGCGGCGCCCATGGCCAGCCTCACGCCGATTTCATTCACCCTCTGCGAGACTGAATACGAGATGACTCCGTAAAGTCCAATCACCGCCAACAACAATGCCAGTGCGGCGAATAATAGGATGAGTGCCGTGCGGAAGCGGGGTGTGGCTACTGACCCGGACACGATATCATCCATGGTCCGCAGATCCGATAGCGCCAATTGCGGATTCAAGGTGCGCAATTCCGAACGCATGCCTGCGCTGAGTTGAACGGGGTCACCGGCAGTGCGTAGGGTCACGGTCATAGCGGGTAGGATCATGTTCATCATCGCCGGGGATACATGATGATACGAGTAGTAAATTTCCGGTGTGGCGGCTTGGTCCAAGCCACGATACAGCACTTCACCGGTGACGCCGACAATGGTACTCCAGGGGCTATCGTCGAAGCCTGCTTTAATGCGGCGGCCCAGTGGATTTTCCCCAGGGAAATACTTCTTGGCAAAGGGCTCATTGATCACCGCGACAGGAGTGGAAGCAGGGCTATCGTCACCTCGTTCGAAAAAACGACCTGAAACAAGTTTCAAGCCTAATGTTTCAGCAAATCCTGAACTGGCAGCGCGGAAGTTGGCCACTGGCTGATCACTACTTTGCAGCACTGGCCGATTTTCAATTTCGAAATTCAAGGTAGGATTGCCAGGGGTAAGCGGCACGTCGCGCGCCACGCCCGCCGAGTTGACGCCGGGCAATTGTCTCAATCGCTGCACGTATTGTTCCATGAACGCAGGCAACGCTGGGCCAGGATACTGCTTGGCAGGCAGACTGACTTTGGCGGTGATTGCGTGATCCGTTTTGAAGCCGGGGTCCACCTGCTGCAGTTGGCTGAAGCTACGGAATAACAGGCCCGCGCTGGTGAGCAGCAACATGGACAAAGCCACTTCGGCAATCACTAACGCCGAACGCAGACGAGCCTGCCCGATGCCGCCAATGGAGCCGCGACCCGCTCCACGGAGCACCGTGTTCAGGTCAATCCGACCAGCAGTCAACGCAGGTGCCAAGCCGAAAATAATACCGGTAAGAATGGAGATGGCGAAGGTGAACAGCACCACGTTCCAATCCAATGTGACCGTGGCTCCAATAGGTAGAAACGATGCACCCAAAGTGGTGAGTCCGCGCAGGCTGAAGGCGGCCAGGCCAAGGCCAAGCAAGCCGCCGCACACAGCCAGCGTAATGCTCTCTGTCAGCAGTTGACGCGCTAAATCCCACGAACCGGCACCCAGTGCGGCGCGCACGGCAATCTCTTTTTGACGTGCTCCACTGCGTGCGATGAGTAAGTTCGCCACATTGGCACAGGCGATCAGAAGCACTGATCCGACTGCTGCTAAAAGGATCAACAAAGTGGGACGCACATTTCCAGAAATCTGCTCGCGCAGTGGAATCACATTGGCACCCCAGCCATTATTCAAATCACGATATTCTTCAGAAAGCTGTTTGGCGATGGACTGCAATTCGGAGTTGGCCTGTTCCTTCGACACTCCTGGAGCAAGCCGCCCCACACCACGAAAATTGTGATTGCCTCGGCGACGAAGGGAAAGCAAATCAGGCGTTAAAGCGAGCGGGCTGAACAGTTCCGCCTTGACTTCTGGCAGGGTGAAATTTTCCGGTAGGATGCCGATAATGCGGGCATCGGCGCCGTTCACCTGCAAGGTGGAGTTTAGAGTTTGCGGACTCCCGGCAAATCGCCGCTGCCACAGGGCGTGCGAAATCAAAACAGTTTTATCGGCACCGGGTTGTTCCTCATCAATCGAAAACAGACGACCGGAAACGGGTTGAATTCCCAATGCGGTAAGGGTTCCGGGAGAAACTTCGGCAGCGTCCAATTTTTCTGGAAAATCGCCCATGGTGAGCACAGCGGAAGTGTCGCGGAAAAGTCCCATGCTGGTGAGGGAGTGCTGGCGTTGACGCCAATCCTGAAAATTCGCGGCAGATATTTTGAAATTGCCAACCTTCGGACTGACCTCGAATAGGGCCACCAGATCATCGGCTTTGGCGTAGGGAAGTGGACGTAGCAATACGGCGTTGATGACGCTGAAAACTGCCGTGTTGGCACCAATTCCCAAAGCCAGTGCGGCCAGTGCGGTGAGGGTGAACGAGGGAACTTTCGCCATACTGCGGAACGCGTATTGAATATCTTTTAGTAATTGGCCCATAGCTTTAAAACCGTACCCCAAGGTAGCGTAGCAGAGGTTAAGTCGAGTGGCTATAACTTTTCACTTCGTAGTGTGGGTTTAGGCGAATAAACAGCGAATTTATGGCGCGGAAGAAAAATCGTAGGCGTCGGTAGTCACTGAGTCCTACGCTTCTGCTATATTTAGGAAATAACCCTGGGCGGGAGTAATTCAGTGGTAGAATGCCAGCTTCCCAAGCTGGACGTCGCCGGTTCGACCCCGGTCTCCCGCTCCAACTTTTCAACAACTTAGGACGACCCACTGATTCCTCTTTATTCCGTTTATTCCATTAAGCCGAGTTCGCGGTTGCTTGCCCGACTTCTAGCCGCTTGAAAACGGCGGCTTCGAGCTTGTTGATCGCGGCCCGCTTTTGCTCCAAGTCCGAAGTCGTATAGACCTCCAGACTGACGCCGATTCCGTGGCCCCTCTGATCGGAGGCAACTTT
>JANXSF010000115.1 GCA_025352795.1 Acidobacteriota bacterium
AAATCTACCACTCCCTAGCTGCGTGGCACAACCGCATCAAAACTGGCCAAACTGGCCGAAGCAGCAGAAAAGGAGCAAGAGCAATAACGATTGTAAGGATTCATAGCTTACACCACAGGAAAGGGTCCAGCCAAACAGTCGGAAACCAGTTTTTTCTGATTCAGGTTCTAGTTCTCGCAAGGGAGTGGAGGTTCAAGTCCTCTCATCCGCACCAAATTCATAACGGGGCACTTAGCCCTAATCCCCTCGTACATAAGTTTAGCCCTCGAAAACTCAATTGTCCGGATTTTGTCCGTATTGCTGTTTGATAAATGCTTTTGTGCTCGCTCGTTGGCGTGGTTTACCTCCATTGCTCCCTTTTTCCTACTCTGAGATTGTGTTCCAAATTGCTGTTATGGTTGCGCATGCTGCCTCTATTTCATTGTTCATGCGTGAACCTGCCCGTGCTCCTCTGTGCGTGTTGCCGCGCGCAAGGTCTAGGTAGAGAACGGCGTTTCCGGGAATGTTCGAGCCATTGGCATTGGCGGCTTCGTACATGACTTGTGCAATGATGCGTGATTGTATTTTGTCCGGTGCGGCGGCAGTGAAATCTAACTTAATGATTTTTTCCTGTCCTTTTTCGGTGACGTGGAGGTCTGGTGTTACTTTGATTTTGACACCATGAATCTGCAGTGTCAGTGTTACGTCGTTGAGGACCG
Source organism: Acidobacteriota bacterium (assembly GCA_025352795.1). GTDB lineage: Bacteria > Acidobacteriota > Terriglobia > Bryobacterales > Bryobacteraceae > JANXSF01. The sequence continues at coordinate 699 of JANXSF010000115.1, forward strand.
TCAGTTGTTGCTTGCTGAAGTGCTGCTCGTAGTCTTTGAGGCTTCGTGCATTGTTGTTTAATCTGACGCGTCGTGGTCCGGTTTCTTGTTGAGCTTTAGCGAATAGTGTCTGTGCATGTTGGGAGAGCCATCCTGTTTGGTGTTTGTGCTCGTGATGGGCTTTGATGAATCGTTTCGCTTCACGGTAGTACTTCTGTTGCGCTGCGCTTTCTTCTTCGTTTGGGTATTTAAACTCATGGACGGTTTTCCGTTGCGCCGCGTTTGTGCCGGTCATGAATTTCGCAAGTCCTTTCGCAACAACCCTCCAACAGATAATTTGACACCTATTTGAGTTCCTTGACCGAGATTCGTCGATGACCCGATTCTACGTCAGTGTAGGGTATGCGATCCTCCTCAATACCGAACCATAGATAGAACTCCCTAAGATACTGGAACGCTGTTTCTTCTGGTACTTGGTCCGTTGGAGCAAAGAAGCTGAAAAATTCACCGCTATAAGGGGCACTTGTGATCGGCCTCAACGAGCACGCGGGTATTTCGGAAACTTTCTGGGGACGCAGGATAGCCAGCTTGCCAGGCGCATCCAACCTTCTGACTTGGAGAACATAATTCAAGGCTTCCGGAACTGGGTTCATCAACTCAGTCATTCTACGAACAGTTTCACAAAATAGATATGTGACCTCCGCTAGAACAAGCGTATTGATGAGAAATGCTTGCCCTTCCTTTGGGCGCGTGTGCCAGGAGAGGAACTCTTCGTCAGCGGTAGCCACAAATAGAAACGTGCCATCGCTCCAACACTCTAGCGCCTTGTAGTCAGGTATGATTGCACGCCTTGCTTGGCCGCGTCCAATCAAAGGCGCATTCTCATAAGTCCCCAGATCGAATCCGCTACTACGCAAACATGGTGGGCTCTGAATCAGTTCTCTTGCTTGACCTGTGGATAAAGTTAGTGAAGGAATATTTGTAATACTCGTTGGCACAGCAGCAAGAGTAAACGATGGCTTGCCCTCAAGCCCAGCGCCGTTCAACAGTGCTTCAATTCGTCCCTTTAAAACATGGGGAGAAAGTTGAAACGGCATTGTTTGAACTTTTTCAGAAGTCTCAGTCACTAGATCTCTCTGCAATAAGCTGTTCACAGCATCAGTAAGTGAATCGAGCCTCGCATCCAGGGATGAAAACCTGGCACCGTTTTGAATTAGCGTATGCAATTGCTGAATGCCGTAGTGGTCAGCGTTCGCACTCTTCCGCTCGAAATACCCAAACACGTTTCCGGCCGTTTTTCGCCCCTCTACAAATACGTTCTGCACCAAAACTGGCCGATACTCCTGAAAATCTGGAACTGTGATGACCAACAAGCCCTTTTCGGAATCTTTTGCATCAGGCATCCATTTTATGGAGACTCCCCTAATCGGTGGGAAGGTACGACCCGCTATGGTGCCTTCATATTTTTGAACATTGACCAGACTCCTGGAAAACGGTCGAACTCGATCAACCACGTCGCCAGAAGAATTGTCCTGACGAACTGTCCCCGCTCCGACAATTATCACGCCACCACCAGCATTGGCTAAGGCTGATACATCCTTTGCAAGCTCATGGCACTGAAGGTCATTTTCAAAATCGTACAATGCGACTTTGAACTCTAACCAATCGTTTTCAGCCCAGCCGAATAGTTCACTAAATCTACCTGATTGCAGGATGACCTGAATTTGTTCTCGTCCGTCCATTTGGAATTCCTATCAAGTCTAACGTACCGGTCCTGTTCAGATTCTTTTGTTTACTCGTCACACTCGTACTTGGGGCGTATACTCCTCAGCGAGAAAAAATAGATCCTAAGTTCCACGAGCTCCTGAGTGAATAACGAAACTAACTAAACACGGCACCATCATGTTTACAAAGCGAAGATTGCCCTACATGGTATGCCGTACGCCGAACCTGGGGACCTCGTTTCTGCGAAAAGGCTTTGTGCACTGCGCGATCGCGCTCTTTCCGCCAGCCGTGTAAGGTCGAGGAATAGATTCCTTCGCGCCTCAAAATGGCACCGACACCACCGCCATTCACCAGCGCGCAATCAATCTCTTCCAGAATTCGCCTCTTCTCCTCAGCGGTGTAGACCCGCCGCTGCGGCTTCGAGGTAACCTCAGAATCCGGCGAACTGGCTACAAAAGGAACTGCAATCTTGGCTTCGCTCACGATGTTTCTCCTTGCCGCCCTGCTCTGTAATTATCGCTGCGGTAAGTGTCTCATCGATATTGACACAGAGGGGAACCATGAGGCAATCGACAACCGGGACGTCGAATCTTCGGGCAGTTGGCTATAGTGCAAACGGCGCGTGTCAATGATAGTGAGACACTCCCTGTTGGAGTTTAGTGAGTATTTTCGTCTGAGCTTAGTGGTTTGTTGATCCAGACCTCCTTGGGAAGGGGCAGCGGGACAGGCGGCCTACGGACGAATCGATCAGGATGT
>JANXSF010000055.1 GCA_025352795.1 Acidobacteriota bacterium
CCGTCTTTGGCTCGCTTCAGCCAGTCTAAATTGTCTCTTTCTTCTTGGCTCATTTCGATTCGTTCCATCCTTCAGCTTTTCAGCTGTCAAGAGGAACTTTCTACTTGGCTCATTTAGGAACTTCTCACTTGGCCCCTACAGCCAATTGAGCGGACAGCCAGGGATAAAAATGCTGGACCTCCGATGCCCGCATCATTACAACCTGACCAGTAACTTGCCCTGGCTTTGATATGCCCATGGCCATCAGATAGCTGCCGTCTGCAAATGGACGAACACGAATGCTGAACTGGGGTGTTTCTGCATTTGGAAAATGATGAACAGTGGCGATTGTCGCGGGAAAAAGAATGTCGACTGTTCTCTCGGGATCATAATTGCGGGTGATACTGACTAACGAATGATTTGACTTACGAAATACTATTTGATGAGAGAAGTCATCGTGATCCACATTGCCCAGCTTGTACTGCCACGATTCAAAATCCGATCCGAATGGAGCAATCATCGCCGGTGGGCCAAGCGCTTTGAACACTTGTTCCTTGGTGGTGCTCATGGAAAACCAAACAAGCTCGCCCCCTTTTACTTGAGGGTCGGCCATAGGTGTTTGAGAAAAACAGGACGCTGCTGCTAACAGCGCCCCAAGTAGAATACTTTCCCTATTCATTTTGTTGGTTATTTTCCAATTGTTTTCGGAAACTTTGTATTTCCCATTAATTCCACAAGACGGTCAGCATCGCTTGTATCTGTGGATAGGGCAGCCGCCATCTTGAAGAAAATGTCCGTTTGATCCATGTAACCGGTGAAGAGAAAAGCACCAGGGCCTTCTGCCGTAATGGGAACACTGGACCCCGTATGGTCCCCTGTGCGAAATCCGACAGCCAGACGACGAATGCCTGCACCGGAATTAATTGGATAGCCATTTTTCGGATCCAGTTTATAGGCAGTTGAGCCGAAGTAAGTGGAGTAAGTGCTGGCCGCCGGATCTTCTGTAACTGAAGCTGGTACGTTAACACTGGGCATTCCAGCCGCACCTCCATTGTTAGAAGCTGTAGTATTTGTGTTTACAAAGGGCAGGCCTGCGCGGACATTGGCGAAGGAATCCCCGAACACCGAAAAATCCTGGTCGCCAGCGGCGGTTTTGAAAGGAACTTTCGTGCTCTTAGCCCGATCATAATATTCCGCATCGTTGGTGTTATTAACACCAACGATAGACATAGATTGATCATGGTCAGCAGTTACAATAATGAGCGTGTCTTTGGTTGCCCTTTTGGCCGCCCAAGCCCTGGCCGCTCCAATCGATTTATCGAATTCGATGGTATCCCAATGTGTACCAGCAGCATTGTTGGAATGGGACTGCTTATCAATTGACGCAGCTTCCACCATTAAGATAAAGGGAGTTTGGCCAAAGCTGGAAGAAAGGACTTCAATTGCTTTAGACGTCATCAGGTCTAACATGGGCTGATCGTTATAAGTGCCAAAGCTGGCCAGCGGTTCCGAAGCCGGGCGCTGCAATAGCAACTTATCGTAAGCAACATCCATGTTCACATCAGCCGCAGTCGCAATGCCGTTACTGGCGGGGGCTGGGCTGGCGCTACCCTTGAAGAGTCCCAGCGTCGGTTGGCTGAAAAATATCGTTTTCAGCGCTGTGGCATTGGTCACATAGCGATACCCTTTGTTCTGAAATTCTCCAATTAAATCGCGCTTGTCAACGCGGCCGGCAGAAGTGAAAGGATCGGCACCGCCACCCAGAATCACATCAAATGCGGGTAAGCCGCCTAGCATGGGATTTTCCAGGTATTGACGGGCAATTTCAAGGCGGGCTTGGCGAAAGCCTGCGTATGCGCCTTCAACAGCGGGGGTGGCGTCAGTAATAGCGGCGGTGCTGACAATACCAGTGCGATAGTTGTAACGACGCTTTAAGTATTGCCATAAATTTTCTACCCGTGGGTTGTCGGTGATGAAACTAAGATTAGCGGCGTTTGTCAACCCAGTGAAACGCCACTTACAATCAGTGCCATCGGCCAGAACGTTCACCGCGTTTAAGAAGCTCTTATTGCCAGTGGCCCAAGCGGTCCCAGTGTTGGCTGAATCGGGTATGATCGAATCGGTTCCATAGGTCATGGACATACCGCTGATGGGCATTTTATCCATTTCCAACAAGTCGTCAAAATAACCATCGCGGAATGAATTCTTACCGTTAGCATCCACGATAGAGCGCGAAATCAGTCGGGCCGCATCCCGGTATGCCGTGCCCATGCCATCACCGATAAATAGAATGATGTTGCGACGGTTAGCCGCTGTCAATGTGAACTCGCGAACCTGGACGGTGCGAGTATCCGTAACGGTGGTGCCACCTGCGTTAACAGAAACATCCAGTTTCACATCTCCCGGTAAGTCAAACGATTGCAGATTTGCGCGCAAAACCCAGTCAGAACTGGCATCGCAATCAAGGTCTGCTTTCACAGCAGCGCTGAACTTAGATGTCAAATCCAATTCGCCCGCCGTTACTTTCAAATTCGCGACGCTGTCAGCATTGCGAACTTCAACCACAAGATCAATTAATTGCCCTTGCAGTAAGCGGGTCCGCTCTGGCAACACCAATTTGACACTTGGTGTGGAAGTCTGGGCGAAGAGGGAGCAAGTAAAGAGTGCCGCAGCAATAGCAGTACGGGCTTGGGAACTAAAGAACATTTTTATCTCCGTAGTGGATTTGGTTGTCAGTCTCTTATGCTAATGAACGGATATAACGATTTGACTAATTTCAGAACAACTCTGCGTTACAGTAAGTTTTATATGACACGCCGTACATTCCTTTCCAGCATTGCCGCCACTGCGGTTGCGCAAACTGTTCCAGCACGTCCCAACATTGTGTTCATTTTGTTGGATGATCTTGGGTATGGCGACTTTGGCTGTTACGGGCAGACTAAAATCAAGACGCCCCATGCGGATCGTCTGGCTGCGGAAGGCATGCGCTTCACAAATTGTTACGCCGGTGGCACTGTCTGCGCGCCATCCCGTTCCGTCTTGATGAGCGGGCTGCACAATGGTCATGCCGCCATTCGTGCCAATGCTGGAACGGCGCCGATTGAAGCCCGGGACGTCACTTTAATCGAAAGACTAAGAGACGCTGGATATCGCACTGGTGGATTCGGCAAATGGGGGCTCGGCGATAAAAGCACATCAGGGGATCCCATGAAGCATGGCTTCAATGAGTTTGTCGGCTATTACCACCAGATCCACGCGCACTCCTACTTCCCGGAGTTTTTGTGGGACAGCGGCAAGCGTTGGGATCTGCCTGGCAATGCCGATGGCAAAAAGCAACAGTACAGCGCTGACCTGATTGCTGAACGGTCTTACCAGTTTCTTAGTAAGTCGAAAGAAGTCCCGTTTTTCCTATACGCCACTTACACGTTGCCCCATGCAGAATTTGAAAGTCCCAGTGACGCACCTTATTCAAATGAGCCTTGGTCGCAAGGGGCAAAGACCTACGCAGCCATGGTTACCAGGGCCGATAGTTACATTGGCCGAATTGTGCATTTACTTGACGAACTCCAGTTGGCACGGAACACGGTAGTGTTTGTGGCCAGTGATAATGGTGGGCTAGGGGATGGCGATAAGGGATTTGAATTGTTTTCTAGTAACGGGATATTGCGCGGGGGAAAGGGTGGATTTTATGAAGGCGGCATCCGGGTTCCGATGATTGTGCGTTGGCCAGGTCATGTAAAATCTGGGTCGACCAGTACGCTCCCCTGGACGTTTGCCGACGTACTACCGACGCTGCTGGAAATCGTTGGGGCCCCTGCGGTTGCGGGGATTGATGGACTGTCGGTGTTACCTACCCTGATCGGCAAGGGGAAACAATCGCAGCACGAATATCTGTATTGGGAAATTCATAATTGGAATCAGAAGGAAGGCGGTTTGCGAAAAGGCTCAATGAAACAGGCGGCGCGGGCTGGGGATTGGAAGGCGATTCGGAATCGGGAAGGTGCACCGGTTGAGTTATATAACTTGGCCAACGACCCAAGTGAAAAGAAAGATTTGGCCGCAGAGAGGCCAGAGGTGGTGAAGCGTATGGAACGGATTTTGAAGGAGGCACACACAGAGCCGCGGTCGCATGCCGGTGGTACGTTGAATTGGGTTCAAAACTGAAGAATGACATAAGGGCACGCGATTGGAATTTGATATCCTGAAGGATCTCCATTAGCTAAAGAAGGTGCAGGAAATTAGCGCGAAAACAATTCTTGTGCTCCACACGGGTGGTATGGGCGACTTGATTTTGGCTGCCAGATTAGTAGAGGGGTTGCGCAACCACAATCCCGCGGGTCGTGTCCTTTTTGTTGTCCGCAAGCCATTCGCGCAGGTACCCCAACTATTTCCTGATCCTCCTGATGAAGTCCTAACACTTGACTTTGAACCGCATCCTCAGTCTGTCCCTACCGAGGCGCTACGCGAGCAGTTACGACTGTTAGTCAAAGTCATTCAAGATCGGCAACCGGATACTATGATTGCTGCCGATTTAGAACCAAGCTGGCTTACTTGGTTTTTGATTTCACAGCTTCCCCAATCTCAGGTTGTGGCGCTCACTTCCAGTCAGCCAAAGCATGGTTTGTTGCCGCTCTTGATCCAAGAGTTCGGAGGCAAAGCGCGAGCTTTTGGAGGGCCTGCGTATCAATCCGATCTGCATGAAAACCAGCGGTACAATGTAATTCTTGAGTATCTGGGCTGCCTGTCACCGGATATCAAGCCATGGCCTAAACCTACTGTGGATTCGGAACTTTTTGCACAAATCGGAGTAGAGGCGGGTAAGTATATTGCCTGTTTCCCCACTGGCGCTGCTAGTACATTGGTCAAGCGTTGGGGTCAGGCGAACTATGCCGAAGTACTTACTGGAAGACTAACTGCGGATTGTAAGTTACTTCTCACTGGTGAAGTTTCTGAACGCGATGCGCTGCTTGTATTCCGCGATGCATTTGGAACAGAGGCGCAGCACATCCGCATCTTTACAGGATCGGCGCAAGACATCGGCAAGTTGGCGATGCTCCTGGCCAATGCCCAAAAATTTATCGGGAGCGATACCGGCCCGGCGCATTTGGCACAGGCTTATGGCATTCCCGGAGTTGTGGTTTTCGGCGGTGGCACGTGGCCACATTATGCGCCGTGGGGAAATGGATCGGTGGGAGTTGTGCAACGCCTAGGCTGCTTTGGCTGTGGATGGGATTGCGCTTTTGGCAAAGCTTATTGTTTGGAAACATTGCCGGTAGAAAAAGTTCGGCAGGCATTTATTTCGGCTGGCACTTTTCCAACCGGACCATCGCTGTTAGAAGTGGAGGCACCGGCAGAGTTTGATCATACGTTTCTCAAAACAACAGCGGCATCTTATCGAAGTGCGCAGGCGGATCGGGCGAATCGATTTGCAGCGGCCATTGAAATGGAAGGCAGTTTGCAGTTTCCAGTTTGGCCCCAACCCTTCCGTGCGCACGAAGATAAAATGGACCAGTTGGAGGCAGTGTTGCAGAGCCAATTGAAGGCGCTGCAATCTGTAGATAAGGCTCTGCGGGCTTTTCTGCCTGAAGCGGGCGGAACGGTTTCCGGCTATGACGATCTGGAAGCTGCACTGGTTTCAAAGTTGAATCGGGATCGTGAGTTTGTCCGGGATTCCATGGAACGATTGGCCAATATGCAGACGTTGTCCACCCAACTGGCGGAGATGACTACGGCTGCGCAAGAGCGTCTTGCTTTGATAGAAAAGTCTGGCGCAGAATCGCAAATGTATCAAGTGGCTTTAGCCGATGCCAGAGAGCAATTGAGTGCAGCAGGCGAGCGCGAGAAATTGATGAAAGAGGAAGAACAAGCATTGCACGCAGAGTTGTCTAAATTCCACACGGAAACACTTGTAGACGTTATAAAGCGTAAATGGAAATCGCGATGAGCCCGTCCAAAATGCGCATTGCAGTGAACCTTCGGCAATACTTTAAGGGTCAAATCGGCGGCATGGAAAACTATGTCCGCAACATTCTTTCCCGGCTGAATTCTGAGCAGTTGACCATCTTCGTACAGCATGACCAAGCGAGCCATGTGCGGGAATTTGCACGTGGTGCGGAACTGATTGAGGTGCGGCACGAAACGGCTATGGCAACCATGGCCACTACTTTGAAAGAGCGGGAATTCGATCTCTTATTTTGTCCGCTGCTTGTTTTGGAACCACTGTTCGTAAGCATTCCCACCGCAGTGATGATGCCCGATGTGCAGCACGAATTTTACCCTGAATTCTTTGAACAGGCGGTGCTCAATTGGCGAAAAGAAACGTATCGGCCAACGGCCATGCATGCTGACGTGTTGTTCACCTTGTCTAACCACGCAAAGCAAACCATCCTTGAAAAGTACGGCACCCCTGCGGAAAAGGTAGAAGTGATTTCCCTTGATGTAGATCAGGAATTTCGCCAACCTGCCAGGCCGGTTTGCAAAGAGTTTACTGCTCTGAAGTTGCCGGAACAATACTTCTACTTTCCAGCCAATTATTGGCCCCACAAAAACCATAGCAATGTCCTGCTGGCCTTTTCCGACTTGCTACAAAGTGGGAAGCACAATATCCACCTGGTACTGACAGGCGCTGCTTCTACAGGCTCAGAAAAAATTGTGGAACAGATTCAAAGGCTAGGATTGCGAAAGCGCGTCCGCATGTTGGGGCACGTGAAAAAAGATGTCGTAGTTGACCTTTACCGGCACGCGCAGGCGCTGATATTCACAACCAAGTTTGAAGGATTCGGAATCCCATTATTGGAGGCATTCCACAGCGCAACGCCCGTGCTGACTTCCAATTCAGGCAGCACCGTGGAGGTTGCAGGCGATGCCGCCCTGCTGGTGGATCCGTTAGATACTGCGGCCATTGCCGCTGGCATGCTTCGTCTGCTGGAAGATGAAACCCTAAGGCAACAACTGATCGCAAAAGGCAGGCAGCGGGCTGAGTCATTCAGTTGGGACAAAGCTTATGCAGACACCAGGAAGGCCTTTCAAAGAATCACCAGTCCTGAGTTTGCGAAACGACGTCCTGTGATTCAAGTAACCGAATGGCCAAAGTTTGGCATAGTTACTCCTACTTACAACATGGGAAATTACCTGGAAGAAACCATCCAGAGTATTCTTACGCAGGACTATCCACATGTTGACTATGTAGTCATGGATGGCGGATCAAAAGACAATACAGTAGAGATTCTCAAGAAATATGAAGGGCGTTTGCATTGGCGATCAGAAAAGGACAATGGACAGGGCGACGCTGTAAACAAGGGTTGGCACAACACCCAGGGAGAACTTTTCACCTTCCTGAATGCCGACGATACTTACCTGCCCGGGGCGTTATCTACTGTTGCAAAGCACTTCCGCGAAAAACCAAATGCGGGCATGATTTACGGTGAGGCTTACCATGTGCATGCCGACGGTAAGATTATTGATCGCTATCATACAACTCCGTTCAATGTAGAAACGTTGAGCCAGCAATGTTACATTTGCCAACCTGCGGCTTTCATGAAACGGGATGCTTTTGCAGGGGCAGGCATGATTAATGTAAACCTGCATTACGCATTGGATTACGAACTTTGGATGCGCATTGCCAAGAGCAATGCAGTCTACAAAGTGGATGAGTATTTAGCCACTTCCCGCATGTATAAAGACAATAAGACGTTGGCCAACCGGCGAAGGGTGTATCAGGAAATTTTAGGTTCTGTCCGAACGCACTACGGATATGTTCCGTTTGAATGGGTCAATGGTTACGCCTGTTATCTACTGGATAGAAAAGATCAGTTCTTTGACCGATCTAAAACTTCCTTACTTTCGCATGGAGTTAGTTTTCTAGTGGGGAGCTATTACAACCCGCGGCAACTGCAGCGTTACTTTGCGGATTGGGGTAAGGGTTCGGGCCTGATTGCATCGTATGAAGGTCGCTGGGAAGATGGCTGGATTTCCAAACGCTACCTGAAAGCAATGGCCGTGGGCGTGGCCGGGGAACGGATTCATATTCAAGGAAAGAATGTGGCCCCTCATCGCCGAGCCTTAAAGCTTACCATCAAATTGGATGGTGAAATTGTCAACCAAACTGCGTTGGCAACGCAGGGGCCGTTTGCTATTGAGATCCCCTGCCCACAGCAATTTCAGGGCAAATGGTGCCAGTTGGCGATCGAGGCAGATCGTATCTGGTCGCCAAAAGTGAATGGGGATTTACGCAAATTGTCTTGTGTGATTGACACGGTGGAGTTGCGGTGAACCAGCCACTGGTCACGATTGTAACGCCATCTTTTAACCAGGGACATTTCATCCAGGACACCATTGAAAGCGTCCTTTCCCAGGATTATCCGCACATTGAATACATTGTCATGGATGGCGGATCCAGTGACAACACTGCCGAGGTAGTGCGTCCCTATGCTGAAGCTAAGCGGTTGACTTTCATTTCAGAAAAAGACCGTGGCCAATCCGACGCCATTAACAAAGGCTTTCGCATGGCTCAAGGAAGTATTGTTGCTTGGCTAAACTCCGACGATATCTACTTGCCCGGAGCAGTGAGCGCGGCAGTAAATGGATTCCTGGAGAAGCCCCAGACGGGCGCGATTTATGGGGAAGGGTTTCAAATAGACAGGGAAGGTAAAGTGAAGAGTAAGTTCCCGTTCACCGAACCATTCAATTTATGGAAGCTGACTTACTCACTGGATTACATCTTACAGCAGACTGTATTTTTTCGTCGTGATGCGCTGCACCAAGTTGGTTGGATTGACGAATCACTGCATTTTGGGATGGATTGGGACATTCTAGTCAAGCTGGCCAAGCGCTTTGGGCTGCACTATGTTCCAGTGGAAATGGGTGCCATTCGGGAATATGAAGATGCCAAAAGTTTCGCCGGTGGGGCTAAACGATTCGCCGAATTGGGTGCACTGATCCGCAGACAAAGTGGTCAGCGATTTGCGCCGGGTTATATTTTTTACGGGCTGGATACTTACGAAAAGATCTGGTGTTCGCTGGTGCGTCGCTTGGTTCCAGGGGCGCTAGGGGAACTGGCAGCTCGGCGATTGTCGCATGTATGCAGGTATTTTATCGACCGATCCTACTACCTTTCTCAAGGTCTCTATCGTGATGGCTGGGCGGCTGAACAAATGCATTTCATGATTCCTGAGGGGCGAGGAAAGATTTTGTTCCGTGGCGAAAATATTCAACTAAGCGACCTGTTGCAGGGTCAAATTCTTATTGTGGAATCAAATGGGTTGGAGTTAGGCAGGATACAGCCGGGCTGGGGTGAGTTCCGTTTGGAGCTGGATGCACCACTCCACATGCAAGGTAAATGTTTGAATCTAGACGTGTTTGCTTCCAAATCGGTGGTCCCAAGCCGCGTCGGCAATAGTTTCGATAGCCGCAGGCTCGCCTTTCGGTTTATTGAATTCCAATGGACGGAACCAGGCGCAACCCATATATACTAGCTAGATAGGCGCACTGCGGTTGTAATGGAAATACTGAAGAAAAAACTACAAGACGAGATCACGCAACTTGAGCACGAATTGCGTAGTGAATTACCAAAAGAAATCCTTCGAGCTCGTGAATACGGGGACTTGAGCGAAAACGCGGAATACTCGGCGGCTAAAGAGCGGCAAGGTTTTGTGAATGCTCGTCTCGGTCAACTACAAAAACGGTTAGGCGAACTTTCCATGATCGACATGACCAAGATTCCACATGATCGAGTGGGGCTGGGTTCTATCGTGCTGGTTCTGGATACAAAGAAAGACGAAGAATTCACTTATCGACTGGTTACCAGCGAAGAAGCGGATGTGGCCAACGGATTGATTTCCACCAGTTCCCCAATTGGCAAGGGTCTTTTGAACAAAGTGGTTGGCGATGAAGTTCTGATTGTAATTCCCGGCGGCACAAAGCAGTTTGAAGTGCTGAAGGTGACTACGATTCACGATTTGCCATAAGCGAATCAAGGATGCCCGAAGGAGGACCAATATGACCGTCACAAAAACGATTGGACAAGCCTGTAACAAGGTCATCCTCCTTATTGTGCGCGGATTGGCCCTATCGAAGATCCACCCTAATGTCCTGACTTTTATCGGCCTGCTGATTAATGTTGTCGCGGCAGTGTTCATGGCCCAAGGACAATTTTTTAAGGCGGGACTGGTAATTCTTGGTGCGGGAATTTTCGACATGGTGGACGGTCGAGTGGCCCGCGAAACGAATCAGGTAACTCGCTTTGGCGGATTCTTTGATTCCGTATTGGACCGTTACTCCGACCTTGGATTGCTCATGGGCTTGCTGTATTACTACGCATCCATCGACCGGTTTTTTTACGTCATCTTGACGGCAGTGGTAATGACTGGTTCAGTGATGGTGAGCTACACTCGGTCTCGCGCAGAAAACTGCATCCCTACTTGTAAAGTTGGTTTTGCAGAGCGTCCGGAACGAGTGGTGCTGATGATCATTGGTGCATTGTTCGACCACATGGCCCCGGCATTGTGGGTGCTGGCAGTGATGAGTAATCTGACAGTGATCCACCGCATGATCTACACCTTTCAGGAAGCTGGACGATTAGAAGATGCGCAGTTACGAGCCCCTGGGGTGCCACCATCAATGATGCCCAGAGCGCGCAGCCAGTCTTCTTCTTCCTAGCCCGTATTTCTCATGAAGAATTATTAACCATCGAAATGTCATCCTCCGCCCTTGACGAAAGCTGGCATTGATAGAGAAACGAGTAGAACCATTGGTTGTCGGCGCGAGTAAGCACAACAATCCGCACCAGCCTGATACAAGAATTAGAATGTCAAAGATCAGCGGCCAACAAAATCATTCCGTGCGAAGCTGTTGAACGACTCGAGCAAATAGCGATTGATATGGATAACTGCTGGCCATACTGACCCACATCTTGCGAACTGTGACTCGAACCA
>JANXSF010000118.1 GCA_025352795.1 Acidobacteriota bacterium
CAGTGTGTTGAAGGTGACTGGCATTGATAAAAAACAGCATCGAGGGCCGGCGCGTGTATTCAATCGCGAAGAAGACGCCATGGCGGCGGCAACCACCGGAAAAGTGAAGGCTGGGGACATTTTGGTGATCCGCTATGAAGGTCCAAAAGGTGGTCCGGGTATGCGTGAAATGCTGGGCGTCACCGGAGCGATTGTGGGCGCAGGCCTTAGCGACAGTGTGGCCCTAATGACCGATGGCCGTTTCAGCGGCGCAACACGCGGATTTATGATCGGACATGTGGCCCCTGAAGCGCAGGATGGTGGTCCGATTGCCATGGTGAAAGAAGGCGATATGATTACGATTGACATTGAGAAACGTAAGATCACCCTTGAGGTGGGCAAAGAAGAATTAGCGAATCGTAAAGCCAAATGGAAAGCCCCGAAGTTGAAGTACAAAACCGGCGTTTTTGCAAAATATGTTCGTCTGGTATCTTCTGCAGCCCAAGGGGCGGTTACTAGCGATTATTAATGGTAATTTGATTTGGGGAGCATCCGGTTTGGAGCTCCCCTGCTATGGTTTTGCATGTCACAATTCCACCCAAGCCATAAATTGCTATACTAAAACTTCGGGCGCGGTCTGTCTGCTGCCTGAAGGAATCCCATTGCCGCCCTGGCCCACTGCCATGTGGCGTAGTTTTAAGGAAAGAAATGCCGAAGAGAACGTTCCAGCCTAATAATCGCCGTCGCGCCAAAGTGCACGGTTTCCGTGCCCGTATGAAGACTCCAGATGGTCGCAACGTGCTTGCTCGCCGTCGCGCTCGTGGTCGTTGGAAGCTCACCGTAAGTGACGAAAGAGCTGTCCGCGCTGCCAAGTAAGTTTCCGAAATCATCCCGGATCCTCAAAAATGCCGAATATCGCAAGGTATACGACAACGGGATCCGGATGAGCTGTCCGTATTTTGCAGCCTTTTGCTTGCGGCGAGTAGCGGAAGTTGGTTCTGAACCTACAGAATCAAGATTCGGCTTCACAACTCCCAGAGCACTTGGTAAGGCTGTGGTTCGTAACCGGATTAAGAGACGCATGAGGGAAGCAGTCCGTTTGCGGAAAGTTCAATTAAATCCCGATTGGGAAATTGTCTTCAACCCGCGTAAAACTGTGTTAAACGCTCCATTCCCCAGCCTTCTTTCGGAACTGGAGAGACTTTTCCGGAAATGCAACACCTGATCATTTCTTTCCTCCGGGCCTACAAACGGTATATATCGCCCATGCTGCCGTCAGCCTGCCGTTTTCACCCAACCTGTTCGGAATATATGATGGAAGCCGTGGCTCGGCATGGTCCCATGCGCGGCATTGCCAAAGGGTTGGCCCGCATTGCCCGCTGCCATCCATTTCATTCCGGCGGTTATGATCCCGTTCGCTGATCCAAGAGAATCCCATCGATGAGTGACTCACCAGAAAAGAAGCGTGAATTAACAATGGAGCAGCGGTTGCTGCTGGCCTTCGTCTTAATGTTCGGCGTCATGTTGTTGACTCCTTACTTCCTACCTAAGCCGCCAGAACCAACTCCAGAGCAAAAGAAAGCTGCCGCCGCCAAGCAACAGCAACCTACGTCCGCCGCGACCAATGCCATTCGTGCCGCTCAACCAGCCACATCCAGCAGCGCCGCACCAGTAGCGCTCCCGGAAGGGCTGACCGTGGCGCAAAAGGAAGACCGCATTACCATCCGGACCGACCTTTACGAAGTGCGTTTCAATAACCGTGGGGCAGTGGTGGAAAGCTGGATTCTTCGGCAGTTCAAGCAAGGCGACGGCAAGCCGCTGGACTTAGTGAATCCCCTAGCGTTGGCCCACGCCGAACTTCACCCGTTCACCATTACTTATAAAGATCAGCACCCGAACGTCGATCTGCGACAGGTGCTCTATGTCGCCAAAATGCAGCCCGATGGACTTGGCGTGAACTTTGAGTATTCGCAGAACGGGGTTGTTTCGAAGAAAACGTTTCAATTCACCAAGACCAACTACCTGACAGAAGTTACCAGTGTGGTTTCCGTGAACAATACGGCTATTTCCCACTTACTCAGTTGGCGCGGCGGTTTCGGCGATTCCACCGTGCTCAAAGCCCACGCCAATCAGCACACCACCCACATTGCTCCGGCCGATAACTCGCCCACCGTGAATGATAATTCCAAGGGTAAGAACGGGGCCATGCTGGAAGGTGGTTTGTGGACCTTCGCCGGTGTCGAAGATAACTACTTTGCCGCTCTCTTCCTGCCGCAAAACGGCACGTTCATGGAAATGCAGACCTGGAGCGACAAGCTCCCCATTGCTGCCGATTCCAAGGATGAGGAACTATTCGTCGGTGGTGCCGTTGGCCAAGGCGGAGCTCAAAATCAGTTTTCGCTTTATGTCGGCCCCAAGGATTTGAAGATCCTCAGCAAGGTGAATCCGAAATTAGAAACAGTTGTGGATTGGGGTTGGTTCTTTTTCCTGGCAAAACCCTTATTCGCATTTTTGCAATGGTTGGACGGCAACTATATTCATGGCTGGGGCTGGTCCATTATCCTCACTACCATTCTGATCAACATTTTGATGATTCCTTTCAAAATGTCCAGCATGAAGAACATGAAGAAGATGGCCGCCATGCAACCCGACATCGCCAAGGTTAACGCAAAGTACAGTGGCGTTAAAATGACCGATCCGAAGAATAACGACAAGAATGCCGAAGTGATGGAGGTTTATAAAAAGTACGATGTAAACCCCGCCGGCGGCTGTGTCCCCATGTTCCTTCCCATTCCCTTCCTGTTCGCATTTTATAAAGTATTGTCCCTGGCCATTGATCTGCGCGGCGCACAATGGATGTGGGTCACAGACCTTTCCCAACCGGAAACATTGGCCATTCGTATTCTGCCATTGCTGATGATTGGCACTCAATTCTGGCTGCAGTGGATGACACCGAATACGTCACCCGATCCTAATCAGGCGAAGATGATGATGTTGATGCCGCTGATGTTCGGCATCTTCTTCTACGGTGCATCCAGTGGCCTGGTGTTATACTGGCTAACTACGAACATACTTGGAATCGCCCAGCAAATGTATTCCAACCGGGGTGTTACTAGCCCTCCAGCTTCAGCAAAGACCATTGAGGTAAAGAAAAAGGGCGGCAAGTAGGAGCCAGACATAAAGTGATGAGCGTCTCTAATCCAATTTCAGTGGAAAACTGCGGTGAGCGTATTGAGTCGTTCCTACGTTCGCTCTTTGAAAAAGCGGGCTTCAGTCTCAACTTCAAAATAGGCCCCGGTGAAAGCCTTCACCCGGAAATCGAAAATCCTAACGTGCTGGTGAAGTTCAGTGGGCGCGATCTGGATCTTTTAATGGAAAACAAAGCTGAACTGCTACTGGCTTTGGAACATCTTACCGTTGAAGTATTGCACCTTGGCAGCGATCAGCATTCGCAACTCTGCTTTGATGCCAATGACTATCGCATGATGCGCATGGAAGAGTTGCACTTGAGCGCCCAAATGGCTGCCGATCAAGTAGTGAAAACACGCGTTCCATTCCGCTTCAATCCCATGACCAGTCGCGAGCGTCGCATTGTTCATTTGGCTTTACGTTCCAAGACCGAGGTGCGCAGCGAAAGTTATGGCATGGGTCCAACGCGGCAAGTTGTGATCTACCCAGCGGATATGGCCACGCCTCCTCCACCTCCAGGCGGTTATCCCACTCCTCCCCGTCCTCCAATGCGCGGCGGACCCGGTGGCGGGGATCGGGATCGTGGGCCTCGACGGGATGACCGGGGCAACCGCGGACCTCGCCGCTAAAAGACGCAGATGACGCTTAGTTTTTTTGCAAACGAAACTTCGCTTGCTGGCCAGCAAGCTGAAAGACCGCTCCCTCGCGGCCACGGCTCGGTAGGAACATTACGTTACCGAGCCGTGACCGTAAGAGAGCGGTCTTTTAATCACAGGCATTGGGCGAAGACAGGCCCGCAGGCCAGTCCATCACGGATGTAGACAAGCCCGTGCTCTCCGAAACCATAGTTGCCATTTCCACTCCACCAGGTCGCGGTGGAATTGGGGTGGTGCGTCTGTCGGGCCGCAACGTCCGCAGCATCGTTGAGACCTTCATCCAATTCAAGCCCGCCGATTGGCGCAGTTGGGGTTCACGCCTTGGTCAACTGGTCGATGACGCAGGGCAATTAGTGGATCGCGTCGTGGTTACCTACTTCGCCGCTCCAAGGTCCTACACATCGGAAGATGTGATTGAAATCACCTGCCATGGCGCGCCCATCGTACTACGCTACGCCGTAGAGCGCGCTCTGAAAGCTGGTGCACGGCTCGCCAATCCTGGCGAGTTCACCTTGCGTGCCTACTTGAATGGCCGCATTGATCTGCCCCAAGCCGAAGCCGTTCGTGACCTGATTGAAGCCACCACGATGTTTCAAGCCAGGGTCGCCGCGCGGCAAAGTGAAGGCTCCGTTTCCGCCGCCATTCATCCGTTGAAGCAACAGTTGCTGGAACTGATTTCGCTCCTTGAAGCAGGCATCGATTTCGCTGAGGATGACATCAGCGTGGCCAGTCCCGCAGAGATTCTCCATCGCCTGGCCCCTATCCGAGGTGGCTTAGCTAAACTTGCTGCCAGCTTCGCATTCGGAAAATTCGTCCATGCTGGAGCAACACTAGCCATTGTCGGACGTCCCAATGTGGGCAAGAGCAGTTTGTTCAACCGGCTACTTGATCAGGATCGGGCGATTGTAACCGAAATCCCCGGCACCACTCGCGATCTGGTGAGTGAAACGGCAGCACTCGGCGGCATCCCGCTGAAATTTGTCGATACCGCAGGCATTCGCAAAGGGCAGGACGTGGTGGAAACGCTGGGTATCGAACGTAGTTTTCAAGCCATGGCCGATGCGGATTTAACTTTGCTTGTTATCGACGGATCTGCAGCGCTCAGCGTTGAGGATGAGAAGTTACTGAAGCAGACCCAATCCCAGGGTCGCTACTTAGTAATCGCCAACAAATGCGACCTGTCCAGGGTTGCCGATGTCCCGCAAGCAGTGTGGGTTTCCGCCACAATCGGCGAGGGATTGGAGACATTGAAGGAACGAATTCTGGAAGCCATCGGCGCTGGCGCAGCGAAGGGCGAAGAGTACGGTTTCATTACTAGCCTCCGTCACGAAACGTTGCTCAGCGAAGCCGTAGAAGCGCTGGATGCCGCTCGGAATGCAGTGGTCCACTCCATCCCCCATGAAATGGTGATGCTGGATCTTTATGCTGCGCTACGCCCAGTGGACGCCATCACCGGAGCAACTACGGCTGATGACATTTTGAATCGTATTTTCTCAACGTTTTGTATCGGAAAATGAGCCATGCGGAGATTAAGGGGTCTATTCTCCGCACGAAACGCGGAGAAGTTTTTGCATTTCGCGGTGATTACGCGCTATAATCTCCGCAAGGAGTGCGGAGATTGGTCAGGTATACCCATGAACGACCCGATTGGCCCAACTATCACTGGGATATCGCTCTTTTGGCCAAAAGGTTGGCCCATGTTCGTCATCAACAGGGTCGTCTCATTGGTCGTATGGAAGCACTTGGCTTTAACCTGCAACAGGAAGCTGTTCTTAAAACTCTCACTGAAGACGTGATTAGAACCAGTGAGATTGAAGGAGAGCGGTTGGATATGGAACAGGTGCGGTCTTCCATTGCCCGACGTTTGGGGATGGATATTGGTGCGCTCAAACCTGCTGATCGGAACGTGGAAGGCATTGTGGAAATGATGTTAGATGCCACCCGTCATTACAAGAAGCCGCTTACCATGGAACGGTTATTTGATTGGCAAGCATCACTTTTTCCAACCGGGCGCAGTGGCATGACCCGAATTAAAACCGGAGCTTGGCGCGATGATAGCACTGGTGCCATGCAAGTGGTCTCCGGTGCAATGGGCCGTGAAACAGTGCATTTTGAAGCACCCGCAGCGTCGCGACTGAATCATGAAATGACCCTCTTCCTGAAGTGGTTCAATAAAAGCTCCAGTATGGACCCGGTGTTGAAATCAGCCATGTCTCACTTATGGTTTGTGACCATCCATCCGTTTGACGATGGCAATGGCCGAATCGCGCGGGCCATTGCCGATATGGATCTGGCCCGCTCTGAGCACAGTCCGCAGCGGTTCTACAGCATGTCGGCACAAATTCGAAAGGACAGCAAAGGCTATTACAGCATTTTGGAACAGACACAAAGGCAATCCATGGACATCACTCGATGGATGGAATGGTTTTTGAACTGTCTGGAGCGTGCCATTGAAGGCGCACACATCACCCTGGCCGCCACGCTGTATAGGTCCCGCTTTTGGGAAACCGTATCGGTCATGCCGATCAATGATCGTCAGCGATTAATGCTGAACCGGTTGCTGGATGGTTTCGAGGGCAAGATGACCACCACAAAATGGGGAATCATTGCAAAATGCTCGCAGGATACGGCACTGCGGGACATAGTGAATTTAGTGGAACTCGGCGTGTTGGTTCGTGATCCGGAAGGCGGGCGCAGCACTGGGTATTCCCTTGCAGATCTGGCCATTTAGGCTTGCAAGCTGCTACGAATTTCCTCGGCAAAGTGCTGCAGATCGTCCTCAACGTTGTAGAAATGGATACTCACCCGCAGCCAGCCATAGCGTGACGATACATGCACGCTGCGCTCCCGAAGCTTTCGCGCTAGTGCACTGGAATCAACTCCGGGCCAACGTGCGGCGATGATCGAGCTGTTGTAATCATCCCGACCATCGGCCAACAATTCCGCGCCCAGGCTTTGCATTCGGGACTTGCAATCATTGGATAAACTAAGCACCCGCTGCTCCACAACATCGGTCCCAATTTCCAAAAACTGCCGCACGCTTTCCGCCATGCCGTAGAGGGATGGGAAAGGAATCATACCGCCTTCATAGCGTTCCGCGCCGTCTGGAAATTCGGGAACCCCGGTATGCAATGCGTCTACACTACGCCAGGTTTTATGACTCCGCCATCCGATAATCGACGGGTCCAACCACTGGCATACTTGGGGACTGAAGTACCCAAACCCGGCACCATTTGGTGAGCACATCCACTTATAAGCATCCACTCCCACAACATCGGGCTGCACCTCCCCGATGTTAAGACGCAGCGCACCGCAGCTTTGTGTGGCATCCAGATAAATCAGGATACCCTTGCTCCGCAATTTTGCGCAGAGTTCTTCCAACGGTGGTCGCAGACCGGTGGCCCAGTTTACAGTGCTGATGGCCACCAGCCGGGTGCGCGGTGTGATGGCGTTCCAGAAATCGGCCCAACTGGTAACCACGAATTCAACGCCGTGCTTGGTTTGCAGGGAGGGTAAGTAAATGTTATTGGGAAACTCGTTTTCCAGAGTAACTACACGGTCCCTGGGTTTCCATTCCATGCCCCCCATAAGCAGGCTGAATACGGTGGATGCATTCGGAAAAAAGGCGATGTTCGCTGGGGATGGGGCTCGGATGAGGCGCGCCACATCGGCCCGAAGATTGTCCATATCGTCGAACCAGGAAAGAAAATCGGAACAGGCATGCTCATCGCGACGGGCATAATGCTGCTGTGTTGCTTGTTGTGTCCGTTGGGAAAGTTGGCCGAAAGTGGCCGTGTTGAGATAGGTGCAGTGGGCAAGGGCAGGGAACTGTGCCCGGATTGCAGACCAGAAGGCTGACATAAAACATAATCGCATCTTTCATAGCCGAAATGGTCGGGCATAACCCTTACTTTTTCTGTATGATAGCGGTGTGATTGTGTTCGTTTTGGTTGTATGTTTGATGGCCGGGTCAAAATTGGCATCGGCTCAGGATTTGGAATTGACTGCGTTGCGTACCATTCTGGTGCCACTGCGCGGGCAACCGCTGGCCCGTCCAGAAGTCCGCGGGGCCACTGTGCAGTTCACTCCTATCAAGCACCAGTTGCGGGATTGGATTGAATCGCGATTCGATGAGTTTCCTGAGCGTGGTGCTGAAGCAGTGCTTGCCCGCGACTTAAATGCAACACTGCAGAAATCGGAACTTACTTGTTCAACCAACAGAAATGCTCCGGGCGAATATTGTCCCATGGAAAGCCTGCTTGGCTACTTAGGACCAGTTCGCATTTCCCGCCAGCAGGAACTTTTATTGGTAGAAACTGCTGTGGGCATTGCTTGCGGCTATGACGAATCTGCTTATCTTTACAGGTGGAATGGCCAGCAATGGAATCGGGTATGGAGCAGTGAACAGCTTGTTTACACTGAAAAACAATATGTACCGCAAATGTTTCATTTCGTGAAAGTATCCGCAATCAGGTCGGGACAAAAGAATCATTTAGTGTTGACGCTTGGGTCAAATCCACATTGCACATCGAATTGGCAGCCAGTATTTTATCGGCTGTGGCGGGTGGCAGAGAAGGAACAGGCAGCGGTGCTGCTGTTCGACAAAAGTGAAATGGCGTTTCTTGGAAAAGACGAACCGCCCATTGTAGGAACTGTACGAACGCAGGACGTGACAGTGGAATTTTCCACCACCAGCCTTGATCCGGCCACCAACAATCGGAACGCTGTACGACGGTTCAACGTGATGGGTGCCAAGCCCAGAAGAGTGGCGCCCATCGCCATGACCCCACGAAATTTTGTGGAGGAATGGGTCACCCAGCCTTGGTCAGAAAGCAGCCGCTGGTCTTCCTCGCAAACTTTGCTGAAATGGCACAAGCGATTTTCCACCGGTAGCGTAGAATTCACTGCCGCGACAAAACGCTGTCAGGATAATGGGGATCTGTGGCAGGTGAGTTTGCGCACTACTTCCCAATCTAGTACCGCTTCTTACTTTTTAGTGCGATGGCGCAAACCATATCTTTTCACCTTGATGGATGTGCAGGAGCACGCCTGGCCAAAGTGTACTGCCCCCGGTACGGACGAATATAGGACTCTGCTGAAGCACGACCGCCTTCTGACACGCACAATTCCGTAGCCGAATGGCTGCTTAGAACGCACTAAACGGGACATAAAGTCCCTTAGGAGCGTCAAATCTGGTCAAATGCAGTGGTCTTGCTGTCCTAACCCAACCATTGCCCTAGTTCTATAGGTTTTTAATTATCAACAACTTAGAACCGAAGGTCCAATTGGTCGGAAACATGCTTCTAAGTTCCCAGATAGGAAAACATGAAAACTTCCAATAGAACCCTACATATAAGTTTGGGACTGTTACTTGCTGGCTTTACTGCCAATGCTCAGGAATCCCAGGCACCGTTGATTGACGTCATCGTTCGCTTCAAACAGCAAACGGGTCGACAGGGACATCAACAGTTAACCAGCCGTGGGGCGCGCCACAAGGCAGACCTGAATCTGATTGACGCCACCGTATATCAAGTGACGCCCCAGGAATTCGAGGCACTGAAGAAGAATCCTCAAGTTGATATGGTGGAGCCGGATCGTGAGGTAAGTGCCACTGCTTTTGTGGGAGCGCCTGATTTTGGTTGGCTGACTGCTTTCCAGGTGAGCAAGGCTTCCGACGTCAGCACGAAATATACGGGTAAGGGCGTGAATGTTGCGGTGATTGATAGTGGCATCACCGGGGAGCATCCTGACCTGAAAGGTCGGGTGACTTTCTCTAAAAGCTTTGTTCCTCTGGAAACTGTGCCCCTCGATTCTTACGGTCATGGCACTCATGTTGCCGGGTTGATTGCGGGCAGTGGTGCGTCTTCTACTGGTACCGGCTATACCTACACCGTTCGAGGAATTGCACCGGGGGCGAACTTGCTGAACTTGAAAGTGCTGGATAAAAATGGAGCCGGTAAAGATAGCTATGTGATCGCCGCCATTGAAGAAGCGATCGCCCAAAAGGCCGATGTCATCAACATATCGTTGGGCCATCCTGTCTATGTACCGGCTGCGAATGATCCTATGTGTCAAGCAGTCGCTAAGGCTTGGGCGCAAGGAATTGTGGTGGTTGTTTCCGCTGGCAACGAAGGCCGCAACAACAATTTTGGAACCCACGGATATTCCACCATCAGTTCACCTGGAAACAGCCCCAAAGTGATTACAGTGGGCGCAGCGAACACGCGGTCCACCATTTCCCGCGCCGATGACCGCATTGCCAGCTACAGCTCCAAAGGTCCAACCCTTTACGATCATACGGTGAAGCCTGATTTAGTGGCACCCGGCAATCGTGTATTGTCACTGATTTCCCTCTCTACTTTAGAGTTTGGGAACTTGAGCAATGTGGTCCCCCTTTCCGCCATCTACAATACCAGCCTCTTATTGCCCACGGTTTACTTCCAATTAAGTGGCACCAGCATGGCCGCACCAATGGTGGCTGGCGCTGCCGCTTTGATGCTGGAAAAGAACGGCACGCTGAGTCCCGATGTAATTAAAGCCCGGCTGATGTACACCGCCAATAAGTTCCCGGCAACAACGTACACAATTACTGAACCCACCACGAATGAAAGCTTTCTGGTTCAAAACGACGTGTTCACAACCGGTGCCGGAATGCTGGACATCCCGGAAGCTTTAAGCAGCAACTTGACGCTTACGAAAGCAGCTACTTCCCCCAAGGTAACTAAAAATACAAAAACCGGGGTGGTGTCTTTTACCAAAAGCAAGATGGCAGTTTGGGGCGATAGTGGCACCGACTTCAGCGACGTCTGGGGTGGCATGGCTGTCTGGGGCGACATGGCCGTTTGGGGTGACATGGCCGTCTGGGGAGATATGGCTGTGTGGGGTGATATGGCCGTCTGGGGCGATGCAAGTGTCGCTGGTGAAGCCTTGCAATCAGACATTACCAAGCTTGTTGCACTGAACGGCGAAAACTAAAACTTTGAGCAACGGCGAAGCGGAACCTTGCAGTTCTTCCGCTTCGCCTATTTTTATTTAAGCTGTCGATTCATCTGCCCGTCAAACCTTCTCAGTCAACAGCCTTTCCCAATCTCAGTCGAACCTACTTTTTCTTGGTTGCTTTCTTGGGTGGTTTTACCGTTGGCCCATTGGAACCCTTCCCAACGGAATCCTTCTTCGGTGGTTTCACCGTCGGTCCAGTCGTTCCGGCAAATTTACCAAGCTTCGTCATCTTCTTTGGATACGGGTTTGGGGTGCCTTTCAATACCTTCTTAGCCGCTTTCGCAGGGGCTTTGACAGCAGCTTTCTTGGCGGCCTTTTTAGCCGCTTTTTTAATCGCCTTCTTAGTTGCTAACTTCATTCAGGATCTCCTTTTACTCTTTGCCATAGTCTTTGTATTACGAGTGACTCGCTGACTCGTTATCCTCGCAAATCTTTGAAAGAACCATGCGTCATCATGCACCCGGCGGGCGGCCCATTGTGCCCGTCGTACTGCAGCATCACTGTCTAGAGTGAGTGCCAACGCCTCTGGAAAATCTTCATACTGACGCAGCGCTTCCACAACCTTTTGAAATCGCCGTGGTGAAAAATGGATCATCGCTAAGCGTATACGGTTGTGCAGGATAGTAGCCGACTCAATGGGGTATGGCTGCTCACGACGGAACAAATGCAGCACCTCAACTGACGGTTCAATCCATTGTTCATAGCCCAACAGCCATAGCCGGAGGCACAGTTCGTTATCCACGCCGCCAGAACAAATCATGCCACTATCGAATCCGCCAACTTCCTCAAAAACATCGCGACGCATGGCCAGGCAGCATCCAGGAAGAATAGGAACGCGGCTGGGACGTTTTGTTTCCTCCAGCCAATCGGCCACCAATTCATCCCCTGTCAGAAAAAGCCCGTAGCCATAGCATTTACGATCTCTGACGTCGATAATGGTCGGTGCCGCTCCGCCTACCGATGGGTCTTCCAGGCGCGCAACCAGTGGTCGCCACCAATCATCGTAAAGCCAAATATGCGCATCGCAGAAAATCAGAACATTGCCACTGGTGTTGGCAGCGCCGAAGTTCCGTGCGCCAGCAACGCCTAATTTCGCTGAATGCAGAAGTCGAGCGGGTGCCTTCTTTGTATTTAAGAAATGTGTCGACCCGTCGGTGGACCCATCATCCACAACCAATATGTCAGCGTCAGCAGGCAAAGTATCGCGCAAATTTTCCAACGTCCGACGTAGATGAGCTCGCTCATTACGAGCGATAATCACCACACTCAGGTTGGTTGTGCTGGCAGTAGAGGGCTTTATGCGTGAACTTATAATTTTGGATAGTATCATAGCTTGACCAATTTTTAACAGTGAATTGATGAGTGACGAACTAATTTCCTGCATTCTCGCCACGCGCAATCGTCCACAATTCGTGGAGCAAGCGCTGCGCTGCTTTGAAGCACAGACCTACCGCAATCGGGAACTGATCGTTGTGGACGATGGTGAATTGAATGTGCGTGACCTTTGTCTGAACCGTCGTCACGTCCGCTACATTGGTTTACCGCAGCCCACAACGACCGGGATGAAGTTGAACATTGGCATCGCCAGCGCCGCTGGCAACGTTTTGCAGAAGTACGATGACGATGATTACTATCATCCAAAATTTCTGGAAACCGCTGCGGAGCATCTTCCAACTCGTGGTCGCGACCGTGCCATTGTTGCTTGGGATTGCTTCCTGGCCCTCGAAGTGGGCGACCCACGCATCCGTTTTTCCGGACACGGTTGGAAGGTTGGCGGCACACTCTCTTTCAGTCGGGCATTGTGGGATCGATGTCCGTTCCGCGATGTGCCTCGATCTGTGGATTCGTTATTCCTGAGTGATCACAAAGAGTCAGCCCGTGTGATTCCAGTGTGCGCTCCGCAATATTATGTTGTCGTGCGACACGGAGCGAATACCTGGAAATATTTTTCCGATGGTCGCACCGTGGAACAGTATTTCAACGCCCTTGAAGTGTACCCCAAGCCCATTGAAAAAATTGTCGCCCGCAGGGATCGTGAATTTTATCTGGCGTTGGTCAAGCCTGTGAAACCTACTGCAGTCAGCGTGCTTCGTCCCGCTGCATCCAAACGTTCCCGGTGACTTCACCAAGGCTGAATAGCAACTGATTGCCCTGCACTGTCAACCCAATGCCCGCCACGCTACCAGGAACGCTTGAAAGCGAACGGTAGACGCGGTGGAAATGCAGTACGCCGTAAGGCTCGCCGCGCGGCCGTTTGCTTATTGGGTCCAGCTTTTGCGCCCAAATGCAGCGGAACCCATCGCGTTCACTCAGAAAGTAGATCATGCTGTCGTCCGTCGACCAAATCGCCTCACGATCAAACGACGTCCCGCTGGTAATTGGGATCCATTCTTTGAAGTCCAATTTCGGATAGCCAGGGCGTAACGGAATAACAAAGATCTGCCTCACTTCGGGTCGGCCATCGGTGACATGAAACGACACCCACTTTCCGTCATTAGAAAATCTGGGTGCGTAGGCAGAACCCTTATGCTGAGAAAAATCGCCCAATTCGTAAACTTTGTGTTGCAGTCGATCCATTAGTAAAGGGGCGAGCACAGTGCTTGTGTTCGATTCCAGTAACATCAACTTGCCATCTTGCGATATGTCGGTAGGAACGCCGCACTTCACACAAAAATGTTCGGGAGTGCCAAAGTTTCCGTCGGGACCTGTAGTAATCGCCGTCAAGCGATTCCCGAATTCCATGTAGGCTATCGTGTTCCCATTCCCGCTGATTTTCGGTTGCGTTTCGGCCACTGTGCCAGCAGTCAATTGCGTTTCTTTGCCAGAAGCCATATCCCGCAGCCAGATGGTACGAATGCCCGACCGTTCCGATACAAAAACCATTTTCTTGCCATCGTCGGAAAGCGAAGGATAACCGCTGAAATAGGAGCCGCCTGATATTTTCACCAGTTCTCCATCCACCACACCTTTCTTCGCGTTCAAAGGCGCACGCCAAATTCCCGTAGTAACCGTTGCGCTGGAAAATGCCAAACTCGATCCCGCGGTCGCTGGTTGAATTTCATGGCTGGTCCCCGATGTCCGCTTAGTAAAAGCGCCCGCGCTTTTTTCTCCGGCATGGGGCAGGGCAATTTCCCATAAGTTCACTCCATCGCCAACCTGGGATGCAAACAGCACTTTGTCCCCTAAAAATGTTTCTGGAACAATGATAATGTTTCCCGGCGCTGGAATCATTTTTTTTGCCCGCAACGCTTCCAGCACCCCAGTGCGCACCGCCGGGCCGTCTTTCAATGGAGAAATCCACCAATCAATTTGCGATCCATTCTTGCCTAAAAGCAGCAGGCTGGAACCGTCCGGGGTCCACACCGGATATGCTGCAAAGTCGAACTCTGGTCGTATGCTTTTGGGAGTGCCGCCTTCAGCCGATACAATTTTCGCTTCCGCCGATCCGGCAATGAACCCTGTCCCAATCCGCCCTTGCCAATAAGCGATCCACTTTCCGTCTGGAGAATAGCGCGGACGCCTGCCCCCTTTTGCAATTAACTTCGCTTGCCCGCCTAACGAAGGGACCACATAAATGCCCCCGTTTTCACGCTCCGATCGGAAAGCAATTCGGGAGCCATCGGGTGAAAAACTGGGTTCGGTTTCATCCGCTGCATCCATTGTGACGTGCACTGGCTGTGCCCCCGTCTCAATTTGTTGCACCCAAATATCCAGGTTGCCTGACTCACCCCGGTCCGATGCGTATGCCACCAGCTTTCCATCAGCAGAAAGTGCTGGAACACCTGTGAATCCGCTATCGAAAGTGATGCGAGTCAGTACATGTTCGCGCTGTTGTACTACCGGTGGTTTCCGCCATTGCGGTGCGAACCAGGACAAAGCACCAGCCATGGAAGCCAGCGCAACCGCGCCTGCAATCATCCCCGTGCGCGACCTGGGCTTGGCCGGCGATGCGGGCAATTCTGCATCTAATTCGGCGGCGGGGAGTTCCTGAAATTGACTGCGGTTCACTGAGCCGGTTTGCGTTTGCAGGTCAATTTCCCGCAACTGAGCCAACACGTCATTCATCAACGGACGGCGGGTCGGGTCCTTGCGTAAACATGCTGCAACCAGCCGGTCCAATTGAACAGAAATGCCAGGCACCTTTTGGCTGATGGGAACAGCTTCTGTCTTGAGCATGGCCGCCAGGCGCGCCAGTTGCGATGTCCCTTGAAACGGCTTGGCCCCGGAAAGCATTTCGTACAACACTAAGCCAAAGGAAAACACATCTGTCGGCGGACCCACTGGTTCCCCTTGCGCTTGTTCCGGGGACATGTAGGCAAGGGTTCCCATCATCATTCCCGCAACAGTTTGCGGCCCAGCGACTTTGGTTTTATCCAAATCCTCTTCGGGCAAGGGGCCTTCCAACTTGGCCAGGCCAAAGTCTAACAGCCTGACGTCGTCCCGTTGGGTGATCATCACGTTGGCTGGCTTAATATCACGATGAACAATGCCTGCCTGATGGGCGGCAGCCAGGGCATCGGCAATCTGCGAAGCATAGTGCGCGGCTCGGCTAACCGGTAGCGGACTGGTTCCAATATGAGCTGCCAGTGTTGAGCCCGACAAAAACTCCATGGCGATGAAATCTACGCGATCGGCCTCCCCGATATCGTAGATGGTGACAATGTTGGGATGATTCAGAGAGGATGCTGCTTGCGCTTCCTGAATGAATCGACGACGGCTTTGTTCATTATCCAATTGACCGGGCGTGAGTAATTTCAGTGCGACCGGGCGAAGCAAACGGTTGTCTATGGCATGGTAAACAACACCCGTCCCACCTTCCCCCAATTTCCCCTTAACGGTGTAATGGGAAATAACCGATCCGTTGGTCAACTCTTGCATGAAACGTTAATTTTACTTACAACAACAACGTTTTAGCTTATCGTTGCCAGGAAGGTGCGCGCAACTGAAGAATTTATTAAGGCTGCGGTTCTGTCGGCGGTTTCACTACTCCGGCTAACTGTTCAATTTCTGAAAGCTGTTTGCGCGCGGTTGTAAGATCAGTACCAGCGGGGCTGGATAGAATGTAGCTTTTCAGATTTTCCGCAGCACCTGTATAATTTTCCTTCTGCGCCATAATGATGCCCAGAACATATTTGATTCTGGGGATGCGATTCTTTTCATCTAACTTGACCGCAGCCAATGCCGATTTTTCAGCGTCGTCCAGATTTTTCAAATTCAAATTGGCGATTGCGTTGTAGAGAAACGCTTGCGGGTATTCATAAGGGTTTAGCTTGATGGTTTTTGCGGTCAGTTCAGCCACATCCGCCCAATCGCTTTTTTGAACAGCCATAGCCGTAAGAGGAAGGTACGGTTTCACAAATTTAGGATCGGCGCCCACCGATTGTTGATAGCTTTTCTTGGCCCCTTCCTGGTTTTTTTGTAAGTCCTGCAAGTGACCCAATTCATACCAGGCAGCAGCGAACTTTGGATACGCTTCAGTGGCTTTTTCAAATTCCTTCAAGGCTTCGGTCTGTTTCTTTTTCTTCACCAACTCCAGACCCTTGTCAAACGCTTTCTTCGCTTCTTTTGGCGCCATCATGGTGGTGGCGCTGTAGGTGAAGCCCTCCACGTTGGCCATGCGCTTCAGCAAAATGGTGCCGACGTCGGGTGAATCCAACATGCGGCGGCCAGCCAGGATAACCACCGAAGACCGGTAGCCGGAAAGCGCTGCGCGCAATTCGCAATTCATCAGACTACGTTCCGTAACTCCGCCACCAAAGGGCGATGTGGAAGAATTTGTACTGCCCGAGGCGTCCCCATCAAAGCCCCGCCCGCTGCTGCTGGCATCGGCGAACACGGCGTTGTTCCGACCCAGTTCAAAACTGAAGCGGCCTTTGGCATCGGTATAACCTTCGGGTTTGGGAACTGCGCCGCAAACACGCTCAATCACTACCGATTCCGGGGGCGCGGTGCCATCTTCCATCATCACCTTTCCGTTAATGAAAATGGGGCGACGAGTTTCATCGGGGAAAGGGCTTCGGGTATTTGTGGCTGTGCCTGGCTGCGTGGTGGTGGGGAGTCCGGTGCCTGGTCGTGGTGTGGTGGTTCCAGTGCCTGGGGTGGGTCCAGTGGTTCCACCAGCGCCCCCGGTGGTGGGCGTGCCAGTTGTTTGGGCCACTAAAGTTGCAGTTACAAATAAGCCTGCCGATAGGCCTCGAAAAATGGTTCCAGTTGGGAGCATGTTCCCCTCCTACTTGGCCTAATTATGCCACATAGATTGGCCTATACTAGTGGGTATGAATCGGCGAGATTTGTTAAAACTGACGGCAGCAGGAAGCGCGTCGCCTTTGATAGCACTCGAAACGGTGGCCCAACAGCCCAACTGGAAGCCTAAACTATTCGATGCACATCAGAATGAAACGGTCATTGCTCTAAGTGAGTTGATCATTCCAGCTACCGATACTCCAGGTGCCAAAGCGGCTTTGGTGAATCGCTGGATGGATCAACTATTGGCCGAAGGACTGCCCACCCAGCGCAACGCTTTCTTAGCTGGATTGTCCTGGATGGATGGCTACAGCATTCGAAAGTTTTCCAAACCATTTGTGAAGCTGACTGTCGCTGATCAGACAAAAGTATTGGAAGCGTTCGATTTGGGAACCGAGCCTGGCATTGACAGCGGTCGACAATTCTTTCGCATGGCCAAGGGCTTTGTAGTGCGGGTTTACTATCAGACGGAGATCGGATTTAGCGAGCTGAACAAAGGCGGAAGAGTGCCGCAATCGTTCGGCTGCCGCGACGGATTGCACGGGTAAACACTTAGTTGCGATGTTTCAATTGTGGGTCAGGCATTCCGCCTAATGCCGCGTAGTTTCCCAAATCGAACGCTTCCAATACTTTTGTCTGATCAGCGACAGTCAGCTTCACAAATGGTTTGGAAAACTTTCG
>JANXSF010000130.1 GCA_025352795.1 Acidobacteriota bacterium
ACTTTGCTCGAAAATCAAACGGACGGTCCAGCCGCGTCGTGTAGCTGCGGCCCGGGCGTCGTCCAAAAGACTCTGCGGCAAGTCGATTGTCGTCTTCATGGGACCACTTTACCACGTGAGCCAGCTAGCAAGCTTTATTCACCTTGCGCCCTTCCCAGCATGGTTGTGTGTTTAAGCAACGTGTCGGAGTTGCAAATGGGCCTATATAAAACTTGCCTTAACGCTGCCAATTGCAAACCCGAGAATGGAGTCAAAGCGTTTGGGTAAACATCTGGATAACCCGTTCGTATGGATCTGAGATGTTTAGGGCACGGAATTGAAACAAACCTAATTGATCCCACGCGTTCTTGATCCACTTTTCAGCATGGGTCAGCCAAGTTGACGAAATCCCTCTCATTGCGTTAACTTTAGATTTACTCAGTAGAGGTGCGGCGACCATTAGTATCCTGCCTGCAAACCGTTTTCGACGGGGGCTTGGTGAAAGGGGTCGGCTGAGAATAACCGCCGAAGTCATGGTTGCTTGCGAAAAGGCGTCATGGCTGGGGAGCAATGAAAATATCTTGCTCACTGTCACTGGAACCCTAAAAGGTGAGGGGTTTTGGTGGAGAGCTACAGGGGAGCAAATCGCCGCGTACCATACGCGTATTCCGCTTCCGATCTCCGCCAGTCCCTCTCCCTCAACCGTTTCCAGGACCAATTCGTCGCTTTGCGAAAGGATGCTTGTGGCCATGAACGTCATTGAACTTGCCCGGACTTTAATCGACATTGAGTCGATTACGCCCAACGAAGAGGCAATGGGCCGTCACGTGTTTCAACTGCTAACGGAAATGGCGAATCCCACTGGGGGATCTGTCGAACTCATTGAAGTGGAGCCAAAGCGCTTCAACGTATTGGCAATCTGGGGTCAACCAATCGTCACGCTTTCCACCCATCTGGATACCGTGCCACCATTTTTTGCTTCCACTGAAGATGATGAATTTGTGTGGGGTCGTGGTGCTTGCGATGTGAAGGGAATCATCGCCTCCATGATGAAAGCTGCCGAGGCGTTGCTTGCCGAAGGTGCAACAAACTTCGCTCTGCTCTTTGTCGTTGGCGAGGAACGCAACAGCGCCGGTGCCTACTTCATGGCCAAGCACCCGCGCGGTTCCAAGTTCCTGATCAATGGTGAGCCGACGTCGAATCAACTGGCGCTGGGGTCGAAAGGGGCCTTGCGCTATGAGTTTATCGCCACTGGAAAAATGGCCCATTCCGCTTATCCGGAACTGGGCGAATCGGCTATTTTGAAACTGTTGGACGCCTTGGCTAACCTCCGCGCCATCGTCCTGCCTGTGGACAAAATCCTGGGGCCGAGTACTCTAAATATCGCCACATTGGCAGGTGGTCGCGCGCCAAATGTGATTCCAGATTTTGCCAAGGCTGAAATATTCATTCGCTTAGTGGGAGATGCGGAAGCCACCAAAGCCGCCGTTCGTGAAGCTGCCTATTGGTTGTGTGAGGCCAAGGAAATCCTCTGCATTCCCGCAGTGCATTTGGGTTCGCTTCCAGGATTTAGAACCACTGTAGTGGCTTATACAACAGATATTCCAGCGTTCGGCGGCGCGTGGGGTGAGCCTTACCTGTTGGGTCCGGGAACCATTCTTGTGGCTCATACCAGCGAAGAGCGCGTACCCAAAAAGGAATTGCTGGAAGCAGTGGATATTTACAAGAACATGGTTCTTCAATTGTTGAGAAAAGCACAATGATCGTAATGAAGTTTGGTGGATCCTCTGTTGAATCTGCTGCAGCCATCACACGCGTTGCGGGCATTGTCCAGGAACGGTTACAACAACGCCCGGTAGTGGTTGTGTCGGCCATGGGCAAGACAACCAATCGGTTGCTGGAAATTGCGGCGAACGCAGTTGCGTCAGATCGCACTGAAGCTCTGCGATTGCTTGCAGATTTGGAAAAGTTTCATATAGCCGAAAGTCCTAAAACAGCGGCTTCGCTGATTGCATCGCACTTTCATGAACTGATTGCAGTGGTGGAAGAACTAGCGGAATTGAAGGAATTTCCGGCACAATATGTGGACCTGATTTCGAGCTATGGCGAACGTCTTTCCAGTCAAATTGTTGCACTCACGTTTCGCCAATTGGAAATGGATGCAGTACACGTCGATGCTCGTGATGTGATCATCACAGACCGGCGTCATGCCCAGGCAGCACCGCTGTATCCGCGCACGTATGCGCGCCTTGCAGCCCAAGTGAAACCGCTTGCAGCACAGCAAATTGTGGTGATGGGCGGCTTCATTGGAGCAACGCAGGATGGGTTCACCACAACGCTTGGCCGTGGCGGATCAGACTTCACCGCAGCCATTGTAGGCGCAGGCATTGGAGCCGAAGAGATTCAGATTTGGACCGATGTGGACGGCATGTTGACGTGCGATCCGCGCATTGTTCCAGGTGGGCATCGAGTGAAAGTGATTTCATTTGGTGAAGCAGCGGAGCTGGCTTATTTTGGTGCGAAAGTGTTGCATCCGGCAACGGTTGTTCCGGCCATGGAAAAGAATATTCCAGTGCTGATTCTGAACTCACGCAATCCTTCTTCGGAAGGAACCAGGATTGTGGCGGATCGCGTTGCTTGCACCAATCCGGTGAAATCCATTGCCTGCAAACAGGACATCACACTGGTGAATATTGTTTCGCTTCGCATGCTGATGGCGCATGGATTTCTGCGTCGAATCTTTGAGATCTTCGACCGTTACCGCACGCCTGTTGACGTCGTCACTACAAGTGAGGTGAGTGTGTCGTTGACCATTGACAACACCGCGCATTTGGACGAAATTTGCCAGGAATTAGGGCAGATCGCCCAAGTGGCTGTGGAACGGGATCAGGCTTTGATTTGCCTGGTTGGCGATTCCATTCGAGATACTCACGGAGTAGCTTTGAAAATATTTCAATCTTTGGGCGATGTAAATGTGCGGATGATATCGCAAAGTGCATCTTCGTTGAACTTGAGCTTGCTGGTGGCTTCGGCAGATTTGAAAAGTGCCGTAACATCGCTGCACAGTAATCTGTTCGCCACGTTGGATACTTCCGTGTTTGATGAGAATGTGCAATGAAACTGGCTTTAGTTGGCTACGGAAAAATGGGGCGAATGATTGATTCGCTGGCTATTTCCTATGGCTTTGAGGTGGCGCTTAAACTGGATGAATTCAATAACGCGAACTTCTCTGGCATCACGGCAGAAAACTTCAAAGGGATTGACGCAGCCATTGAGTTCAGTGTTCCTGAAGCGGCTGTCGAAAACATTGAACGCATTTCGGCATTGGGCGTGAACCTTGTGGTGGGCACTACTGGCTGGTTGAAAGAAATGGATCGGGTCAAGGCGGCTGTGGCAAAAAACGGCACAGGGCTGGTGTGGAGTCCTAACTATTCCATTGGCGTGAATGTATTTCTTCATGCTGTGGCGGAGACTGCAAAGATGCTTTCCAAAGAGCCGGGATATGAAGCATGGGCTTGGGAAATTCATCACTCCATGAAAAAGGATGCCCCTTCTGGAACGTTGTTGAAAGCGGTGGACGAAATGAAGCGCGCGGGCTATGATCGCAAGGTTGATGTAGGGTCTAATCGTGCAGGAAGAATTCCTGGGACGCATGAAATTGGGTTCGATTCGGCTGCTGATACCATCACGTTGCGTCATACGGCGCATGGTCGCGAAGGCTTCGCCAGTGGGTCGTTGAAGGCTGCGCAGTGGGTGGTTGGTCGCAAAGGGTTTTTTGAATTTACAGATGTGCTTTTTGGGCAGTAAGCCAATAGGAGGCTACATGTACAGCGGATGCGGAACAGCTTTAGTAACCCCGTTTCAAGATGATTTGACGTTGGATGAAAAAGCAATGCGAGCACTGGTAAAACGCCAGTTGGATGCTGGTATTGATTTTCTTGTGCCCTGCGGAACCACTGGTGAAAGCCCCACGCTCACGCATGAAGAACACTTGCGCGTGGTAGAGATCACCCTTGAAGAAGCCAAAGGAAAAGTCCCTGTTGTGGCGGGTGCTGGTGGCTATAACACTGCTGAAGTGTTGCGTCTGGCCAAAGAGCTGCAAGCCATGGGCGTGGATGGTCTGCTATCGGTGACGCCCTACTACAACAAGCCCACGCAGGAAGGCCTGTATCAGCACTATAAACTGCTGGCTGAAACCGTTAATCTTCCAATTATTGTGTACAGCGTACAAGGTCGCACCGGGGTGAATGTTGAGCCTGCAACTTTGAAGAGACTGGCGGAACTACCCAACATTGTCGCCGTCAAAGAAGCTTCGGGAAACATTTCCCAAATGGCGAAAATTGTTCATGAAGTGCCACGCAACTTTCACATGCTGTCTGGTGATGACTCCATCACGATTCCCGTAATTGCACTGGGTGGCAAAGGCATCATCAGTGTTGTTTCCAATCAAATTCCTGGGGAAATGACGCAATTAACGCGTCTTGCACTGCAAGGCGACTTCGCTGGAGCTCGTCAGTTGCAGCGCAAATTCCTGCCTCTTATGGAAATGAATTTCATTGAGCCCAACCCGCAACCGATCAAAGCCGCCATGGCTATGATGGGACTGTTGAAGCCTGTTTGGCGCTTGCCTATGATTCCACCGCAACCGCAGACTTTGGTGACTATTGAACGCGTGCTTTCCTCATTGAACATGATGGCCCAACGCAGTGTGCATGTAACTGGCTAATCGCTATGACTGAACTTCAACATCAAATAGAACAGGCCTTCGATAATAAACCCGCCGAATATGGCGAGCAGCATTTTTCTTTGTTTGAACGATTCAAAACAGCCTTGAACGCCGGTGAGATCCGTGCGGCAGAACCCGATTCGTCCACGCCCACCGGTTGGCGAGTGAACCCCTGGGTTAAGAAAGGGATTCTGCTTGGCTTCCGTTTGGGCAACATTGTGGACATGTCCATTGACGCCTCGCGCCAACCTTTTTTCGATAAGTCAACGTATCCCGTAAAGCAGTTCTCCGCCGATAGTGGCGTGCGAATTGTACCCGGCGGTTCCAGCATTCGCGATGGCTGCTATGTCGCCAGAAGTGTCACCTGCATGCCTCCCATGTACATCAACGTGGGTGCATATGTGGGTGAAGGCTCCATGGTGGATTCCCATGCGTTGGTTGGGAGCTGTGCTCAAATTGGGTCGCGATGCCATCTATCCGCCGCAGCGCAAATCGGCGGAGTTTTGGAACCTGTCGGGGCCATGCCGGTGATCATTGAGGACGACGTTCTGGTGGGCGGCAACTGTGGTGTGTATGAAGGAACTGTGGTGAAGCGACGGGCAGTGTTGGGATCGGGGACAATTCTGAATCGATCAACACCCGTATACGATCTCGTAAAAGGGTTGGTTCATAAAGCGACGGATGACATGCCGCTGATCATCCCTGAAGGTGCGGTGGTGGTTGCCGGATCACGCGCCATTACCAGCGGCATTGGCAAGGAATGGGGCATCTCGCTGTACACCCCGGTGATCGTAAAATATCGTGACGAAAAAACTGAGGCTAAGATCCAACTGGAAGATCTGCTGCGATAGTTAATTCATGCAAGGTGACGGCGGCAGTCCGTTCCCAACGAAACTGTTGCGCCTGTCGTGGACCTTCCGCACGCAAGCGGGCGCGCAGTTCCTGGTCTTCTGTGATCGTGAGCAAGCACTGAGTGAGCGCTTCCCGGCTGGTTGCATCAAACGTTAATGCAGCACCTTGGGCGTTGGATTTCATAGGTTCAAGGTCGGCGCAAATAGATGGGATTCCTGCGGCCAAAGCCTCCACAAGGGGAATGCCAAATCCTTCAAAGAGGGATGGGAACACAAAGCTGCTGGCCCCTGCGTAAAGGCTATAAATTTCTTCACGGGAAATCCATCCTGTTATCCTTACATGTTGGCTGAGGTCTAATTGCTGGATCAGTTGTTCCACCGGTTGAGCGTTGAAGCCGCGCATGCCGGCCAGGACCAGATTGATTTCAGGATGATGGTTTCTGAACTCTGCATAAGCTTGAATCAGAAGCTCAATGTTCTTGTGTGGGTGGAGTGTGGAAACGCACAGAATATAGGGCTGAGTATCGTTCGATTTGCGCTGAGCCGCCATATCGAAAAATAGTTGTTCCACGCCGAGCGGTGCAACGGCAGCACTGCGATTAAAGAATCGTTGGATGTCTCTTTGTGCGGCAGTGGATAGAGTCACTAACCGGGTGGAATTACGAATGGATGACCCAACTAGTAACTTCCAAAACAACAAGTCTAGTGGTCGAAAGTATTCTGGATGGCACTTATATTGTAAGTCGTGAATGTAAGTCACTTGAGGGCAACTAGCCCATGAAGGAGACGTGAACCCCGCATTCAACAGCACATCTAATTTATCGGATCGTATGGCAAAGGGAAGTGCCAGTTGTTCCCACAGAATGCGCACAGGCCGCAGCTTTGCGTTGATTGGTTGACGGCTTTGCTTAAAGTTTGGCGCGTCCGGAATGAGGCCCGTACCGGTGCCGGAATCCGTATAAATGACGTATTCATTGGTGCGATCAATGCGCGAAAGAGAAGTGAGCAGATTGCGAAGAAAAATCTCAGTACCGCCCACGCCGCCAGGAATTAGATACAAAGCATTAATTCCAATTCGCAAGGTGATGTTACTCTTTGCCCTGCCGCTGGGCCATCGCTAAAGATCGCTGAAAGGTTTGATTTTGTGGGTCCAAATGAATTGCATGTTTGTAAGATTCAATGGCTTTACTGTATTCTTTGCGCTGCATATACACGTTCCCTCGATAGAACGAGACCATGGCAAAGGTAGCATCGAGTGTTTCTGCTTTTGCCAATTCTGTAAGTGCTTCGTCAGACTTTCCTTGCTTTGCTAAAATCATTCCCATAGTCGCGTGCACATGCGCGCTATCTTCCAATGCTGCCCCCAGCCTTAGTTTTTCGAGAGCCTCGTCGTACCTGCCAGCACAATCTGCCGCAAGAGCCCAATCGGCATAGAGGCGATAATCAGGCTTCTCAAGCTGGGCAACCGTGGCATAGTTATTTACCGCTTCAACACAACTTCCTGCTTCGTACTGAGCATAAGCAAGTTGAAAAGTTGGCCTGCCCTTTTGTGGTGACTTTGCTGCGCTATCGGTCCATAAAGAAATGGTGCTGGACCAAACATGATTTCTCACGTAAGTTGTGTAACCAGTCACCAGCGAGATGGTGCCAATGATAACTAACATCGCCGCACGAGGGATACGGAGTAACAGCAGGAACTGCGCCACAACTAGGCAAAGACCAATCAACGGTAAGTACATTCTGCGTTCCACCAAAGTATCTTTTATCGGGATAACAGAGGAAGTGGGTGCAAGCAGTAACAGGAAAACTAAAACACCGTAGCAGGCCAACGGAAATCGCTTTCGAACAAGCCATGCACCGACTAACAAAATCAGCAGTGCCAATATAGCGAGTGGGGTGCCGTGATCGAAGAATGTGTATGAAATGGCTTGGTCATGATCCACGTTCTGTCCAACAGGAAACAGAAACAATTGGATGTAAGTAACAATGGAACGGCACTGAGTGAAGAAATACTGATACCAGGTGAATTCCTTGAGTCTGAACCCGGCAGAATCGGCATTGAGCAACAGACGGAAGGTAGTGAAAACTCCTGCAATCGCACCCAACGCAATGAGTAGATAAACTCGCCAATTCTTGCGGATGCCCTCCAGTGAGAATCCTGGATAGAAAAAATAGTCGGTCAGTAATAGTAGTAGAGGAAAGACGGCAGTGTGTTCTTTTGTCAGCAAAGCAGCCCCAAACAGCAGCAGAACGTACAACGCTCTTAGCCAACCAATTGCCTGTGGACCATGATAAAGGAATGTAACCAATGCAGCCAGAAATAGAAGTCCACTGAGCGATTCTGAACGTCCGGCCACATACGACACTGATTCGGTCTGCAATGGATGCAATAGAAAAATCAAGGCAACAAAAGCGCTAACGGCATCGCCCATTGCGTCAGGATAAAATCTTTGAATCAGCTTGCGTGCCCATAGCCATACTAAGATCGCTGAGCATAAATGAATCCAAATGTTCCACAATTTGAATGCCTCTGGCTCTAGGCCAGAAAGCCTTGTGTTCCCCCAATAGCTGGCCATTAATACTGGTCGCAAGCCGCTGATCCAAGCTGTGAATGGCTGTTCCACACCATTGGGCATGAGCATGGGAAGATAACTATCGTCAAATGCAAATGGACCTGTCAACATTGGCTGATAGATTTCGAAGACGAAAAAAGCCAACAATAATAGCCCAAGACCATAAGCCCACCATGCGTTTCCAGAGGGCTCAGTGATAACTGATTCAGTCTTCTTCTTTTCTTTCTTCATGCAGATCTTGGATGCGGTATTCGAGGATGGCCAACTTTTGAGTTAAGGCGATGTTAGCGTCTTTCAGGTCGGAGATTACAATTGAGAAACGATAAAAAACCATAAGGAACAGGCTCAATACAACCAACAGTAAAGCCACCGGAGCGTAAGTGATGCCTAACAAATTGGCAATGGTACCCAGAACAAAATCTGAACTGGACAGAATCAGCATTACGAACGCT
This sequence comes from Acidobacteriota bacterium, assembly GCA_025352795.1. Classification (GTDB taxonomy): domain Bacteria; phylum Acidobacteriota; class Terriglobia; order Bryobacterales; family Bryobacteraceae; genus JANXSF01. Next base: position 8,582 of record JANXSF010000130.1, read on the forward strand.
GCGACCAACCAACTTACGGAATACTCCACGCGGATGTGCGATCTGCGTACTGAAAACAGCACAACGCCGATCAATAGCACGCTCATTCCGAAGGTGACACTCAACAAACGGTTCATCATCTATTTGGGTCTCCGTTCCCCATATTTTAAGATATTGATGAACACCCCGAGTAACACGTGAATGACATAGTAAACCGACTTTAACGTTGTGATGCTGGACTTGCCTGCTTGCCTTTCGCGCATTTTGCAAGGCACTTCTTCAAAGCGGAATCGGCGACGTTGTAGGACAACCAGCGCCTCAATTTCCGGGTATTCCAATGGGAAGCTACGGGCGAACACGGCAATGGCATCTTTGTTCACACCCACAAAACCGCTAGTTGGATCGTGCACTGGTTTATCCAGAATTGGCCGCAAAACGCCTCTGAAAAACAATATGCCAAGCTTGCGCCAAATGCTGGTATGCTCCCCGCCCCCATTGATAAATCGTGACCCGATCACCATTTGGCAGCCAGATGTTTTTAGTTTATCGAAGATAGCAGGAATGAAGCGGGGGTCGTGTTGGCCATCACCGTCGATGCGAATTACGTAGCTGAAGCCGAGCTCAAACGCCAACCGATACCCTGCCTGAACGCACCCTCCAAGTCCCAAATGGTAAGGAACCGAGATAACATCGGCACCGGCATTGATTGCTTCAATCCGAGTTCCGTCGGGGGAGCAGTCATCCACAACGAGTACTGGAACTCCAGGCAGAACAGAATGAACTTCCTTGACCACATTGGCAATGGCCCCTTCTTCATTGAAGGCCGGGATAAGAATCATCAACGAATCCGGTCCAATCGGTTTCATCACTGTTCGGCCACCTGGCGAAGTGAAATGGAATGACCATGCAATAAAGCTCGGAATTGCGAAGTGGAAAGTTTTGCTGATCGGCGGACTTTTGCACGCTTCTTTATCAAGTTGGGCAGCGCTGGAAAAAGTGCCAAATGGGCTTTGACCACCAGCCAAATCAGATACAAGGATGAATTTCCGCATTGCCGAAATTGGCTTGCTTTGCCGGTACCGATGGCCAGATCACGAACATGCCAGTAATATCGTAAGACGGCAGCGAAGGGTGCAATGAATAATTCCAGTAGCGGAAAGTTTTTCACAATAAGTCGCAAACGGTTGCGTTCTACGAGATATGCCTTCAGAGGCGATGCCTTGCCTGAAGACTGCGAGTAACGATGCGTGACCAATGCTTGCGGGACGTAGGCGCAAGTCCAGCCAGCCCATTGGGCCCGCAATCCAAGATCTGAGTCTTCGCAATATAGAAAGAAGTCTTCGTCGAACCCACCCGTTTGTTCAATCATTTCTCTTCGAAAAAACGAAGCGGAACCACTGGCCATTAAAACCATTTCAGACTTCGCAAATGTTGAGTGGGGCTGCCCATTCCCTCTTTGCTTGCTGGATCCATCGGCGGCCATTAGCATGCCTGCTGAGTCTAAAGAATTCGTTCCCATAAGCAGGACGGCACTGGCACAGGAACCTATGCGTGGATCGCTTTCCATGGCTATTAAAAGATTCTCCAGCCAAGTGGGAGATGCCATGGCGTCATCATTGATAGTCGCAAGAAACGGTGAATTGCTCTTGGCGAATCCCGCGTTGACAGCGCCACCAAAGCCAATATTTGCAGGCATCTCAAGAATATTCACGTTGGCGTTTTGCGGTCGTGAACGAGTTACCGCTCCCCTTCCACTATTGTCTACAATGACAACCTCTATATCGGTGATCGTCTGCGCCATAAGCGAGCTGACGCACTCCCAAAGAGTCGCGTCGTTACCCAATGTGGGAATGACGACTGTAACCCGAGGTGTTTGCAAGCTTGTATTGTACGCTATTCTGTTCATTGATCATGAGTACTCCAAAACCCAGCCTGGGTCGAGCGTTGGCCGAAGCAGCCGACAAAGCCGACGAATTAGCCAAGTTCAGAAACGAGTTTGTTTTTGGCGAAGAAAACATCATTTATCTGGACGGGAATTCTCTCGGTCGATTAACAAAGAAAGGTCAGCAAAAACTACTTCGTTCCATTGATGAAGAGTGGGGAACCGGTCTGATTCGCGGTTGGGGACATGATTGGCTTTTGCTTGGACGCCGATTAGGAGACAAGATTGCCCAGATTATTGGGGCGAAGGCCAATGAAGTCCTGGTATCTGATTCCACTTCCATAAACTTGTTTAAGTTGATTAGTGCGGCAATGAAAGTTCACAACCGCAAAGTGATTCTTACGCTAGCGGATAATTTCCCTTCCGATCTTTATATTTTGGAAAACGCTGGCGAACTGCGGATCATGAAAACAGTGGAGCAACTGCTGGAAAACTTAAACGAAGATACAGGGGTTGTTTCCCTCACCCACACTTGTTATAAGACTGGCCAGGTTTTTGATATGCACTTGATCACTGAGGCAGCTCACAAAGTGGGGGCACTTGTGATTTGGGATTTGAGCCATTCCGCTGGAGTGATGCCGCTGCAAGTGGATAAACATTTTGTAGATATGGCGGTTGGATGTACTTATAAATACATGAACGGTGGTCCTGGTTCCCCAGCGTTTATTTTCGTGCGCGAAGAATTGCTTCCGCACTTGGAAAACCCTATTCGCGGATGGTTTGGGCACGCTGATCCATTTAGTTTCAATCCGGAATATAAACCCGCTGAAACGATTGAAAAGTTTCTGACAGGCACTCCGCCAGTTTTGTCTATGGCAGCACTTGAACCTGCCTTAGACATGATTTTGGAAGCGGGTCTGGATCGGCTGCGAAAGAAATCCTTTCTGCTTACTGAATACGTAATTGCCTTGGTTCAAGAACGTCTGGTGAAATATGGTGTGGAAATTGCTTCGCCAGCAGAAGGCGGCAAGCGCGGTTCCCATGTAGCCCTGATGCATCCAGAGGCCTGGAAGTTGACGCAGGCTCTAATAAAGCATGGTGTGATTCCTGACTTTCGTGAGCCGAATATTTTGCGCATTGGGTTGGCCCCTATCTATACTTCCTTTGTGGAAGTATTCGATGCCATCACCATGCTGGAAACTATCCTTGCGGAAAATCTGCACGCCAAATTTCCAGCCACCCGACAAAGTGTTAGCTAATTGATGTATCGGGCAAAGTTACTGTCGCATACCAAAACAATATAGCGTAGATTTTGTGCGCACGAAGATGCGGCCATTGGAAATCGCCGGGGTGGAGTAAGTCTCCTCACCCATATCATTGACCGCTAGCACATCCCATTCCCCGGCTGCTTTTAGCACAGTAAGTTTGCCCGCTTCACTTAGTAAGTACACTTTGCCGTCAGCGGCCACGGGTGATGCCATGTATTCGCCCAAACTATCCGCAGCACGCCCCTGCTTGAGGATGGTGCCAGTTTCAGGGTTGAGTGAAGTTACAATGCCGCCATCCTTCACCATGAAGTAGACGCCGTTGTAAAGCACTGGCGCAGGCACATAGGGAAGGTTGCGCTTCATTCGCCATGTGGCTGCGGTGGCGGGGAGTTGTCCGGTTGCCGAACCAGGTTTGATGGACATTGCGCCATATTCGCCACCCCCGAAATCTAGCGCCACCTTCCATTCCTTGGCATCAATGAAACCATTCTTATCGGCATCTATCCAGCCAAAATGTTCGCCCCAATCCTTATCGGCCATGAATTCAGTTTTTGAAAGACGACCGTCTTTGTTGGTGTCATACTGCGCCAGGGTGGATTCGAAGGATGGAAGCCAGGGCTTATCATGACCGGAGAAAGAGACAATCAATGAATCGCCATTCCATATTGGAGTACCCATGGCGCCTTCCGATCCAATTGGGAACCACCAGCGTCGCTCACCGGTTGCCAGATAGTACGAATCCACGCGCGTTGTGCCAGTAACCAGGATTTGTCCATCGTGGACAATAGGCACGCTCCAACCCATATTCATCCCTGGGCGGTCAGCCTTCCACTTTTGGCGACCCGTGTTTTTATCTACTGCCAGCAGATAGGAGTCCGTTGATTGATCGCACAACAAGATCACCATATCGCCATCGACAATGGGAGACGCAGCCATCCCGTAAAAGCTGTCAAACGGCCCCAGGGCTTGTCGCCAACGCTCTTTCCCTTCGTGTGAGTAAGCGATTAGGCCAACGTCGGCAAAAAAGACATAGACGTTGGACGCATCTACTGTTGCGCTGGAACTGGCCGCATCATTGGCGCGAAATACTTTTTGCTTATGTACACTTTTCACTTCGCGACGCCATAATAGCTTGCCGTTGTTTGTGTCGTAACAAAGGGTAATCAGTTGATCGCCTTCGCTGGCTGTCAGAAACATGCGGTTCCCAAAAATGATGGGGGAAGAGCGTCCAAATGGAACAGCAGTTTTCCAGACCATATTTTTATTCGGTCCGAACTCCACGGGCAGACCCTTTGAGGTGGCGTCCACACCGCTGCCATTGGGTCCACGAAAGCGCGGCCAATCAGCCGCTGTTGAAATTCCTGAACAGAGAAGGGCTGCAAATAGAGGGAACGCTACAACGCAAAATCGCATCATTTATTGATTGTACTTGTGTATGGTGAACGGTGTTTGGCTTGCGTCGAAGGCTAATCGGGTACCAGCTACCGCTCCCTCGCGGTCACGGCTCGGTATCGGACCACGTGCAACCCTAAGCGACTGCGCCAAGCCCTTTATCAGTAAGTGCAGTTGTATCTAAACTGCCTTTGCGGATTTCAAAAATCCCTGGAAACTTGCCTTTCCACGCTTCATTCGCCGATGGTAAATATTGGCGGGAGTTGGATTCAATGCCTGTAACACCGGGAACATGGGAGGCGATTCCTGCTGAATGGATCAACGAAGCTCCAGGACAACTGAGGTCTTGCACGCATAGGAACATCTTATATTTTTGACCTGCAGCGGCCATCAGAATCGCCTGACTTTGTCCCTTGCACGCTTTCAAGGCAATGCCGGTGTAACCCAGTTCGCGGGCCATCAGCAACGATTCTAAATCTGTCAATGATTCATCAATTACAACTGGCCGCAGCTTTGCTGCCTGATGCATAACATTGGCGCGATCAGCTTTCAAATCTCGTGCTGTGGGTTGTTCAATGTATTCGATGCGGGCGAACCCCTTGGGAGTTTGTTCTTTCAACTTACGCAGGAATTCCAGTAAGTAATCCACATTTGGACACCGTTCATTGAAGTCCACGCAATAGCGCCACTCTACGTTGGGACTGGTTTCCTGGGCGATGCGGTCTATGGCTACCACACGGTCCACATCCCACTTCAGTTCATCACCTTGTAACTTGATTTTGATGTGGTGCAATCCGTTGTAACGGATCCAATCTGGCAGAGTCTCTGGCAAACCATCATTGAGTCGCGTTGTAAGTTGATCCGCGGTGAGCGAATCAGAGCCACCCACGGAATGGTATAAATTCACCGATGGTCTGGGCTTTTGGAGTAAGTAGCGGTTGAGATGCTCGCCACGAAAAGGTGCACCCAGATAGTTCGAAAGATCCTTCTCCATAAAGTCTGGTCCATAAGTGGAATAGCAACTCCGTTGGTGAACTTTTCCGAAGGCGTCATGCACTGCAGCGTCGAACGCGCTGGCGGTGACTAACATGCACAGCTTGGGAATGGGAATGGTCAACTTCAAGCTGGCGCTCACTTCAGCCGCTGCTTTCAAATAGGCCGGTTCCAAAGAAGTGTTGATGTCCACCGGATGGCTGAACTCTTTGTAACTGGCCGTGATTGGGCCCAAGCGTCGGGCAAGTTCCTTCATAGCGGCCAAGGTCTCGTCGTATGGAAGCGTTCGCGATGGGAACGCCCAGACGTTGCCTAGTGGCATGGAACCGAACCCCTTTGCGGTCTTGCCATCGCGCGTACGAACGATACATTCCACGTTCAATAGAGTGGCCCGATCCACTGCAACGCCACCAAATTTGTACGGACTACGGTAGCGGATATCTTCGAACGACAAGCTGACGCTTTCAATGCGGATGCCCGTTTGTTTTGGAATGGCGATGGCGGGAAGGGCAACAGCGTGTAGGAATCCACGACGAGTGAGTGAAGGTAACGGCAGCATGTTTCTTAGGATACAGCGTGGAATGCCGCGCTACCAGAACATCTTAACCGGGTAGGCAGACAAATTTCTATCCTTAGTGACAAACGTCCAACCTTTCTATCGAATCGATCTTTGTGGATTACTGGAGGCTTTGCCAACTTATGAAAGTGGAAGAGGCAGCGGAAGATTCACGCAAACTCCCAGGAAAGCATCTAGTTCTGCATCCGTCATGGGTGAATCCCAATCTTTGGCATACTGAATTTGTCCCGAGGCTGAACCGAGTGTGCGATTTGCGGATGCTTTTATGCTGACCGATTTCATTGTGGGTTTCCTTCCCTTAGAATAGTAGCTTTTTGAAAGTGTCGTGCCTTTGCTGTGCCAATGTCATCAGCCGTAAATACTCCGGCTCACCGCGCAATGTGTCCATCAGCGGGTCAGTGACAAAGTATGGGTAGGAGAAAAATCCATTCTCGATGCTCTGTCGCAACACGCGCAATGCCGACTTCTTATCGCCTGCAACCGCGTAGGCTTGGGCGATTTTGTAACTTGCCTCTGCATCCCGAACACCGCGATCTTCAATTTTACTTTCCATGTCATGCAGCATTTCAAGCGCCTTACCATTGCGCTTGGCCATCACTTCGCTCAGCGCTTTCCCCACCCTGGCTTGCAGCAATGTTGGTCGGAGTTCGTATGCTAAATTAAATTCCTTTGCCGCACGATCCCAATTTTTCTTGTGATACTCGCCAAAACCCCTGTAAAAGATAATCAATGCGGCATCTGTATTGCGGGGAAGGCTGTTCAGGAACGTGTCGTAGTCGCCTAAATATAAATGGGAATTCAACGCAGAGCTGTTGAACTTCACGCCAGGATCTAACTGACGCGCCATTTCGCATTCCGCTGCTGATTCCTTCAGCATTCCCGCGAAACGATAGGCGTACCCAAGTTCCCAATGCACCTCCGCATGATTCGGATTGATTTGCAGGGCCTGCCTCAACAGAGGTACAGCACGTTCCACCTTGCCCATGTCGGTAAGCAGATTCGCCATGTAAATTTGAGCTTCCATTTCAGTGGGCTGCAAGGATAGGGCCTTTTCAAAGGCTACTTGCGCGTTTTGGTAACCATCGCGACCGCCGAATTCAAACGATGCATTGGCCGAATGTGCCCTACCCAGACCAGCCCAAGCTGGCGCGTAGCCAGGTTCAAGTTCAGTTGATTTCCGAAGCATCTGCACAGCCAAGGGAAAGTCATTATTAGCGTAAAGGTCCACACCGCGCAGGTAGTATTCATAGGCACGCGGATCAATGGGTCGGTCTGGTTTAAGCTTTTCTGATTCCAATGGAGAGAGACTCAATTCCAGGCCTTTGATAATTTGAAGAGCCACGCTATCCTGCAACGTCAACAGCTTTTCATACTTCAGGTCAAAGGCACCGCGCCAAAGAATGTTCTGGGTCTTCACGTCAATCAGTTGGGAAGTGATCCTTAGGTCATCCCCATCGCGGATAAAGTTCCCGGTTAGAAGTGTATCCACATGCAACTCGGCGGCCACTTTGGGAATGTCGATCACTTGATGTTTGTAAACGCTGATGGCGGAAGAGGGGCGAATAATTAGTGAATGTACATATCCCAGTTTGGTGATTACTGCATCGGCCAAGGAAAAGCCGAGGAAGTCGTTCTTGGGATCTTCGCGCAGACTTTGAAAGGGAAGAATTGCCAGAGTGCGGGGTTTTTCTGGAGGGCGAAGTTTTGAATTCTGCTTGTTGTAAATTGACGCACCCAGCACAAAGATTGCAGCAACAAGGACGGCCAGTGTCGGTTTCAGAATCCGGGAAGTGGGAGGTGCAGCAATGCTCTGCACTGGCGTTGGGATAGGCTCCACCGCATCGTTGAGGACCTCCTCTGGTGTTACAGGTGTTACATGCGTCACGGAGGCTGCGAAGCGATATCCGCGCCCCGTTACGGTAACAATGTAGCGATCGTCACCGGCACTTTCACCAAGCGCTCTACGGATCATGGAAATCTGTTGGGTCAGATTTGATTCGTCCACAAAACTGTCAGGCCACACGGCCTGCATCAATTCCACTTTAGAAAGGAGGCGACCGTGGTTTTCAAGAAGGAAAAGTAATGTGTCGTAAGTCTTGGGAGTGAGCGGAACGGGGGTGGAATTGCGCAGTAATAGGTGCTGAACTGTGTCTAGGACAAAAGGATCGAATTCATATAAGCACCCGTTTTTGTTAGACATGGGCGTTTCCTAGAATTTTTATATACCTTTTATATGGTCTTCAAGACTTTGTACGGAATTGAGTCCATAGTAACACGAGATCAATGCTTGATACGCCCCCCAAAGAACCGACTCCAGGCAAGGCTTTTAGAGTGCCGCGATGCGGTTGCACGACGCGGTTCTACGACAGAGTTCGCGTGACTGGTTCGACAACTACAAAGGCACTTGCTTTGAAACGACAACAGGGAGAAGTAAAGGAGAAGCTGAATGAAGAAAATTAATTTCAAGTTGTTTTTACTGCCGCTTGTGTTTGGCGGAGCGGTAACGTATCTTTCACAGGATCCACGCCATGCTGCGGCGCAATCGCTGGTGAGGTTCACTGGGGCTACAAGCTCACAGCCACTTGCTTTAAGTGGTGATGACTCGCTGCTGATTGTGGCTAATCCTGATAACGACAGCGTGACGCTTTTCGATGCGAAGAACGGCAACGCGAAGCTTGCCGAAATCCGCGTTGGCAAGGAACCGAACGGTGTTGCTATTTCGCCCGATGGCACCCGCGCTTATGTGGCCAATACCGTGGACGGAACCGTTACGGTGCTGGCGATTGATCGAAGCTCGGCCAGCATCGCCACCGTCATCAACACGATTAGGGTTGGCACAGAACCATACGGCCTGGCGCTGACTCCGCAAGGTCGTAAGTTATATGTCGCCAATGCCCGTTCCAACACGGTGACGTCCATTGACACTTCAAACTACTCCATTCGAACCATTGACAATGTTGGTTTTGAGCCGCGCGGTATTGCAATCACGAACAGTGGATCAGGAGATGACACGCAGGAAACTGTTTACGTCACGCAATTTCTGTCCCTACCGGTTGACGGCAAAACCGATGGTACCGACGATGCCAAGGCTGGCCACGTCACAATCCTATCGGCGGCAACGGACACGGTACTGGCCGATGTTGTTATTAATCCCATAGTGGATACTGGTTTCAAGGCCGCAGGCGACGCTTTGCAGCGCATTGCTCCACCTGCCGTACCAGTCACAGCGGACTTCAAGTTTGTGACCGGTGCCTATCCAAATCAATTGAACAATATCGCCATTCGCGGCAAGTTTGCCTTTGTGCCCAACACTGGGGCATCGCCAAATGGACCCTTCCGTTTCAACGTCAACACGCAAAGTTTACTCAGCGTGATTGATACAACAACGCGTAAAGACGCTGGTAAGACCATCAACATGCACTCCGCTGTGGACGCGCAGACGGCCACTCCAAAGCGGTTCATCACTCAACCCTGGGCGATTGCGCTGAAGCATAAAACGGATGAAGGCTACGTGGTTAGTGCGGCCAGCAACATTGTTGTGAAGGTGAAGTTTGACCCAGCCACCGGTGCAGCCACAGTGCAGAACGAACCAGCCGATGCCACCCGCGTGCTGCAAATTAACACTGGCAAGAATCCACGGGGAATTGTCATTACATCCACTGATCAGACTGCATACGTGATGAACTATGTTTCGCGAGACGTGAGCGTGATTGATCTAAGCGGCGCTGTGGAAAAGGTAACAACAACGATTCGATCAGCCAGTTTGCCAGTGCTTGGATCGCAAGAGGATAAGATCCATGTGGGCAAAGAGCTGTACCATACCTCAATCGGCGAGTTCGACCCGACCGTTGTCGGAGGGGCCGCTATCACAGGAAGAATGTCGAACAACGGTTGGGGTTCCTGTGGCGCTTGTCACCCTCATGGATTGACTGACAACGTGGTTTGGATTTTCCCTTCTGGCCCCAAACGCACTATTTCACAACACACCGATTTCGATCAGACTGACCCGACGCGTAAGACAGCTCGTGCGCTGAACTGGTCGGGTGAGCGCGATGAGCAGGCGGATTTCGAATTGAATATTCGCGCTGTTTCCGGGGGGCTTGGGGTGATTGTCGGAGCTGATGGCATTACACAGGATACGACCGTGGTCAATTTGACACCGCTTGTCAGCCGCGGTCGCAATCAGTTGAAAGTGCGTGGAGTGCCTGCCTGGGATGCAATGGAAGCGTATGTCCAAAGTGGTATTCGGGCTCCTATTTCTCCGCTGCGTGGCTCTACAGATCCGGCTATTGCTGCGGGTCGTCAAGCGTTTATTCAAGCAAACTGCCAAAGCTGTCACGGTGGTGCGCAATGGACCTCTGGCCGTGTGCGGTTTAGCGGAGCACCCGATTCCAGCTTGGTTTCCAATGGGCAATTGATCACTGAACTGCGCAGCGTGGGGACCTTTACTGCATCGGCGTTCAATGAAGTTCGCCAGAATGCTGCGCCGGCAATTGGGATTGACGGATTCGTACCACCGTCACTACTTTCGCTATTTGCTTTTCCGCAAACGTTCTTTCATGGTGGCGCGGCAAACACACTTGAAGCAGTAATGCAGGTGGTGCCACACCGTTCCGCAGGGACTGGTGCGGATACATTGCAAGATGCCACAAAGCGGGCTCAGTTGATCAAGTTCATACAGTCAATTGATGCATCCACGCAGATCATTACACCCAATGCTCCAACCAAGTTGACAGTTACTTCTGCGGCCTGGAACATTGGAAGCAAGGTGGCACCGGACAGCCTTGCATCGGGATATGGTTCAGGGCTTGCGACTCAAGCAGGGGCGCCGTCAGCGGCTCCGCTTCCCGTCACATTCAATGGAACCACTGTAACGATTCAGGATACGAACGGTGCGCAAAGGCTGGGGCAGTTGTTCTACGTCGGCCCTGATCAGGTGAACTTTGTGGTGCCAGCGGCAACGGGAATTGGGACGGCGTTGATTACCGTCACAAGCGGCAGCGGGGCCACGGCTACTACCAGCCTGGACGTCGCTACGGTGGCGCCCTCGGTGTTCACCATGCCTGGAGGAACAGTGGCGGCGGCAGTGGCTTTACGCTCAACCGCCAATAACGTTCAGACTCCCATCGCAGTGTTCCAATGTTCCAGCGTGCCAGTTTGTACGGCGACGCCAATGGATCTGGGTGAAGCCGGCGACATTGTAGTGGTGACTTTCTTTGGCACTGGGCTAAGAAAGAACACCGGTTTGGCCAACGTGAAAGCAACCATTGGCGGCGTGGATGCTGCTGTATTGTTTGCCGGAGCCCAACCCCAATTTACAGGGCTGGACCAACTCAACGTGCAGTTGCCTTTATCACTGCGTGGCAAGGGTGATGTCCAAGTGGTGTTTACTATTGATGGGCAGACCAGCAACACGGTGACCATCAACGTGCGCTAGCTTAGTACCCCCCCCGCCAGCCGATACGCTCGGCTGGCTTTTTCCCCTAAGTAGGACTGACCTTAGGCTGGTCCTTTTTTTATTGCCATTACCTTCGCGTCTCTCCATAGAACGCGAAGGTAATGAAATACATAAGCACAGCTCCCTGGCGGTCACGGCTCGGATTTCTACGATACTTGACCTGTTTACTTGATAAGATAGGCGCGTTCATGTCGATTTCCCAAAACCTTCGCAGACGTTTAGTCGCAGTGTTGTCGGTGTTTGCGTTTCCGATTATTGCTGCATCGCAACTAAGCTCCAGTGATCAATTTGCTCAATCTATTCGCCCTGTACTGGCGCAGAATTGTTCTGCATGCCACAACCCGGCAAGCCCTAAAAATCGCATCAATTTCTTAAAAGCAACCTCAACTAAAGACTTGCAAGCCAATCGCGGGCTATGGCGTGATGTGGCTACCCAGATGCGTAATCGAACCATGCCGCCAGTGGAATCGAAGCTAACGGAAGAGGATCGTTTGAGGGTGTCCACTTGGATTGATGAGCGCCTACGGGTAACTGCATGCGATGCGGGTGACTACGCCGGTGCAGTGGCCCTGCGCCGCTTGAATCGTCGCGAATATCACAACTCCATTCGGGATTTACTGGGTGTTGACTACAATGTATCGGAGCTTTTCCCAGCCGATGGAACCGGTGGTGCGGGGTTCGATACCAACGGTGAGACGTTGTACATTCCGCCGTTACTTATGGAACGGTATATGGAAGCAGCGCAGCAAATTGTGGATCGCGCCATTATCACTCCCGACCTTGTAAAGACTGTCAACGCATCGCAAATGCTACCCGCTGATTTAAAAGCGGCACCACCCCGCATTCTGGTTCCTGGTGCTGAGCTATCGACGCCGATCTCAATTTATATCAGTGGCGATTATACGGTGCGAGTTGCCGCAGAACGTAAGGAAGGCATGGGTTCACTTTCATTAAAGGTGGATGGCGGGACGCCTGTGCCGCTGACCTTGCCGCAAGCTCGTGCAGGGAACAGGGGCGGTGGTGGCGGTCGTGTTCCCGGGTATCAAGTGCAGGTGCGCCTTGCTCGCGGACTTCGACTTTTGACTATCATCGTTGACGGATCTGCGGTGCCCATTACCAGTTTGACGCTAGAGCAAAAGCCCATGGAAACGGTGCCTGAAAAATCGGCGATGCACTATCGACTGCTAGGTCTGGAGCCTGGCGGCGACGTATTGCAACCGCGAAAAGTGGCCGAGCAAATTCTGCGAGCTTTTCTGCGGAAGGCATATCGGCGTCCTGTTGAGCCGATAGATGCCGTCCCATACCTGAAACTTTATGACCGTGCGGCGGAACGTGGAGATCCTTTTGAAGAACGCATGAAACTAGCGCTGAAAGGGGTTTTGGTAAGTCCTCAGTTTCTTTTTAAGATTGAACATCGAAACGAGAAACCAGGAATTTATCTGCTGGGCCAATATGAATTGGCTTCCCGGATGTCTTATTTTCTGTGGTCAACTATGCCCGATGAAGAGTTAACCAGTCTGGCTGATCAAGGCAAGCTGCAAGATGTACAAGTATTGACATCGCAACTGGAGCGCATGCTTGACGATCCGCGGTCGCGCACTTTCACCAGCACATTTATTGGCCAGTGGCTGGGCACTCAAGATGTTGGTGGGCGAGCAGCACCAATGCTGACCGAGTTGCAGACTTACTATACGCCGCCCGTTGCCGCTGACCTGCGCGCTGAACCTATTCTGTTATTCCAACGCATTGTTGGTGAAAATCGCAGCCTGCTGGAATTACTAACCGCCGATTACACTTACATGACGGAGCGGCTGGTGAAGTTTTATCAACTGGAAGACAAGATGAAAGACTTTCAGGGCAATCAAGCACAACTTGTGAAATGGCCCGATAACCGTCGTGCCGGGGTAATGAATTCTGGTGCTGTAATGGCGATGACGTCGCACTATAGGCAGACCAGTCCGGTGCTGCGCGGGGCCTGGGTGTTAGAAACAATGTTAGGTACACCAGTTCCTCCGCCGCCTCTCAACGTGCCACCGCTTGAACCGGTGAAGTGTCTGGAAAACTGCGCAGTGGAAGCAAAAACAGCCGTGGGGATGCGGCAGAGAATCCTGAATCACCGTGTGAATCCAGCCTGCACTGCCTGCCACAATCTGATGGACCCCATCGGGTTCGCAATGGAGAACTTTGATTGGACAGGCCGCTGGCGCGATAAGGAATTCGATGGCTCGGCAATTGATGCCACAGGGGTACTGCCATCGGGGGAAAAATTCGATGGACCTGCTGAACTTCGCAATGTACTGCTTGAGAAAAAAGATGACTTTCTGCGACACCTTTCGGGTAAGGTGCTTGGTTACGCCTTGGGCCGCAGCCTCCAGGATGGGGATAGTTGTACGGTGCAACACATGGCTGACGCTTTGAAAAAAGATGATTACCGAGCGCGCACCCTGTTTCGTGAAGTGGTGCTGAGCGTCCCATTTCGCAATAGTCAAGGTGGGGTTGTGAAAATGGAATCGGCTGCACCTGCACGTAAGCGGATAGGGCCAATGGTAGTAAAATGAGGGCAATCAAAGATGTCGAATAGAATTTCCAGACGAACAATGTTGCGCGGCACAGGCGCGGCGATGGCCCTTCCATGGCTGGAGTCAGTGGCTTCTGCGGCCACTCCAGATAGCGTGTCAACGCTTGCCGAACCGCCGCTACGTTCCGTGTTCATGTACATGCCCAACGGTGTGCGTCCAGATTTTTGGACGCCAGCGGGCGAAGGCGAGACCTACGAAACTACGCCCCATTTGAAACCGCTGGAGAGTCTGAAGAACGACTTCCTGCTACTTGAAAATCTTTGGAATGCAAAGACCGTTGGGCGCAATGGCCATTGGCCCAAAGTGCCTGCCTGGCTATCTGGCGGCTATGTTGAACGCACGTCAGGGGACGACTTGGATTCCGGCGGTACAACCGTAGATCAACTGTTGGCGCAAAAGATTGGCGACCGGACAATGCTGCCCAGTTTCGAGTTGGGCCTGGAAGCAACGCGCAATGGAATTGACACTGCCGGTGGAGGCTTCGCCCGCATGTATGGGTCATTTATTTCGTGGCGCGATCCCCATACACCGGTTCCAAAAGAGATCATTCCGCAACTTGCCTTTGACCGATTATTCCGGTCGAACAAAGCCCCTGTGATTTCAAGTCTCAATCCTGACGGCCCAGCACTGTTGACGGCGCTTCAACGGGATGAGAGTAGTATTCTGGACATTGTGCAGGATCAGGCAAGGCTGCTTCGTAAGGAAGGCAGTTCTAGTGATCGGGTCAGGTTGGATGAATACTTTGAATCCGTGCGGTCTGTGGAACAGCGCTTACAAGCCGCGCTTCGGCCACAGAAACGTTGGATCAACAAAGGGAAGTTTCCGTTGGAACGCCCTGGTCCGGGCATTCCCGCCACGCGACCCGAACATATGAAACTGATGATGGACATTATGGTTCTGGCACTGTGGAGTGATACCACGCGGATTGGTACATTCATGACCGCAGATGCACAAACCAATGAGGATTATTCCTTCCTGCCTGGAGTGAAAGGCGGATTTCATTCCATTTCGCATCATGCTGAAGAGCCCGTTCGAAAGAAGCAGTATGAAACGTGTGTCACTTGGCATGTGGAACAAGTTGCGTATTTTCTGAACAAGCTGAAGAGTTTGGATGAAGGCGGCAAATCGCTGCTGGACAATTCCATGGTCATGTTTGGTTGTGGCATCAAGTGCGGAAATTTGCATCTTGAGGAAAATCTGCCCATCGCGTTGGCTGGTGGAGGGAAGGGAACACTACGCGGAGGTCGTCGTCTGCGGTTCGAAAAGAAAACCCCGCTGTGCAACCTTTACCTCAGCATGTTGCACCGCATGGGTGTGAAGGAAGAATCGTTCGGAGATAGTACAGGGCAATTGCAGGGCCTTTCATAATATGAAACATTTTAGGATTTTATCCATATCGGCAGTGTTAGCGGCAACAGCTTTCGGCCAAGTGGCACCTCAAACAACTACCACGCCACAAGCTCCTAATCCCAATTCACAATACCGACTGGGACCCGATTCCATGCCGCAAGAAGGCGTTCCGAAAGGCGAGATCCGCGGGCCATTTACGTTACCTAGCACGGCTTATCCAGGCACCCAGCACACGTATTGGGTCTATGTACCGGCACAGTACGATCCCACAGTTCCGGCCAGCCTGATGATTTTCCAGGACGGTCAGGCTTTCAAAAATGAAGAGGGGGACCTGCGCGCTCAAAACGTAATGGACAACTTGATTTATCGTCGGGAAATCCCGGTGATGATCGGCGTGTTCATCAATCCTGGTCGCACTCCGGAACAACCTGAGCCGAATCAGAAGGACTGGGGTGACCGCACGACGAATCGGGGCACGGAGTACAATACGCCGGATGATAAGTATGCCCGCGTGATCACAGAAGAGCTGATGCCGACATTGCACAAGGAGTACAGCATTTCAAAAGATCCTGAACAACATGGCATTGGGGGTGCAAGCTCTGGTGCGATCGCGGCGTTCGCGGTGGCTTGGGAACGGCCGAATGATTTCCGAAAAGTGCTGAGTATTGTTGGTAGCTTCACCAACATCCGGGGTGGTTATGTCTACCCGGAACGCGTGCTGGCCAGTGCTAAGAAGCCCATCCGCATTTTTCTTTGCGATGGTCGGAATGACAACCGGGGTGCCGGACGAGCTGGTGCCGCCTATGACGAAAAGCGCGACTGGTTCTTTCAAAATGTGCGTCTGATGAAAGCACTTACGCAGAAGGGTTATGACGTGAGTTACTCATGGGGCATGAACCTTCATGGGCAGAAATTCGGTGGAGCGATTATGCCTGAAATGATGCGCTGGTTGTGGCGTGATGGTCCCGTTTCCACTGATCCAAACGATATAGTGGAGCGAAGTTTTCGCCAACCTGTTGTTAAGAAGCAGTAAGTCAAGCTAGTGATTAGTTTGCGAAAGTCCTCGGCAGGCGAAATCGCCCCACCCAGATCAAGTCCGATGTTTGTGATGTGGGGTAGGGATTCAGCCTTAGAATCTCCAATCTTTGTTGAGATAACCTGTGGTTGAAAGACTGCTCCCTCGCGGTCACCGCTCTGTATCGTAGGTGATACGGTTCGCTCCTAAGTGACATTGGGCAGTATAATAATGCTATGCTGGAAAACATTCACAAGGTTAAGACCCTGCCTTCCCACACCATTGAATATGCTCCCAAGACATCTTCATCTAAACGCAGGTTTGGTTCGGCAGCGCACCTGCTAAAGCAAGGCCTTGTAAAAGAAACACCTGGCTGGGAAGCTCCACTTTCGGAAGCAGAAGTTGATGAGTTGTTTGGTTTGTGAATCCTCAAAAAACAAAAAGTGCCACCCTTACGAGTGGCACTTATCTCACACAAACGATCCGTTACTACTAGAAATCAACCTTTAACCCAAGTTGCATACTGCGAGATCCACCAGCGCTTGTCACGAAACCAAAGGTAGCGTCACCCAGGTTGGTGTTGGGGTTGCCGAATTGTGGAGTGTTGGTGATAGAGAATGCTTCGCCACGAATTTCCATCTTGAACCGTTCCGTTAGGTTGAAGACTTTGAAAAGGGAAGCATCCAGGTTGAAGAAGCCCGGGCCATTGAAGATGTTGCGTCCGGAGTTTCCGAAACGTGCACCAACAGGGGCCGCGAAGCTGGAGCGGCTGAACCATTCACTACCGCCATTGGCGATTGTGTTGATTCCGCCTGGGGTCTGAACCGCAGCAACCTGATCGGCTGTCTGCGTGTTCCCGGGGGCGTTCAGTGCCACGGCACTGGTGGTGATGGTGAGCGGGGTTCCTGTCATCAGCGTAAGAATCCCGTTTGCCCGCCAGCCGCCAATGATTTTGGAAGCCATTCCAGAATTCATCCAGCGTTGACCTTTACCAAAGGGCAGTTCATAAACATAGCTTTGGACAAAAGTGTGAGTGCGATCAAAATCGTTCCGCGCGTAGTTACGACGGAAGTCAATGTACCAACGTGGCCCACCATCATCGCCGGTTTGGAAACCCATTCCCTTGGCGTAAGTGTAGGCGGTTGTCACACCCAGGCTTTTTGTGAAGCGACGGTCAAGCTTCACTTGAAGACCGTTGTAACTGGTGGAATAACCTGCGAACAGTAAGTTCACACCAGCAGTGCGGCGCAGGGTGGGGAATTGCGGCAAACCGTTATTACCCTGGCCGATGGCGGCAAAGGAGTTGGCGGCGTTCAAATTATAATTGACTACCTGATGAACTCCGTGGCTGCCAAGGTAGGTCAGGTCCAGAACAAAGTTTGCAGGCAGCGTGCGCTGAATGGCGAAGTTCCATGTCTCAACGTAGGGGTTCTTGAAACTCTGATTGATTGAGTTATAAGCCTGGTTGATAGGGGGATTTTTGATAATGCCATCGGTAGGAATCGGCACGTTGATTGGAGGGGGGAATCCACTCTGAAAAGTGGCGATGCGTCCATCGGGAAGCACTGCGGGACCATAGCTGGCCACGGCTGGATCAAACTGATTGTTGGCTCTTACAGGATAATTATAGGCGTAGTTGTTATCAGGAAAAGGAGTGTAACTAATGCCGAATCCAGACCGGACCACGGTCTTGTCATTAAACCGGTAAGCAATGCCTGAGCGAGGCGCGAAATAATTTTTATGGAACGCAACGCCAAGGTTCGATGGCACTGCGCCAATGCCTGCAATCTCAAGCGTGTTGTTCACAAAGTTGTAATTGGAAAAGCCACCAGCAAAGCGCGGTTTAGCGGGCGGATATAGCTCATAGCGCAAGCCCAAATTAACCGTTAGCTTTGGAGTGACCACCCAAGTGTCTTGAGCGAAGAAGAAATACTGCCAGGCGCGATACGCCGGAAAGTAAGTTGCTAAGTCACGCCCAGCCTGGCTGGGCAGGTCAAGCAGGAAACTGGCGATATTGTTTGTAAACGAAGTAGGTGCAGATTGCCCAGTGGCTGGTCTCACGCCAGTCTGCCCATCGCCAAAACTATACAGGCCACGAGGGCTGAAGGTTTGGGTCTGTAGCAACTCATCGCGAACACGCCGTAAATCTACGCCCCATTTGAAAGTATGATTGTTGAAATTCTTGGTCCACGTGTTGACCAGATTAATATTGGCCTCGGCACGCACCCACGGTATGCTGGGCGAATATCCAATTGCGGGATTAGAATAGCCACCATTGAGATTGATACCGACAATGCCGCTAGAAAAATTGTCGATGTTGACGCCGGGCACGCCCAGTTGGTCGGAAGCCTTGGTTCCGTAGTCAGTATTTTGGGCGACGTTATTATAGTGCGCAATGCCCACGCGTACTTCAGTAACTAAAGTGTTAGTCACCAGGCGATTGTAGTTGAGGCCAGCGCTGTAGGTTTTTTGAATGCCAACTCCTTGAAACGCACCTTGAGCAGGACCACCGGCAATGCCGAAAATCGGAGCCTGTGAAGTTACTGGGCGGCCAAAGCTGAAGCGACCGGTCATGCGGTCTTTATCTGTGATATTCCAATCCATCTTGTAATCAAAGGAATGGGAGTCCTTATAGAAGGGGAGTAGCGCGAAATAATTATTGGTGTCGCCAGGGAGGTTCGGAGCAGGTACAAGACCCAGGATCTTGGTCGAAATGGGATTAATGCGACTGGTGGGAATAATATTCCCTTGGAAGGGTACTCGTCCTGTGCCATCAGCATTTCCGGTAGCCGGATCATAGATCACGGTGGTGGACCGTGCAAGGTTCCCCGACCGCAGATCCATAGCAGGAATGCTTACCCGATTGGTATTGGCCTGATGATCCGATACGCGCAGATAATCGCCAAAGAAAAACAGTTTATTTTTGATCACATGTCCGCCGATGTTGCCGCCGTAGTAGTTGTAGGTTTGGTGGCCAACGGACGGGTTGAAGAAGCTACGGGCATCGAATTCGGAATTGCGGAGGAACTCGTAAACCGAACCGTGCAGACTGTTGGTGCCAGACTTCAATTGCACGTTGGTCACGGCACCGGATGCGCGGCCCAGTTCAGCATCGAAATTAGAAGTAGATACGGCGACGGCCTGAATCGCTTCAATAGGAGGCGTCATGATCTGTAACAGACCAGTGCGTTGATTATTATCCACGCCCTCAATCATGTAGTTGTTCCCTTGACGCATGTTGCCGTTCACTTGGGTTTGCAGAGTATTGGCGGCATTGAAAAACTGCGAATGTTGAAAAGAAGATCGAGTGGTTCCGGGAACTAGATTCAGCAAATTCTGATAATTGCGTCCAGTGCCCAAAGGCAGACTGGCGGCAATTTCTCTATCAATTTGACGACCGGTGTCGGAGCGATCCGTCTGCAACAACGGTGTATCGGCCCTGACCTCAATACTCTCGCTGACGTTACCAGGCTGAAGCACAAGGTCCACACGAGGAGACGTGTTGATCTGAAGTTCCACCCCTGTGCGGCTGGAACGTTTGAAGCCAGCGACCTCAGCAGAGACGGTGTATGTTCCCGGCGCAAGGTCGGGGAAACTGTAATTGCCACTCTCGTTGGTGGTTGTGGAACGAGAAATGCCAGTGTTGGATTCGGTGATGGTGATCTTGGCGTTTGGTGCTGATGCACCGCTTACGTCGGTGATTGTGCCGAGTAAGCTTCCGGTGACGGCTTGTGAAAACGCTGTATTTGTAGCAAATAGCAGGACTACCATCGCGAAGATGGACGTTCGTAGCTTCATGGCTAACCTCTTTTTACTTAAGATGGAACAAACTTGAAGGAGTCTGTTCACGAGTTTGTGACCCTATCTTAATTATAGGTCCACGATTGCAAAGAAAATTGCAGAGGCGGATGGATCGTTGTTAAATGAAGGCATGGTTCCATAGTTGCCTGTTTAACACGTTGAAAAAGAACTACAGATTTGTCTATCTACAAGCCTCGTGACCTTCCTTATCCACTCGATAAAAATTATCATCTCGCCAACCTATTTACTCACCGTGCAGGAAGCCTCATACTCATTGCTAGGAGCCCGCTTCCCTCCTTCCTGTTTTCCGCTCATCGTCTGAGCTTCCACTCGTCACAATTTGTTCAACTTAGGAACCAAGCATGGGAAAAGTGTACCTACTCGGCGCAGGCCCTGGTGACCCAGACCTGTTAACCATCAAAGCCCTCCGCATTTTGCAGAGTGCCGATGTTGTGCTGTATGACCGCCTGGTCAGCCCTGAAATTTTGGCCCTTGCCAACCCACACGCGCTGTTAATCCACACCGGCAAACGTCATGGCCAACAGGAAGAGATTCAAAACGAAATCAACTCCCTTATGCTGGAGCATGCTTCACAAGATAAAACTGTTGTCCGCCTGAAAAGTGGCGACCCCTTGGTTTTCGGTCGTGGTGCTGAAGAATGGGCGCTGCTGCAGGCTCATGGAATTCAAGTGGAACTGGTTCCTGGTATTAGCTCGGCGATCTCAGTTCCAGCATTGGCGGGCATTCCACTTACGTGTAGAGGCATTGCATCCTCTTTCGCTGTGATCACTGGACACAACCAAAAATCGGAAACGCCTGATTGGATGAAGTTCCGTGGGGTAGACACTTTAGTAATTCTGATGGGCGTTGAAAATCGCGTCCGCATTGCGACGGAATTGATAGCGCTCGGTCGACCCGCATCAGAACCAGTGGCCTTCATTGAACGTGGTTCCACTGATCGCGAACGGGTTGTAATTTCTACGCTGGCCGAAGTATCCCGGGGTCAAGTGGACGTTGTCTCGCCAGCCGTTTGCGTCGTGGGTGAAGTGGTTCGGCTGCGATCACAGCTTTGTGCAAATACGGTTGAAGAACAGGGGGTGCTGATTGCCCGTTGAACTCCCGCTGCTTCAATATCCGCATGACCATCAATTCACCTTGCTGGTGAAAGACCCTGCCAAGTTGATGCCCACCCGTGCACCGAATCCTGGGGAACAGTACCGGTTCCACTTCGACATGGGTGCCTGCATCGGCTGCAAGTGTTGCGTGGTGGCATGTAATGAACAAAACGGAAATCCGGCCCATTTGAACTGGCGTCGAGTCGGCGAAATTGAAGGCGGAGTCTATCCGGAAACGCAGCGCTGGCACATGTCCATGGGCTGTAATCATTGCCTGGAACCATCTTGCATGACCGGCTGCCCGGTAGAAGCTTACACAAAAGACACGGCCACCGGTATTGTCCTGCACTCCGCTGATACTTGCATCGGCTGTCAATACTGCACCTGGAATTGTTCCTATGGCGTGCCGCAGTACAACGAAGATCGTGGTGTGGTGGGCAAGTGCGATATGTGCCATGGGCGGTTGACTACGGGTCAAGCTCCGGCATGCGTCAACGCTTGTCCGGAAGGCGCCATCATGATTGAACTGGTGGACATGTTGGCATGGAGTCGCGATCATGCCCTTGGCGATGCCCCGGGCATGCCTTCTTCCGACGATAGTCTTTCCACAACTCGAGTCACTATGCCGGCGAAAGCTATGCCGGAACTGGGTCGTGTTGACGTAGCTCGTGTACAGCCTCAGCACGTCCATTTATCGCTGGTATTTCTGTTAGTCCTAACGCAACTCTCCGCTGGTGCTTTCGCGACGTTTGCATTGCTGGAACTGCTTGGGCAACAGCTTTCGCCACTATCCGCCATCTTGCCGCTAACCATTGCGATGATCGCTCTTGCAGCCGCACCAATGCACTTGGGTCGACCCATTCACGCCTATCGGGCCATCAAAAACTGGAAGCGCAGTTGGCTGAGTCGTGAGATTTTGGGTCTATCCATATTCGCCGGTGCAGCCACCGCTTACGCAGGTGCACTGTACTTAAACTTGCCGTTCACCAAATTACTTTCCTTAGGCGCACTGGCCGCAGGTTGCCTTGGCGTTCTCTGCTCTGCGCGCATTTACATGGTGAAGGCGCGACCGTCCTGGAATAGTAACTTCACCATTTCCGATTTCTTCCTCACCGCCGCCATGCTTGGACCACGAATTGTGCTGATGGCAGGAGCTAGTGATTCTGCTTTTGTATACGCCTTCGCCGTTGCCGCATCCGTTCTTCAAGCCGTTAATCATCTCCTGAAAGATCATTGGCTACGTTCATCGGAAATGTACGAACTCTCTTTGCCTGCGGGGCTGCTCAGAGGTCCACTGTTCAATCCTTCTTATGCCCGCTATAGTTTGTGGATGCTGGCGTTGATCACACTTCGGTATAGTCCAGCAGCATCGTTCCTCTGTGCACTGGCTGCTGAAATGTTGAGTCGCTGGTTGTTCTTCGCAAGTGTCGTTCCCAAGACAGTTGCGTCCACTTTCCTTACTCCAAGGGGCGCACACGGATGAACTGGAAACGACTCATTGGCTTGGATAATTTGAGTGAACAATACAAGTTCACAACAGATCCTGTGTTGGGTTATACGTCCTCAAAACGCTCGGCAGACAAGTGGGTGAAAAGCACTTGTGGTTACTGTTCGGTGGGCTGCGGCATGGAACTCGGGGTGACTGACGGCAAGCTGGTAGCCGTTCGCGGGTGGGAAGGACACCCGGTCAACTTAGGTAAGCTTTGCCCCAAAGGTCTTTCCGAACACCACATGGTGACGGCCACCAATCGCGCCAAATATCCTCTGCTGCGCCAGGGCGGCAAGCTGGTTCGTGTTGATTGGGAAGAAGCGCTAACCACCATGGTGGAAAAGTTTCGGGCCACGCAGTTGAAACACGGACCCTCGGCGCTTGGCGTCATCGGCACCGGCCAATTGTTGACCGAAGAATTCTACACGTTGGGCAAGTTGGTTCAACTCGGATTCGGAACCAACAATTACGATGGCAACACTACGTTATGCATGGCCAGCGCAGTTTCCGGCTATAAGTTGACCTTCGGTAGCGACGGCCCTCCCGGTGCCTACGAAGACTTGCGAACGTCTGACGTCATCATGCTGATCGGTGCCAATATCGCCGACAATCATCCCATCCTATGTCAGCATTTGGATGCCAATCCCAACAAGTTCATCATCGTCGCCGACCCGCGCGTCACTAAGACCGCAATGCTCGCCGACCTCCATTTGCCACTGAAGCCGCGTACCGATATCGCGCTTCTCAATGGCATGGCCCATGTGTTGATTGAAGAAGAATTGATCAATCGGGAATACATCGCCGCCCATACCAATGGCTTTGAGGATCTTAAAAAACAGTTAGCCGAATACACACCGCAACACGTTTCCCAAATCACTGGACTATCAGTCGAAACCATACTCAACGTAGCCCGTCGCTACGGTCGAGCCAAGGCTGGTTTCCTGGCCTGGACCATGGGCGTGAACCATTCCACTCAGGGTGCAGAAACTGTAAACGTCATCAATAATCTGGCACTGCTGACCGGCCAAATCGGCCGTTCTGGCGCTTCGCCATTTTCAATTACTGGTCAGTGCAACGCCATGGGGACACGGGAAGCAGGCTTTGCTTCGTCCATGCCTGGCTATCGTAAATTTGACAAACAAGCGCATCGCGAAGAGTTGGCTCAACTATGGAAAGTGAGTGTAGATCGCATTCCAACTGCACGCGGGTGGGCCTATCCAGACATTATTGAAGGTGCGGTGAAAGGCAAAATTAAGGCGTTGTGGATCATTGCCACCAACCCATTGGTATCGTATCCCAATCAACAAATCTTGCGACACGCTCTGGGAGAATTGGATTTCCTGGTGGTGCAGGATGGCTTCCACCCTACTCCGACAACGGAACTAGCCGATCTGGTTTTGCCTGCCGCCATCTGGAGTGAAAAGCTGGGGACTTACACAAATTCCGAACGCCGTGTGAGCATCGCCAACATAGCGGTGGAGCCTCCTGGGGAAGCCAAATCAGACTTTGATATTTTCCTTGAAGTGGCCGGGAAGCTAGGATGTCGCGAAGAATTATTTCTAAATTGGAAGACTGCTCGCGACGCTTTCGATGAATGGAAACTTATCTCAAAGGGTCGTCTGTGTGATTATTCGGGCATGACCTATGAAGCCTTGGAAGAACATGGTGGTTTGCAATGGCCTTATCCCGAAGGCAAAACCGACGCCACGCCATCGCGCCTTTATGCTGATGGAAAGTACGAACATGACGACGGTAAAGCCAAGCTGTTGCCCGTCGCCTGGAAGCCTTTTCCAGAACAGCCCAACAAAGAATTCCCGTTTATTCTAAACACAGGCCGCACGGTGGAACATTGGCACACCCGCACCAAGACCGCACAGGTGCCCATTCTGGAACGAATGTCACCGAATGCGTGGCTGGAAATGAATCCTGTAGATGCCAAGCGTTTGAAGCTATCCACGCACGACAAAGTGAAAATCCTATCACGTCGTGGGGAGGTCACTGGCATTGAACTGCGTATAACAGAGATCACCGCACCAGGGCAGGTATTCATGCCGTTTCACTTTTCAGAGACGAATGTCAATGAAGTGACTCAGGATGCGTTCGACCCTATTTCGAGGGAACCAAATTACAAGCAATGCGCCGTGGAAGTAGTGCGCGCGGAATAATACTTGAAGCAGGTTTTAGCCTTATAAACACTTTCGGGCGGTAGTACCCTCAGCCGGAGCATCGTAAGCCGACTGCATGCCCATCAGCGTTTCCATCCTCGGTCCAAAGGCTTTTTCAATCAGCAACGCCATGTCTCCAGTCAGGTCAGCTCTGCCGTTGAGGAGACAAGAAAGTGCCTGCCTGGAAACACCCAATAAGCCTGCAGCGGCTGTCACGGAAAGACTGTGTCCCTCAATAATTTCGGACCTGATTACAACGCCGGGATGCGGCGGGTTAAACATTGACGTCGTTTCTCTCCTAATGGTAATCCTCAAGATTGGGCGATCTACTGTTAAACAAACCAGCGATAAGAAAACCATCCCACACCCAGCAATAACAGCAACCACCCTGCTGCTGATACCCACTTACGCAGCACACGTAGCCATAGCCAGCCACCCAAAATCGCCAGGCTTCCCTCTGCCGATATCGCTCCCAACCATACCCCGATTGCCGAAAGTTCCGTCTGCTGCACCATCGCCCCCAGCGCCAAACCTGGGAACAAACCGGCAATCGTCACCACCAACCAGCGGGTCCCAGCATTAGGCAGGAACAGAATTTCCACTGTCAAATAAGCCACTGCTAAAGCGGATGCCAGCTCCAGAAATCTGGAATTGAACTTCACTGCAATGCCCAGATTCAACATAGGTATAAGTTGTCCAAGAAGGAAACAGGATGCCAATATTACAAACTCTTTCCGGCTTCGCGACGCTACCACCACTGTTACTAACAGCAGTAACATCACCGGAGTCGCCAACAACCATTGCACTCCAGTTACTGCTGCTTCGGTGACTCTCTCAGTTACTGTCAATGGTCGAAATCGCAATCGACCCGAAGGCGTGGAAGCTTGCAAAACTGCATGTGCTGTTGCCTCTCCACGCGCGGCACTCAACACATGCACATGATTTTGAGCAATGATTCGATACCATCCCACATATGCCTCAACTTCCTCTTCAGGCTGCGGAAAAACGTAAGTGGCGTCACAACGATAAAACCCTTCTGACTTATCCGCAATACAACTGCCCTTAGTTAGACGTGCTTCCCCGGACCGGGCGCGGAAATGCACTTCATCCAGCAATAACTTTTCGAACCCAGGAATGTTGGGAATTTCATACAACGGAATACGAGCCTGATAGAACAACTGCGGCCCATCCACTCTTAACGTGCCACTGCTCATACTTACCATGTGAGCGTGCAAAGAAATGGAACAGACAAGCAGTGCGAAGAGCCACTTCATTCGTACTTCGCTCCACCAATGGAAAGGCGCCACAGGATTCGTAGGATAGCCATCAACGGCACAGAAAGTAACATACCCGGCACCCCAGCTATTTGTTCCCCAGCTAAGACGCCAAACAGCACAGCCACCGGATGCACCTCAACGCCGGAACTCATCAGGTATGGTTGCACCACGTAATCCTGAAACAATCTGTAGATCAAAAAAAACACAATCATCCAACCCCAATGCGGATATCCACTGGCCGATGCAACCACCGTTGCCGTCATCGCCCCCAATAACGGTCCAGCAACAGGAATAAATTCCAGCACCCCAGCCAGTGATGCCAGCAAAAGTGCATAAGGCACGCCCGTGATTTCAAAGAACAGCGCATAGAAAGTGAAAGCAGCCATCGCCAGCCCGAACAATGCTCGAATATAATGACCCAGCAGAATGTGTACTTCTTCCAGGAATCGATCTAACAGCATCTGTTGTTTGTGTTCTGGAAACACATCCAGAAGGCTAGCCCTGATGCCCTCTGCATCCAGCAGAAACAGGAAACTTAGAATGGGAATTAAGACGATATAAAGCAGATGGGCCAACCCGGCAAGCACGCTTTTACCCGCTGTTTGCACCACTGGCAGCGCATAATCAGCAAGTGACGCCAACTGGGTTCTGGCCATCTGTTCAATCTGTGCACGATACAGTTCCAACCAACTGGGTAAAGGAATTTGCGTCGATCGGTCAGCCAGCAGTTGCGGAATGCGCACCGCCAAACTTCCTGCTTCATTGATGATGCGGCTGCCGACAATCACTCCACTGGTGATCAGTCCAGCCAGCAACAAAATGTAAACAATCACCATGGCCGCCCAACGAGGCAATTTGCCGCGACCCCGTCGCATTAAAAAATCCACCGCAGGGGCAATCATATAGGCCAGCAACGTGGCGATGATAAAAACCAGAATGGCTTCCCGTGCGGCGAATAGCAGCCACAAACTACCAGCAATAGCGGCAACAGTCCACGTGGCCTTAGCCGCTTTCTGATCAAATCCAAGCATGAAGTTTATGGTAGCAGCCGTATACTCAAAGGATGGAGCAATTGTTGGCGCAATGGCGCGAGCTGGAAGAAAAGATTCGCCAAGGTGGTGGTTCTGCGAAAATTGCCAAGCAGCATAAAGAGGGTAAACTCACTGCGCGGGAACGTGTAGCGCAACTTGTCGACCCCGGCGCACCACTACTCGAAATTGGCCTTCTTGTCGCTTGGGATAAGTACGATGGCCAAGCACCCGCAGCCGGTGTGGTTACCGTTTGCAGTCGCATTGAAGGTCGCCCCGCCGTGATTGTGGCCAATGATCAAACTGTGAAAGCTGGTGCCTGGTGGCCGGAAACGATCACTAAGATTTTGCGAGCGCAAGAAGTAGCAATGCGTAATCGTCTGCCCATTGTTTATTTGGTTGATTCCGCTGGCGTGAACCTTCCTTTGCAGGACGGCATCTTCCCCGGCCAATACGGCGCGGCACGAATTTTCTATTACAACTGCCTGATGCGACGGAAACTTCGGGTTCCACAATTTGCTGCGGTCATGGGGATGTGTATCGCTGGTGGGGCCTATTTGCCGGCACTTTCCGACGAAATCATTATGGTGGAAGGCACCAGCTTTATGGGTCTTGGTGGTCCCAATTTAGTGAAGGGTGCAACAGGCCAAGTGGTCGATGCGGAAACGTTGGGTGGCGCTTCCATGCACACCGCCATCAGCGGCGTAGCCCACTACCGGGCTAAGGATGATGAAGAATGCCTGGCCATGCTACGCGACCGTTTCCGAAATTTACCACCACCCGTTCCCATTACTTCAGGCTCCGCTCCTGCTAAAGATCCAGCTGGTTTACGCGCCGCGCTTCCAGCCGACCATCGTCTACCCTACGACATTGAAAATATCCTCGGACGCATTTTTGATGGCGAAGATTTCATTGAGTTCCAGCATGACTTCGCCCCAGAAATGTTGTGCGCTATGGCCCGCCTGGAAGGCCGCCCCGTTGCTGTTATCGCCAATCGACGTGGCTTTTTGAAAGCACAAGGACGTCCACGCATTGGTGGCATCGTCTACACAGAATCGGCGCGCAAGGTTGCTTACTTTGTGGAAAATGCGGAACGCCTTGGCAGTCCGCTTATTTACTTTCAGGATGTCTCAGGGTTTATGATCGGTAGCGAACAGGAACAAGGTGGCATCATCCGAGCAGGGGCTGAAATGGTAGAGAGCATGGCTTGTTCCACTGTTCCCAAAATTGTGTTGACTATCAATCACGCATCCGGTGCAGGTTACTATGCAATGGCCGGACAAGGGTTTGACCCGAACTTTACGCTGGCTTGGCCCACCGCTCGCATAGGCGTTATGGAAGGCGATTCCGCAGTGCAAGCTGTGCATGGTACTGAATTGGAAAAGTTGAAAAACACTGGTCAACCGGCTCCAATTGAGTTGCAAGATCGGATTCAAAAAACGCGTGCCGATTATGACCGTTGGTTGGACGCCCGCTACGCTGCCGCTCGCGGCCATGTGGATGCGCTGATTGATCCCATTGAAACAAGGGCCATGTTGGCGTTCACTTTGGAACTGGCTACTGTTGCCGGACACCGCCAACATCTTATCCTGGAGACATTATGATACGCATCGCCAACGGACAAGGCTTTTGGGGCGATTGGCTGGAAGCCCCTGTCCGTCTTGTAGAGCAAGGCCCTTTGGACTATTTGACGCTGGACTATCTGGCCGAAGTCACCATGTCGATTGTTCAAAAACAAAAGCAGGCCGATCCGAATCTTGGCTACGCTCGCGACTTTCCACCGCTCATCGGACGCATTGCGAAGCTATTGCGGCAACGGCAGGTTCGCGTCATCGCCAATGCCGGCGGTGTGAATCCCATCGCCTGTGCCCGCGAAGTTCGACGCTTAGCTCCTGGTTTGAAAGTTGCAGTAGTGTTGGGTGACGATGTGTTTCCCAAGCTGGACAGCTTCATTGAGCAAGGTCACGCCATGGCCAATATGGATACGGGCGAACCCCTGTCCACAATTCGCGAAAAAGTTCTGAGTGCCAACGCTTACATAGGTGCTTTCCCATTGGCTGAAGCTTTGGCTACCGGAGCTGATGTGGTCATCACCGGTCGCTCCACCGATACAGCTTTGGCACTGGCACCAATGGTTCACGAGTTCGGTTGGAAGATGGACGACTTCAACAAACTTGCCGCAGGGACGGTTGCCGGACATATTATTGAATGCGGCGCGCAATCCACGGGTGGCAACTGCCAGGCAGATTGGAAAACCATTCCAGATTTCGCGAACATTGGCTATCCGATTGTGGAAGCCGAACCAGATGGCTCCTTCGCTGTGACCAAACACAAAGGCACTGGCGGACGTGTTTCGCTGGACACTGTGAAAGAACAACTACTCTATGAACTGGGCGATCCGCAGAAGTACATTACACCCGATTGCGTTGCTGATTTCACTACCATTCAACTTCGGCAAGATGGTGATGATCGCGTTCGTGTCACTGGTATCAAAGGGTATCCAGCTACCACAACTGCAAAGCTTTCCATCAGTTATATGCATGGTTATAAAGCCATCGGCTCATTAGTGTACAGTTGGCCTGATGCGCTGGAAAAAGCGCAAGTAGCGGATCGCATTGTGCGGGAACGTTTACTTAATCTGGGGCTTACCTTCGATGAAATCTACACAGAATATCTGGGTGTGAATGCTTGTCATGGACCGGCGGCGCCAGCAGTGGAACAGATTCCGGAAGTGCAGTTGCGCATTGGGGTTCGTGGCGCTGATAAAAAAGCTATTGACCGTTTCACACGTGAATTAGTCCCCCTGGTATTGAACGGTCCGCCTACTGCGACAGGCTTCGGCGATGGCCGTCCACCGGTTAGAGAAGTGGTGGCGTACTGGCCAGCGCTGGTTCCAAAAGACTTGATCACAACTCATGTTGAGGTGGTGGAATGAAACTTCCGCTCCATAAAATTGCCCACGCCCGTAGCGGCGATAAAGGCGATGCTTCTAACATCGGCTTGATTGCTTACAATCCAGCAAATTACAAAATCATTGAGCGCGAAGTTACTGCTGCGCGGGTGAAAGAACATTTTGGTGATCTTGTGGCGGGCGACGTAGTCCGTTATGAACTGCCTAACCTGGGTGCATTGAACTTGCTGTTATACGAGGCACTGGGTGGTGGCGGAACATTGTCTTTAAGAATTGATGCACAGGGCAAAACCATGGGCGCTGGTTTACTCTCTATGGAAATTGATATGGAAGAAAGCGAACTGGCATGAGTCAACCTCTTGAGGTAACTCGCGAAGGCCGCCTGCTGCGGTTAACTTTGAATCGACCCGACAAACGCAATGCACTGAATCGGGAATTATGTGAGGCCCTGGTAGATCAATTTGAGGCTGCACAGTTAGACCCTGGCATTGGTGCCATTTTGTTGGACGCTAAGGGAAAAGTTTTCTGCTCTGGTATGGACCTGGAAGAAGCTTTGGAAGCGGGCCCTACCGACGGACTTACATTGCACGATCAATTATTCACTATTGGAAATCGTACGGCTAAGCCAATCGTTGTCGCGGTGCAAGGCCCGGCGATGGCTGGCGGCGCGGGTTTGGTGGCAAATGCCCATATTGCGATTGCTGCGCATGGTGCCAGCTTTGGAGTTACGGAACTGCGTGTGGGCATGTGGCCCTATGTTATTTCCCGTGCTCTAGTAAGTGCATTAGGGGAGCGTCGTGCGCTGGAACTAACTCTTAGTGCCCGCATCTTTGCGTCTACCGAAGCCAAAGATTATGGATTGGTGCATGAAGTTGTCCCGCCCATGGAACTGGAAGAGCGCGCCTTTACCGTGGCGTCGCAATTGGCCGATTGGCCCTCAAGCGTTATGCGATTCGGAATGGCCTACACGCATCAAGCTCGCCTGATTGATGAACAACGCGCGGGGCAAATCGCACTCGCTCTGCGAGCAGAAAATTTTCGTAGCGCCGATTTCGCTGAAGGCGTGCGAGCGTTCAAGGAAAAGCGCCGTCCCGAATGGCCTTCCAACTCAGGAGGAAATCAGTAAGTGCTGCGTCTTGTCTTCTTACTTTTGCCCGCACTTCTTGTTGCTGAAACAGTTGCCCTGCCGGGATTAAAACAGCCCGTTGAGATTCTGCGCGATAAGTGGGGTGTGCCACATATTTATGCCCAATCGAGTGAGGATCTGTTTTTTGCTCAAGGTTATATGGCAGGTCGTGATCGTATGTTTCAACTGGACCTATGGCGTCGGGCTGGCGTTGGGCGACTAAGTGAAGTCCTGGGACCCAGTTACTTAGAGCGTGACCGTATTGCTCAGTTACTGCGTTTTCGTGGCGATTTCAATGCCGAATGGACCAGTTACGCACCAGATACCTGGTCGATTGCGGTGGCCTTTACCAATGGCATTAACGCCTACGTTAACTCACGCCAAGGAAAATTCACCGCTGATTTTGAAGCCGCAGGTTATAAGCCGGGCTTGTGGGATCCAAACGACATCCTCACGCGGATTCCGGCGTTGAGCATGATGCACAACTTCACGCTGGAAGCACAGCGGGCGGCGGATATCCAGCAGTTTGGACTTGCCAAAGTAAATCAGTATCTCCCCGTTGATCCGAAGATTCCCATCGAAATCCCTAAGGGTCTAAACGTCGCCGATGTGCCGCTTGAGGCTTTCCGAAATCTTATTTCAGCCACAGCCGCCACTGAGATCAATGACCTTTCCGGCAGTAACAATTGGGTGGTTTCCGGAGCCATGTCCCAAACAGGTAAGCCGCTACTTGCCAGCGACCCCCATCGCAGCCTGTTAATTCCTTCGTTGAGAAAAACAGTTCACTTAGTGGCGCCCGGTTGGAATGTTATCGGCGCCGGTGAACCTTCCTTGCCTGGTGTCGCCTTGGGACACAACGACAAGATCGGCTTTGGGTTTACTATCACGGGCATTGACCAGATGGATGTTTATGTAGAAACAATGCATTCAAATGATGATTCACAATACAGTTACAAAGGTCAATGGAAGAAGACGATTTCAGAACGTCAGTCAATTCCCATTCGTGGCGGTCGCAACGAAGTGGTGGAACTGGAATGGACAATGCATGGCCCAGTTTTCTACAAAGACAAAAAGACTCGCAAGGCTTTCGTGTTGCGTTGGGTAGGGCAGGAGCCCGGCACCGCAGGTTACTTGGCCAGTCTTTCCTTGATTCGTGCCAGTAACTGGCAGGAGTTCACCACGGCTATGGCTCGGTTCAAATCACCCACGGAAAACATGTTGTATGCCGATGTGGATGGCAATATTGGCTGGGTGGTTGCGGGCATGACGCCCATCCGCAAAGGATGGCATGGCTTGTTGCCGGTGCCTGGTGACAGTGGCGAATACGAATGGCAAGGCTTTCTTGATCCAGCTTTGTTACCTCGATCCTACAATCCTGCAACTAAGTCAATCGTAACTGCGAATCACAACATTCTTCCGCCAGGTTATACGCAGGAACTGCAATATGAATGGGCTCCGGCTATTCGTGCAGATCGTATTAAGCAAGTGCTTGCCACCAAATCAAAGTGGAGCATCAGTGATTTTGAGAAGCTCCAATACGACACGCAATCAGCACCAGCCAAGCGTTTGCAGAAGATTTACCGCACTCTGAAAATTCCACCAATCAAGCTGAGTGCGCGGGTGCTGGAAAGGTTTCTGGCTTGGGATGGCAACATTTCCTCCGATTCCAACATGGCGTTCCTATATGAACTGATCTCGGCACGCATGGGCGCGTTGTTAGTGCAGCCGCCGGAACTGGGAGTGCGTATGTCACTTACTCAGATACTCGATATGTTAGAGGCGAATCCTAATCCTGAAGCCTTGGAAAAAGCTCTTGAGTTCACCATTGCCGACCTGAATCGTAACATGGGTCCCGATATGGATAAATGGCAATGGGGTCGATTTCATTCGTTGACGTTTCAGCATCCAATAAAGAAAGCGGAATTCAGCCTTGGCCCCATGCATCGTGCAGGTGATGCGAATACGGTGATGGCTGCAGGTGGAGCAAACTTTCGCCAGACGGTAGGAGCAAGCTTCCGTCAGATTCTGGATGTGGCTGATTGGGATCGGAGTGTGATGACGAATGTGCCCGGGGAATCCGGCGATCCCGCCAGTCCGCATTATTCTGACTTACTCAGTGATTGGCAAAATGGCAAGTATCATCCCATGCCGTTTACCAGGAAGGCAGTGGAAGCAGCTTCGGAAGAGCGCATACTGTTGACGCCGCGGTAATTTCCTTTTCATGACGATAAGCTACACGGTTCCTACACGTCGGACAACTACTTAAGTTCGGAAGTGATTGATTGATGAGGGAATATAATTCGACGGGTTGTGTGATTGTAACTGTGAATCAGAACGGCGATGTTACTGAATTGGTTCCCCCGCCCAACGATCTCGATGCGCCCAGAATGGGCACTTAGGGCACACTTTCCCTTCTGGGTAATCAATGACTTCTTCATGTGGGCAACCGATGATGCGGTCAGTAACCACCACTGTTTTCACGCCGTGGCTCTCCATAAAATCCCAAATGCCTTTGGTGATTGCTGGATCTGTCCGCACGTCGAGTTTCTCTGCGAACCAGCGGCGAAGCTCCAATAGCCCGGCGTCTTCTTGGAGTAAGATCCCGACGGAAACTTTGCTGGCGAATTGATCATCTGGATCGTAGAACGCCACGGTAGCAGCAGGGTAACCGCGAAAGCCTTTGCGGGCTTTCTTGCGATAGGAGTTGGGTGCTTTGATTTTCATGGTCTACTCAACGTCTTGCCAAAATCCAGGGCATAAATCCAAACAGCAGTAAGGACAGATAATAGGCAGTTCCTGAAACGGGGTCGCGATTGAAAAAAGCATCCCATACGGAACGGCCTTGCAGTAAGACTGCCACACCAAGTTCTGCGCCCACCATGCAACCTAACGCTAGCAGGCCGCTCAATAGTTTTTCGCGTTTTGACCCAGGAAATCTACGGTTAATGAAGCTTGCAGAAAACACAATCATCCCCATCATGATGGGCAACTCCATCAGTTCAGCGGTGCGGATTCCAACCTTGGGCACAAGCCAGAAAATACGAATGGGGCCAAGTAGGAAGCCGGTTCCAAACACCATAAGGAAGTAAGTGAGTGCCGCTTTGTACATGGTTACCGTGGAGTAAGTTGCGGCCAATTTGTTTCAATTCCCTGTGCTCTGATACTGGTTTGAAAAGCTGCAAGCTTCTTGGGGTCCTGACGGAATGCCTTGGGCGATGTGTTGCCTTTCACCGCTGCAGCGGCCAGACATCCGGCAGATTCTCCGATGTTCCATTCCGCCGGATGCAGGCGATAACATCCATTCGTTATGTGCGTGACTCCAATATTTTTTGCGGCGGCGATCAGGTTTTCAACTCTCTTCGGCAGCAGCGCGCCCAATGGAATTTGAAAGGGCAGGGAACTGACGTCAATGTAATTATCACCGCCGGAACTGGGGTGCAAGTCAATACGATAGCTGCCCACACCTACCGAATCGGCAAATGATTCAGCAGTGACTTCTTCCAATTTCTTACCGGTGGCTTTCATGCGCGCCTCCGCACCAACGTGATGTTCCACCACGGTGAACTCTGCCTGAATACGACGTGATTCACGAATATACGGATATTTTGCCAAGCCGTCTTCAGTACCTGTTTGATCGTAACGAAGACGCAGGCCAGGCCAACCTTGTTTGCCATCGGCACGGGGAGCTTCGGTTTGCATCCAATATAAGAGTGATAGGCTGAGCTGCTTGCCGCGCTCCAAATGGTGAGCGACTTCCGCTTCGCTTACCTCATGCAGGTTCCCCAACCAGTAATCATTTTGTGGCCAATTCACTAAGGAAATATCGCTTCCAAACGCGCCTGGTTGATGTAGTTTGGCTGCTCCAATGCGGCGATAGAGCCATAGATTCAGGACCCCTGGTGTCACAGCGGCATTGGGTCGAGGGTCAAATGTGACCGCGCGCGGCGCCAATGTCGTGGGGTTGCTCATAGACCAACTCAGCAGCTTGCCGGGCCACGCGGGCTTCATCGCCGGAACGTAATCGCGCCAAAAGGTGTACTCCTTGGGCTTAGGAATTGTATGGTCGCGCCCTTCCTCATAGCCAATTGCAAAGCACACGGTGAACGATTGGATATTGGCAGGCTGGGCTGTTTCCGGGGCATGCAATTCGCCCGTAGTCTTGCGCGATTCAAACCCGGTCACATATTCAGTCTTCGATAGGGGGAGCAGGTCACCCTGCTCGGTTGCATCAATAAAGACGGGGGCTTCAAGGGTACGTTCTTGCCCCGTTGTCAAACTTTTCACGGCCACGGCTGCGATCTTATCACCAGTCACATCGGCCCGAACCGGCTTGTGTTGGAGCAGCATTGTCAACTGCCCACCGCCGATGTAGGGAGACAGCATTTGTTCCAGAACGGCAAGGGAGACTCGAGGTTCGTGCGTCAGTTTTGAAACAGAACCGCCACCAGGATTCAGCAATTCATTGGAATGGGCTTCAGGCATCAGACGGTAGTGTTGGCGGTAATATTGGCGGATGTTGGATCGGTAGCGTCGGTAGAGTTGAGTTCCGCCGAATTGTTCTATCCAGGGATGCTCATCGGGCGGGACCGCTTGCGCAGTGAGTTGGCCGCCTACCCAATCGGTTTCCTCAGTCATGATAACGGTCATGCCGTTGCGCAGTGCCGCCAGGGCCGCGGCGCAACCACCAACACCAGCGCCGATGATGACAACCTGGGCTCGCAAACTATGAGCTTGGGCTAAGGCCGATGGAAGCAGCAGCAGGCTGGTGGAAGAATGCTTCAGGAAGGTGCGTCGATTGAACATGAATATCAGTATCCTAACTCAACCGAGGTGTGTGTGGAGCGGTAGCTGTCCTACCTCAAACACCGCTCCCTCGCAGTCACGGCTCGGTATCGGCCTACCACTACGCTCGGATTTCCGCGATTCGCCTGCACTTCTCCCATCACATCTATAATGAAGGTTCGCAATGTCTGAACAAATTAATCAATACGTCGCCCAACACGAATCGCGTTTGCTGGAAGAATTGCTGGAGTTTTTGCGCATCCCCAGCATCAGCACGCTCCCCGAGCATGACGCCGATGTTCAGCGTGCAGCAGAATTCACCGCTGCCAGCTTGCGCGCCGCAGGGATGGAAAATGTGGAAGTGATTGCCACCGCTAAGCATCCGCTGGTGTATGCCGATTGGATGCATGCTCCAGGCAAACCCACCGTGCTTTGCTATGGCCACTTCGATGTGCAGCCGCCCGACCCTTTAGAACTTTGGGAGACTCCACCGTTTGAGCCTACGCTGCG
Source organism: Acidobacteriota bacterium (assembly GCA_025352795.1). Classification (GTDB taxonomy): domain Bacteria; phylum Acidobacteriota; class Terriglobia; order Bryobacterales; family Bryobacteraceae; genus JANXSF01. The sequence goes on from JANXSF010000130.1 coordinate 45,279, forward strand.
CAATGGAAATATTTACGCGCGCGGTTCGGCTGATGACAAGGGCCAGTTCTACATGCACGTGAAAGCCGTGGAAGCGCTGCGGGCAGTGCATGGTGCGTTGCCAGTCAATGTGAAGTTTTTGATTGAGGGCGAAGAGGAAGTAGGCGGGGCATCGGTTACGAAATATGTAGAAGAAAATCCCACAAAGCTGAAGGCCGATGTGGCGTTGGTGTCCGATACGCACATGTATGCCGAAGGCTTGCCAACATTGTGCATCGGCTTACGTGGGCTGGTTTATATGGAGATTGAAGCCACCGGACCCATGCGCGATTTGCATTCGGGATTATACGGTGGTGCGGCTCCCAATGCTGTATTTGGATTGATGGAACTGCTTTCGAAATTGAAAGATGCGCAGGGCAAGATTCTGGTGCCAGGGATTTATGAAGACGTGCAGGCTCCAGCAAAAGCAGAATTGGAAAGTTGGAAATCGTTGCCATTTACCGAGGCTGGATTTCTTGCTAAGGAAGTGGGCTCTACTCAATTGACAGGCGAAGCGGGCTTCTCTGTGATGGAACGCACCTGGGCTCGGCCAACGTTAGAGGTCCACGGCATTGCTGGAGGCTTTGTGGGAGCTGGCGCAAAGACCGTGATTCCAGCCAAAGCCACAGCAAAGGTGAGTATGCGTCTGGTGCCGAATCAGAACGCTGACAAAGTGGTTGCGGCGTTTAAGAAGTACGTCGCAGAAGTGACGCCTGCGGGCATTCAAGTAGAAGTGCGCGTGCTGAGTGCAGGCCCTGCCATTGTAGTGAACCCCGACCATCAGGCGATTGCTGTGGCCGCCAAAGCGTTTTCCGATGTTATGGGAAAGCCGACTGTGTTCACACGGTCTGGCGGATCCATTCCGATTGTGGGCGATTTCGCGAAGCATTTGGGCATCCCAACCGTGCTGATGGGATTTGGACTTCCTGATGATGGGCTGCATTCGCCGAATGAAAAGTATAAACTGGCAAACTATTACGCTGGCATAAAAACAGTGGCTCACTTTTTTGAACTCTATGGGAACTAGCGCGGACGTGGAGCTGCCCGATACAACTGAGCAATCCGCAAACAGCACCAAGCTGGCGCGGGCTGCTGGGGCTGCGTCCATCGCTGTTTTCACCAGTCGCATTACAGGCCTTGTGCGTGAGATTATTCTTACCCGGAAGTTTGGCGCCAGTATGGATTACGAAGCCTTTCTGTTGGGCTTTCGCATTCCTAACCTGACTCGCGATTTGTTCGCCGAAGGGGCGTTATCCTCAGCGTTTGTGCCGGTGTTTGTGGAATACCTCACCACGAAGAATAAGGAAGAAGCAGCACGGCTAGCGAATTTGGTGGCCACCGGCATCATAATCATTGTCGGAACCTTCTGCCTTTTCGGGATCGCTGCCGCTCCGTTATTAGTGGAAGCGTCCGGTTCCGGATTTCATCAAGTGCCGGGTAAGTTTGAACAAGCGGTGCTGATGACGCGGATCATGAGCCCGTTTCTATTGCTGGTGTCTTTAGCAGCACAGGCCATGGGAATTTTGAATGCGTTGAACATGTATGCGCTGCCAGCCTTCTCTTCGACATTGTTTAATGTGGGTTCGGTTGCGACGGGTTTGTTCTTAGGATTTGTGGCCAACGGTTTTTTGGGCATCTCACACATTGAGGGGGTGGCCTGGGGTGTGGTGATTGGCGGGGCTATGCAACTATTTGTGCAAGTGCCCAGCCTGATGCGCCATGGCTTTGTCTTCAAACCTGCGTTTGACTGGTCACATCCGGGATTGCGACGGATTCTTCGAACGATGGGTCCGGCCATTTTGGGCAACGCAGCGGTGCAAATCAACGTGTTTGTGAACAGCAATTTTGCGTCGCATATTGTAGATCCGCAACGCGGGGCCAACGGCGCAGTCAGTTGGCTAAACTGTTCCTTCCGATTCATGCAACTGCCGTTGGGCGTATTCGGCGTGGCCATTGCCAGTGCCACATTACCAGCCATTGCCCGAGCCGCAGGGCTGGGTGACATGACAGAATTCCGCAGAACGCTAGGCCGTTCGTTAGGCATGGTGCTGTTGCTAACGGTACCTTCTTCCGTGGGACTGGCGATTCTGGGGCAATCGGTGGTAGGGGCGATTTACGAAGGCGGCAAGTTCAATCATTACGATACGGAGCAGACTGCCTATGCGTTGAGTTTCTTTGCAATCGGTTTGGCGGCCTATTCTTGTTTGAAAGTGTTGACCCCGGCATTTTATGCGCTGAAGGATTCGCGCACGCCCATGTTGATCAGCCTGGCTTCGGTGGTGGTGAATTACGTAGTAGCATCACAGATGAGCAAGTCGGTTGGTCATGCAGGATTGGCGCTATCCACTTCAGCCGTGGCCCTCACCGGGGCTGCGGCGCAATATGTGATTCTGCAACGAAGGTTGGGAACCATTGGTGGACAACTTTTAATGGAAACGGTTTCGAAAGTGGCAGCCAGTTCATGTGTGATGGCGGTTGCTGTTTTGGGGGTGGCCAGTGTGGTGGGCCACCTTGTTCCGGTTGGCAAAATGCAGTATTGGATGAATATTCTAGTCACTATCCCAATGGGGGCTGTGACGTATTATTTGGCTTGCCGGTTGCTGGGAGTTTCTGAACTGGAAACGGCATCTCGCGCGATAATGGGTCCGCTGGCTCGATTACGTGCTAAAATTCTATGAAACGACAAAAATGATATCCGAGTTGAAGCTAGTCCTCCAGGTTCAGAAAATGGACCTCAGAATAGCGGAGCTTGAAAAGGAAATCGCCCGCCTCCCTTTGGAAGTGGCGCGAATCGAGAAGGCGCTGGATTCCCACAAGCGTCGACTGGATGCCGATAAGGCTGCCCTGAGTGCCAATCTCCGCGATCGCAAGAAGCTCGAAGGTGACATACAAGGTCATCAAGGGAAGATCACCAAGCTCAAAGATCAGATCATGCAAGCGAAGACGAACGAGCAGTTAAAAGCGTTCCAGCATGAAATCACTTTCGGCGAAACTGAAATTACCAAGAGCGAAGAGCAAACTATTGTGCTGATGGCCCAAGCTGAACCGCTGGAAGCTGCGGTGAAGCGTGCGGAGAAGGCACTGGCTGAAGAAAAAGTTCAGGTGGATGCTGAGAAGGATCGCACAGAAGCTCGCACGGCGGAAAACAAACAATTTCATGATGTGGCGATAGCTGAGCGCAAGAAATTGATGACTCAGTTGCCGAAGACACTGACCATAATGTACGACCGCCTCCGCAAAAAGCACAAGAACGGTCTTGTGATTGGGGAAGTGAATGAGGGTCGATGTTCGGGTTGCCAGATGATGCTACGGCTGCAATATTTCCAGGAATTGCGAGTGACGGATAAGATCATGACTTGCGAAACTTGTGGGCGGATGCTGTTTCACAGCCCACCCAAGGATTCCACCCAAGACAACGTGGTGGCACCTAAGGCATTGTAGTTAAGGGACTTGAATGGTCTCTCGATAAATTCACAAGTTTTTTGCTTTCCTTTTTTTGACCGAAGCATTACCATTGTTAACAATACGTTACTTCGGTTGAGGGGAAACATGTTCAATAAAACTATTCGTGCAATCTCACTTGCGACTGCATTTTTTTCAGTTTCAGCGGTCGGCTTGCTTGCGCAGGTAGGAGCACGCTTAGAAGGAGTTGTTGAAGACCAAACCGGTGCCGTCGTTGTAGGCGCCAAAGTCACTTCAATTAACTCTAAGACGCAAGCGCATCAGGAAACCACTTCCGGCGCGGATGGTCGATTTGTTTTCCCGGTGGTTCAAGCCGGTATTTACTCCTTAACCGCAGAAGCAGCAGGATTTCGCAAATCCGTACTAGCCAATGTTGAAATCGGAATTGCCGCCGTTTCTTCTTTTGTCATCAAACTGGAAGTGGGGCAAGCGGCGGAAAGCGTGACCGTTGAGGCCAACACGGTGTCGGTCCAAACCGCGCAATCGCAGATTTCGCGCGCAGTGAACCTGAAGGACATTGACACTCTTCCGCAATTGGGAAGAACTCCAATTATTCTTGCCGCCTACCAACCTGGTGTATCTACCGACGCTGGTGACCCCACTTTCTCCCGCATCAACGGAGCTCGGCAGGGAAGCAACAATGCTCGTCTGGATGGCATTGATATCAACGATTCGGTGGTGCCACGTTTAGGGCTCTCGCTAACTGCCAATAATAGCGATTCCATTGGGGAATTCCGCATCATCCTGCAAGGCGGCAACGCGGAGTATGGCCGCAATGCTGGCGGTCAAGTTGAATTGGTTACTCGCAGTGGAAGCAATGTGTTTCACGGCAATGGATTTGAATATCTGCGGAACACAGCGTTGAACGCAAACCAGTTCTTTAGTAATCAATCGGGAACGTTACGGCCTAAGTTTATTCAAAACCTATTTGGTGGTTCGTTTGGCGGGCCTATCTTGAAGAATCGTACCTTCATTTTTGGCAACGTTCAAAGGCGCGATACCAAACAGGAGACGGTTAGGAACCGCACAGTTTTAACCCCCGAGGCGAAAGCAGGTTTATTCCGGTGGACTCCAACGACCGGCGGAGCGGTTCAGACTTTTGACATTGCAGCCAATGATCCCTTGAAGAAAGGCGTTGATCCGGCAGTTAAAAAATTATTCGATCTTCTGCCTACTTCAAACAATGGCGACTTGGGTGACGAGCTGAACACCGCTGGTTATCGCTTTAACAACCCAAGCGGAAGTTTCGAGGATCAGTTTACGATTCGTGGGGACCATAACGTGACGAATAATCACCGAGTTTTCATGCGATGGAGCTGGCAGCGTAACCTTTCGATTGATGCTTTAAATACGGCGGATGCGCCTTTCCCAGGAGGCATTCAAGGCTCGCAGGGAGGCCACCGCTGGGGCTACGGAATTGGTTCCGATTGGAATTTGACACCCACTGTGGTGAATGAATTCCGCATTGGTCATCAGAGCGCAACTACGGCGTTCAATCGACCGGGTCGCATTCCAGGGCCACAGATCATCCCTAACCTTTACACCAATCCTATTCTGCCGATCTTCGCACAAGGACGAAATTCTCCGGTTTTGGATATTAGCGATTCACTCACCAAGATTTGGGGTAAGCACGCTTTCAAAGCAGGCTTCTCATTCCGGAATACTTTGCAGTATGGATACAACGACGCTGGCATTTATCCCAATGTTTCGCTGGGTACTGGCAACGGCAATTTGGTAGCATCCACTTTTGGTCCACAGGGGCTTTCAGGTACGCTGAGGACCAGATTTGAGAACCTTTACAACGACGTGTTGGGTCGTATGGATCGAGTTGTGCAGACTTACTACAGCGATTTGCAAAAGTTTCAAGGTCCCGGAACTCCACGCGTTCGAAATTTTATCCTCAATGAAAGCGGTTACTTCCTGCAAGACGATTGGCGTGTAGCCCGAAATTTCACATTGAACTTTGGTTTGCGATATGAGTACTTCGCAGTTCCTAAAGAACGCGATTCTTTGCAAGGAAATCTGGACAAGATCACCAATGTAAATTCGGTTTCACAGATAGGCGACCTTACGGTACAGAAGACCAACAACTGGTACAACCCGGACCGAAATAATTTTGCTCCTCGGGCTGGATTTGCTTGGGATGTTAAAGGCAATGGAAAGACAGCGATTCGGGGCAACTACGGTATATTTTATGACCGTGCCATTGGCGCTGTGGTTAGTCTAGCTGATGGAAATACTCCAGGATTTTCGTTTACTTCCGAGGTATTCCCTAATTCCGTCGCGGGCTCAGACAACCGATCTGGCTTAGGCATTCCGGCGACTGCCCAACCCCCAGCACCTGTTCTGACTTTGCCGCAAACCCGCTCCTTTTCAGTTGTAGGATTTAATCCGAACTTGGCCACCGGTTACGTGCAGAGCTTTGCGCTTAATGTGCAACACGAAATTGCACGAAATACAATTTTGGAAGTGGGCTACGTAGGTTCCCGTGGAGTGAAGCTATTTATGAACCGCGATCTGAACCAGACTCGCATCAATGAGGATTTCCTCAAGTCCTTTAAGGAAATTCAGGCATTCCAGACCTCTGGCGCTGCTCCCTCGGCATCCAATACATTGGTACGGATCTACGGCACACCTTCTGCGGTTCTAACCGGATTGGGAGCTTCGAACTTTACTCAAGGCCGCGTTGGTACAGCAGCTGATAATTTGGATCGCACTCAATACACGCGGTACGCAGCGGCTGGAGTATCGCCATTCTACCTTCGTAATTTCCCGCAATTCAATCAAGTCGTTTATGGAAACAACGATGGGCGATCCTACTATAATTCTTTGCAAATCAGCGTTCGGCGCAATGTCGGCGCGTTGCGTACTGCGGTGAACTATACGTTCAGCAAGAGTGTGGACAACGTTTCCGTAGACGGCAATGGTTTCACTAATACGATTGATAATTTCAATCTGAAGTTGAACAGGGGCCGTAGCGATGTGGACCGTCCGCATGTGTTCAACATGTCCGCCAGTTATACCTTGCCCATCGGTAAAGGGCTGAAGTTCGGAGGCAACATGCCCGGCTGGGCGAATTCCTTAGTCGGCGGTTGGGACATTGGCGTTCTCAGCAATTGGCAGAGCGGCGCACCATTCACAGTAAGTTCACAGAGGGCGACAACTTCGGGGCAAACCACTTGGGCAAATTATACGGGTGATCGCACCATTGGTAGCGTTGACCGGCGTGGGGACGGCGTCTTCTTCTATAGTGCTGATGAAAATAAACGCTTCAGTTATCCGGTGGCTGGGGAAATTGGCAATTCGGGTCGTAACAGCTTCCGTAATCCTAGATACTTCAATGCCGACGCCTCTCTCATCAAGAGATTCAAACTGTTTGAGACACATGCGGTGACATTCCGGGCTGAAGCTTACAACGTGTTCAACAACGTGAATTTTACCGGATTGAGCACCAACTTGGACACACCCTTAACGTTTGGGAAATTCAGTAGCACCACGGCTGCCAGAATCATGCAATTGGCACTGCGATACGACTTCTAGATCCTGCACCAGCTCAGTCAGAAAACGGCGTCCAGTCTCCCCAAAGACTGGACGCCGTTTTTATTAATTCAGTCGCCGTATAATTGGGTACATGCTGAAACGTTTCTTAACCTGGGCCGGATTCCTGGGGAGCCTTTGGGCGCAAGCTCCAGTCGACTTCATTCGAGACATCCAGCCCGTCTTTGAAAAATCTTGTTTGAGCTGTCATGGCTCCAAATTACAGATGGGCGGCTTGCGGTTGGATTCTTCGGTGCTTGCTGCGAAATCAATCCAAGCTGGCAATGCTGCTGATAGCACTCTATTCCAACGTGTCGCTGGCATTGGCGAACAGGCGCGCATGCCGATGGGTGGTAAGCCTCTGAACCCGGTTCAAATCGCTGCCATCAAGGCTTGGATCACCGAGGGTGCCAAGTGGCCGGAAGCTGCCAGTGCCAAGACTGCCGAAATCAAAAAACATTGGGCATACATTGCTCCTGTGCGGCCTGCGCTGCCTGCCGTTTCAAAGAAAGATTGGGTACGAAATCCGGTAGACCGATTCGTGTTGGCGCGGTTGGATCAGGAATCGTTGACGCCATCGCCAGAGGCGGACAAAGTCACGTTGCTGCGTCGGGCCAGTTTGGATTTGATCGGCCTGCCGCCAACGCCTGCTGAAGTGGATTCCTTTCTCGCTGACAAGAGCAAAAACGCTTACGAAAAGCAGATTGACCGGCTGTTGAAGTCGCCACATTATGGGGAACGTTGGGGTCGGCATTGGTTAGATGTTGCCCGTTATGCTGATTCCGATGGCTTTGAAAAAGACAAGCAGCGCAGCGTTTGGTTCTACCGTGACTACGTGATCAACGCACTGAATCGCGACCTGCCCTACAATCAATTTTTAGTCGAACAATTAGCTGGCGACCTGTTGCCCAATGCCACACAAGATCAAATGGTGGCCACTGGATTTCTGCGCAATTCCATGATCAACGAAGAGGGAGGTGTTGATCCGGAACAGTTCCGCATGGAAGCCATGTTTGACCGTATGGACGCCATCGGCAAAAGCATGTTAGGGCTTACCATCGGCTGCGCCCAATGCCACAACCATAAGTTTGACCCGCTACAACAGGAAGAGTATTACCGAATGTTTGCGTTCTTGAATAATACTCATGAATCCAACCTTTCCGTATACAGTCCGGCGGATCAACAAAAGCGTGCGGAGATTTTCCGCAAGACTCGTGAGATTGAAGCGGAGTTGCGCCATCGATCGCCAGACTGGGCAGAGCGCATGGTGCGGTGGGAAGGGACCGTGAAGAATGATCAGCCTGAGTGGCAGGTGATTCGGCCAGAGGTGGATGACATTTCAACAGGTGGGCAGAAGTATGCGCTGATGCCCGATGGATCGTTTCTAGCAGCCGGTTATGCGCCTACCAAGCACACCGCCAAATTCACGGTGAAGACCGATTTGAAGCGGGTGGGCGGGTTTCGGCTGGAACTGTTGAACGATCCGAACTTGCCGCAAAATGGGCCAGGTCGATCTACTAAAGGCACTGGAGCGTTGACGGAATTCACGGTGGAAGCGCGGGCATCGCAGAGTAAAGACAAGACGCAAGCGGTGAAGATCGTGCGGGCATCGGCAGATGTAAATTTGCCGGAAAAGGAATTGGACGCCGCTTATTTTGATAAGACGAAAAAACGTCGAGTGACTGGTCCCATAGAGTTTGCCATTGATGGTAAAGATGAAACTGCCTGGGGTATGGATTCTGGGCCAGGCAGAAGGAATGTGCCGCGCAAGGCGGTGTTTGTGCCGGAAGTGCCGGTTGAAAATGAAGGCGGGTCAGAACTGACAATCTACCTGAGCCAGAAGGCTGGCGGCTGGAACAGTGACGATAATCAGAATCATAATTTAGGACGCATGCGCTTATCTGTCACTGCCGCAGTGGACCCCAAAGCTGATCCGCTGCCAGCCAATGTTCGCCAGATTTTGTCGGTGAATGCTGCGCAGCGCTCCCCAGCGCAGACCGCTGTTCTGTTCAGCTATTGGCGAACTACGATTCCCGAATGGAAGGCTTCGAATGATGAGATTGACACGCTGTGGGCCGCGCATCCAGAGGGTTCCTCGCAACTGATTTTGTCTCAACGCAATGAAATGCGCCGGACAAATATTCTGATGCGTGGGGATTTTCTAACGCCGTTGAAAGCTGTGGAACCGGGCGTGCCATCGTACTTGAATCCATTGCCTAAGTCCGACGGAGCGCCTGACCGGTTGACCTTTGCGCGCTGGATCGCTGATCGCAATGCGCCCACCACGGCGCGGGCTGTTGTGAATCGAACGTGGCAACAATATTTCGGTACAGGGATTGTGGCTACTAGTGAAGACTTGGGGAAGCAGGCCGATACACCGTCGCACGCTGAGTTGCTGGATTGGCTGGCTGTAGATTTTATGGAGCAAGGCTGGAGCATGAAGAAACTGCATAAGTCGATTGTTACATCCGCCACTTATAGGCAATCGTCGAATGTAAGTGCCGAGTTACTTGCCAAAGATCCTTATAATCGGCTGTTGGCACGTGGTTCACGCATCCGGGTGGAAGGGGAAATTGTGCGGGACATCACGTTAGCTGCCAGCGGTTTGTTGAATGAAACGGTGGGCGGTCCCAGTGTTTATGCACCTGCGCCGGAATTTATCTTCCAACCTCCGGTCAGTTACGGGCCAAAGATTTGGAATGAAGAAAAAGGTGCGGCGCGCTATCGACGGGCGCTTTACACGTTCCGCTATCGATCCGTTCCTTATCCGATGTTACAGAATTTTGATACTCCCAATGGGGATGTAAGTTGCGTGCGGCGGTCACGATCCAATACACCGTTGCAGGCACTTACTACTTTGAATGAACCATTGTTCCTGGAAGCGGCGCGGGCATTGGCTGCTAAGACATTGGCGGAAGGTGGCAAGACCGACGAATCAAAGCTGCGATTTGTTGTTCGACGCTGCATTGCACGGGACCCGAACGATGGGGAATCGGCGACATTGCTGAGGTTGCTGGCCAAACAGCGCAATCGGTATGAAGCTGGTGGATTAAGCGCGGCTGAGTTAGTGGAAGGAACCACATCAGCGCATCCGAAAGAGCTAGCTGCCTGGACCACCGTTGCCCGCGTGTTGCTGAATTTGGACGAAACAATCACTAAGGAATAACCATGTACTCAAACCAAGAAGATGCAAAAACAATTGGACGCCGCTGGTTCCTGGAACAGTGCGGTGTGGGCTTGGGTGCCGCTGCGTTAACCTCACTTTGTGCTGACGCTTCCACCAACCCATTGGCACCAAAGCAGCCCCATCATGCGGCCAAAGCGAAGCGCGTTATCTACCTGTTTATGGCCGGTGCGCCATCGCACTTAGAGATGTTCGATTACAAACCGCAACTGGCAAAGTTTGACGGCACGCTACCCCCGGCAGATTTGCTGAAAGGGTACCGGGCGGCGTTCATCAACCCGAATTCCAAGCTGTTAGGGCCTAAGTTTAAGTTCGCTAAGCACGGGCAAAACGGGGCAGAGTTGAGTGAACTGCTGCCACACTTAGCCACCGTTGTAGATGACATTGCCATTCTGAAAGGCATGCAGACGGACGCGTTCAACCATGCGCCGGCGCAGATATTGATGAACACCGGGTCGCAGCAATTTGGTCGGCCATCCATGGGTGCCTGGTCGACTTACGGGTTGGGTGCGGAGACGCAGGATCTGCCAGCATTTGTAGTGTTCAGTTCCGGCAAGAAAGGACCCAGCGGTGGGAACTCCTGCTGGGGTTCGGGCTTTTTGCCGACGGTGCATCAAGGTGTGCAATTTCGCGGATCGGGAGATCCGGTGTTATACCTTTCCAACCCCAAGGGTGTGGATGCGGAGCTACAGCGCGATTCGCTGGACGCAGTGCAGAAGCTGAACCAAATGCGGCTGGATACTGTGGGTGACCCGGAAATTGCGACACGCATCAGCTCGTTTGAAATGGCTTATCGTATGCAAACCAGCGCACCGGAGTTGATGGATATTTCCAAAGAACCAAAGCATGTGCTGGAAATGTATGGGGCTGAGCCAGGCAAGCCTTCGTTCGCCAATAACTGCTTGCTGGCACGGCGATTGGTGGAGCGCGGTGTACGCTTCGTGCAGCTATTTCACGAAGCGTGGGATCAGCATGGCAGCTTAGTGAAGGACATTAAGATCAACTGTCAGGATACGGATCAAGCCTGTGCCGCTTTGGTGAAAGATTTGAAACAGCGGGGAATGCTGGAGGATACGCTGGTGATTTGGGGCGGTGAATTTGGCCGCACACCAATGGTGCAAGGTGGCAGCGATGGGCGCGATCATCATCCCAATGCCTTCACCATGTGGCTTGCTGGTGGCGGTGTGAAACCAGGCATGGTGATGGGCGAATCGGACGAGTTAGGGTTCAATGTAGTGAAAGAAAAAGTTCATGTTCACGACTTACATGCGACCATACTGCACTTACTCGGTTTTGACCATACCAAGCTAACTTATAAGTTTCAGGGCCGCAATTATCGGCTGACAGACGTGGCTGGTGAAATAGTTCAGCAAATGCTCGCCTAATTATCGCTCAATAAATAATGACCCTATTTTAGATAGATGATTGCGTAGTTGGTGGCCAGTTGAATACACTGTAGTTCACGTCTTAAATAACAGAATCATGCGTTCAGTAACTTTCACCACACGGGGTGCGCTAGGAAAATCCTCACTTCGAGAAGCGAATGAGCGATTAGTCCTGACTTATATAGTCCGCCAACCCGGTATTTCCCGGCTTGCCATTGCCCGCGCCACCGGCCTTTCCCCCAGTGCGATTACCGGAATTGTGGAACGTTTAAAGGTAGCCGGATTAGTTGTGGATGAGAAGACCGAACCTTCTTCCCAAGTGGGCAGGCCACCCAGTAATTTGCGATTAGTTCCCTCATCGCGACATGTTGTGGGAGTTGAAATTACCCCGTTTGACGCCACTTTGGTGCTGGCAGATTTGGTAGGCAATGTTGTGGAGCGTCGTGAAATTGCTGCGGAAAAGACGCCAGAAACATTTCTTGAAAGATCGAATGTGGCGCTTAAGGAAATGGTAGGCGGTGTAAAAACTCCGCTACTTGGCGTGGGTGTTTCCATTCAAGGCATCCTTGATCCGGCAACCGGTCAGGTGATCGCCGCAACCAACGTGAATTGGCGAAATGTTGAGGCCATGCGGTTGTTGCGCAAAGATCTGGATTTGAAATTTTATTGGGATAACAACGCCAACCTTTCGGCACTGGCTGAACAATGGTTTGCAGTTCCTGGGTCGGCTAGCCTGGATAACTTTGTGTTTGTGACCTTACGCGGAGGCTTGGGTACCGGTCTGATTTTCGGCGGGCATCTGGTGCAAGGGGCCACGGCTCGTGCTGGGGAATTTGGGCATACCGTTCTTTATCCTGACGGGCGCAAATGTCTTTGCGGGAATCATGGATGCTGGGAAGAATATGCCAGCGATAAAGCACTGCTGCGCATGTATCATGAAAGCGGTGGGGAACCCATTTGCGATTCACTGCAAGTAATTCATCGCGCGAGATCGGGCGATAAGGCGGCACTTAGCGCAGTGGCCGAAGCTGGTCGAAATCTGGGATTGGGATTGATGAACGTCATCACTGGTTTGAATCCCGCTGCAATTTGTGTGGACGATTTTGCGGCCGTTGGTTGGGACTTAATTCAACCGGAAATCTGGAATGTGTTACGGAGTCGTGTCCCGGATTATTGGTTAGCAGGGGTTCGTATTTTTCCTTCAGAACACGCCATTCATTCTTCACTTTCAGGTGCAGTAGCATTGGCGCTCTCAAAATACTTCACCAGCTTTCACAACGGACAGATGGCATAATCAGGCCGTTTTGAGCTAAGATGCTCACACAATGCAAAGACTTGGTTTTTTTGCGACCCTTACTTTGGCTCTGCTAGCGGGTTGGCTGGTGCATAGTGCAAAGCTTGTGCCAGCGGATACCGGATTAGGGTCGATTTCTGTGCCTGCTGGGTTCCAAGTTGAATTAGCGGTGAAGCCCGGCTTAGTGAATTACTCCATGCTCGTCACGCTGGATGATCAAGGTCGATTGTTCCTTTGCGAATCCTCTGGCAAGACAGTGAAGACACCGGAAATGTCTTCCGACCCCACCTATGTTGTCAGCATGCTGGAAGATACTGATGGAGACGGCGTCTTCGATAAGTCCACCGTGTTTGCTGATAAATTGACTTTGCCTGCAGGGGCAGTTTGGTATCAGGGCAGCCTTTATGTGGCCGCTCCACCCAGACTCTACAAATTCACGGACACCAATGGCGATGGGGTCGCCGACCTGCGGGAGACCATTGTGGAAGGCTGGAATTTGTCGGCCAACGCGGCCAGTCTGCACGGCCCCATCATGGGTTGTACCTTACCGACGGACGTCATGGCTTCAACATCAACACCAAAGATGGCAAGCATTTTGAAGGCAAGGCGTCGCGCATTTGGCGTGTTCATCCCGATGGCACGGGGCTGGAAGTGTTGGCTGGTGGTGGCTTCGATAATCCCGTTGAAGTGGCTTTTACTGAAGCAGGCGACGTGTTTGGGACCATGACCTATTTCACTGATCCACGCGATGGCATGCGTGATTCCATTTTGCATTACGTGGAAGGTGGCGTTTATCCCAAGCCTTACATGGTGACCGAGTTTCCACGCACCGGGGAGCTAATGCCGGTGATGACTAAGTTTGCTCGTATTGCTCCTTCTGGATTGCTGCGATACAGAGGCAGCAGCTTTGGTCAGGAATTTCAAGGGAACCTGTTCACCGCGCAATTTAATTCGCATCGTGTGCAGTGGCATGTGGTGACGCGCGATGGGGCTACCTTCAAAACAGTGGATACTGATTTCTTCACCGCCAAGGATCCCGACATGCATCCCACCGATGTAATGGAAGACGCCGATGGCAGCATGCTGGTAGTGGATACCGGAGCGTGGTTCATTCACGGATGTCCGCTATCCAAAGTGGGGAAGCCCGATGTGAAGGGGTCACTCTATCGAGTTCGACGAAAAGGCGCGCTTGTGGCTGATCCGCTAGGGGCGAAGATTGATTGGAAATCGGCAGATTTAGGAACGCTGTTGGACGATGCGCGTCCAGCTGTTGTGGATCGGGCGGTGGAGTTGATGATGGAACGCAAGGCTGCGCAAGTGAAGCCAAAGACCATGCGTGGGGCCGCAGCGGCAGTGTTTGCAGTGTCCCGTATTGGGAATTTGGAAGTGCTGCGGGAATCGTTAAGCAGTGCCTGGCCGGAAGTTCGTCAAGCAGGTGCGCGGCAGTTGGGAATGGCTCATGACATTGCTGCTGTGCCATCGCTCATTCGGCTATTAAACGGTCAACCAGCGCATGTTCGAAGGCAGGCTGCGGCAGATCTGGGGCAGATCGGCGACCGGCGAGCAGTGGCTCCGTTGTTGGATGCCGCAGCCGATCCGGAAGATCGGTTCGTGGAACATTCCATTATTTATTCCTTGATCCAGTTGCATGATGCTGCGGCAATGGCTGGCAAGCTAGGCGACGCTCAGCCGAAGGTTCGTAAGGCTGCTTTAATCGCTTTGGACCAAATGGGAAAGAGTAGTATGACGGTGGACCAATTGCTTCCCTTGCTCAGTGACAACGATGCGAAATTGCGGCGTTCGGCAATTTGGGTGGCGTCGCGACATCCTGCCTGGAGTGGACGCCTTTCTGCTGCTTTAATCAGTCGGCTGCGTGCCCCCCAGCTCTCCAATTCCGAAGCCGAAAGTTTGGGGGACGCCATTGCGGCGTTCTGTGACGATGCAGGAATGCGACGGTCGTTGGGTGCGGCCTTGGGCGACGGCTCGTTTGACGCAGCCAGGCAGGGAATGCTTTTAGATGCGGCAGAGCGCTGTTCTACTAATGGATTTCCGCAGGAATGGAAGTCCGGTGTGGGACGGCTGCTGGCTCACCCGGACGCAGCCGTTCGAGTGGCCGCCATTGGATTGTTGCGAGCCCGTGGCGTACCCGATATGGATGCCGAACTGAATCTGTTGGCTTTAGACAAGGCCCAGTCGGACGACGTTAGAGTGGCTGCATTGAGTGCGCTCAGTGGTCGACAACCCTTGCGTGATGGCCATTTTGCATTCCTGATCGGGAAGTTACTGCCTTCTGTGGAAGCGGCGGTGAAACTGGCCGCAGGTCAGGTTTTGGGTCGATCCCATTGCACAATATTCAAATGGCTGCTACCGCCAAGACCCATTTTGCGAAAGCGGATGCACTGGTCTTACCGAATGTCTTGGATGTGTTTCGCAATGGCGGCGGGGAAGAGGTTGGTGCTGATTTGGTGAAGGCCCTGGAAGTGCAGGAATCGGCGTTGGGCACGGTAGGCATGGATCGTGTGAAGCAGGTGCTAGCCAAGTTTCCTGCAACGGTTCGGGAACAAGTTGCACCGCTGATGAAGCGTATGGCTACGGCAAAGGTGTCGCGTCTGGAAAAGTTAAAGAAGCTGGAAGGTACGTTAACCGCCCAGGGTAATTCATTCAAGGGCAGGGAACTGTTCTTTGGGGCAAAGACGGGATGTTCCAGTTGCCATACCATCGGGTTGGAAGGCGGCCACGTGGGTCCTGACCTGACCTCGATTGGCGCCATTCGCAGTTCACACGATCTTCTGGAAGCGATTGTACTGCCCAGTGAAAGCTTCGTTCCAGGTCACGAAGTATCGGGTGGAAACGGCTAAGGAAATGTATTCCGGAGTGCTGGGGAAGTTCACCGCTGATGCCGTGCGGCTGATAACTGGCCCAGGGGACGAAGTGCGCATTCCACGCAAGGAAATCGTAAAAATGGGCTTTGCCGCAGTATCGCTAATGCCCGAGGGGTTCGACGAAGTGCTGTCGCGGGTGGAAATGACCGATTTGTTGGCTTACTTGAGAGGACAAACGGGTCGACCCGGCAACTAAATTCACGTGGTTCAGAATTCTCAACATTCTTTGCGAGGAATGTCGGTGTGAATCCACTATATAGAATATGGCTACTGCCATTCAGCTTTGCAAAATATCTCTTCCAGCGTCACGTAAACCGTGTTACACTGGTCCAGTGACTAACTTAACGCTTGCTATCGACGATGGATTGCTTAAAGACGCCCGAAAACTGGCAATCGATCAAAACACGACTGTTAACCAGATGGTGCGGGAATTTCTTGAAACGGCGGTTCGCCAATCCTCTACCCGGGATCAAGCTCGGCAACGATTGCTTTCTACACGGATGGCTTTCCAGCCTGGGCCTTTGAATCGTGACGAACTCTATGCCCGCTGAGTCTCTGGCATTTGTTGACACTAACATTTTTGTCTATGCCTTCAGCAGTGGTAAAGATCCACGTCAACTGGCGGCTCGGCAACTTCATGAACGATTGCTTCATGAAGATCGATTGTGTTTAAGCACCCAGGTATTGCAGGAATTGTTTGTCAGCCTGACCCGCAAATACAGCCAGAGCCCTGACGTGGTTCTGCCGCTATTGCATGACTTAACCCAATGGCCTTGCTTCACCATTGATCCTACCGCCGTTGAAGATGCCGGGCGCTTGTCCGTAAGTGCCCAACTATCATTTTGGGATTCACTAATCGTAGTTTCCGCGCGGCGCATGGGTGCGGAGACGCTCTATTCCGAAGATATGAATAACGGCCAGATGATTGAAGGCGTCAAGATTGTGAATCCGTTTTAACCGCGCCTTGCCAGAGGATACCCTAGCGAATCCATCAACCATTGTTTGTTATTGCGCACCGCCTCATTCAATGTCGAACACAATGCTTGGCGGTGCTCATATAAACGGTATCCGGCCCTGGATCGTAAATAGCCTTTCGCCTTTGGATCCTCTGCAAATAGCTTCTCTTCGCCGATTTCTTCCGCCCTTCGTTGATACCCCATTCGATTGTCCAGCAGCGCCTTCACAACAAACGGCATAATCATCGAATAGTCACCCTGCATGCTCTCTGTCGATTGCAAATAAGTGTCTTTATCCACCTTGCCCCACGTAACAGCTTCTGCCGGTGGGCACGATGAAAGGGAGCCATCGGTGATAGGCGCGGTGACAATCTGCACGTCGAATTCGTACCCACGCACATCGGGTAATCCCAGAACTTGACCCAGAGCCGGTTCCGGTTGCAAGTTGTAATTCTTCGGCACACCACCGCCTAAAATAAGTGTAGCCAGCGATTTTACCTCGTTATCGAACAAGCCCCATCTATGATAGGCGCAGGCTTCAAATATTTCGGCATGCAAGTCCAGATCAAAGCCGTAATCAGGCAGTAAACCGGCTTGGCGCATGGCCCACAGCTTCATGGAATTCAGGAAAACACTGCCGTCCCCTGGGGCGCCCACAAAGACAGGAATTGCCAGTCGTTGACATGTGGATAGCAGCCCTGGAGCCACGTTATTGGCTTTTTCCTGGTCCCCATAATAGAGCCCAAGTAAGTAGCGCAACTCAGTTCCAGTCATCTTCTTTTGGAACTCAGGACGCTGCAGAATCGCGGTCAGGAAACGATCCTGATCCAGCAGTACATCCTCATCAAAAGCCATGTCTGTAACACGAATGGTCCGTTCGTCCCGCAATGCTCCGTCATCACCGAAAATAGGCACCTCGAACACGGGGTCACGGTGGGCATCCAGGCTGCGATGGCCGTCATGGTAGCAGACCGCATCGGTGGTACTAAGGTAGGCGATCCAACCCGTTTCCAAGAGCGGAATCAGCCACGCCTGATGTTGCCCGCTGACCGTAATCGGCCCGGAAACAGCCATGGTGAAGGGGCAGCCCATGCCAATGGCGCGGTCCAAAATTGTATAGAGGCGGCGTAAATACGCGCCACCAAAAGCGGGCAGGCAGTGACGGAAAATATCGTCCAGGGTAAGGCACTGGTCCACTGGACGCACCTGCACCGTGCGACGGGAATTCGGTTCAGTCATTCGTTAATTACGCTCCAAATAGGGGATGCCGCGCTCCATCCAATCGGGCTTGGACGCACCCTTCAAATAGAAATCAAAGTATTGTTTTAAGCGCATTGTGTAATCTTTCTGATTCACTCGTTTGCGCAGGTTATGCGGTTCACCATTGTAGTTGAACAGATAGGCTTCTTTGCCATTGCGGCGCAGGGCCAGGAAGAATTCAATGCCTTGAGTCCAGGGCACCGCATCGTCGCCGTCATTGTGAATCATCAGCAGCGGAGTTTCCACACGGTCGGCAGCAAACACTGGCGAGTTCTCTAAATATCGCATGGGATATTCCCACAAACTGCCGCCGATCCGACTCTGCGTTCGTTCATATTGAAACTGGCGAGGCATCCCACTGCCGTAGCGGATGCCATCGTATGCCGATGTCATGTTAGCCACTGGCGCACCGGCAGAGGCGGCCTTGAAGCGATTCGTCTTGGTCACCATGTAGGCAATCTGATAGCCGCCCCAACTGTGACCTTGAATGCCAATGTTCGCTTCGTCAATAAAGCCCAGGCGCACCGCAGCATCCACCGCAGGCATCACACATTGCAAAGCACTCTGGCCGGGTAAACCGGTTTTATACACAATGTCTGGCTGCAGCACCACATAACCATTGCTGGTATAAAACGCAGCATTGATGCTGTTGGTGGGCCTTGGTGTAGCAAAATTATTCAACTCATTGGAACGCTTTTCATAAATGTGGACAATCATCGGATACTTTTTGTTGGGATCAAAGTTTGCCGGTTTTTCCAGCAACGCTTTCAGAGGAGTGCCATCCATATTCCGAAATTCAATGAGTTCCGCCGAGCCCCATTCGTAAGGGTTCACCTGTGCAGTCAGCGTGGTTAATTTCTTCGGCTGAGTGAACGTTGAATCGGTCATATACAAATCGGGCATCTCTTTGAATGTGGAGGCGCTGAAGATAATGGCATCGGAATCAGCGGCCCGTAAAACCGTCTTGTAATTCTTGGCTCCCCACAACAGCTTCACCGGTTCTTTATCGAAATCGAAGCTGGTTGACCAGAATCCGGAACTATAGTTGTCCTGACTCTCTCCACGCAAAAGCAGCGGCTTATCCATATCAATCCCCGGATTCAATCCGTTGGCGCGACCCCGGATCAGTGGCTCATAGCGCATCTGAATTTTATTGGCGCGGCCTTCGCCTCGTGTCATCATGCGCGACGTGCTGCCGTCCACGGCAAATTGCCACACATCGTATTTATCGTAGAGCAGCACCCATTCACTATCCTTGGTCCAACCGGCCACGCCATAAGCACCCGCTGCGCGTGGATGGTCGTCGTCTTCCTGGTCGAATCGGACGCCTGCAATGGTGGTTAACTTCAAAGTATTTGTATCTTTAACGTTCACCAGAATCCAATCTCGGCCATCGAAATACACTGCCTTGCGGCCATCGGGTGCCCAGTTTAATGGGGACCGCAGCTTTCGTGCAATCACAGAACGTTGGCCCGTAGCGCTATCAATGAAATAAATGTCGCTGGCTGCTTCGTCCCATTCGGTGCTGATGCGGTAGGCGCGGTCGTCACTGCCAAATGCGAAATCACCTTGCAGATTCGGGGTGATTCGTTGCACGCCTAAATCCGCCAATTGCACAAATGTTTTGCTATCCAGGTGATACACCGCAGGGTAAGACAAATCGCGAAGCTGAGTGGCGCGAACTTTTTGAATGCTCTGTACCTGATCCTCTTTCCAATGCCACAAATCGAACTGCGCGGTTTCTACATCGACCGCGGCTTTTTTGGGCCCCGGACGTTTGGGTGGAGTGGTCCCAAAGAAGATACGCTTGCCGTCGCTAGAAAAGGTGATGTTCCCTTTCGTGCTGACCTGCCATCGGGGACGGAAGCCTTCAGTTGCAGGCGAAACCCACTGCTCAGCCTTTGCATCCCCTCTGCGCCAACCCAACAGCTTGGAAGTGTTTTCCTGTTCGGCGGTCAGCGCCAACAACGTCTGTTCCTCGTTCCAGGTGAGTTTGGCGTATTTCCCTTTGCCCACAGCCAATGCAGTTGGCGGATCTTCGTTCCCCGCATTCACCAAATAGAGGCCGTTGCTTTCATCTTGCTTGGCGTCCACTGTATAGACCACCAGTTGGCCGTCTTTGCTCAATGAGTATTCCCCGGTTTCGTTAATGGAACGTTCGTTGCCGGAACTCAACTGGCGGATCACTAAAGTTTTTTCCTTGGCATCTTTTTGATAGGCCAGCACATTGGAATTGGTGCTACCCAGTTGGAATGATTTCACTTGTCCCGATGTAAAGGCAGATCCGCCGAAGGTAGGCAAAATCGTCAGATTATTCTTCGGCATCTCTTCCGGTTTCTTTTTCGCCTTGCGTGCGGCATCCACTTCTGTTTTGGGCGGAAAGGCCAGGAAGACTACGTACTTTGCATCGGGGGTGAATTCGATTTTTGGGCCCTGCACCAGCACCGGATTTTCCGTAGGCTCAGAGTTGGGGTCAACTGCTTCCCGAATGGGCAGGGCACCGCACGGGATACGAGTTTCTTTTTGGTTGGAAAGGTTAACTACAACCATTTCGCCATCGCCCACCTGCGGAAACACAGAATAGGCCAACCATTTTCCGTCAGCAGAAATTTGCTGCGATGCAATGGACCGCCATCGGTCGAAATCATTTAGGGCAAGAGGGCGTCTAGCGGGTTGTGCTTGCAGCCCTACAAGCACACATGCCAAAATTGCGACCGAACGAATCACCATGCAAACTATTGTACTTGGCGATTTGAATATTCTTGCAGCCAGGCAGTTGGGAACAGTTTGGGTTGGTTATACGGCAGCCTAAAGCTACCCCCTCTTTTATCCATAGGGAAAAGCATTTAGTGCAAAGTTAAAAAAGGATAACCATCGATTTGTTAACATTCTTGACAGATGTAATACAGCTTCTATGCAGCTATTATCTAATCTATCCGATAGAATGGCACTAGTAATATTCCACAATATCTTGTACTTTTGAAAGAAGCTGAATGTCTGCTAATCCTTTACTCCATCCCCGTTTTGAAATTCCGTTCGACCAGATCCAAGCCGCTCACGTAGAGCCAGCTATGGAAGAGCTCATTGATAGAGCGCAAAATTGCATCCGTCTGATCATTGAACAGCCAGACCCTCGAACATGGGATAACACCATGGCCCAATACGACGTGGCCACTGAAGATTTGGATTGGGCCATCACCATTGTTCGGCATCTGGAAGGTGTGGTGACCACGCCGGAACTCCGCGCGGTGGTCAACATTGTCCAGCCGAAAGTAAGCGCATTCTATTCCAGCATTTCTTTGAATGACGGGCTATACCGTGCTTTGAAAGATTATGCCGCTAGTGAAGAGGGTCGTCAGCTCACAGGGGTCCGCAAGCGTTATGTGGAAAAAACTTTGGAAAGTTTCCAACGCGCCGGGGCTGAACTTGCCCTTTTAGGTAAAGCCAGGTTAGCTGCCATTGACGTGGAACTTTCCCGGCTCACCATGAAGTTTTCTGAAAATGTTTTGGATGCTACCAATGACTTTGAGCTAATTGTCACTGATGAAAATCAGTTGGCGGGACTTCCTCCTTCAGCGATTGCTGCTGCCAAACAAAGTGCCGAATCAAAGGGCGTGTCCGGATGGCGATTCACGCTGCAGGCACCCAGTTTCACCGCCGTGACCAGTTACCTGGCAGACCGTCCGATCCGCGAAAAAGTCGTCCGAGCGTTTTATTCCAGGGCTTCTAGCGGCGATCGTGACAACCGCCCCATCATCGCCAGTATTTTAGAATTGCGTCGGGAAAAGGCAACGCTGCTTGGATTTCGCAATTTCGCTGACATGGTGATTGTCGACCGCATGGCCAAGACTGGTGACACCGCCCTTGGCTTTATCACTCAGTTGCTGGGTAGGACCCGTCCATTCGTAAATAAAGAAAATTCCGACCTGGAAGCTTTTCGCACAAAACTGACCCAAGGTGCGGAAGGTGCAATGCAATTGTGGGACGTGTCCTATTTTGCTGAAAAATTGCGTCTGGATCAGTTGGATTTTGACGAAGAAGAGCTGCGTCCCTACTTTCCTTTGCCGCAAGTGTTAGAAGGCATGTTCCAGATTTGCGGGAAGCTGTTCGGCATTCAAGTCACTCGAACCGAAAACGTTCCGGTATGGCACCCGGAAGTGCAATGCTACACCATTCACGATCAGACCAGCGGCGAATTGCTGGGGTCGTTTTATGCGGATTTGTTTCCCCGTGAAACCAAGCGTGGCGGAGCTTGGATGGATGCTTTTGCAACTGGTCGACCGGGCAACACTGGTTGGACCCCCCATCTTGGTTTGATTTGCGGCAACATGACCCCGCCACTGGACGGAAAGCCTGCACTGCTCACCCATCGCGATGTGGAAACGCTATTCCATGAATTTGGTCACCTGCTGCATCATTGCCTGACGCGAGTGGAAGTGCGGGGATTGGCGGGAACCAACGTGGCCTGGGATTTTGTGGAATTGCCTTCCCAAATTCTGGAAAACTGGTGCACGGAAGAAAGCGCGCTCGATATTTTTGCCCGCCATTATGAGACTAGTGAGCGATTGCCGGCGACACTTCTGGCCAAGCTTCAGGATTCGAAGAAGTTTCGGGCGGCCAGCGTCATGATGCGCCAAATCTGTTTCGCCACAGTGGACTTGTCTTTGCATATGCAATTTGACCCGGCTGTGGATGGTGACGCTGTCTCTTATTCGAAGAAGCTTCTTCAAAACTACATTCCGGTTCCACTACCGGCGGATCATGCCATGATTACGTCCTTCACCCACCTGTTCTCTAGCCCGGTTGGTTATGGGGCAGGCTACTACTCCTACAAATGGGCAGAAGTGCTGGATGCGGACGCCTTCAGCCGATTCCGTCAAGAGGGCGTGCTGAACCCCAGTACGGGCCTGGATTTCCGGCATCAGATTCTGGCTAAAGGCAACAGTGAAGATCCGATTCAGCTTTATCAGGGATTCATGGGGCGCCAACCCGACCCGGAAGCCATGTTGGTGCGTCTGGGCTTAGTGCCATAAGTCATTCTGGACACAGTTGTTACGTAATTTGGTAGAAAAATTGGGCGTAAGTTGTGGCGCGCTACAATTTTTGGTAGCATTTCAGCCAAGAGATGCAACCACGCTGCTGCATTTCGCGTCTGTAACTTAGTAGGAATCTATTTGGATGGCGATTACTCCAGTCAACCCGACTCAACACACTGAAGCAGACGACCATCTGAGCCGTCTGCTTCTTCAGGAAACGAACACACCGTGGTACTTCACGATCGTTGATTCGATCAAAGAAGCGATTAATCCGCCCAAGCTCCCGCCGTTAGAGCTTACGTCTAAGCCTGTTGCTGTCAAAGACATATGGGGAACTAGTGAGGGGCAGCGGAAGACGAAGTTCGCCTCAGTAGCTCTGCATGGCGTGGCCCTGGCTTTGGTTCTTTTACTGAGCACCAATGAGACGATTCAGAAAAAAGTAAAGGACATGGTTCCTTTAATTGCCCCGGACTTGGCCGCTTACAAACCGGAACCGATTAAGAAGCAAACCAGTCAAGGTGGCGGTGGTGGTGGTGATCGCAGCCTGATTCAGGCCAGCAAGGGCAAACTGCCCAAGATTTCACCCAGACAATTTACACCTCCCATGGCGGTTGTTAATAATCCTGCCCCGAAATTGATCATGGAGCCCACAATCCAGTTGGATACGGCTGTGCCCAGTCCAAACTTGCCTAATTTCGGCGACCCAAATTCATTGGGTAGCATTCCTTCCAATGGCCCTGGCTCCGGTGCGGGTATTGGCAGCGGTAAAGGTGGCGGAGTGGGTTCAGGCTCAGGTGGCGGACTTGGCCCCGGATCTGGCAGCGGAACGGGTGGTGGTGCTTACCGCGTCGGTGGGGGCGTTTCCTCACCGGCATTGCTCTACAAAGTGGAGCCGGAATATTCAGAAGAGGCTCGTAAAGCCAAATTCCAAGGCACCGTGATGCTTTCCGTGGTGGTTGATGAGAAAGGAAACCCACGTGATATTCGCGTGATCCGTGCCTTAGGGCTCGGGTTAGACGAAAAAGCCATCGAATCCGTACAAAAATGGCGTTTTAAGCCCGGTGTAAAAGATGGTCGCCCTGTTCCAGTGATTGCTCAGGTGGAAGTTAACTTCCGTTTACTGTAGCTTTTTTACTCGAACATCTGCAGTTGATCTTCAGAAACAAGTTTCGCCTTGGGCTTTTTGAGGGCGCTGCCGATTACCCCCAGCACCTCAACATCGGTCAGCGCTTCCCGTGGTACGAAGATGCGCTGCAACGTCTGGTCGGGCGGGGCTAAGGTGAAGCCGTACTGCTCTATCTGTAACAAATTACTGGATAACAACCCTTCCAGCTCCACTCCATCGCGAAATTTTAAACGAACCCACAGCCCTAACGTTTTCGGTCTGGCGGTGAACTTGCATTTCCCGAAAACATCGGGAGTCTCAGTGAATTCTTTAACAAAACAAATGAGTTTTACTTCGGAAAAGGGAACTGTCTGGACTTGACCCTGGGGCGTCAGGAGTTCCACACCACTTGGCGTTGTAAAGTTCTGCGGATTGACAAAGCCGGGCAGCGGTTCGCGGTCAAATCGCAATATTAAAGCTTTTTTACTGGTTGACGTACTCAAAAACTCGACTCCAAGTCTGCTTTGCGCCCAAACATTTTCGTAAGTATTGTATCATTGGCACAATGCCGGACGTGGCTTCTTTGTCTGCTCTCATCCAGCGCTTTCTCGATTTCTGCCGTATGGAAAAGGGATTAGCATATAACACATTGTCTGCTATCTCATTAGATTTGAAGGGGTTCCGTCAATTCGCCGAAGAGAATGCGGAAGGCATCCCAACGGAAGAGCATTTGCGAACCTATGTGGATCTGCTTTACAAAAAAGGACTTACCAGTCGTTCTATTGCCAGACACCTATCCAGTTTGAGAGGATTGTATAATCATTTGATTCTAGTTGGGACGCTGAGGGCTGATCCGACCGAGTTTTTGTCGACGCCGAAGCAATGGAAATCCATCCCTAAGTTTTTGAACGCTGAAGATATTGAAAAATTATTCCAAGCTTGTGATCTCAACGACCCATTGGGTTTACGGAATCGGGCCATGTTAGAGCTGCTGTACGCTTCGGGTCTGCGAGTATCGGAACTTTGTGCTGTGGAAATGTCTGACTTGAATCCCGATCTGGGGATATTGCTAGTGACCGGAAAAGGGAATAAACAGCGCATGGTCCCTGTTGGACGGCAAGCGCTGGGGTTCTTGAAGACATATGTGGAAACGGGTCGGCCAGCGATTATGAAACGTTTCGCCAGCCGGTTTTTATTTGTGACGGGTAGAGGCAGCCGCATGACCCGTCAAATGTTTTGGTTCGCGTTGAAGGATTTGGGTAAGCAGGCGGGCATTTTTCAAGGAATTACACCCCATGTTTTACGGCACAGTTTCGCTACTCATCTTCTGGAAAACGGGGCTGATTTACGCAGCGTGCAAACCATGTTGGGGCACGCTGATATTGGGACGACGGAGATTTATACGCACGTTGTACGCGGGCGCTTGCGCCGTGTTGTTGATGAACACCATCCACGTGCCTGATTTTGGGAGCTGTTGAATGAGTGATTACATGTTCATGCTTGAAAGCCACCTGACGGCAAGCCAGTTTCAGGTGGTAAACGCCGTACAAGCAGCGGCAGCGGATACGAACGTCAGCGTTTTTCTGTCTGGCGGAGCCATGCGCGACGTGCTGGGTGGCTATCCCGTTCGTGATCTTGATTTTGTGATTGAGGGCCTTCCCAAGACCTTTGCCAAGCTTCTTGAAAAGAAGCTGCACGGGGAAGTTGTGGCATCCGATGAGCGCAAGAAAAGCATTGCAATGCGCTTTCCGGGCAACGTCACAGCGGAATTCGCTATGGCCAAAGTGGAAAAATATGGGCGGGCTGGGTCAAAGCCGCAAATCATTCCAGCAACCATTCATGAAGATTTGCGCGGTCGCGATTTCACCATCAACGCCATTGCCTTGTCTTTGAATAAAGCGTCCCGCGGACTGCTGCTAGATCCCACCAACGGCCTGGCAGATCTGGAGCGGCGCGAAATGCAGACCGCCTATAGCTACGCACTCTATGACGATCCCGCGCGGATTTTACGGATGTGGCGTTTCAGCGTGCGGATGAACTTCCCACTTTCAGAACGGACTCGTGGTCAGTACGCCAACGTCAAAGAATCAGGCCAGCATCTGAAAATTTCCAATGAGATTCTTGGACCGGAATTGCTGCGTATGGCCGGTGAAGGAAATCCTGCAGAGTTGCTGCGCATTCTGGATGAAGAGAAAATACTGCCCTTGTTTTCCCCAGCTCTTACTGGAGCCAAAGTGAATTTGGCAGGCATGCAAAAGCTGATGAAGGCGCGCACGCACATCCCTTTTGAAATCGGATTTGAAGCAAACCAGCCAAGTTTGTTTCTGTATTTATTGACGCAGAAGTTAACGCCAAAAGAAAAGACTGCTCTGATCAAGAACATGAGCATTGACAAGGCGACGGTGAATTCCTGGCAGCAGCTTGAGGCGAAATCGAAGAAGTTGGAAAAAGAGCTGAAGTCGCCCCTGTTGAAGAAGCCTTCGCTTATTTACAAAGCGCTACGCCACGCTGCTGGTGATCAAGTTGTTTTTCTGCTGATGAATTCATCGGAAAGACAAGTGCAGGAACGCATCAAAAACTATCTACAGAAATTTGTAGGCATCGTGCAGGAAACCACCGATGCGGAAGTCAGCGAAGCGACGAAGATAGCACCGGAAGCATCGAAATTCGCCAAGGCAAAGGAAGAGTATTTGGCGAAGAAATTGGATGCCAAGCCGAAGAAGTTGCCAGAGCCAGAATTGGAAGCAGTTCCAACCATCCCTGTGCCACAGCAGCCAATGGGTCGCGGGACTGGCCGGGTAGTGGCGGCGCGGAGTTAATTGGACAGCCAAAATGGCTGGGGCTTTTAACGGGCTCCGTAGTTTTGCTGATAGAAATCCTGATACTCACCTGACCGCACCCGGTCCACCCATGGCTGATTTGCTTTGTACCAGTCTACGGTGGCTGTCAGGCCTTGCTCGAAGTCCATGGTGGCTTTCCAGCCTGTGGCGGCTTCCAGCTTTGCTGTGGTGATGGCGTAGCGACGGTCGTGCCCTGGGCGGTCGGTCACGTAGCTAAGCAGCGCTTCGGTCCTACCAGTGGCCGCCAGAATCTTTTTCACAACCTCAATATTTGGCAAAGCCCGACTTCCGCCAATGTTATAAACCTCACCGGCCTGTCCTTTTTCAAGGACACTTTGGATGGCACTGCAATGGTCGTCCACATAAAGCCAATCGCGAATCTGCATGCCGTCGCCGTAAATTGGCAGCGATTTGTTTTCCAGGGCGTTGGCGATCATCAGTGGAATCAGTTTTTCCGGGAACTGATATGGCCCGTAGTTATTCGATGCGCGGGTCACCGAAATATTCATCTTGTACGTTGTGAAGTAGGAAAGCGCCAGCAGATCGGAACCGGCCTTGGATGCCGAATAGGGGCTGCTGGTGCGAAGCGGATAACTTTCATCGGCGTCCAGCGGTTCGGGAATGCTGCCGTACACTTCATCGGTTGAAACATGAACAAAGCGTTCTGTTTTATGCTTGCGAGCGGCTTCCAGCATGGTGAACGTGCCGTTGAAGTTGGTTTGAATCACTGGGGCGGGCGAATGAATGCTGCGGTCCACATGAGATTCGGCGGCGAAGTGAACCACGGCGTCGGGTTGAAAATCTTCGAAGGCGGCGTCTACTGCGGCGGCATCGCAAATATCGCCACGCAAAAAACGGTAGCGGGGATTGCTGGCGATGGGCAACAGGTTTTCCAAATTGCCAGCGTAGGTGAGTTTATCGAAATTCAGAATATGCGCTGTGGAGTTGTTGCGGATGAATGCGGAGCCAATAAAACCGGCCCCACCGGTGACAAGAATTTTCATTTGTATTGTAATTCCCAATCGTAGTTGATGTTGGAATCGTTATAGGCAATGCGGCCTTCATCGGCGGGATTATAGGTTTTGTTGGTGAGATACACGAGCATTGCCGGAGCTTCTCCAATGACTTTATACCCATGACCAACACCGGGCGGGATGAGCAATTGCCAGGGCCGAAGCGTTCCCAGGTAAAGGGTATTGCGCAAACCGAAGGTTGGTGATTCGGGACGAAGATCGACCAGTGCTACTTGCAGCATGCCCGATGCGGTGACCCAGCAATCGGTCTGAAACTTATGAATATGGAAAGCCTTGATGGTGCCAGGGTAGCTGAGGGCTGCGGAAATTTGCGTGGATTCGGGAGGGAAATCAGCGATTAGACCTTGGCCTGTACGTCCCACTTCAAGAAAGTAGCCGCGATCATCGGGCCACAGTGGAAAGGGAACGGCCACCACGCCGGGAATAATATCCGGTGAATCTGGAGCAAGAATCACAGTGCCAATCCCTTTTTGATTGACAAAGCTGGGGGTGATTGAAATGGGCAATTAATCTTCCTCTGGGTTATGAATGCGGGCACTGGAATTGGCCACCAGATTGGTTGCGCGTAACAGAGAATTGAACGTGCCTGCATCGGTCCACCAGCCTTCCAGATGGGCGAAAGTCATTGTGCCCTCTCCGATATAAGCGTTGTTGACGTCAGTAATTTCCAGTTCACCGCGACCGCTGGGCTTGAGCACTTTGATCTTTTCAAAAACCGAGCCATCGTACATATAAATGCCAGTTACGGCCAAATTCGATTTGGGCTTTTTGGGCTTCTCTTCAATGCCAATAATTTTGCCAGCTTCCAATTCTGCAACGCCGAAACGTGTGGCATCGGAGACTTCTTTAAGAAGAATTTTGGCTCCAGATTCCTGCTTGCGGAAATCTTCCACGGCATCACGAATGGAGCCTTCAATGATGTTGTCGCCAAGCACCACCGCCACTTTGCCACCATCGGCGAAATGTTCGGCCAGGCCAAGGGCTTCGGCTATGCCGCCTTCCCCTTCCTGATAGGTGAAGTCAAGGTGGGATAACCCGAACTCTTTTCCGTTGGCCAGCAGCCGCAGAAAGTCACCTGCATTGCGCCCGCCAGTGACCACCAGAATATCGCGAATACCGGCATCGACAAGGATCTGAATGGGGTAATAGATCATCGGCTTGTCGTAGATCGGAAGCAGGTGCTTGTTAGTGATCTTGGTGAGCGGAAACAAACGGCTCCCAGTTCCGCCGGCCAGTACAATACCTTTCATTCGTTATCCTCCAGACTATTCCCTTCCAATGATACAATTCCCATCTACATCTATGATGCTTCACGATTGGCAAAATATTCCATTGGAACAGATGAACCCTTCCCTTGCCCGACGGGTTATCCACGGAACGAATATGACTGTGGCTAGCTTGACCATTGCGAAAGGGGCGGAAGTGCCCTGGCACAGTCATTTGAATGAGCAGATGTCAGTGATGTTGAGTGGCAAACTGCTGTTTGAATTTGAAGGTGGCCATGAGTTCACGGTGGAGACTGGACAAGTGATGGAAATTACTCCGCACCTTGCCCATCGGGTAACTGCTTTGGAAGACTCCACCGTGTTCGATTTGTTCTCGCCAGTGCGCGATGATTGGCGGAAAGGTGACGATTCGTATCTTAGAGGTATGAGGAAGTAGGCGAATGCAGTGTTGTTTCATTGCTGTTTTGCATTCGAATGATTTCAACAAGCAACGCAGCGAAAACGAGTGCCCAAAAGCATTGCTCTTTCGGCTTAGCCGAAGCGAGTAGTCACACAAAAATGGCTCACTAATACGACTGTGTCTAGTAGCCCATCCCTATCTTGATTGGGGTGTTGGACGTTCGCTTTAAAACAATTTTAACGACGGTGCGGCGAATGGGTAGGTTCATCAAAAGGCCTATATTCATTGAAGAAAAATGGCATGGTGGGCAGTTTTCATTCAATTCAAGTGGCACGCTTTGGAAGGTTCTTTGAGACAACAAAAAAAAGATGAGATTTGGTACCGACAATTGCGGCTCAAAATGATATCCTACCGGGGATGCAGTCTTTGATCGATCTTCTCACCAACAAGCGCCAAGACGTCAATCTTGATGTGGCCGCGCTTGAGGTGGCGACGATTGAGTACCCAGAGATTACACCCGATCCGTTTGTGGAAATTTTGGATTCGTACGCGGTAGAACTTTCGGAACGTTTGAGTCCGCACACAGATGGAGAAGAGTTCATTGAAGTGGCCGGTGCTTACATGTTCGACGAGCTGGGTTTTTGCGGCAATCAGGAAGATTACTACAACCCTCGCAATAGCTGTCTGAACGAAGTGGTTACGGCGCGCATTGGCAACCCCATTTCCTTAGCAGTGGTGTACATTGAAATTGCCCGTCGCCTGGCTAGGCCTGTGCAGGGAATCGCACTGCCGGGACACTTCTTTGTGAAGTATGACGATGGGGATTATAAAGCTTACGTAGATGTGTTTCATGGTGGAAGAATTGTGGATGAGCGGGAATGCTTTGACCTGGCCAGTTCCATTGTCAGCACCACGGTGAACGACCCCACCTACTTAGCCCCAGTTGAGAACCACCAGATTGTGGTGCGCATGTTGAATAACTTACGCTCCATCTATTTGCGGAATCGGGACTACGTAAAGGCCTTTGAGGTATTGACCCTGTTACTGAAAGCGACGCCACTTTCTGGCGACTGTTTTCTGCAACGCGGAGTGGTCAACATTGAACTTCGTAAGTTTGAGCAGGCCAAGGATGATTTGCAGCATTACCTTATTCTTGAGCCGCTAGCGTTGGATCGAAGGGCTGTAGAACAGCAGATCCGGGTGATAGACCAATGGCTTTCCAAACGTAAAGTGACCGAGCGGTTTTCCTAAAGAAGTTCCCTCCCTTAGTTTTCCTTCCTTTTACTCCCCGCCAATCAGAATCGGTATTGTCACTGATGAATTAAAACTCAACTTCACGGTATTGGCTGCCTTGCCATCGGCAGTAAGAATCACGTCCACAGTACCGGCACTCCCCAGCGATCTGGGAATGGGCACGTTGATCTGGTCCAGCCCGGAATAAGTTTCTTGGGGTCCGGCGTAGTCTGGGGTGATTATCACGGTACCAATTTTCACCTGCACGGAACGGGCGTTGCGGATGCCTGTTCCGTAAAGCAGCAGGTAGAGTTGGTCAGCCTTCATGTCGATATCGGCGGGCACGAAGAGTTTTTGTGCGGCATCGTACTTGGCGATCAGTTCCACGGTGCGCTCGCCTTTTGAGTTGATGCGAAGCAGGTTACCGGCAGCGGGGCCTTTGCCATCGGCATTGGCCGTGAATAGCGCCGGAGCAACGGCGGCGATGGTGATTGTGGTCTTGCTGGAGCTGGCATCGCCACTGGTGATGACAACTGGGGCATCGCCGATTGGTACCCCCGCTGGGACAACGAAATTCACCTGACCCGACGACACGAAATAAAGTGGAGCAGCGATGCCCGCCACGGTGACCTTTGTGCCAGCTAACTGGAAGGGAAGCGGATCGGTTCCCTGGGCCTGGGCAGTGGCCAATTTTGTCCCATAAGCTGCGGCAATGGATTGCGGGGCAAAGCTCAAGTTGGAATAACTGGCAGCATTGACCAATTGCAGACTTTGAGCATGGGAGAAGGGCAGCGATAGAAAGATTAGGATGGCAGTTCGAAGAAACATTCTGTGGATCAATTCTTACGAATGGTATCGGCTAATTGGGGAGGATCTTTAGTCGGGGGGCGCTGGGCTGTCCTTTTTGATGAGAAATTGATGGTTAAAAGACCGCTCCCTCGCGGTCACGGCTCTGTTGAATCAGTCCGTTACAGAGCTGCAATCAGGACAGGTCATGCTTGAACTTAAACTATTTGGAATGTTTTAGAATAAAATCTGTTTGTGAGCGTTCGCTACTACCGGTCCTTCAATGTTCCAGCCTAAGCTCTAGTGTTTGAAATACTGTTGAACTGTCTGAACTGAACGCTGCCAGGAGCACTTGCTTTGTCCACTGAACCTTTATTGAAAGTCATTGATGATTTCGCGCCAGCCGCACTGTTCGGCGAAACTGCAGTTGCTGTCCAAGGGCCAGTGCGACAATACATGGTGAGTATTTCGGCAGGTGAACTGAAAGAAAGAGTTGCCGAACACTTGACGAAACTGGGTTTGAAAGTTCGCCTGCCTGGCTTTCGACCGGGCAAAATCCCGATGAAGATTTTAGAGGAACGGTATGGTGCCGCAGCGCGTTCGGAAATTGTGAAGCGGTTTGCGTCAGAGGCTGCGGCGAAAGCCCCGCAAGGCAGCTTTATTGCTTCCATTGACGCTTCCGAAAAGGCTGGCGATTTGGAGTTGCAAGTAACAGCGGTTCATCTTCCTGATTTGCCTGACCCTGACTTTTCTCAAATCACGCTACTGCGTTTCACTGCCAGCGAAAGCGATTTGGAAGAGGCAGACGTTGCTGGCGATTCACTGGTAGCGCATTTGAAACAACAGGTGCTGGACCATCTTGAAAAATCGTACCCGTTCCCTTTGCCGGGTGGATTAGTAGATCGGGAGTTCAACGCTATTTTGCAGGCTGCGCGCGCCGATGGGGAGGATGTGGAAGAGAGCATGGCTGCATTCCGCCCAATCGCCGAACGTCGCGTAAGGTTGGGAATCGTAATCGCGGAATTGGCCCGGCGACAGCAATTAACTGGTCCTCAGATGGAAGAAAGAGTAATGGAATGGCTGATTTCTATTGCGCGGATAGAAGAGCAAGTGGTCACTTTGGAAGAGTTGCAGGAACTGACTTAGCGGCCTTCTTAACCCTTGAAAGAGTTGACACCGGACAAGAGTAATTGCGCACCCACGGCCACTAAGATGAGGCCCATGAATCGTAAAAAAATTCTCTGTCCGCGGGCAGAGATTCTTCGCTGCACCCAAGCTGCTGATTTCAACGTCAGAAAGATCACCAAACTTGTAACCAGGATGGCTCCGGCAATGCGTACATTGCCTTCCCATGATTTGGATTTTGCTGAGAATGTAATTACTGTAGCAATGGCCCCTGGTCCGGCAATTAATGGCATAGCCAGGGGCACCAGAATACGATCTTCCGAATCCAGTTCGTGCTTCGATTCATCTTGCACTTTGGTGGGGGTGCCTTTCAACATCTCCAGACCCATCAATAAAATCAGCAGTCCACCGGCAGCTTGAAACGCGGGTAGGGAAATGCCAAACATGCGCAGCAGAATTTCACCGGCAAGCAAGGCCACACCCAGAATCAGGCACACAGTTAGGGCAACGCGCAACGGAGCTTTGCGCTTGGCCTCTGGGGGCATGGAGGCGGTGATACCCAGGTAGGCAGGCACCGCACCCGGCGGATCGCAAATCGCCAGTAGCGCTACTACCACTTGCAGGAACTGATCTAAAGGTTGAAGAATACCTTCAGAATATCACTCCACGTAAGAGTTCAACTGATCTGGATTAATGTCTGGCTGCAACAACCACAGCTTTCGGCCAGCATAGTAGTGCAGCAGTTTTCGGTTCGCTTCCTTTCCCATATCCTGCGCCCAAACCACATGTGCTTTGTCGATTTCGGCCAAGTTATACACCCACTCTTCATGTGGAATTTTTGGTGTGGTGTATCGAACCACAATCAAATGGTCTGCCAAGGGGTCGCGCTCTTCCAAAAGACCGGCAAGCTTATCGCGTCGACCATTCACGGGAATGGTCTCCTCAATCGGTTGATGCCGCAACATCACAACTACTTCTTTGCCACCCAGCAATAGCAACACCGTCAGCGGGGCGAACCTGGTCAGAAATTGTCCTACCGGTTTACCATCCCATCGCCAGATTCGCAGGTGTCGATAGCTCTGCACAAGCAGCACCAGCAGCGCAGCTAATGCTGGGGCAAAGTAATGTGGGTAATAAACGGTTTCCAGAAACGATCCGATCAAAGCAATGCCTACCAACAGTGCCAGCACTTTCATTCGACGATTGCGCAACACTTCGCCGCCAAACAAAACCAGCGGCATTGCCATTGCCAAGGTTCCCAACAAAATGGTCAGGACCTCGTATAAATCGGTTAGCCGTTTCATGGGAAACTGCAACGTGCGCGTGCGGTCACTGGCTTCCCGCTCCCATTGATCAATCCAGGCAAAATTCTGATGTGGAAACGGTGTCGCTGTTGGTGTCGGCAAGAATGTGAAGTGGGTTGTGGACGGGTGCTGCCTGTCGTATAAAACATAGGGGAGCAGGAACGGATTGCCGGTCACTTTATAGTTATAAAAGCCCAGCCACCCAGCCCCCAACATGCCCACCAAAGCTACCCGAGCCCAGACCATCCAAGGCAGCCGTTGCGCCAGCAAAATCCCAAACGCAGGAACAATCAGCAGCAATCCTTCAA
The DNA here is from genome assembly GCA_025352795.1 of Acidobacteriota bacterium. Taxonomy (GTDB): domain Bacteria; phylum Acidobacteriota; class Terriglobia; order Bryobacterales; family Bryobacteraceae; genus JANXSF01. The sequence goes on from JANXSF010000130.1 coordinate 79,654, forward strand.
ACGGTCGTGTCCACATGAGCAGAACGCATCCCATGCCCAAGGGCCAGGCGTTGTAAGGTTTTTTATCGTGCAGGAATCGACCCAATGCGCCGGTCACAAGCGCGCCGCCAATGGCCGTCACAGCCCCACCCCAGTGGGAGTTCATCCAATAACCGAACAGGCAAATAGGCGTTGCCAGCAGTGCCCCAAACAGCGCCCAACCAGTGAGAAGCCAACCCCGAAAGCACCAGATGAGCGCACCCATCAACAAGCCACAACTCAACCAGACTCCGAACCAGGCATCGCCCAATGCAAACTTACCCAATGCCATGAATAGCCCCTGACCGGGAGGAAATTTGGCCGTGTAAGATGGGTCTTGCAGAATATAAATACTCTCGAAAAACGGGGCCATGGGATGCGTGGGATTGGTCAAGCGTCCCAAGGAAAAGGTGTCCGCTTGCAGCAGGTAACCAAACTCATCGTAGATGTAAGGTTTGGGTACCGCCCAAAAGGGCAACAAAGCGGCGCGGATGAGCAGGATGAAAAGTGGCGCGGCGATGCACAAAACTCGAGCTTGCGATTTCAGCCGACGGAAGACGCCATCCCCTATCAGTGGAATAAACCACGCCGCTGCTGCAACGGCCAAACCAGCGGCCAGCCATATGATTGAAGTTGTTCCCATCAAAACTAGTTTAGTGGTGGTTCGGAATGTTTTGTTATTTCAGAGCCACAAATAATTTCTGCGCAATCACATCGCTATTCAGTGTCACTTCGATTGGTTGATCCCCACTATCTACCGCTGTGGGAACGGTCACGTTGAACTGATAGACGCCCACCAAACCAGGCACTAGCCCCGCATAAAGCACTGTTGATGAGATGCCGCCGATCTTGAATTCCAGTGTATTGGTGATGGGTGCCAAACCTGTTACTACCTTACCGGCAACCACCGTTGTGGAAGGAGTGACTGGGCCGAAGCCTGTGCCGTAGAAAGTCAGCGTCTCACCTGGTACAGCAGGTGCGGCGTCAACATTCGGAATATTGCCATTGCTTACATATTTGCCACCAGTGGCGTGAATGGCCACGGCATACTGAATATCGCCGACCTTAAAAGTTGGCGGGGCCAGAAGGCCAGCCGCTGTGGACTTCAATTGAAATGTGGATGAGCCACTTGCCTGCCCTCGGTAACTAACCACCACCGGTACGAAGCCCGATGTGGGAACCCCGGTTGGCACCTGAATGTTCACCTGATTTTTGCTGACGTAATAGACAAATGCTGGTATGCCATTTACCGTGGCAGTAACTTCATCGAGCGTGGTGGGGGCAACGCCGCTCTTGAAATCAGCATCAGCCCAAGTGCGACTGATATCACCTGCCAGATTGGTCCCGTAGATTTCAAGGAACGACCCGGCGGTTCCAACATTGGCTCCACCGAAGCTGCTGGCGGTGACCACGCCACCGGAGGTGATGGTTGGTGGATCACCCAATATAAACATGGAAAGTACCAACACAAGATTCGCTTCGGTGATGCTGCCGCCACGATAGTTGATCAGCGGCATGGCGTCGAAAGGTGAGGCGAGAATAGCAGGACTGGGAACTGGCACGGCGGCGATTTTATCCATGATGGCCAGACCAGCGGTGTTCGTGATACGACCAAAAACAGTGAACCCGCCATTCTGATTATTCAGGTTGGAGGAATTGTCAGCCAAGTTAAAAAACCATTGGTTGGTAGCGCTATTCGCATCGCTCCCTAGCTTGGCCATGGCGATGGTGCCACGGATGTTGGAAACGCCTGGTTCATTGCGCACGGCAGCATCCTGTGGAATGTTGGGGAGGTTTCCGCCTTTGAAAGTGAATCCGCCGCCCTGGATAATGAAACCCTTCACGGAGCGATGGAACACGGAATTATCGTAAGCTCCACGCTTCATGTAGTTCAGAAAATTGGCCACACTGAGCGGCCTATCGGGCAGCATGGCAACGTCGATATCGCCCAGGTTGGTATGAAAGCGCACCGTTTGCGCCGAGCCGATTTGGCATAGCAGCACTGCGGGCAATAGAAAAGAAATGGCGAAAGGAAAGCGAAGCATTATCACGATGCATTTTACCGCATTGTGCAATTTGCAATGATCACATTTCAATTGAACTGCGGCCGACGGCATCAACCCATGAAGCCCAGGTCGGAAATAGGGAACTGCGCCAGATTTGGAAATACTGTGGCCAAGCCGTTTGCGTCCACGCCAAACCACTTCGCCAAAGTGGCCCCGAACTGATCGGTAGACGTGGATGGAATCCAGGCCCCACGATTGGCCGAGTCATCCGGGCCACCTAAAGCCATCACAGGATATCGACCGTAAACATCGCCGCCCTTCACCGCGCCACCTAGAAGTAGATGATGGCTACCCCAGCCGTGATCGCTGCCTGTGCCACTGGGTTGCAGCGTGCGACCGAATTCGGATTCGGTGAACGTGGTCACTTTATCAGCGATACCTAGCTCTGCTGTCGCATTGTAGAACGACAACATTCCATCAGAGATTTGTTTTAACAGATCCCACTGCCCCCAGCTTTGTGCCGAGTGCGTATCGAATCCGCCCATAGAGCAAAAAAAGATTTGGCGACTTAGTCCGATCTGTGGGCGCAGTTGCAGAATTTGAGCCACCTGCTTCAACTGACGTCCAATGGAAGTTCCCGGAAACGTTGCGGCCATGGGAGGTGCAGAACCAAGGCTCTTCAGCATGCCACTGAGGTTGATGGCGTCCTGCCGGACCTTATCGGCGGCTTGAATCATGGTCAGTCCGCTGTTAAATGTCAGGATTTCCTGCAGCGCCTGTTGCCTGGCTTGCCCGGCTGTTGCAGGCCATACGTTGAATCCTGATGCTTGCATGTCGAACCCTGGAATGAGGCTGGCCGCTTGCACAATGTTGCCTTTGGAAAACAGCGCCGGGCCGGAAACAGACACCGATGGTGGAAAGGTTTTGCCCGCGTTCATGGATGCCACTGCATCGGCCACTCGACCCGCCCATCCGGTGGAAGCGGAACTGGATGGAATGCCCGCCTGCATCTGCACGGTCTGGTCTGAATGTGAAAACAAATTTGTAGGCAGAGGAACGGCACTGCCCAAATATTGTTGGCGCGTGGTGGGTTGCACTAACATGCCCACATTAGCGACCACCGCCAACTTCTTCTGTGCCCAAAATGGATGCACCAACGCCAAGCCATCGGTCAAGGCGAAAGGGGTCCCGTTGGCTGCCGATACCGGCATCAACTTGGCGTTTCCATCGGGCAGCGCAAGCGATCCGCGAATCGCTTTGTAAGCATTAAATTCTGATTGCGTCTGCGGCACAATCAAGTTGTTGCCATCATTGCCGCCGAACATAAAAATACAGACCAGCGCCTTATAATCGGTAGCCTGGGCCAAGGCGTTCACTGCACCAAAGCGAGTGAGTCCAGCAAATGCGGAAGCTTTCAAAAAATTGCGGCGTGTGTTCATGGTGTTCTCCGTCTGGTTAGTATTGAGTTTGATATTGGCCGGACAATGCTGCCAGATAAAGAGCAGTTTGCACGCGCTGGGTATTGTCGTAAGATGCGTCAATGGCCGTGGCCAGCGAATTCCGCATGGCCGCAGGCATCCTTCCATAAAGAAGCGTTTGGTCCACCAAATCCAACAATAGTGTTGTGTTGCCAGCCACTGCGACAAATGGCGTAATGTCGATCCGGGGATCGCCATTGGGCTGGTTGATCATTTGATAGATCATGTTCCCCAGCACAACAGATTCCGTAGGCGTGTAGATTTGAAATTCAGGTCCGAACAAAGCAGGATTCCCTGGCATCCGATAGAGTGGCGAATAATAACTGAACACTGAAGGCGGATTCACTAGTGTTTGTCCCATGGCGACAAAGCTCCAGGGGATTTGCGTAGCGGGAACTATGGCACCGTTGAGGGCTCTTGTAAAACTGACGATGGAATAAATAGGATCCTTCAAGCGACCGTTGTTGATGGCTGGTGAAAGATCCTGACGGGCTTCGGCGTCGGTAAGAATCGCCAGGAAGACAGCCTTCATGTCTCCTCTAATGCCGCTGCCGTTGTTGTTGAACATCGTCGCGACGCGTTGAATATAAGCAGCACTGGGATTGCTTGTAACCAGGCTGCGAATCAATCGTGTTGCCAAAAATGGACCAATATTCGGATGGTTGAACACGCAATCCAACACGCCGTCCAAATCTTGTCGCACCGTTTGTCCAGCCGGTAAAACACAGCCATTGATCAATGTCTTTTGCGTTGCATCGTGATTAGCCGGGCGCGTCTCCATCACCGGTTGCGAAAAATCTTCCCAGTTGTTGGAGCGCGGCTGAGCACCGGCAGCAGTGGGGTAAGTCCACCCTGTAAGGGCCAGCGCCACTTGGCGAACATCGGCTTGCGTGTAAGTGGAAACCGGTTGCCCGTTCACCAGTTTCACTGAACCATCCAGATTGAGCTGATTCAACCCAATGGTGAAAAGCTGCATCAATTCACGGGCGAAGTTTTCATTGGCTCCGCCACCAATGCCTGGCTTGTTGCTGTTGGCAAGATCCAGATATTTACCCATTTGCGGACTCATCGCAATGTCTCCCAGCAGCGTCCGATAATTGCTGAACACGTCGCGACTAAGAATTTGCTGATACGGCACATACTCGTTGGGATAAATATTTTTGTTCATTGAGATGACAATGATTTGCCCCAACACCCAAGCCATTTTCTGACGCAATTGATCCGGTGCCATGGTAATTCTGCTCAGTGTTAAAGCTTGCACTGCAGAACTTTGCACGGGCATGGGGATCACTGTTTCCGGCATGGCGAACTGATCGTCCAACCAGGAACTAATCCCCTTTGCCTGCACGTTCGCGATCTCAGCCGGAGTGGGTCCAAAGGCAGCTTGATCCAGGAATCGCGCCGCAGTCAGGCTGCGGGAGTTATTACCACCACCGCCACCGCCGTTGGACTTCAGCAGTAGAGTGGCTTGTGCAGATTTCGTATTGTCGGCCAAGCTGGTGGCTCGAATCGCAACTACAGAACTTGCAGGCATCGCCGCAGGGGCACTGTAAAGTCCCGTCCCACTGATGGTTCCTGCGCTAGCTGACCAGGTGACGGCAACATTCGAAGATCCAGTTACGGTGGCAACGAACTGAGTGGTTGCCGAAAGTGCCACGCTCGTCGAGGTCGGCGACACTGAGACAGTCACCGGAGCAGGCGGTGCATTGGTTACTGCAAGGTTGACTGGTTGGCTGATCGCGCCACCTGGGTCGGGTTGGGCAACAGTTATAGAAAAGGTCCCCACCTGGGGTAAGTCGCCGGTGGCATTCAAAGTTGTCGCATTCACATAAGTAGTCATCCAAGCGACGCCGTTGACGCGAACAATCGACTGTGGGATGAAGTTACTTCCATTTAGCTTTATGCTCTTTGCGACGCCAGTCGTCAGAGCATTCGGATAGCTGGACCAGACCCAGGGTGTGGGCTGCGAAATGGTCACGTTCGATTCTCCGAACACTGTCGCAATGGCCGTGCTTGTGGCTCGCACATTGACGATATTTACTGCCGGTATCACTGTTGGAGCAGTGTAAAGACCGGTCTGCGATATGGTTCCGGTTGCAGCAGCGCCACCCACAACTCCATTGACAGACCACGTTATGGTGGCTGGTGAAATAGCAACATACTTGCTGAACTGCTTTGTGCTTCCTCGTTCAACAATGGCTGGTGCCGGATAAATGGCAATTACGCCTTGTGCTTGCAAAACCTGGCAGATGAATAGGGGGATTAGGCTCAAGGCTGATCGCATTCGTTGCTCCTCACAACATAGTGCCAAAGAGTTAGTCAATTCGTACCAGAAAAAAATACTGAGCACATTAACTTTAATACTCTAGGCTTGTTCCCTAAGTGAGGTGCCAGGACAGAACCAGTGCGGGTACTTTGGGCCACTATTTTGCAAATGGCTGATCGTCACGGCCAGCGCGTGGTTTATCTTGCGGCATGCTGCCAGGCATCCAGTTCTGTGCAATTCGCACATCATCCTGGGCACGCGCAGTTAGACCCTGCATATCCACCAGACCCACCCGATTGTAAAGATGCGGCGTGGTGTATTGTCCGGTATAAACAGTGGCGTACTTACGCCAAGTAACTACAGATTCCGTTAGTAAGTCAATCGCATTTGTCTTCTCAGCCACGATTGAAGTTCGGTCATATATTGTCAGCGATGCCGCTGCATGGATTTTCAGTGAATAATAATGTGCCAGCAGCGACATGGCTTCAATGTCACCCAGAGTGGACTTCAGTTCCTCATCGGTGGATGCGCTTGCCCTTAGCGATGGCAAGGCGGCCAGGGCCTGAGCCGAGTACTTCTCCAACGCATCAGCGATTTCAATGGGTGTAGTCTGCAGCATTTTTTCATTGGACAGTTTTGCTTTACGCCACGGCAGAATAGACATTACGTTGCTTCCAGGCATACTGGACCCTTCCATGAAATCGCGGACAGTATAGTATCCACGATAGCGGGGATGGCTCAGGCATGCCTCTGGAAACCAGCGCAGGTCAATGTCACCCCAAAAGAATCTTGTGATCAAAGGGAACACTTGTGAGGAGTCGGCCCAAGCCTGGTAAAGCTTCGCCGCATCGACTGTGGGGAACCTTGCTGCAAGGATCGATTGAAAGTGAGCGTCAGTCAACCCAGGTTCAAAGCTCAGCCGCCCCCACAATAAAAACGAATACCATTGCTTGGTAATCACTAACTGCCTTGGCCTGCCAGCCGACTTAGCAAGAAAGTCACGGCCCCAAGTAAATCCATCGGGACCCATATAGAATCCGGCAACCTTGTCAGCCGACGGAATGTTCCGAATGTATTCCCGGGCGTATTGAGGATTGCCCCATCGAAAGCTGTAGATATCGTCATTGCGTAGCGTAAGCCACGTGCGATGGCCCGGCGGCAGCTCCGGCAAAACAGCATGAATATAGGGTGGATTGGGAATTGAATACATATGCGCAATGGAGTATTTGAAACTCAGATCAAAGGTTCCAGGGTAATCCTTGAACTCGCGGAAAATCTCTCCCTGCGCAGTTTGGTGATAGCGATGAATGAAGTCAACCTTGCGTCCTGGTTGCAGCTTCAACGCATCCCGAACCCCTTCTCCATATGTCTTCCATAGCCATTTTTCTTTAGAAAACTCGTCGTTTCGATTCTTCATCTCTTCGCCAGCAGTCACACCAATGCCAGCGAGCAGCGGATAAGTCATCACAAGCTCGCGAACACTGGCGCGGAAGTAAGCGATGGTTTTCAAGTTATCCTGCTCTGGAGTAATTCCATATTTTCCATCGGTTCCGAAGGTGAAAATATTCCAAGTGATGACGTAAGTGGAAACGCCCCGATCCTTGGCATACTGCATTACATCGCGCCAGAAACGAATCTTGTCCTCAATGGACATTGTCCGAACTGTTTCCACATTGGTCAGCAGTGCAGGACGCACCATGTCCGTTCCGTTGTGGGAGTAAGTCTCATCCATCTTCACTCGGGTGCGTTGCACGTCCCGCAATGCGATATCCGGAAACTCAGGCACTTTCACCATAGAAGGAAACGGATGCAGGTTCCACAGTGAAAGCGTGTTGTAACGATAACGAGCCATTTCATCAATGAATTCGCGCCAAAACTCAATGGACCACATTTCCGGTATGTTAGCTTGCGCGGCATCGGCATTGTCCGAATAGCTAGGCGTGCGGACATCTAATGGAATGTTGAACTTGATTCCACGGTTGGCGATATGCGGCGTGTGCACGGAATCAATTATTTTTTGCAGACTTCCTAAGCGAATGGCTTCAGCTATATCTAAACCGCCATACATGGCACCGTTGGGATCTGAAGCGGCCACGGTAATCACGTCGCGACCCGATTGATTGGTGCGCCGTATGGAATACGATTGAGGCGCACCACTTGCCGATGTCGTGCTGAAAACCACGCAGGGAGTGCATTTGGCCACAGCCAGATCCTTTATCCCAAACTGCGGTATAGCTGCCGATGCTGCTGCCGTAATTTCATTTGCGGCAAAGGTAAGCTGAGGAACTGCGGCATCGTAAATGATGGCGGAAACTTTTTGGTCGGCATGAAGCAGTCCGGCGAAAGCGAAACTGGTTAAGACAATGGGTCGGATCAAATGAAATGTTCCCTGCATGAGTGCCTGAGCATATCAATTTGCAAGGCTTCAAAACAACATCTCCATGTTTGCGTTACCCGGCTTAACTGTGATATTGATGCTAAGCAAAAGGGAGTCTACTATGTTATCTGCAGTTCGTATTTTCATTCTGCTTGCTGCTGTTTCGCGCCTCACTGCGCAGGTGTCTTCGGGAACCATTTCCGGCACTACTGTCGATCCGGCAGGGGCTGTCGTAGTTGGTGCAAAAATCACTTTACGCCACGCTGCTACTGGTGAAATCAGAAATCTGACCAGCGGCGAGCGTGGTGATTTCAGTTCGCCCTTCCTGCGCGTTGGCGATTATTCCCTTACGGTGAGTGCCACAGGATTCAAAACCAAAATCATTTCCCCACTCACTATTCGAGTCGATCAAACAGTAAGCATTCCCGTGGCCTTGGAATTGGGCGCGATGAGCGAATCCATTCAAGTGGATGCTTCCACACCACTGCTGGACAGCGTTACTTCGTCCCTGGGTCAGGTGATTGAAAATAAAAAGATCGTTGAGCTGCCCTTGAACGGTCGTAACGCCTTTGCCCTTGGACTGCTGGCTGGCAACACAATTCCGATGAGCGGCATGGGTACCAATCTGCCGTTTGTCGCCGGTGGTGGGCGCTTCTCAACCAATGATGTGATGCTTGATGGCATCGATAACAATACCTCTGTGAACTCCAATGCCATTGGTCGAAACGGCATTAACTACACACCCAGTGTGGACGCCGTGCAGGAATTCAAAGTGAAGACCAACAACTACAGCGCAGAATTTGGGAGGTCGGCAGGAGCTATTATTTCGGCAACGGTGAAGAGTGGCGGAAACGATTTCCATGGCAGCGCGTGGGACTTCCTTCGTAACGAAAAACTAGATGCAAATAACTTTTTCTCCAATGCGGGAAAAGTCCCCAGGCAGCCCTTCAAGCAAAATCAATACGGGTTTACGGCTAGTGGCCCGGTGACAATTCCCAAAGTGTACAGCGGCAAGAATCGCACATTTTTCTTTGTCGATTATGAAGGCCTCCGCCGTCACACAACAGCCAGTTCTAATATTTTGGACATTCCACCGGATGAGTATCGGGTGGGGAACTTCTCGCGCTATAAGCCAATTATTTATGATCCGAGAGCGCGCAGAATCGGACCAACTGGTCAAGTGATCTCCACCCCACTACCCAACAACACGTTGCCTGCAACGTTGATCAATCCCGGAACTGCTGCAGTTCTTGCGGAGTTGCCGAAAACCAATTTTGGTGCGGCAGGGGCTGATTCGCGAAACTTTATCCGCATTGCTTCCAATCCATTTTCAAACGATCAGTACGATATTAAGTTGGACCAACGCCTGAGCAATAAAGACAGCATCTTTGGACGATTCTCAAGGAGCATGGCCACCGATCCGAATCCTGGCAACTTTGATGGATTTCTTGGCGGCGGTGGAGAAAACATCCGCAACGCCATCAATTCCGTGCTTAACCACACGCACATCTTTTCACCCAACATTGTGAATGAAGCACGCGCCGGCTACACGCGGCAGAACGGAAGTTTTGCAGGATTCGGTCCGCTGGGTGTGGATTTCGCTAAGAAAAATAACATTGCGCTGTTTCCTTTTCCATTGCAAAGTTTCCCCAGCATTGCATTCAACTTCTCAGGTGCCATCAACACGCAGAGCCAGTTTACAGGCCTGGGCGGTGGTGATCCGAACGTCAATATTGAAAACACCTACCAACTTTCTGACAACCTTTCCATCATGAAAGGTAAGCATGCATTTAAGGTTGGCATTGATGCCCGCAGATATCTTTACGATGTGATTCGTGGAGGCGGACAATATATTTTCGGATCCATCTTCAGTTCCTCAAGCGACGCCCCAGGTTCAGGCGCACCCCTCGCCGATTTCCTGTTCGGCTATCCTTCAGGCAGCCAGGGAACACAGTTGCTGGATTGGTCGCGACAGCGCGATACCTACGTGGGCAGCTACTTTCAAGATGATTGGAAGGTGTCACAATCATTGACTCTGAATTTTGGAATGCGCTACGAGTTGTACACGCAACCCATTGATGCTCGCAACCGTGGTGGACTTTTCAATATACGCACCGGGCGGATGGCCTTGCCCGGCAAAGATGGTTTTACCAGAGCCATCGTCAACGGTGACCACAACAATTTTGCTCCTCGCTTTGGGCTGGCTTACACCATCACTCCGAAGTTGACGATGCGCACCGGCGGAGGGCTTTTTTATTCCAGGCGCGAAATGAATCAGGAAGTGACTCAGTTCGGCGGTAACGTGCCCAATACGCCCAACTTGGTATTTCCATCGGTAAGTGCGACAGGAACATTGACCCCGCCCGTAAACATCACTACGCCTCTTGTCGCCCTGCCTACCGATCCTACGTTGTTAAGTTTCACCGCAGCGCGACCATCGGCCACACTGGTCCGAACCGCAGATTTTGAAAATAGCGTCGACCCATTTACTTACCAATGGAACATGAGCCTGCAATACGAATTGCGTCGCAATACTGTGCTGGAACTTGCTTATACAGGATTGATGGGACGGCATTTGGTGAGCCGCTTGAACCTGAATCAGATGCCTTGGGACGCTGCAGTAAGGGGTCTTAACCAACAGTTCAATCGCAAGTTTCCGAACATCAACAACGCCGTCGGGTTAGATTCTGCCACTGGCAGGTCAAGCTACAATTCACTCTTGGTGAGGCTAGAAAAACGTTTGAGTAACGGGTTGAATCTGCTGGCAAACTATACTTGGTCTAAGAACCTGGAGATCAATGGAACAGGTGGTTCAAGCGCCTTTGCACAAAACGGCGGCACTACCTTTCCAGTGGATTCCTGGAACATGAAGAATGAGAAATCGGTCGGGTCGCTGGACGTCCCGCATGTGTTTGTCTCCAGCTTCGGTTATGAATTACCGTTCGGTCAGGGCAAGCGATTGCTGGCTGGCAAAGGTCCGCTAAACTATATGTTCGGCGGCTGGCAGATCAACGGGATCTTCACGCGACGCAGCGGATTTGTGACCGACATTCGGACATCGCGCATTCCAGCGGCGAATCAATTATTCGCCACAATTAATGTGCCCGATACTGTGTTGGGGCAATCTATTTATGCCGCCAATCCGGGAGTGGATCAATGGTTCAATCCCGCTGCCTTCACAATTCCCGGAAGCGTGACCAGCGCCACCGGAGTGCCCCTGACACGGTTCGGCACGGCGCAACGCAGAATTGGACGTGGGCCACGTGCCACCAACTTAGATTTTTCGCTATTCAAAAACTTCCATTTATTGGAACGGCTGAATCTGCAAGTGCGTGCTGAAGCGTTCAACCTTTCCAACACGCCTTCCTTCTTTCTGCCAAGCGCAAACAGCACCGCGCTAACCATTGGGAACACCAATTTCGGCAAACTCACCAGTTCCTCAGCAACAGGACGACAGTTGCAATTCGGCTTGAAGTTGGTATTTTAATCCATGACCAGACGCGAATTGTTAGCCGCAGTTCCCGCTGCAGCACTAGCCCAAACAATGCCCAACAAGACGCTAGGCTGGTTCGATAAGCCCATGCGCTGGGCTCAAGTTGCTTTTACTGAAGACGACCCCGGTAACTACGATCTGTCCATGTGGCTGGCCTATTTCAAAAAGATTCATGCCGATGCTGCCTGTCTTAGTGCCGGTGGTTGCGTAGCCTTTTACCCAACCAAAATCCCGTTGCACTACCGCAGCAAGTACCTTGGGAATCGCGATGCCTTTGGTGAGTTCACCGCTGGTTGTCGCAATTTAGGCATGAACGTTGTAGCCCGCACAGATCCGCACGCATGCACTGAGGAAGCATTTCGCGCGCATCCGGAATGGGTGGCGCGCACTGCCGACGGCAAGCCGCGAAGGCACTGGGCTGCACCTGACCTTTATGTGACGTGCGCGTTGGGTCCCTATAACTTCGATTTCATGACCCAAGTGACGCGTGAAATTGTAACCATGTATAAAGTGGATGGCGTATTTTCCAACCGCTGGCACGGCAGTGGGCAATGCTATTGCGAAAGCTGTCAAAAATTGTTTAAGACCTTCAGCGGCTTGGAACTTCCCACCACCTTGGACCCGGCCAATGCTGCACGTCGCAAATACATTGATTGGAACCAGAAGCGATTATTCGAACTGTGGCGGCTGTGGGATCAAACCATTCGTGCCGTGAATCCAGAGGCCACATTCATCGCCAATTCTGGTGGTGGAGCGCTTTCTGAACTGGATATGAAAACAGTGGGAGAGCTTTCCCAAACACTGTTCGCCGATAAACAGGCGCGTCGTGGAACCATGCCTCCCTGGGGCAATGGCAAGAACGGCAAAGAATATCGGTCCACCATGGGTCGCAAGCCTATTGGCGGCATCTTCAGCGTGGGAGTGGAAGAACCGTACCGCTGGAAAGATTCTGTGCAGTCCGATGCCGAAATCCGATTGTGGGCTCACGATGGCATTGCCCATGGGCTGCGTCCCTGGTTCACAAAGTTCAATGCCAAGCCAATGGATGAGCGTTGGATGCCAGTGGTGGGAAATATTTTTGATTGGCATTGGAAGAACGAAAAGTTTCTGCGTAACGAACAGAATCTGGCCAAAGTAGCTATTGTTTATTCGCAGCAAACAGCGCATTATTACGGCGGTGAGAAGGCTCGGGAAAAAGTGGAGGACCCGCAACTTGGTTTCTATCAGGCGTTGATTGAAAGCCGCATTCCATTTGAAATGGTGCACGATAGCCTTCTCGATGCTGCTCATCTGAATCAGTTTGAGCTGCTGATACTACCGAACATCGCGGCGTTGTCCAATGTGCAATGTAAGCAGTTGGAAGAGTATGTGGCTCGCGGCGGCAGCATTGTTGCCACCTATGAAACTTCACTCTACGACGAATGGGGCAAGCGTCGCAGCGACTTTGGCCTCAGCAATTTGTTTGGCTGCACCTTTGAGGGAAAGGTGGATGAACGCATGCAGAATTCCTACATCAACGTGGAGCATGGCGTTGTACCGAATCCGCTGCGTGCTGGGTTGGAGGGAACTCCACGCGTAATTAATGGAGTGCGACGCGTTCATGCAAAAGCTTTGGATCAAAGCACGAAACCGCTGCTGACCCTGGTGCCTTCCTACCCTGATCTCCCCATGGAGCGTGTGTTCACCACCACCCCGCATACCAACATTCCTGCTGTGTTTCTGAAGGATCATGGCAAGGGCCGTGTAGTTTATTTCCCCATGGATATTGACCGCACTTTCTGGGAAGTATTGAGTACCGATCACTTGGTGTTGTTACGCAATGCCATGGCCTGGGCAGCGCCAAAGGCCAATCCGCTGCGCATTCAAGGAGCTGGCGTATTGGATGTGGCGTATTGGAAGCAGCAGAATTCCTGCACAGTTCATTTGGTGAACCTCACCAATCCGATGATGATGAAAGGTCCCATTCGCGAAGTGTTTCCGGTGGGTCCGTTGGTCGTGGATGTGGCGCTGTTGGGTGGAGTGGAACCGAAGCAAGTAAGGTTGCTGACCGCCAACACTGCGGCTGTTTGGAGCAAGATCCCCAGTGGAATTCGAGTAGAGGTTCCGCGAGTTGAAGTTCATGAGGTGATCGCAATTCTTTAGTACCTTTGACCTACTTTCAGACTTGGAGTACGAAGACAAAAAGTCCTAAGCATCGGCCAAACTGGCGCAGATCAATTTGTCATGTTTTGGCAAGTTGTTGTTTTTGCGGTACTTTTATTTTGAATTCGATTTGGAACGATACGTGCATTGGTAGTTGCACCATGTCCTTCCGTAACGCATTTTGTTCCACCTTGTTTTTGATCAGTTCGTTGAATCTGTCGGCAGCTGATAGCAAGCGGGCCGTAGACCTTACCGCGCCATCGGGTGATGAAACGATGACGGTGATTGTGCAGTACGCGAGCAAGCCCACAGCAAGGCAGCATGCCAGGGCCATTGGACGTCAGGGGCGCGTGAAGCAGACGTTTGAGCATATTCACGCAGCTACCTATGACGTAACCGCTGATGGATTGATTGCCCTTGAAAGCGATCCGAATGTGCTGTCCATCAATCCTGATCGCGAGGTGACGGGCAATTTGGATCACGTTTCGTATTCGGTGGGCTTAGGTCCAGTGCACGATTATTTGAACACTCATTTGATGGCCAAAGGAGGCGGCATTGGCATTGCCATTGTTGACAGTGGAATTGAAATTCCTGTGCATCCTAACTTCATGGCTTGGCAAACAACCACCTCGAGAATTGTCTATAGCCAAAGCTTTGTTAATGGCGATACCGGAACTTCTGACGGGTACGGCCATGGCACCCACTTGGCCGGCATAGCCGCTGGTGCGGATGCCGTTACATCGACACCTTTACAGGTGAGGTGGTTTTGGGGAATGGCTCCGGACCTTTCCATCATCAATCTCAAGGTGCTTGATTTTGCGGGCAAGGGGACTGATTCCGCTGTGATCGCCGCAGTGGATCGGGCCATCGCTTTGAAAGCCACCTACAATATTCGGATTCTTAATCTCTCTCTGGGGCGTCCAGTGGTTCAGTCATATAAGACCGATCCGTTGTGTCAAGCTGTGGAACGCGCATGGAAAGCAGGGATCGTGGTGGTAGTGGCGGCGGGGAACGAAGGTCGAAATAACGCGGTAGGTACGCAGGGCTACGGTACAATCGCATCACCCGGTAACGATCCGTACGTCATTACGGTTGGTGCGGTGAATAACAAGGAAAACTACGATCGCGCCGACGACGTGATGACCACGTATAGTTCAAAAGGTCCAACCGCGATTGACCATATAGTGAAACCGGACTTGGTTGCTCCCGGCAATCGTGTGGTTTCCTATCAGGCCCCTCACTCGAGTCTTGTAACCAGCTACCTGACGAATCGTTTGGCACCAATTGACTATTTCAGTATTGGTTCAACAACGCCTTCACCATACTTTTTCAAGCTCTCCGGAACCAGCATGGCTGCCCCGGTTGTGGCAGGCTGTGTTGGATTGCTGTTGACCATAGACCCCACTTTGACTCCTGACCAGATTAAGGCCAGACTGATGAAAACAGCTTGGCGTGGCTTTCCAGCGAACACAACAACAGTGGATCCTATAACGGGAGTTACTTACAAGACAACGCATGATATGTTCACAGTGGGCGCTGGGATGATTGATATCAATGCGGCGTTTTTCAGCACGGCGAAATCGGTGGGTTCGGCAGCGTCTCCATCGGTAACATTTGATAGAACGTTGAAAAAAACCACCTTGAATCTCAATTCCACAGGTGCAGCCAGCGTCGTGTGGGGTGAAAGTGCCATCTTCGCAACCAACGTTGTGTGGGGGGCCACAGTCCTTTCAGGCACCAGCGTAGTCTGGGGTGACAGCGTGGTTTGGGGTGACACAACCATGGCGGGGAGCAGCGTCGTCTGGGGCGATACTTCGCCCTGGGCCAGCGCCACCGCCGCAACCACCGCTACTCCCAGGGCGGAAGCTGCCGCCATTGCGATCAACGGAGAAAACTAAGACCAATCGGCATTGCTGGTGAATTGGAGCCTGCCACTTGGCGGGCTCCTTTTCATTTCGAAAGACTCTTGACTTTCTCCATAGTTCGATTCTTATAGAACTGCGGCAATTCAACCGCTTTAGCGGCCCTCAATCCTGGGGAAATTGTTTTGGATTTAGGTTAGCGGCGGGGGTATTGACGTGCTGCTTTCTGCCCGTCGTGTTGGACTAACCGGCAAAGCTTACGGACTGGACATGACCGATGAACCTAAAAACGGCGGTTGAAAATGATGTCGGCAGCAGAAACGGTTGATACTGTTGAGGATGACCGAGAAAAATGCTCTGCTGAAGACTCACCCGGTGGGTGAGTCGGGAAAAGACGGATTTGGGTTGTCGGGCGAAGCGC
>JANXSF010000028.1 GCA_025352795.1 Acidobacteriota bacterium
TCACGAGGCGTCGCTGCATCAGGGTTTCCCCCATTGTGCAAGATTCCCCACTGCTGCCTCCCGTAGGAGTCTGGCCCGTGTTTCAGTGCCAGTGTGGCCGTGTGCCCTCTCAGGCCGGCTACCGATCTTTGCCTTGGTGAGCCATTACCCCACCAACTAGCTAATCGGCCGCGGTCTCCTCTTTCTGCGCATTGCTGCTTTCCCCTCTCGGGCTTATGCGGTATTAGCTTCGGTTTCCCAAAGTTATTCCCCACAAAAAGGTAGATAAACCACGTGTTACTCACCCGTACGCCGCTTTACTCAGGTATTGCTACCCTTTCTCGCTCGACTTGCATGTGTTAAGCGCGCCTCCAGCGTTGATTCTGAGCCGGGATCAAACTCTCGTTTAATCCGTTGTATTTGAAAACTTCTACCCATTCAAATCAGCTATGTTGTAGCCTCATCTCCTGAGTAAAAGCGGTCCTTCTGCTTTATAACTCAATTCTTGACGAGTCAAAACTGTTGCGTCCAACCAGATTTTCAAAGATCTGAACAGCTCCATTCGATCTTGCGAAGGAATGAAAACTGCCGGCCTCGAAAGGCGTTTGCTAACCTCGGCGCGAGCTTACTTAAGCTCGATTTTCTTAGCCCTAACTCCAGGCTCGCCAAAGCGCTAAAAATCGATCACTGAAAGAACTTAATAAAAGTTGTTCTGTTCAGGCCTCAAATGGATTCCCTTCCGCTAGGAAAAGGACTTTAATCATTTGAAGTAATTTAGGAGAGTTTCACCGCTGCCGTTTCCGGCGCGCCGACTAACTCCGTCCGACGTTCTCACAGCTTATCAAAACTAACTTCGATTTGCAAGAGCGAATTTCGTTCTTACTCGAAATCGTTTCATCCAGCTGTTCCGTTTTTGCGTTTCGCTATTTGCTTTCCGTTTCCGGTTTGCCTTCGCTTTTCGCTTTTCCGTCTCGCTCGGACAAACTCAGAGTACCAAGGCCTCCCGGTGAATGCAACCCCTAGTCACAACATATTCCAAATTAATTTCAAGTCAGTAGGGTTACAGTCGTGTTTTGTTATAGTTACGACCAAAAAATATTTTGCATGGAGATCCAAAGTTTTTCTTTCCATCAGCCCAGCCCCCTTCTATTCATAATTATTTGCCTCCTGGGCCAGACGCAGACGTCGATTTCAACCATCTGCAAGTTACCTCAGCAAAGGCGTCTTCGTATATTGCATGGGCATCGACACCGTAGGATCAGACAGCTCCACCTTCCCCTCTCGCCGACCCACCATCCGAACATAACCAAGATTTCGTCCCGCATCCGCCTTCACCGCCTGAATTTCCACCGCATTATCAGGAGCAATCAACAGATGCCAATCCATCCAACATTGCCATCCATCCGCCATAGAATCGGCCAATTCAACGGTTACAATGCCGGTGCGCTCCCAATGACGACGCCACCAGTCCGCCGAATGCAGACACCCCAATTCGTGAGTCCACCACTCTCGAAGATGCTCCGGAACTGGCCCTTCCATTTCCTGCATCAGCCCTGCCCCTACAATAGCCACTTGCCCACCCGGCTTCACAAACCGGGCCAAATTGTTCAGAAATAAGTCATCCGTCCCAAAGTAAATGTAGGAATCAACGCACACAATGGCATCGAAAAATCCCTCGGCAAAGGGTAGCGACCGGGCATCGGCATGGATCGGAAACACGCCATCGGCAACACCCGCATCGTTGATTCGTTGCCGATTCTCTGTGGCACTAAACCACAGGTCCGTTGCCCAAACCTGCACCCCAAATTCACGATGCAGAAAGATGGACGACGCAGCCCGTCCGCAACCCAGGTCCAGCACCCGCATCCCCGGCTGTAAGTCCAGCGCGGTAGTCAGCCATTCTGTCAGCCACAGTGAATTCGCTCCACCGCTGGCTGAGGAAGTAACCCATTCGGAGTTATATTGCGCAGTGCGCGGAAACTTACTTGTAACTAACCCTTGATCCGAATCCATTGGAAGTGCTCCTGTTATTTTCAGCATTGCAAACACGTACCTTTGCGACTGTCAATATCATAAATGCGCCAGATTACTTTACTTACTCATGAGCAGTAACTGCTAAGCTCAGGGTAAGTTAGATGAAATACTTCACTGCGCTACTCATAGCCTGCGCCATCCCAGCTTTAGGACAGACTCCACCGCCGCTAGGCTAGGCTTGTCCTGCACTATCGTCGATACGGCACCAAAATTCTTTAGCCTCGAAGGCTTCACAGAATCGACTTCTTGACGTTGTCTTACGGTGCCAAAGGAGGCACCTCAACCCCTGCCGGACAACCCATCCCAACAGTGACGTTTCGGGCCTACCTCAATATTAACCTCACCACCCGCTTACTTGCCACATCGCCAGACCTTTTCGGAGCACTCTTACTCGTCGACGAACCAACCCCCCTAAATCTGGGATGGGATCTTGAAGTGCGAGAGAGATGGCACCATTAAGGTCCAAACCACGGTACTTCCGGACCGTAAGAAATGCACGTTGCAAACCGAGGCCCGCCTGCATGCACGATGAAGAAGGTTCCTCCTAAATGGCGATTCGCTTCAGTTTACACTGGGTTTAGCTGCGTTCCACTATCAAGTATTGGACCATAGCGTCCGGCATGTTGATGGGCGCATCGATAGCAACGGTCTGGAGAATTTCTGGTTTCTCTTGAAGCACGGAGTCAATGGAACATATGTTTCAGTTAAGTCTTTATATTTACTTACCTTGACGAGCAAGCCCATCGGTTTAATTGTCGAAAGTACAAAATGGGGGCGATTCAGTTTGACCGTGGGGCTGGCGTTGTTGAAAGCGCGTTGCGGCGTTCAGGGAACTAACTGGGAAGAGGGAAGAATGAAGATAACGTGTAATCCCTTCCCTACTGAAAACCAGGAATAGGCTCGAAGGTCCGAGCGGAAAGAAGCAACGGTATTAAGTTAAGGTATTGGTTAGTATCAACATCGGGGGGTAAGGGGTAATGAAACGTCGTAAGCGTGCAGGTATAAATTAAAAGTTTTGCGTTGCTTTTGCCCTCCCAAGCGTCATACTGTATCAGGAGTTGAAGATTAATCTTCGCTATTTGTGTTAACTGAGGAGGTTTGTTATGGTGGCGCAGGAGGAAGAAGACAAATTCAGAGAGCTCATTCTGTATATCAGCCAGAGGTGTGCGTCCGATCCGAAGTTCGGCGCAACGAAGCTCAATAAGATTCTACTTTATGTTGACTTCTTTTCGTTTGGAAAGACCGGGAAGGCGATAACTGGTTTTGAATACCAGCATTTACCTAACGGACCAGCACCACGAAAACTTTTGCCGGTAAGGGAGAAGATGATCAAGGAAGGGATATTGGTGCTGCAGGAGGTTCCCCTTATGAGTGGGAAAACTCAAAAAAGAACCGTAAACTTGCGTTCGCCAAATCTGAAAATATTTTCTGGTGAGGAGATTGCTCTCGTAGATTTCATTATTGATGCACTCTCAGATTGCGATGCCAAAACCGTAAGTGACCTCAGCCATAGGATGATAGGTTGGCAAATAGCAACACAGGGAGAAACAATTCCCTACGAGACGGTTTTTCTCTCAAATGAACCGTTGACAGAAGCTGAAATTTCCAGGGGTCTTGAAATTGCAGCCAAAATCAACATTGCCGCCTAGGGGAATCGTCGAATAGCTAAAGTACGCAGCTCAACTCAAAGCACTGAAAATTAAGCATCAAGATCTAGACGTGGCTTTCGAAAGAGTATCAATGGCACTTTGTATTAGGCCAGAGATTTTTCCTGAGTTATTAGATACGGGTGTGCGTCGCCTAAGGATCATTGGCTATGGTAGGTTTCCAGATTTGGATGTATGGTTTACCTTCAATAGTGAAGAGGTTAAATTGCATTTTGTAGAGGTAGCCCCAGAGGAAGATTGAAACTGGGGGACATTGAATGAAGCGCAGTCCCCAATATTCTTGGAAGCGCTCTGCACGATCATCGTGGTATCAAAAGCAAATTTTTACAAGGTCTGCTGAATTTAGCACTGGGTTTGTCAACTATATTATTACCAACACTAGCCCGTTCCCACAAAAAACCAATCAAACATTAACTTCTCATAGGCGTTATAATCTAAAAGTCGCATCAGCGGCATATCAATCCAACACTGGGGGAGAATGAGCAAGGAAGATAGTATCGAAGTTACAGGAACGGTGGTCGAAAAATTCCCATCGGGCCTGTTTAGTGTGCAATTAGATCAGGAACGCATTGTGCTGGCGCATTTGGCCGGTAAGCTACGCCGGAACCGCATCCGTGTACTGGCTGGTGATCGCGTTACCATGGAACTCTCGCCGTATGATCTGACCAAAGGCCGTATTACCTACCGGCACAAATAGCAGATCACACAAAACATCGGTTTTGCCCAAGAACGTTCTTTTCATCTTCGGAACCCGGCCTGAGGGCATAAAACTGTGTCCTCTTCTTAAAGAAATGGGCCGGCATCCCGGTCAATTTGAACCAATCGTCTGCGTCACCGGCCAGCACCGCAATATGCTGGATCAAGTGCTGCAAGCCTTCCACGTCAAACCCCAAATCGACCTGAATCTGATGCAGCCCGGGCAGACTCTGTTCGGCTCCACATCCCGAATTCTGGCCTCCCTGGAACAGGTTTTTGCCGACCTCAAACCCGATATGACCGTGGTTCAGGGTGACACCACCACCACATTCACTGGCGCTCTAGCCTCGTTTTACGCCAAAGTTCCCATCGCCCACGTGGAAGCAGGTCTGCGTACTTTTGATCTGCAACAGCCGTTTCCCGAAGAGGCCTACCGCGTGCTCACCGCCCGCATCGCCACCCTGCATCTGGCCGCCACCGAAGGTGCGGCACAGAACTTACGACGCGAAAACGTGGACCCCGAAACGATTTTCGTCACCGGCAACACTGGCATTGACGCCATTCTTTTTATCAAAGAAGAACTGGAAGCAGGCCGCCTGCAAGGTCTGGCTTGGCCCCACCTTAATCCCAGCAAGAAACTAATCCTAGTCACCGCCCACCGTCGCGAAAATCATGGCCAGGGGTTCATCCACATCTGCCAGGCATTGCTGAAACTCGCCGACCGCGACGATGTGCAATTCATTTACCCCGTCCACCCCAATCCGCAAGTGCAGCAGCCCGTGAACCACGCGCTGGGAGGGCATCCGAACATCCACTTGTGCCCCCCTCTCGATTACATTCCTTTTGTCGACCTCATGCGCCGCGCCTATCTGCTCATCACCGATTCCGGCGGCGTTCAGGAAGAAGGGCCGTCTCTCGGTAAGCCCATTCTGGTGCTGCGCGAAAAGACGGAGCGGCCGGAAGCCGTCGAAGCAGGAACGGTGCAGTTGGTAGGCACCAATCCCGCCCGCATCATCGCCGCAGCTGAGCATCTGCTGAACCATCCTGAAAGCCGTCAAGCCATGACCCGCATCCACAACCCTTATGGCGATGGTCACGCCAGCGCCCGCATCTGCACCGCAATCAACCAATATTTCGCCAGCCGCTAAACATCCAGTCACAAGCATAGGGCTGTGTTGTGGTCACTGTTGCAATTCCTTCATAATCTGTTAACTTTTCAAGACATAAATTTCAAACCGCCGAGGGTAACTGCGCTCTAAACCGCCCTTTCACCGTTGGATTTCGATTTCATTGCCTAAACTTCCTGCTGTGAGAAACATTCCTTCAATCTTGAGAAATCGACGCTCGGGTGAACTGGGTGAACCAAACTGGATTGACCAGTTGCACGCAAAAGTGGTTGGCCAAACCGAAGGCCTGGCCTCAGTGGTCCCTTACGTGCAAATGTATCAGGCCGGGCTTGCTCCACAGGGTCGTCCAGTGGGCGTATTTCTCCTTTTGGGCCCCACAGGCACTGGCAAAACTCGAACGGTGGAAGCGCTGGCGGAAGTGCTGCATGGCAGTGCCAAACATGTGCTGCGCATTGATTGCGGGGAGTTCCAAATGGAACATGAAGTGGCCAAGCTCATCGGCGCACCTCCCGGCTACCTGGGCCATCGTGAAACGCAGCCCATGCTGACCCAAATGAAATTGAACGCCGTCACCAGTGAAAAGCTGAACTTATCTATCGTGCTGTTTGACGAAATTGAAAAAGCCGCCGGATCGATGACCCGTCTGCTGCTAGGCGTGCTCGATAAAGCAACGCTACGGCTGGGCGACAACACTTCTGTAAACTTCGACCGCAGCCTAATCTTCATGACCTCAAATCTGGGAGCAAGGGAAATGGCTCGGGCCATGACTCCTGATTTCGGTTTTGAAGCCATGGTCACGGACAACATCGCCACCACCGGCAGCTCGGGAGCCAACAAACTGGAAGCAGTCTGCCTGGCTGCGGTGAAACGGAAGTTTTCACCAGAATTCATCAATCGGGTAGACGTGATGGCGACATATCATCCATTGGGTCGAACTTCGATGGAGCAGATTTTGGACCAGCAATTGACCATATTGCAAGACCACATAGATCGCCGATTAGCAGAACGAAGTTTCAAGATTTCAGTGCCGAAATCAGCCCGTGAATTTCTGCTGAATAAAGGAACCAGCAAGGAATATGGAGCACGCGAATTGAAACGAGTAATTCATCGTTTCGTGATGCAACCATTGGCGGCAATGGTGAGCGACGGGCAGATTGAGGCTGATTCAGAGGTGGTGCTGGAAGTAGATGCTGGGAGGGAGCGGCTGATTTTGAGGCCAACGCAGCGGGCGGCTTAATAGGCTGGGGGGGCGCTGATATCTGATGTCGGCGACGGGGGTTAGCCGATTTTGCTGGGACCCCGGAGTGAAGACAGTAATCTTCGGATCCAGCGACCGACTTAAAGACATTAATTTCCCGCTATGTGATGTGATATAGCAGACATGGAAGAACAAGGTACTGAGCTCGAGACGTGTATTTTATAGTGATTTCAAGTCAACATTCCTCCCTAGAAAAGTTTGGAGGCAGAGGTCTTTGTCTCTTTAGCGCCCCAGTCCTCGCCAGCCAGCCAGATTCAAAGCGTTATGGACCACAGGCAATCACGCCTCTTTTGACGTACTGCCCAAGAGCGCGCGGACGGCGGAAATTGGCTCCGCCTCCATATTGATAAGATGAAACAGTGCAAGATCAGGCTGACCCAATTTTCCACAAGTATTTACTAAAGAATAAGACTCAGGAGGTCTTTCCATGGCGCAAGTTTTATCGGTATACCAAACTACGCACCGTAGCCTACTAAGAGATTTATGTAGGAGATTCACGAGTCGTCACCTCCTTCGTGGAATCGTTAGCTTGGCTGTGCCGCTCTATCCGCTGTATCATCCCCAACAGGCCGCTGCGCAGCAAGAATGTGACCCCGCCGTCGCTGGTGAACATCTCGGTGAGCCCGCCAAGTGTCAATGTGGCGACCGGTCCCGCACCAGTAACCGTGACGACTCGGTTGACTGACGATTTGTCGGGCGTGCAGCAGTGGCTGGTGCAATTCAACAGTCCGTCCAGTACTCAGTTCGTGCAGGTATTCGGTACGACGGGTCTGATTGCGGGCACCACGTCGAACGGGACGTTCCAAGGGACCTCACAAGTCCCACAATTCGCCGAGGCAGGAATCTTCTCTCTAGCTAGTTTTTCCCGCATAAAAAATTTTATGATTCCAACTTTTCAAGCTGTCCAGCTTCACCGCTTTATGGGGTCCGGGCGGACCACTCCAGCTTTGTGTGGATGCGAAGATGAAAATGGGAAATTGGTTGGCGAGTTTGTGGTTAAGTTGCGAGGCGGCCTTGACCGCAACGTCACCGGGTTGGCTGCTGAACTTGTTGCAACTCAACTTGCGACATATTTCGGTATACCTGTCCCAGCTCCAGCACTTGTATCGATAGATGCAGAATTTGCGGATTTGGTAGCGTTGAGTTTTCCTGAGAAATCCAAACGGATCCGAGACAGTATTGGATTGAATTTTGGCTCTCGTCAACTGAGCGACGTGATTATATGGCCGGTGGATAAAGCGATCCCCGAAGCAATGTTGCAGACAGCCGTTTCCATTTTTGCCTTCGACGCTCTTATTGAGAACCCAGATCGCAAGTTCAGCCCTAATCCCAATCTGTTTATTCGGGGTGATACGATCTTCGTCTTCGATCATGAAGTGGCGTTCTCCTTCATAGAAGATATCTTTCCTTCGACCACTCCATGGAAATTAGATCGGGGCAACTATTTGTCCGATCACGTGTTTTTCAAACAGCTCAAAGGAAAAGACATTGATTTGAGCACGTTCACGAATCGGTTAGAACTATTGTCGGATACCGAAATATCAAAGATCATGGCGGAAGTTCCAAATGAGTGGAACAATAGTAATTTGTCGAGGATCAGGGGCCACCTATCTGCGGTGGCCAGTCAGTCCGCGCTTTTTGCTGAGGAAATACGAAGGAGACTGGTATGAGGACCCCATATAGTTTCAGTGTCTTGCGATATATCCACGATCCTGTGACACAGGAGTTCGTAAACATTGGCGTTGCCGTATACTGCCAGCAAGCTGGATTTCTTCGTGCCATTTGCACTACTAACTATGGGCGAATCCGGGTCACGTTTACGAAGATCGACGGTAACCGCTTCCGCCAACTTACGCGATATATCCAAGAACAGGTAAACGCGGTTGGCGAAAACCTTGCCGGAGAACTTCCGTTTGAGACAGGCAAAACCATTGAACAACTTCTTGCAAGAGTTCTTCCACCTGACGACAGTACGATTCAATTCTCTAAACCAGCCGGAGTCGGTATTGCGCACGATCTTGAAAAGACTTTGAACGAACTCTTTGACCGATATGTGCAACAGTACATAACTCCTTCGGATGCGTCGAGGAGAAGAGATGAAGATGTATGGAAGGTGTTTAAGGGACCACTTGAAAAGAGACATCTCACTGAATATTTGAAGCCCAAACGAATCGTGGCCTCCAGCTACGACTATGAGTTTGATCAGGCCTGGAAAAATGAGGTTTGGCACGTGTACGAGCCAGTATCATTCGACATGGTTGATGCTGGATCAATTCTGGACAAGGCTAACCGTTGGGTCGGCCGTGCCACTAGTCTCAATGATAGTAGCGAAAACTTCAAGATTCACATGCTGTTGGGAGAACCGCAAGATGAGCGTCTGCAAAGCACATTCATTAAAGCCCAGAATATTCTGAACAAAATGCCCGGCCAGATAGAATTTATTGGAGAACGGGACGCCGAGGCATTTGCTGAAAAACTTGAATCGGAAGTTAAAGCCCATGGGCGATGAATTGAAGCTAACTGTAAGTGACATCCAATCTCCAACAACGAGTCACAGTCGATTGGTCATAATCTAATATTCATCAGTCAATGCAAAATATGTGCGTTTCACAGTACTTTTAGCCACTTTCGGCAAACCTACAGCGGGTGTCTGTTACTTACTTGAGAAAGTGCCTTTACAGCGGATGTTACACTGAACCATAACTAATTCAAACTAAGAAAACACCTACCGGCTGCCAAATCAGAAGCTCGGGGACTTTACGCAACGCACGCACGATTTACCCAAGACATAATCTGTCCTCTGTTCCTGTGGCGACAGGACTGCTCGACAGTTGAAGCATTCTACGTGACCAGCTTCGTTTAATTCCGGGGTTAATGCCACGCGACGGTCGAACACGAAGCAGTTTCCGTTATAGTGCGCGCCGCCAACTTCTTCGAAATATTTAAGAATGCCGCCATCCAGTTGATACACGTTCTGAAAGCCATGCTCCTGCATGTAAAGTACCGCTTTTTCACAACGAATACCGCCTGTGCAGAAGGTGACAACAGTCTTATTGCGCAGGTCGTCTTCAAGCGCCCTCACGCGTTCCGGAAATCGGCCAAAAGATTTAATGCCTGGGTCTAGCGCACCGTCAAAAGTGCCGATGCTTACCTCAAATCCATTACGAGTGTCCAGCAACGCCACGGCACGACCGCTATCGTCATGACCCGCATCCAGCCAACGTTTTAGGTCAGTAGGTCGGACAGCCGGAGCGCGCTCCCCGATGGGGCGGACCTGGGGCTGGTGCATGGTGATGATTTCTTTTTTCAGCTTCACCAGCATGCGGTTAAAGGGTTGATGATCGGACCAGCTTTCTTTGGGATGCAGATCGGCGAACCGGGCATCGGTTTTCAACCACTCGACCCAGGTGTTGAGCTTTTCCGGCTCTCCGGCCAGAAACAGATTGATGCCTTCAGGAGCCAGCAGAATGGTGCCCTTCAGCCCGGCTTCCACGCAGGCAAGTCGCAGATGTACGCGCAGCTCAGCCAAGTGGTCGAGCTCAACAAAGCGGTAAGCTGAGATGTTCAAAAACTCCATTGCAGGCTCTATTATGACGCCTGAATTGCGGTTCTGCTTAGCCAACTGCGTCAATTGACCATAGGTGGTTATTCGTAAACGCTCCTGGCGCTCTTTACCGCGGAGCAGTATTTGCATTTACCTTGGGAATGGGAACACAAATTCAATGGATTCCATGAAGTCCGTCGGTTGGCAGCCTACGTGCTCCCATTTTAGGGTGATGCCGCGTTGCTTACTCCAATTCGCATTGCTGACGATACTGAGCACGGCCCTATTTGCGGGGCAGGATTCCGTTCCTTTGACCGCCGAAGCAGTTCTTACGAAATTGGCGGCTATGGAGTCTGCCCGCAACAAGAGGCTGCCTTCTTACAAAGTTATTCGCGAGTATCATTTAGAACTGGAATCGCGGGGTAAGTCGGTAATTTCTACGGCGGAAATTGAATATCGGCAACACAACGGCAAGACCTACCGCATTCTGAACGAAGAAGGGGCAGATGGCCTGTTTCGGCGAGCTTTGCACAAAGTGATGCAGGCCGAAGTGAAAGCCGTTCAATCAGAAAGCGAAGTGGAGGTTGGTCCAAAGAACTATTCCGCTACTATTCTGGGTAAAGAAATCAAGGATGGCAGGGAATGTTATCTTCTGTCCATTGTTCCGAAACGCAACAGCAAATTTCTGTTGAAGGGAAAGGCCTGGATCGACATAGGCGAATTCGGATTGGTCCGGATGGAAGGCTATCCCACAGAAAGTTTATCTTTCTGGGTTGGCAAGCCATACATAGTCCAAACGTTTGAAAACGTTGGCGGACACTTCCTGATGCGCAGCAACAAGTCGCTGGTAGAAGCCAAAATTGTGGGTCATCTTGAACTGACAATCAGTTCCAAAAACTATACGCTGAAACCCGGCGAACCGGTGCAGCGGACCGCCGAGCTGAGTAAGTTTGAGAAGTCAAAGTAACTATTGAGCCACAGTTAACGCAGTTCCCAACCCTTCCGTTAGTTCTACGTAAGTGCCCCATGGGTCAGTAAAAAAGGCGATAGCAATTCCTAGAGATGGCACTTTACGATACGGCACATCGAACTTTACGCCGGCAGATTCCATCTTTTTGGCAAAGGCTTCCAGGCCTTTCACTTCAAAGCCAATGTGATCCATGAATCGACCCTTAGTTGGCTCTACCTTGGTATCCGATTTAGAGAACGAAAGATCCGCACCAGGGATGTCTGCCTTTTCAAACTTGCCACGCACACCTGGAATTGCGCCGAACATTTTCACGTACCAAGCCTTGGTATCTTCCACCGATTCCGTATACCAGTGAATGTGATGATGGGCAATGGGGGCCTGCATTTTTGTGTTTTCGCTGAGTTCCACTTTCACGTTATCCGGTGACATAACAAACACTTGGCGAGTGGCCATATCCACTCTTGGCATGGCGAAACCGCCCGACTTGCATTTTTCGATGTAGGTGTCAAGATTCTTCACCGCAAAGCCCAGATGGTTAATAGAAGAACCCTCGGTACCGCCTTTCGCCTCGCCTTTTTGCACGATTACGATGACGCCAGGG
This sequence comes from Acidobacteriota bacterium, assembly GCA_025352795.1. Lineage (GTDB taxonomy): Bacteria > Acidobacteriota > Terriglobia > Bryobacterales > Bryobacteraceae > JANXSF01. Next base: position 11,877 of record JANXSF010000028.1, read on the forward strand.
AAAGTATAGACTTCAAGCTGGCCTAATTTGCCCACACTTGCACCCAGCGTATCCACCCAGAATTTTCTGTTGGCGGCCACATCACTTGTTTTCAGATGCAAATGACCCATGCCGACCCCCGTGGAGTTTGGTTCCGGCAATTGTGCCATTAGCGGCAGCAGGAAGGTGAAAGTAAGGAATTTCATGTCGAACCACAATACCAATTTTCTACGGAATAAGCTGGCAGAGACAACTGATATGTCAGTATGGTAACATCCAACCATTAAGTTTTACGTAATTTACAAAATCAGTTGTATAGCTGGACTCAAGAGACAGGTATAATTACACATCGAATATTGAAGTGGGTTTACAGGCGTGAATAAGGGGATCTGTATGGAAAAGAGTTTAGGGTTGTTGCTTTTGCTTGCGGGCGTGCTGTCTGCACAGGAATTCCGCGCGACGATTAGCGGTCGCGTCACCGACGTGCAAAACGCTGCCATGGTGGGCGTTAAAGTCACGGCCATCCAAATTGGCACCGAAGCAAAGGTGGAAACTGTTTCTGGAACGGACGGCAACTACACACTTCCATTTCTACAACCGGCCACCTACCGACTTTCTGCTGAACTGGCGGGCTTCAAGCGATACGTGCGGGAAATGGCTGCGGGCGCTAACGAACGGCTGGGTGTGGACATTCAAATGGAAGTGGGCGCGGTGACGGAAACCATCAACGTCACAAGCCAGGCTCCGGTGCTGGATACAGCATCAGCATCTACGGGACAGGTGATCAGTTCTGCACAAATCGAAAACATGCCGGTTTCCGGTCGCACTCCGCTTTCCTTAGCCCAACTGGCTTTCGGCGTGGTCCCCAATACTGATCCACGCTTTACCCGACCTTTCGATAACGCCGGCCCATCCGGTTTTTCCATGGGCGGCGCTCCTGCCCAGGTGAACGAATTGTTGATTGACGGCGCGGCCGATAACACCGGCAACTTGCGCGTGGCTTACAACCCACCCATGGATGCCGTCACCGAAGTGAAGGCGGAAAGCTTTCAGGCCGATGCCGCTTACGGGCACAGCGGCGGTGGCACTGTGAACATTATCACTCGCAGTGGGAGCAATCAATTTCACGGTACGCTTTACGAGTTCAATCAGAACTCCGCTTTCAATGCCACTCCCTTTTTCACCAATAAGGCCAAGGCCAAAAAGCCGGTTAGCCGGTTCAATCAATACGGCGGGTCGTTTTCTGGTCCAGTGCTGATTCCAAAATTGTTCAATGGCAAGAACAAGGTGTTCTTCATGTTTGCTTATGAAGGCGTGCAGGATGCGTTACCTGCTCCTAGCACCAACACCATGCCAACGACAGCGGAACGTGGGGGCGATTTTTCTTCCCTCCTTAGTGTGGGCTCCATCTATACAATTTACGATCCGCTCACGGGCGTGGCTCAGGGTGGCCGTGTGGCACGGACGCCATTTCCAGGCAATATTATTCCTGGTGGCCGCATCTCTTCCATCGCCAAGAATTATCTTCAATACTATGTGCAGCCCAATCAGCCGGGCAGCCCCAACGGCCAAGCCAATTTTCTTTCTAATACCGATGGGGAACGGAACACTTTTTACAACGTGATTGGACGCCTGGATGTGAATCTTTCCGATAAGAACCGATTCTTCTTTGCTGCTCGTAATAACTTGCGCACCGGCAATGGTGGCAATGGGTTCGGCAAAACTGTATCGGACAACCCAACAGCAACCGATGCCCTGAAGCGCATTAACTGGGGCTATACATTTGACGATGTCCACACGTTTACCCCCACCTTTCTAATGAACAGCCGCCTGAACTGGACCCGATTCGTTGAGCCCACCCGCAACTTTTCGCTGGGTTTCGATTCCACCACGCTAGGCTTACCTGCATACTTATCCGCCGCCGCACCTCGCAAAATTCTACCTAAGATTTCGTTTTCCAGCGCGACTTCCTTCACCAACCTGGGCGATACCGGTGGTGTGGAATTTCCGTTTGACACATTCCAAATCTTTGAAACCTTTACCAAGCTTAAAGGGAAACATACTTTGAAATTCGGCATGGACCTGCGACAGATTCGGGAATCTCAGACTAGCTTTGGATTTTCCAATGGTACGTTCGTGTTCGGTAATAACTGGACCAACGGGCCGTTGGACAACTCCGCATCTGCTCCCATTGGACAGGACTTTGCTGCATTCCTTTTGGGCCTGCCCACTTCCGGCCAATTTGATTTGAACGCCTCGCGCACCAACAAGAATCATTACTATGGCTTTTTCTTACAGGATGATTTCCGTGTTCGCTCTAATTTGACGTTGAACCTTGGCCTTCGTTTAGAAGGGGAAACCCCCACCACGGAACGTTATAACCGTTCCATTAATGGCTTCAACAATACCACCGCCAGCCCCATTTCAGCGCAGGCGATTGCTGCTTATAACGCCAACCCCATATCTGATATTGCTGCCGGTCAATTCAAAGTGAACGGTGGACCTACTTTCCCAGACTCGTCGAATCCGGCCATTTTCTCCACACCCAAGGCGAACTTCTCTCCCCGCATCGGCTTTGCCTGGACCCCTGGCTTTGGTGGTAACAAAACGGTAATCCGCGGCGGCACCGGCATCTTCTACTTCCCATATGGCATTGTTGGGAACCAGGCACCCGGCTTCAGCCAGAGTACGTCGCTTGTCTCAACTTTGAATGGCTATCTAACTCCAGCCGCTACGCTTGCCAACCCATTCCCGGGCGGCATTCAAGCGCCTACCGGGTCAAGCCAAGGGCTGGGCACATTCCTCGGGAAAGGCATCACATTCTACGATCCGAAACCCGGCTATGCCTACTCCGCACGCTGGCAGATGTCGGTACAACGGGAACTGTTCCAAGGTGTTCTGTTAGAGTTGGGCTACTTGGGAAACAAGGCAAACAAAATGCCAGTTGATCACAATTTCAATGGCACTCCGCTGCAATATCTGTCTAATGCTACTTCACGAGATCAAGCCAATCTCGACCGTTTGACGGCCAATGTCCCCAATCCATTCGCGAATCTGATTCCAGGTACGAATTTGAATGGAAGCCTGGTAGCACGCAGTCAATTGTTGCAGGCATTCCCTCAATTCACCAACGTGACAGGGCAAGCCTTCACTGACGGCTCTTCCTTTTTCCACGCCTTTGAAGCACGCCTTGAAAAGCGCCTATCTAAGGGTTGGCTGGCGATGTTGAATTTTCAAAAATCGAAATTGATAGAGATGCGCAGTCGCTTAAACGATTTAGATCCGAAGTTGGAAAAGCGCATTGCCGCCGAAGATCGTCCCTATCGTGTGGTGGGCAGCACTACTTACGATCTTCCATTTGGCAAAGGCAAGACCTACTTAACCAATGTGAACCGGGTAGTGAATCAGGTTGTGGGTGGTTGGAACGTCAACATGATTTACACGCTGCAACCGGGCTCACCACTTACGTGGGGCAATGTTATTTACTATGGTGGACCGATTAATCTTGACCCGCACCATGTGGATGGCGCCTTCGATATTTCGCAGTTCAACATAGTGAGTAACCAGCAGCTTTCCTTGAATCGTCGGACGCTGCCCAGCCGTTATTCAAACTTACGACAGGACGGAGTAAATCAGGTTGATTTTTCGGTGATTAAGTCAATGCACATCACTGAAAAGTTAGCCCTCACGTATCGCTGCGAATTCTTCAACAGCACGAATCGGGCAATTTTCAATGCCCCTGATCTGTCCCCAACGTCATCGACGTTTGGCAAGATCACCGGCCAGGCAAATACCCCTCGTCGAATTCAGATGGCTTTACGGTTAGTTTTCTAAGTGGAATAAGCTGTTGTTGAAAAGACCGCCGCGGTAGGGATGTCCGTTACCGGCCGTCCCCCCGCGGTCACGGTTCGGTAACGTATCCTCGATCGTCTCCACCTTTGTGTCGCGCATTGAGAAAGTAACCAATGAAATGAGATAAATCTTTTTTCACCGAAACGGTATACTAACTTCCTCAGGCAAACTTCGATGACAACTGGGCGTTGGCAACAAATTAAAGCCATATTCGACGACGCTGTGGAATGTGACCCTTCCTTACGTGCTGCCTTTGTCCGCAAACAATGCGAGGATGACGAAGAACTACTGCGCGAAGTGGAATCGCTTCTGGCCGCCGATAACGCCACCGTCGCAGCAGTTCTGCAGTCCAGCATCATCACCCAAACAAAACTTGTTTTTAAGGATCGATACGAAATTCAAAAAGAGCTGGGCCGTGGCGGCATGAGTATTGTCTACCTGGCTGCGGACCGCCAACTGCTTTCGAAGAACGTTGTCATCAAAGTGCTGCTGGAGGAAACCAGTCAGGATCCATGGATGCAGCAAAAGTTCATGCAGGAAATGGAAGCCTTAGCGCGCATTGATCATCCTGGCGTGGTGGGCGTGCTGGATTCAGGGTTGACCGTTGGCGGCCAGCAGTTTCTGGTTATGCAGTATGTTGAGGGATCAACCTTGCGCACTGCCATTACGCCCGGCGGAATGAGCCCTATTCGCGCAGCAGGCATCATTCGACAAATCGGATCGGCGCTGGCGGCTGTGCATGAAAAAGGGGTTTGGCATCGTGATCTGAAGCCGGAAAATATTATGCTGCAGCGGCTAAGTGGGGAAGATCACGTCAAGCTAATCGACTTTGGTATTGCTGGGATTCAGAACTCGCAATTTCGTGGTAAGTCAACGAAAGTGGCCGGTAGTTTGCGTTACATGGCACCAGAGCAGTTCGCGGGGCAAGCTTGCGCCGCCAGCGACACTTACGCACTGGCTGTGATAGCTCACGAATTACTGACCGGTGCGCTTCCCAAACCGCAGGACGAAAGTGCTTCCGATTTGCGCCCGCATCCTCTTCCAGAAGCCGTGGAACAATCCATGCGTAAGGCGTTGCAATTCCGCCCTGAGCTTCGTCACGGCGAATCAAGAGAATTCAGCGAAGAGCTGTATCAGGTCCTCACCGGTGACAAATCATCCCGCCGTTTAATTCACCCAGGCGAAGCGGAAATGGCCCATGTTTTATTCGGCGCATTGGAAGGTGCCGGACCAGGCGAGCTGCAGCAAATCGTCCATAATTCTTCACAGTTCCGCACTGCAGAGCAGATGGGTGACATGGTCAGCGTGTCCACCAGCAGCGGTATGGCTATGGCTTTCTTTGGCGATCCAGCGGCCCCTGCTCGTTGCGCATTGGAATTGGCTGCCAGTGTAAAACTGAAATCGTATTTAAGATTACGCATGGGCATTCACACCGGCCCAGTGTTCCGCGCGACTGACGGAAATAGTGATGCGGACTTGGCCAGCGGCGGTATCGCCATGGCTCAACAAGTGATGGATTGCGGTGATGCCGGGCATATTTTAATGTCGAAAAGTGTGGCTGATGTGTTGTGTCAATTAAGCCAATGGTCGCCCTACGTCACAGACCTTGGGGAATGCACCACCAAGCAAGGTGTGAAGGTGCACCTGTGCAGTTTAGCCACCCCACAGGCAGGCAATTCCACTCGCCCTTTGAAACTAGAAGCCAGTAAAAAGGTGGGTTCGAAGGCCATCACAACGGTTTTGGCATTACTTATGGTTGGGTTCCTGGCGCTGGCTTTTTGGCTCGGTCGAATGGGCATAAAATCGCAATCTACGCAGGAACAGCCTTCCATCGCCGTACTACCGTTCCTCGATCTGAGCCCTGAAAAAGATCAGCTATATTTTTCTGACGGCATTACTGAAGAGCTGTTAGATGCCCTCACCAGGATTCCAGGTCTGCGTGTCGCAGCAAGGTCAGCGGCCTTTCGCTTTCGTGACAATAGTGAAAACGTCGGCGTGATCGGTAAGCAGTTGAATGTATCCACGGTCCTTATGGGAAGCGTACGTAAGCAGGGCAATCGTACACGCATAACAACGGAATTAGTGAAGACAGCAGATGGGTTCCATCTGTGGTCGAATTCGTTTGAACGCGACATGGGCGATGTCTTCGCCGTGCAGGAAGAAATTGCCCGCGCCGTGATCACCGCATTGAAAATAACACTGGGAGAAAAGTGGATCGCTCCTACCGTCAAAACAACCAACGTCAATGCCCACAACGCCTATTTACAAGGTAGAAGATTACTTTGGCTTGGCGATAAGTCGAATATTGAAAAGGCGATTTTATCCTTAAAACTGGCTATCCAGTTGGACCCCAATTATGCACCGTCCTGGTTACAACTGGGCGAAGCACACAACGTCCAAACGTCCCGCGGTTATTTGCCTGCCGATATAGGCGGCCCTCTGGCCCGCGGCGAAATTGAGCGTGCTTTAACCTTGGACCCAGATTTGGCCGATGCCCACACCGCCATGGGCAGGCTGAAGATGCTCAACGATTTGGATTGGCTGGGTGCAGCAGCCTACTTCAGACGGTCACGGCAATTGGCTCCGGGGAAATCCTCCGCCATCAGTCAGAGCGCAAACCTGGCCCGCACCTTGGGTCACTTTGATGAGTCGGTTGCGTTAAGCCGCCAGTACATTGCCGCGGACCCGTTGAGCCCCGGTGGCTTCCACAATGCTGGATTAAGTTTCTATTCCGCAGGCTTGCTTGCCGAAGCCGTTGTAGCGTTCAAGAAGGCATTGGAACTTGCACCTGCCAAAGAGGTCACCCATGCTTCCTTGGCGGAAGTCTACCTGGCCCAGGGCCGTCTGCAAGAGGCGTTGGACGAAGCACGCGCAGAAAAGAATGTGGCTCTCAGCCTGTGGGCCCAAGCGTTGGCGCAATATGCTTTGCGACGAAATGCAGAATCTGACTTGGCACTGAAGACGTTGATTGAACAATATTCTAAGGAAGCGCCATTTGAAATCGCCGAAGTCCACGCATTTCGTCAGGATAAGGATCAGGCGTTTGATTGGTTGGAAAAAGCCTACGCGGCGCATGATTCCGGCCTGACTCAATTGAAGGCTGAGCCCATTTTGAAGAACCTGCATCAGGACCCTCGCTATGCAGTCTTCCTCAAGAAGCTTCGGTTGTCCGATTGAAACAAGCTATACTAACGTGTTTTAAGGAGTCCATATGTCCCAGCCCGAAGGCGAAGTTACTCGCCTGTTAGCTGAACTCCGCGAAGGTAAGAAGGACGCAGTCAATCAACTGGTCCCGTTGGTTTACTCTGAACTGCGTAAAATGGCTGGGGCCTACATGCAACGCGAGCAATCTGGACATACGCTGCAAGCCACTGCACTGGTCAATGAAGCATTCCTGCGCATGGCCGGTGGGGATGCCGGCAAATTGGAAAATCGTGCCCATTTCTTCGCCATTGCCGCCAATAGTATGCGGCAGGTGTTGCTGGATCATGCAAGGCACAGGCACGCCGCCAAACGCGGAGGAGACCATGCCCAGAAGGTGGATTTAGATGCCGAATTGCTGGTTGACCATGACTCGCTGAATGACGTGTTGGTGGTGAATGAATTACTGGAACGGCTGGAAAAGTTAGATCCCCGGCAAGGCAGGTTAGTGGAACTCCGCTTCTTCGCCGGTTTGACAACGGAGGAGACAGCAGAGGCCATGGGCGTTTCCCCAGCCACAGTAAAACGGGAATGGAGGTCGGCTAAGGCTTGGCTGAATCGGGAGATGGCTGCAAAGTAAGCTGACTTGTTCAAATTGTAAGCATTCTTTCTAACAATAAGAGACAATCCTTGTAATAGACTATTTCCTTTGAAACCACCCAATAAACAAACCCCTCACAAGATCAACCCGATTCAAGAATTTCTTCAGCGCTCTGTATTCAAAGGAATAATATGGCAGGATTTGGTGATCCTGATCCTGTCCTGTATGGTTGCTGACGCTCTGTGGCATGACAACCTTTCCGCTCAATTTGGACTCATTGATGATCATGAAGTGGTGGAATGGCTGGGTGCCAAAAACGTTGTCACCTTGCAAGATGCCAAAGGGATCATCACTTCGTCAGAAGCATTTCGCCCAGGCACAACCAGCCGCTATCGACCCACTTACTATATTCTTCGCACTGCAGAGGCTTATTTTTGGGGCGGAAATCCGGAATCGTGGTACCAGACTCGTATGGTGCTGTTCGTGCTTAGTTTGGCGATTGCCTGGGCGTTGACAGCTCGTTTGGGTGGTTTGGGGATTTCCACGGTATTTATACTATATGCCTTAACCGCTCCATATTGGGGACCAATATGGGCCATGCTGGGGCCAGCGGAAACGTACGCCTGCGCAGGTTTGGCGTTGTATTTTTTAGGCTTCTACATATGCTGGCATGCGGCGGATGACCACTGGCGGGAAGGTGGTTGGGCTCTGGTGTTTTTGGGTACGATACTCAGTGCAGGATCAAAAGAGAACTTCGTTCTTCTTATTGTTCCAACGCTATACCTGGTCTGGGTGCAGTACAGAGCAGGACGAATCAGCAAAGACCATGCTATATTTCCGCTGTTAAGTATTGGCTTTTGCCTGTTTGTGGGCATCTCCGTAGCTCAGGGAAACAGGTTGATCAAGCAGGACATCTATGCCCAGCCAGTGGATTCCGGTCGCCTGAAACCGCTCCAGAGTGAACTTATCGTGGCTAATCCGGCACTGTGGATTTTCCTGCTCATTCTTCTGGCGTCAGGCGTTTTGATGGCGTTGAGCCAGGATAAGAATTCCAAAGAACAAGTTAAAAGATTCTTCGCGAAAGTCATGCTTATGGATCTGACTTTGTATGCATGTTATGCGTCGCTGATTGTCTTTTATAACGGTATTTGGGGCATGGATAGCCGATACGCTTTTCCTGGTGAGTTGATCCTGCTGGCAATGGCTGCCTATCCGCTTTTCATCTTTCTATCCACACAGGAATTACCAGGCAGAGCTTATGTGAAATACCTCAGGGTGTGTCTTGTGATTTGCGGATTCTTGTTAGTTGCTTACAAAGGATTCGGCAAGAACCAACAGTTCGCCAAAACAAACGCTTCGCGCACGCAAGCTCTGCATCAGGTGATTATTCGCGGCAAGGCTGCTGCTAAGGAAGATGCTGGTGCACCCATGATCTTATATACAAATAACTTGAGTGACTTTGAAGCCATTTACGCTGTACGCCGATACTTAGTCAACGCGGGCGTTAAAAACCCCGTGATGGTTGAAAAAGCGCCGGACTATGGCACTGCCGGATTTTCTGCAGAACTGGCCCCCCGCCTCATGAAATCGTTGGACGACATAGTAAACGGCGATAGTGGATTCACTCCCCGCAATTCTCTAAGGGATGATCAGTATTGTTACTGGATTGGATTCACTGCCGTTCCAAGCAGCGGCAAATGCAAGTCCCTAGGAAAAGTAACTCCATAGCCCCAAAGACCATTGTGCTTGAGACAATCTATCTATGCTGATTAGTATCGTTATCCCTGTATTTAACGAAGAAGAAGTCTTATTCGCATTCCACCAACAGCTTGGAAGTTTGCTCAAATCGTTGTCTCATGATTACGAAGTTTGGCACGTGGCTGGTGGGTCCACCGATAGAACCTCTGCTATGATCAGGCAATTTCACAAAGACGACAATAAAATTAAACTACTGGAATTGAGTCGAAATTACGGGCATCAAGCAGCACTCACTGCGGGTCTGGATTTCGCCACGGGCGACGTAGTGATCACCATGGATGGCGATGGTCAGCACCCGCCACGCATCATCCCGCAATTGATTGACGCGTTTGAGCAGGGCAATGATGTAATGCTTACCCAGCGGCGTTCCACTGGTGAAATTAGCTATGTAGCAAAATTATTTTCCAAAACCTTTTACCGTTTGATTAACCGTTTGAGCGAATCAGAAATTGTGCCTGACTCGGCTGATTTTCGCCTTTTGAGTAGAGAAGTTGTTCAAGACATTCGAAGCTTGCATGAGCAGCATCGCTTTCTGCGCGGCATGATCAGTTGGATGGGTTTTCAGCAAACCATTGTGCCATTCGATGCCCCACCACGCATGGCAGGCCGATCCAAGTTCAGCCACCGACGAAGACTTCAATGTGGAAAATTATACAGAAAAGCCAACTTACGACTTTCGCGTAAGTATGGGGATCTCTGTTTTAGAGCCGCATGTCCTGGAATATATTCCGCACAACAAACCGTTCGATATTCCAGACCTTATCAAAGCGCTGATTGCCGATGGCAAGGCGGTGAAAGCATTTCCATTTACCGATGGTTACTGGTTGGATATTGGACGTCCCGATGATTATCAAAAGGCACTGGATGACATGGAACACATCAAGAGTCAAATCCTGCCTCATGCCCCAAGCGATGGTCAATAATGGCGGGTACTCGCACACTAATTACAGGTGCCGCTGGGTTCTTGGGCAGACACTTACTAAGTCAGTTGAATCGTTTGGGATGGGATGTAACTGGAACAGCGCGGCAAGCAGCTTCCTCCCAAATTCTTAGTTGTGACATTACGGATGGAGCACGCGTAGTAGAAATTGTCAGCCATATTTCACCGGAAGTTATTTTTCATTTAGCCGCACTCACCCCTGCTGCCTCACCCAACGCAAAGGCCGATGATTACTTACGCGTCAACGGGGGCGGCACTTTGGCACTCTTTGAAGCCGCTCGCAAATTTGTACCCGGCGCACGGATTGTGCTGGTCACATCCAGCGCAATGTATGGACAGGCCGAGCAGCGGACGGTGTGATTCGTGAAGATAGTGCCCTGCGCCCTGTGCATGCTTATGGCGTAAGTAAAGCCGCGCAGCACCTGTTCGGTCATCAATATTATGAGCAATATAATTTAGATGTAGTGCGCGTGTGCCCGTTTAACCTTACCGGTTACGCACTTCCAAAAGGGCTGGTTGCTTCCGATTTTGCACAGCAAATTGTGGCCATGGAACGCTTACAGCAAGAACCCATAATCCAGGTTGGCGACCTCAACAGCAAACGTGATTTCTTAGATGTAGCCGATGCTGTCAGTGCACTGGTCAGTCTCGTGGAAAAGGGCAAAGCAGGGGAGTACTATAATCTGGCTTCGGCGCAGCCCATCCGGATCAGCGACATTCTGCACGATCTGTTGAGCATGAGTAAGTTGGCAATCAAGATCCAACCCCGCCCCAATAGCATGGTAAACAGAGTTCCAATTCAGATAGGCGCAAACGACAAGTTAATAAGTGCCACCGACTGGCAACCACAAATTCCCATCAAACAATCTCTGGCCAGTGTGTTGGCGTATTGGCGGGAACAATAAAGCCCACACCTATTCGGGCTTAAACAAAGTCATAAACGCGGGCACACTCTCTTCCAAAGATGCTTCCCGTTCCCAGTGATCGAATTCCTCAAGCCTCTCCTGCTGGCTGTTCTGCACATGTTCCGATAGAATCGCTCTGGCCCGCTCCGGGTCTTGTTCAGCCACGGCTCGAATTAAATCGTCATGTTGCTTATGAATGCGCACCAGGTCCGCCGCATTATGTCCACGGTGGCGCATGGCAAAAATTCGGATCAACAGTCGGGTTTCATTTACGATCTTCAATATCCTGGCGTTGGCGGCCATGCGCATCAACAAAGCGTGGAAGGCCAAGTCGCAAGACATGAACTGGTGCATCTGATGCTGGTCCAACGATTTCGATTTTGACCGCTTCAGTTGACTCAGAAGCGGAAGAATTTCATCGGCCAAGCCATGTAACCGCTCCAAATCGGAAGCCCGTGGAGCCTGCCTGGCCGCTTTGGCCACTGCATAAACCTCCAGTGCTTCGCGCAATTCGAACAGATCAATAATATCTTGCCGGGTCAGTATTTTGACAACCGCACCACGGTTCGGTGTTTGGTCCAGCAAGCCTTCTGCAACCAACTGCCCAATGGCCTCGCGGATGGGGGTGCGGCTGCTTCCCAATTCTTTTGCCAGAGCCAATTCGGAAAGCGGAACTCCAGAACGTAACTCTCCAGATGCGATCTTGCGCTGAATCAGAGTGTAGGCTTTGTCGCGGACGGAGGAATCACTTCGAGTTGCTGGGAGGGTTGGCACTAGGTGACAAGTATAGCTTGGAATGCAGCCTGTCGACAGGTGCAGAACAATCTGTTCTTTTGCCCGCCGTGTGTCAAAATAAGGGATCATTCTTTTGGAGATACCCGAATTTTGCACGTTCTCGTTGTAGGCTCCGGTGGGCGTGAACATGCCCTTGCCTGGCGCCTTGCCCAAAGTCCCTCTGTTACCAAAGTTTTTGTAACTCCAGGAAACGCCGGAATTGCTTCCGTAGCTGTATGCGTTCCTTGCGGCCCGTCCCCAATGGAATATCTGGCGCTTGCCAAATCGTTGGCTGTGGATCTTACTGTGGTTGGTCCAGAAGCACCGCTGGTTGACGGTATTGTCGATGCTTTCCTGGCGGAAAACAAACTTATCGTGGGGCCAACGGCAGCCGCTGCCCAAATGGAAGGCTCCAAAAGTTTTTCTAAACAAGTGATGGCAGAAGGTGGCGTTCCCACTGCCCGATTCGTAGAAGTTTTCACATCTGACGATGCCCTGGCGGCACTTGCCCAGTTCACTTATCCAGTGGTTATCAAAGCGGACGGTCTAGCCGCAGGCAAAGGCGTGGTGATCGCCCAAACCCATCCTGAAGCTATCGAAACTATCCAGCAATTCCTGGGTGGTTCCCTTGGCGAGGCCGGCAAGAAGCTGGTTATCGAAGAATTTTTGACTGGCGAAGAGGTCAGTTTCATTGTGCTTACCGACGGCAAATCCGTGCTCCCCACTGAACCCGCTCAGGACCACAAAACTATTTTCGATGGCGACCTGGGACCCAACACCGGCGGCATGGGCGCATATTGTGATTCTCGTATTCTCACCGCCGATCAACGTGCCGTGGTGATCAACAAAATCATCCAGCCAACATTGGACGTTCTTCGCCATCGCGGAACTCCCTTTTCAGGCTTTCTGTTCGCCGGTTTAATGATCACCAGCGAAGGGCCAAAGACCTTGGAATTCAATTGCCGATTCGGAGATCCTGAAACCCAACCAATTCTCTTTCGCATGGAGGGTGACTTGGGGGAAGTGCTGTTGGCATTGGCTCAACAAAGGCTGCATGAAGTAAAGTTGGCATGGAATCCCGATCCTTCTATTTGCGTTGTACTGGCCGCCCACGGCTATCCAGCGAAGGTTCGAACCGGCGATGTGATCACCGGCTTCGACCTTGCCGAAGCCGCAGGTGCCAAAGTCTTTCACGCAGGGACAAAGCAATCAGGAGTCCAAATTGTTACGGCCGGGGGGCGTGTCCTGGGGGTCACCACTGGCGGGTCAACGTTGCAAGCGGCCGTGGATCAATGCTACAAAGCTGCTGACCACATGCATTTTGATGGCATGCAGATGCGTCGTGACATTGGTCAAAAAGGTTTGAAACGCTGGTAACTGTTGCCGCGTTGACGATCCGCAAGCCAAACAATTGCCATCGCCACTAATGCTCCAATAAAGCCCAAACCCATATCTTTTTGAGCATCCCAAGGGTCGTTTTGCATGCCCACAAACGCTTCCCCAGCTCCCGGCGAAATGATTGAGGCAACAATTGATTCGATGATTTCGTAGATAGCTCCAAAAGCCAGGGATGCTTCCATCGGCAACCAGTATAGCCAGGCGTTGCGTATGCCGGTAAGATGCGCAAATGCTTCCATCATTGGATAACCCAGGAACAGGCCGAAGACAAAGTGCATCACCCGGTCATAGTGGTTGCGCGTGGTGTGAAACCAAACCTTCATCCACTCACCTAAAGGGACGTCAGCATACTTATGATGGGCACCCCATTCATGGCAACAGAGGTAGAAGAAAATGAGTAAGTAAGAACCTCGCGAAAGCGGCACGCGGTAGTAACTCAAGGTTAAAGCAACGACCAATGCCAGCACTAACAGATTTTCCAGATACCAATCGAAAACCATCGCCGGATGATAGGCTGAAATCGCCATCACAGCCAGCATAGCCGCGATGAGGAGCTGCAAGAAGCGGTTCTCGCGAAAAGGAATTTGAGAGGATAACACCTCGCCAGATTGTATCGTAACCGGAACTTACACATTTCCAGGGCTTCACACCGGGAATGATTCAAAACGATAGCTTCGGCACATATGGGTTGGCTTCTCTAGACCCGCGACATATTGAATTGCGACTCCGTATCCGATTCTAAATTTTGCTTAGCGTACTTGCGGGAATCCCAGATCCACTTTGCTGGAGCTCGGGTCTGGCCAGCGGCTAGTAACAACTTTCGATCTGGTATAAAATTGCACGCCTTCCGGGCCGTACATGTGTAAGTCGCCGAATAGGGAACCTTTCCATCCTCCAAAGCTGTAGTAAGCCACTGGAACTGGAATAGGAACGTTGATGCCGATCATGCCAGCTTCAGCATCGAACTGAAATTGCCGGGCCACGCCGCCATCGCGGGTGAAGATTGCAGCACCATTGCCATAGGGATGATCATTGATCATGCGCAGTGCTTCTTCGTAAGTCTTGACACGAACAATGCCCAGTACAGGTCCGAAAATTTCATCGTCATAGCAACGCATGCCAGGCTTGACGTTGTCTAACAATGAAGTGCCCAGAAAGAATCCATCGCTATTCATGGAAGCATCGCTGCGTCCGTCCACTGTAACGGTGGCGCCTTCCTTCGCTGCTCCATCGACGTAAGATGCCACCCGTTCGCGATGTTCGCGTGTAATCAGCGGACCCATTTCGTTGCCAGCTTCCATGCCCGGTCCTACTTTAATTTTGGCCATACGTTCGGTGATGGCATCAATCAGCGGGTCGGCGATATTGCCGACTGCAACCACAATGGCAATGGCCATGCAGCGTTCGCCAGCGGACCCATAGGCGGCGGATACAGCGGCATCGGCAGCCATGCCGATATCAGCGTCGGGCAGCACTAGCATATGGTTCTTCGCGCCGCCCAAGGCTTGAACGCGCTTACCGTGGCGCGTCCCCGTTTCGTAAATATATTTGGCTACAGGGGTTGAGCCAACAAAGCTGATGGCCTTCACATCAGGGTGTTCCAGCAACCGATCCACGGCGACCTTATCGCCATGTAGAACATTGAACACGCCATCAGGTAAGCCGGCTTGTTGCAATAACTCAGCTAAGTAAAGCGTAACGGACGGATCTTTTTCTGAAGGTTTTAGAATGAAGGAGTTGCCGCAGGTGATGGCATTGGCGAACATCCACATGGGCACCATGGCAGGAAAGTTAAAGGGCGTGATACCGGCTACAACTCCTAGTGGTTGGCGAATCTGGTAAACATCCACACCACGGCTGGCTTGTTCGGAGTAACCGCCTTTGAGCAGGTTCGGAACACCGCAGGCGAATTCAATGTTTTCCAGGCCGCGGGCCACTTCGCCCATGGCGTCGGAAACGGTTTTGCCATGTTCCATGGTCAGCAGTTCCGCAATGCGTCGACGGTTGGCGTCCACTAATTCACGCATTTTGAACATCACTTCTGCGCGTCGCGATAAGGGCGTGGCGCGCCAGGAATGAAATGCTTCCTTGGCTACAGCCACGCAGTGATCCACATCGTCAATGTCTGCCAAATCCAAATTTGCCTGGGGCTGCCCGGTTGCGGGGTTCCATACAATGGATGTCCTGGTGGATTTTGAGGGTAAGTGCTTACCGCCAATCCAATGGTTCACACTTCTAAGTTCAATGGCTGTCATGACTAACTTATCTCCCCACTAGTGTGGCAATCGGTTCATATGCTTGGGCATGGTTTAAGGCCTGATCCACTATGCTGAGGCCTGCATCTACAATATCCAAACCGTGGCGAAGTTCGTCCTCAGTTACAATCAGCGGGGGACAAACCCAGAGCATGTTGAATCGGCTAAAGGCATAGATATGATTCTTTTTCAAATATGCCGCCAAGGCAGCCATCTCAGGGCTGGTTCCGTTGAACGGGGCAAGTGGTTCACGCGTGACTTTGTCTTTCACCAGTTCAATAACACTGAACATGCCCTTATAGCGAACGTCGCCCACGCACGGATGACTCTGCTTCATTGCTTCTAATCGACCGGCCAGATACTTACCTTGCCGTTCAACATTTTCAAACAGATGCTCTTCTTCGTAGACATTCAAATTTGCAATCGCCGCTGCGCACGAAAGTGGATGTCCGCTGTAAGTGAGGCCGGCCCAAAGCATGTTCGTTTCAAAATGGCGGGCAATTTGTTCAGAAACAATTACCGCACCAAGTGGCATATAACCACTTGTGAGACCCTTGGCGCAAGTCACGATATCGGGCATAATTCCGTAGTGTTGAGTGGCCAGCCATTTACCGGTGCGGCCGAAACCACTCATTACTTCATCATCAATCAGTAAGATGCCGTACTTATCACATAGCGCGCGCAACTTAGGATAGTAATCATCAGGTGGGACCAGTAAACCATTGGAACCGGTGATGCCTTCCACCATAATTGCGGCAATGGTGTGCGGTCCTTCCATCTGAATGATCTCTTCAATATGGCTGACGCATTCGCGCTTGCACGATTCCACTTTCTGTCCAAAGGGACAACGATAACAGTAAGGATCAAAGACCCGCACAATGCCAGGAATTCCAGGTTCCACTGGCCAGCGGCGTGGATCTCCAGAGGCAGTCATGGCCCCAAATGTCGCCCCATGATAGGAGCGGTAACGGGTAATAATCTTGTTACGACCGGTGAACATGCGTGCCATTTTGATGGCGTTATCGTTGGCTTCGGAACCACCTAGCGTGTAGAACGTTTTTGCCAGACCGGTGACCTCAGCCAGTTTGCGACCCAATACCCCGCGTGGTTCGGTGGCGAAACTAGGACCGGCAAAGCACATCTCACCAGCCTGCTTTTGGATAGCCGCAATCACCTTGGGATGCTGATGTCCGACGTTTAAGTTAATCAACTGCGAACTGAAATCAAGCCAGCGATTGCCATCTCCATCCCAGAACCAGACTCCTTTTCCACCCTTCATATGAATAGGATTGGAGGTGCCTTGCACTGACCAGGAAAACATTGTGTAGTCACGGTTTTCCTGAATGATCTCTAGTGAATTTCGTTCCATTCGGGGCTCCTTGGCAGCGGACTTGACTCTATGGTAAGCCTGGTTAAGGAGCAAATCAATGGACACAGTGTCTAAAGGATCAAATCCTGCCTTACACCCTGCCGAGACAACACGTAGAAACAGGTTCTATAAATCGAGCTCACGCAGCGAAGTTGCGCTTAGCGCCCGATGGGTAAGAGCTCGCAGATCGTCAATTGAGCCAAGGCTCCTTACGCGGTCGGAGACAGAGTTTTCTAACGTTCCGAATCGGGACACCAATACATCCAGCAACGCTAATCGCCACGCGTCCAGCGCTCCTTCAGTTCGGCCTTCAGAACGACCTTGATTTCGGCCTTCCATGCGACCTATTTCCATACCTTTCCGTTCCCAACTGGTTACAATTTCCACGACTTCCTCCCTCTGCTTTGGCAGTAACTTTGCCTTCGCCAGTGATTGTTGGAACAGGCGGTCCTCCGCCTCATTCAAATTCAAATACGAATCCACAAACGACGCAATCAAGCGCATTCTCGCTCGATCCAGCTTAAGCGTCACCATCAACCGCAAACATTCAACCTTGACTCTTGGTCGATCTCGCTCGGCTATCTTCATTTTAGCCATAAGTGCACTCCCCATTGGGTTTTGCGAGTCAACGAACCTCCGCCAGGAAAGCCGGTTCAGTTGCACCACGCGATATTTGAATCGCAGAACTTCGCCACCAGGAAAATCAACTCGGTAAACATTGGGTTGCGCCTTCTTCGGTGCATCGTGCGAATAAATCACAATGGGATAAACTGGCAGCCCATGCTTTTCAAAGATCGCTGAGTAGTAGCGAAAGAAGCGTCGTGGAAAAGTTGCTGGCGCAGTGCTCTGATGCTCAACGTGGATCAGGAAAAAGGTATCACTGTCCTTAAACACCGCCTTTAAAACTATGTCTGCATGGTATTCGTCGCCTTCCAATACGTTAACAAAATGCTCCTGTGTAAGAAACTCAATGGAATCACGTTTCAGCGATTCTGCAAGTTTCGGAAAGAATAACTCAAGGAACTCCACGAAAAACGTCGTTAGCAGTTCCTTGAAAAGACGGTCGTGATCTATAGCAAGCACGAAACCGGCGGATTCAGTGCCGTTCATCGTCCTCTAAAGGTAGCACGCTATACGCTTGACAACAGTCAGCCGTTTATCGTACAAATGAGCGATAAACGTGCATGGACTATGCCTACATTTGCGATGCGATCCGCACACCGTTCGGTCGTTACGGTGGTTCACTTGCGGCGATACGTCCTGATGACCTAGCCGCAATTCCTCTGCGCGCTCTTCTCGCTCGCAATCCGACCCTAAACCCTGCCGCATTGGACGACGTAATTTTTGGCTGTGCGAATCAAGCTGGCGAGGACAATCGAAATGTCGCCCGCATGGCCCTGCTGCTAGCCGGAATTCCTCAGGAAGTGCCCGGGTCTACGGTGAACCGTCTTTGTGGATCCAGTATGGACGCCGTTGCCATAGCGGCCCGCGCGATTCGCTCTGGTGAGGCCGCAGTGGTTATAGCAGGAGGCGTTGAAAGCATGTCCCGCGCTCCGTTGGTTTTATCCAAACCAGATGCGCCGTGGGCCAGATCGCAAAAGCTTGAAGACACCACCCTGGGATGGCGCTTTGTCAATCCTCGTATGCGCGAACTATACGGCGTGGATTCCATGGCTGAGACTGCGGAAATTGTTGCTGCTGAATGCGGGATTTCCCGCGCTGATCAAGATACTTTCGCTCTTCGTAGCCAACAACGCTGCGCAGTGGCAATGAAAGCAGGCTTTTTGTTCAACGAAATCATTCCTGTATCGCTTCCCAAAAATATTGTTGTGGAAATGGACGAACATCCTCGACCCGATACTACCCAGGCTGGACTCGCCAAATTGAAGCCGGTTGTTAAATTGGAAGGCACCGTCACAGCAGGTAACGCTTCAGGCATTAATGACGGTTCCGCTGCCCTGATTCTGGCTTCGGAAACCGCCGCGCACCAACATCGATTGACGCCGCTGGCAAGAGTTGTCGGATGTGCCGTTGCCGGGGTGGCTCCTAGAGTTATGGGGTTGGGACCAGTTCCTGCCGTCCAAAAACTGCTCGCTCGCACCGGGCTAAAACTCAAGCAGATGGACGTGATTGAACTCAACGAAGCATTCGCCGCCCAAGCGTTGGGCGTGCTGCGAGCACTGGGGCTCCCCGATGATGCGGATCATGTGAATCCCAACGGTGGAGCCATCGCTATTGGGCATCCGCTTGGTGCCAGTGGTGCGCGCTTGATTGCAACTACCGTGTATCATTTGCAGAGGACCGGCGGGCGTTATGGGCTGTGTACTATGTGCATTGGTGTAGGACAAGGAATCGCCATGATTGTGGAACGTGTGTGAACAAAAGGTATCATCAAACTTCTCCATGTCGCAGACCTTTCGGTAATCGTAGGGATTCCCATTGATGTTGGGGATACTGGTGCTGGTGTGCGGCGCGTCATCCCAATTCTGGGTGGCGAAGTTACCGGTCCGCGAATCAAGGGTCATGTTATGCAGGGTGGTGCCGATTATCAGATTCTGCGCAAGGATGGGGTCACCGAACTGCATGCCCGCTATGTGCTTGAGTGTGAAAACGGCGCAAAGATTTATGTCGAACATTCAGGCCTTCGTCATGGACCACCAGATGCCATGGAACGTTTACGTCGTGGTGAACCAGTAGATCCCAAACTCATTTATTTCCGAGCCACACCCCGCTTTGAAACAAGTGACAAGAATTACAATTGGCTCACTCGTCACATTTTTATTTGCGACTGCATACGTCGCCCCATTCGCGTCGAATTGGCGTTCTATCCGGTCCTTTAGAAAATGGCGGTTCACAAACACCTGCGGACCCAAGTGGCCATTGTCGGTGCTGGACCTGCCGGACTCATTCTTTCCCATCTGCTGCACCTGGCAGGCATAGACTCCATCATTATTGAAACGAAAGCTCGCAACCACCTTGAAGAACGCATTCGCGCCGGGGTCCTTGAACAAGGCACAGTAGATCTGCTGAACCAGGCAGGTGTTGGAGAACGCATGCAGCGCGAAGGGTTGGTGCATGGCGGGATTGAACTACGTTTCAATGGACGCAGCCATCGCATTGATTTGCGGGAACTCACCGGTGGCCGATCTGTCTGTGTATATCCTCAACATGAAATCGTAAAGGATCTGATTTCCGCTCGACTGCAGGCTGGCGGCCAGATCTTGTTTGAAGCGACACAGGTTCAGATTCACGATTTAACGACCAACTCCCCCCGCGTCACGTTTCAACATGCTGACGAATTGCACCAAATGGATTGCGATTTCATCGGTGGCTGTGACGGGTTCCACGGAATTTGCCGTCCTTCCATTCCTTCTGCAGAGCTCTCCACTTTTGAAAAACTCTATCCGTTCGGTTGGCTGGGCATTCTGGCTGAAGCCGTACCCGCTTCGCAGGAATTGATTTATGCCAACCACCACAGTGGCTTCGCCCTACTTAGCATGCGTTCGCCCTCAATCACTCGTGCTTACCTGCAATGTAAGCCTGACGAAGACATTGCTGCTTGGCCGGATAATCGTATTTGGGAAGAGTTGCAACATCGGTTAAACACATCAACCGGGTTTCATTTGAATCAAGGCCCCATCCTTCAAAAAGGGGTTACGGCCATGCGCAGCTTTGTTTGCGAACCCATGCAATATGGGCGATTATTTCTGGCTGGTGATGCTGCCCACATAGTGCCGCCCACCGGTGCCAAAGGTCTCAACCTTGCCGCTGCCGATGTGCGTATTCTCGCCAGCGCCATTATCCGCTGGTATCGCAACAATGCGTCCGACCTATCGGAACGCTACTCAGAAATTTGCCTCCGTCGCGTGTGGCGCGTACAACATTTTTCCTGGTGGATGACCTCCCTGCTGCATCGCTTTGATAGTGCTGACGGGTTTGACCATCGCCGTCAGTTGGCTGAACTGGAACAGGTAGTAAACTCAAAAGCTGCTGCCACTACGCTGGCCGAAAACTATACTGGATTGCCCTTCGATACTTCTGGAGAATTATGACCCGCAACGCACCTCCGTTTCGCGCTGACCATGTCGGCAGCTTGCTCCGTCCAGCGTCGCTCAAAGAAGCGCGGGTTCGACGTGAGCGTGCAGAAATCTCTTCTGCAGAACTTTGCTTAGTGGAAGATGAAGCCATTCAACAAGTCATCGCCAAGCAGGCCGCAATTGGTCTGCGCAGTGCAACCGATGGTGAGTTCCGCCGGGCAATGTGGCATTTCGATTTTCTTGGCCAGTTGGATGGTGTTGAAAGTTTCCACTCAGAACATGGCATTGCTTTCAAAGGCGGCATTGAAACACATCGCACAGGGCTGCGTGTCATCGCCAAACTTGGTTACTCCGCGCATCCCATGGTGCAGCACTTTCGCTTTCTGAATAGCCACACGCAGGCTAGGGCAAAGATGACCATCCCTTCACCCAGTGTTTTGCACTTTAGAGGCGGGCGCAGCGCCATCAGTCACGATATTTACCCGCAAATGGAGCAGTTTTATCACGATCTTGCTTTGGCGTATAAAGATGCTGTGGGTGACTTTGCCCGAGCTGGTTGCCGTTATCTTCAATTGGATGAAGTGAACCTGGCCTACCTCTGCGATGAAGAGCAGCGCCAAGGTCTGCGTGAACGGGGCGACGATCCAGACCGTCTTCCCGGCATCTATCGCGACATGATCAATACCGCCATCAGTGACAGACCAGATGACATGACTATCACCATGCATTTGTGCCGCGGCAACTTTCGTTCCAGTTGGATCGCCCAAGGCGGCTATGAACCGGTTGCGGAAATGCTGTTCAACGAAATTGACGTGGACGGCTATTTTATGGAGTTCGATACGGAACGTGCGAGTGGATTTGAACCGCTTCGTTTTGTTCCCAAAAACAAGACTGTGGTGCTTGGCTTGGTTACGTCCAAAGTAGGTGCACTGGAATCGACAGAAGAGCTGCTTCGACGGATCGACGATGCGGCGAAGTACATTGATCTGCAGCAACTTTGCCTAAGCCCGCAATGCGGTTTTGCCAGCACCGAAGAAGGCAATATTCTTTCTGAAGATCAACAATGGGCCAAGTTGGCGCGCATTGTGGAAGTCGTCGACAAAGTGTGGGGCGGCGAATGAGTCAGAGCATTGATGTAGGGGCGCTCATTGATGGCGCTGCCTGGACCACCTATCAAAAGTTGATGACCGCACTGGCTGCATTGGCCGTTATCTTCGACGGTTTCGACATTCAGATTTTAGCCTTCGCCATTCCATCGCTAATTAAGGAGTGGCACGCCACCCGTTCCGACTTTGGTCCCGTACTGGCCATCGGCTTGGCTGGTATGGTGATTGGCGGTCCACTGGCCGGGTATATTGGCGATCGCTTTGGACGCCGTCCAGCACTCATCGGTTGCGTTGTAGTTTTCGGTTTGGCGACCATTGCCACAGCATCCGTGCAAGGGATTATAGGGCTCGCCATATTTCGTTTTATAACCGGATTGGGCGCAGGCGGCGCAGTACCCAATGCCAGTGCTTTGACCGCCGAATTTGCACCACTTCGACGACGTCCAATGGCTGTGAAATTAACCATTGTCTGCATCCCACTTGGCGGTATGTTAGGCGGTCTGATTGCCGCACGAGTCCTGCCTGTATATGGGTGGCGGACGCTATATATGATCGGGGGCGTGACGCCATTATTGCTGGCCATGCTGTTGTTGTGGGCGCTGCCTGAATCTCCACGATTCCTGGCCCGTCGTACGGATCTACGGTCACAACTCATCAAACTGCTCACCCGTATGGGTCACACCTTACCCGCTGGCGCTACTTTTGCTGAAGGCTCGCAGCAGGTAAGTGCCGAACGTGTGTCTCTACGATCACTATTCGGTATGGGACTCGCACACGATACAGCAGGTCTCTGGTTCGCCTACTTCTTTTGTCTGGGGGCAATTTACCTGGTGTTCGGCTGGCTCCCGGCCATGCTTACCGCACAGGGACTGGATGTAGCCCCAGCCAGTTCCGCCCTGGCCATTTACAATTTCGGTGGTGTGCTGGGCGTGTTGCTTTACACCCTGCTGATGACCCTGTTGGGGTCTAGAGGTCCGCTGCTGTTCGGCTCTATGGCTGCCGCTGCCAGCGCTTTGGTAATGCTGTTGATCCCAATTTCAGCCCATACCAATGCCACCTTATTCCTTGCATTTCTTGGACTCAACGGCCTTCTTGCCAATGCTGTTCAAACGTCTATGTACGCATTGGCAGCGCATGTGTATCCAACCAGCGTACGGGCCACGGGGGTGGCTTATGCTGCGGCCATTGGACGTGTTGGCGCACTGGTCAGTTCTTTCTTTGGTGCTGCCATAATTCAGTCCGGGTCATCGGCTTATTGGTACGCTTTGGCCATCTGTATGGTCTGCACATTTTTCGGGCTGGCCTGGGTACGCCAGCATTTCCAAGCCGTCGGAGCGATTACGGAATGAGTCTTCGTCCCCAGATTCGAAAAGTGAATGTGCTTGGTGCGGAAGCCATTTTCGACCGCCGTCCGGACGGAACCATTTACGTCAAATCGCCTCGTCCGCTAGGTGCCTATCCGGAAAAGCTGACGGAACGGCTGGTGCACTGGGCTACACAGACCCCCAATAGTATCTTTCTTGCACAACGTGATTCCGCTGGTGCCTGGCGCACCATTACTTACGCCCAGACTCTGCAACGTGTTCGAGCTATTGCTCAGGCTCTGTTAGATCGCAAGCTGGACGCCACAAAACCGGTTGCGATTCTTTCTGGAAACAGCATTGAACACGCCCTGATGGCTCTGGCCTGCATGTATTCCGGTGTTTTGTATGTACCAATTTCGCCTTCGTATTCCCTCGCTTCTACTGAACTTACAACTCTCCGCTACTTGTGGCAAAAGCTGGAACCTGCGCTAGCCTTTGCCGCCGAAGGAGAAGTTTTTGAAAAGCCACTGGAAGCCATTCTTGATTCCCGTACAGAATTAGTCACCATCACCTCTCCGCAATCGTTGCATGCAACTTCATTCGACCAACTCTGCAACGTTACTGCACGCGCCGATGTTGACGAAGCGCACGCCCGGGTGACCCCAGACACCATCGCCAAAGTTCTGTTTACTTCCGGGTCCACTGGCGCGCCCAAAGGCGTTATCACTACCCAGCGTATGCTGTGTTCCAACCAGGAAATGCTGCGCACTGTGATGGCGTTTCTGGCGGATGAGCCACCGGTGCTTTGTGATTGGCTGCCTGGAACCACACGTTCGGAGGTAGCCACAATTTCGGAATCGTTCTTTACAACGGCGGCACGCTTTATTTGGATAAAGGAAAATCCACACCCACAGGCTTTGCCGCCACCATTGCCAATCTGCGTGAAATAGCTACCACAGCGTACTTCAACGTCCCCAAAGGATATGAAATGCTGGTGCATGCATTGCGCGCGGATAAGGACTTTCGATGTCACTTTTTCAGTCGATTGAAGATCCTTTTTTATGCTGCGGCTGGGTTGAACCAAAAGGTGTGGGATGATTTGCAGGAACTTGCCGTTGATACCTGCGGGGAAGAGATTCTGATGATGACCGGCCTAGGTGCTACGGAAAGTTCCCCATTCGCTATTTCTACTGGCATTGAAGGGGCAGCCTCTGGACGGGTCGGCCTACCGGTTCCTGGCGTGGAGTTGAAGCTTGTTCCGGTAGAAGGCAAGTTAGAAGCCCGTCTGCGCGGCCCAAACATCACACCAGGATTTTGGTGTGCCCCACAACTTACCAGCGCCGCATTCGAATGAAGAAGGTTTCTACAAACTGGGGGATGCGTTGGTCTTCGCTAACCTCGATGATCCACTCAAAGGATTTTGCTTCAACGGTCGGCTGTCCGAAGATTTTAAACTGTCCACAGGCACCTGGGTAAGCGTTGGACCGTTGCGTGCAAAACTGCTCACAGCCTTGATTGACGTTGCTCAGGATGTTGTCTTTGCAGGAGTCGACCAGAGTTATGTGGCCGCCCTTATCTTTCCATTGCCCGGTGCCCCCATCCACACTCTGCAGGCGTTGTTAGAGGAATTTTCCCGTCGTAGCACCGGTATGTCAACCCGAGTGCAGCGCGCTATCGTCCTGGACAAACCGCCGTCAATGGATGCCGGTGAACTTACAGAAAAAGGCACCATCAATCAAAAGGCCGTACTGCGAAATCGTGCCAACTTAGTAGAAGAACTTTACGCCGGGTCACCGCGCGTTCTGGAGATCATTGTATGAACATCAAGTTGCTGTGTTGGGTCGTGTTGTTGTCTGCGTTCACTTCTGCCCAAACTCGCACCATCACCCACACAAACTGCACAGCGAAAAAACTTGGCGTCAGCATTGCCATTGCCGCAATTGGTGAACCAGTTGCCGCAGTCACGCTCAGCGCACCGGTCTGGAACCCAGCAAAAGCAGGCGTAACAGCGCATTGCAGCGTGGAAGGTTCCATGACTCCTGTCGAAAAAGGAACAACAGCCCAATCAATCCATTTCCGAGTTTTGTTGCCAGAATCGTGAACCTTTCATTCCGCCCATTTCGGCGGCGGTGGCATGAACGGCGTGATTCCAGATTTGATAGCCAGTGGCAGATTCACCACTGGACCTTCCTTGTTGGAACGCGGCTATGCCACTTATGGCAGTGATTCCGGTCATCAGGGCAACGCACGGGATTGGGCCCTCAGTGAGGAAGCCTTAAAGAATTTGGCCTACCTGCAACTGAAGAAAACTCACGATGCCGCTATGGTGCTAATGCAGCGAGCATATGGCAAAAAACCTCGCTTCAATTACTTTGTTGGAAACTCTCAGGGCGGTCGTGAAGGCCTCACCGTCGCACAACGTTATCTTGCCGATTACAACGGCATCATCTCCAATGTCCCTATTGTGAATTTCTCTTCGTTAATGCTTGCACCCGCGTTGATTCGAATTCAGGAAAAGCCTTTAGACAATTGGGTGACGCCTGCGAAATTGAATGCCATCCGTGGCGAATTCATTGGGCAATGTGACAGTTTGGACGGCCTGGCCGATGGCGTCATCAACAACTATATGGCCTGCCGAGCCATTTTCAATCGCAAACAAGCTTGGGCTTCCAAACGCTGCCCAGACAATAAAGATCCGAACCCTGCCGATGCAAGCACCACTGCCTGCCTTACCGATGGGCAGATAACAACGCTGCAAATGGTTTACAGTCGCTACGCGTTTGCCACGCCACTGGCCAATGGTGTGAAGACTTTTGGCATGTGGTCCCCCAATACCGATCCTTCAGGGAGCGGACTCATTGCACCGGCTCGCCTTCGCGGCCAACAAGGCGCAGCAGTAGATGCACCCATGCACAGCAACCTTGGGATCTTAGGCGTAACCGGGTTTTTAATGCGCGATTTTACGGCCAATCCTTTGGACTATGTAGAAGGCGGACAGTTCAATAAGCGGCGCGAACAAATTTCCGAATGGCTCGATGCAACCAATCCTGATCTAACAAAATTCGCAGCACGCGGTGGTAAAATCATCCTCACCATTGGCACCAACGATACTCTGGCGTCACCGGGCGCGCAGTTGGATTACTATCAGGCTCTGATTGATAAAATGGGTCAGGCAAAGGTGGATTCCTTCGCCCGTCTGTTTGTGATTCCGCAGGCTGGGCACGGGCTCAGTGGTGCAAACTACACCGTTAATGGCGAAGGTGAAACCATTGCAACAGCACCCCTCCCCAACACATATGATCGGTTGCCGCTGCTTTTAAATTGGGTAGAAAAGAAGACGGCTCCGGCTATGAATGTTGTGGTGAAAGCCGGTGAACGCAGCCTTCCGCTGTGTTCCTATCCTTCCTATCCACAATATAAAAACGGGCCAACAATGTTGGCGACCTCTTATGAATGCGCTAAGCCTGCAGCGCCGTAATAATGGCCGCGCCATACACATCATCGGCAGAACATCCGCGCGATAAATCATTTGCAGGCTTCGCCAACCCCTGTAGAAAGGGCCCCAGCGCTGCTCCACTTGCCAATCGCTCCACCAACTTATAGCCGATGTTGCCGCTGTGCAGGTCAGGAAAAATCAGCGTGTTCGCATGGCCTGCAACCGTGGAACCTGGTGCCTTACTTGCCCCCACACTGGCCATCAATGCAGCGTCCACCTGCAATTCTCCATCAATGTTCAACTGCGGTGCTCGCTCGCGCGCAATGCGAACGGCTTCCACAACTTTGTCTACCCAGGCGTGTTTGCCGCTTCCCTTAGTTGAAAAACTGAGCATAGCCACCGACGGCTCCACATTCAGAATCCGACGCGTGCTCTCTGCAGTAGCAATGGCGATTTCCGCCAGTTCCACCGCACAGGGGTCAATGACAATTGCACAATCGGCAAAGGCCAGCGCACCATCTTTACCAAAGGAACGGTCGGGCACAATCACAAACATCACGCTGGAAACAGTCTTCACATTGGCTGCCACGCCGATGCACAAAATGGCCGCCCGAACGGTTTCCGCAGTGGTATTTGTGGCCCCGCCCACACTGCCATGGGCGTCTCCTGCCGATACCATTAACGATGCGAAGTACAGCGGCTTTTGTGACAATTGACGGGCTTCCATTTCTGTCATACCTTTCGCCTTGCGTCGTTCATGAAGTAGCCGTGCATAGCGGTCATCGGGCAGGGTGTGGGCTTTTCCGATCAGTACCGGCTCCACCAGCCGTTCGTCTTCCAAGCGCGCTGCCGCTTGTTGAATGCGTGGGTCGTCGCCTTCTGGAAATACAATCCGCCGCTTCGGCAACTTCCGCAGACGGTCAATGTGCACCGCTAAAAAGCGCGCAGCTAATTCGGAATTGGCCATCGTTCCCCTTGTTGTTCCAAGCTATTAGATCTGAATGGTCGAAACGTCCACATGAGATCGGTGTCCTTCCACCACCACAATGCCCGTTTCCGTTACATGATATAACTGACGATCCTTATCCAGATCGTAGCCAATCATTGTTCCTGGGGGCACGCGGACGTTCTTATCCAGAATCGCCCGCTTGATTTTTGCATGACGTCCAATATCTACGTTATCGAACAAAATGCAATCGTCCACTTGCGAACCGGTGTGGATTTTCACACCTCTTCCAATGACAGAATTTTTCACCATACCGCCGGAAAGAATGGACCCGGAACAGACCACAGAATCCACTGCCTGACCACGACGACCCTCATCATCGAAAGTGAACTTTGCCGGCGGATCTTCGTAACCCGCCGTACGCAACGGCCATTCGCGATTATAAAGATTAAGGTCCGGCGAAACTGATTTTAGATCCATGTTGGCTTCGTAAAAGGCATCAATCGTTCCGACGTCGCGCCAGTAAGGACGCACGCTAGCTGGATCTCCAGGAATGCGATTTGTGCGAAAATCGTAAGCGAAAAGTTCAGCCTTACCTACCAGTCCAGGCAAAATATCGCGCCCAAAATCGTGAGTGCTATTCTCATTTTCAGCATCGGCGTACAGCTCTTTCAGCAGCAGGCTGGTGGAAAAAACATAGTTCCCCATGGATGCATAAACGCTATCCGGATCACTGGGAATGGTTGGGGCGTTCGGATTTTTTTCATGAAAGCCAATAATACGGCCATCGGGAGCCGCTTCAATAACGCCGAACTCTTTGGCTTCTTCCTTGGGCACAGGGATAGCCGCAACGGTTGCCTGGGCTCGTTTCTGTTCATGAAATTCGATCATCTCCCGAATGTTCATACGGTAAATATGATCGGCACCAAAGATGATAACCACGTGCGGGTCGGCCTGTTCAATCAGGTTGATGTTCTGGTAAATGGCATCAGCCGTACCGCTATACCAGTTTTCACTTTGCGACCTCATTTGGGCTGGCACAGGGATGACGAAATGATTTTTCAGTAGTCCGCTGAATTCCCATCCATCGCGCAAATGCTGCAATAGAGACTGGCTCTTAAACTGAATCAGGACGTAAGTGGAATAAATTCCCGAGTTCACCAGGTTGGTGAGCACAAAGTCAATGATCCGGTATCGTCCACCAAACGGAACAGCGGGTTTAGCCCGTTCCTTGGTTAGGGGATAGAGGCGGGTACCTTTCCCGCCGGCTAAGACAAACGCTAAAACACGAAGTTGCATTGCTTCCTCTCTATGGGTCTTCGAAGGGACCATTTCTTCTGGAACAGCTTGCCGCAACTCATTCTGACTCTTTAGGGTGGTTGGAAGCAAGAGTGTTTAAAGAAGATTTGATAGTGAATAATGAATGCGTCAAGAACCGTTGACAGTCCTGGTACCATTACGTATAGTGATCAACAGAAAGATCAGCATTAAAGCTGGCAAGTTGCACAATTTCACGGAGGTGTTCGATGCGTATTCTCCCTCAAAGTCTACTTTTCTTATTGCTGGCAAGTGCTGCTAATGCCACCATCATCACTTACGTCGGAACCCGTTCCGGCCTGAATGCGCTTGGTCCTATTGACACTGTTGATTGGGGAACAGCGGCGGATGAAACCGGCAGTTCCGTTCCCAGCCCCTATGTTCGAACATCCACCCCAAGTTCTATTACGACCACTGCCATCATCGCCACGGGCACCTCGAATTTCCTAATCGAAGTGGAAGGCAGTTTTTGGGACGGGAACTTTTCTCCTGGCGATGTTCTGCTTTGGACCAGCTTCAACAGCAGTCCCATGGCGTTAACTTTTTCAATCCCCATTCAAGGCATTGGGTTCCAAATTCAACGCGCTGATAGCGGACCCTTCACTGCTTCCCTGACTGCTTTTGGAGCCGGCAACGTCAGCTTCGGAACGGTTACCGTGAATGGAACTTCTTCGGCGGGCAGTGGTGATAACACGGCCCCTTTCATTGGTGTTTATAGCAATTTGGCCGATATTATTTCCATCTCTCTGGCAGTCAATGGCGTGAGTACAGACTTCGCCATCAATCAGGCAACGTTGCTCACCAGCCTGAATTCCACTCCCGAACCTGGGACATTTGGGATGAGCGGAATTGGCTTCCTTGCGCTAATTTTTGTAGGGCAGCGATTCGCCCAATGCCACGGTTGAAAAGACCGATCCCTCGCGGTCACGGCTCGAATTAACGTACCACTACGCTCGAATTTCCGCGATTCGCGTGCATCCGCTATGTCTTAGTTAAGCTAGTAACAGTTATAATCAGGCTTATCGAATGGAAATCAACACCAAACGCGCACTAATTACAGGCATCACGGGTCAGGATGGGTCGTTTCTGGCGGAGTTTCTTCTGGACAAGGGTTACAAAGTGCATGGCATCGTTCGGCGAGCCTCCACCTTTAATACAGACCGTCTGGATGACATTTACGCGGACCCACATGAAAGCGGTGCAAACCTGCTGCTTCATTATGGGGACAGCACCGATGGTTCTTCTTTGCGTCGTATATTGGAGCGCGTTCAGCCAGATGAAATTTATAACCTGGCCGCGCAATCGCATGTCCGTGTAAGTTTTGATCAGCCGGAATATACGGCTGACGTGGTGGCCACCGGAACTCTGCGTTTGCTGGAAGCAGTGCGTGACCACGTCACCAACACCAAGCGCGAGGTCCGACTTTATCAGGCAGGATCTTCAGAAATGTTTGGGGCCGCACCGGCTCCGCAAAACGAAAATACACCTTTCTATCCGCGCAGTCCGTATGCAGTGAGTAAGGTGGCTGGGCATTGGTACGCGGTGAATTACCGCGAATCCTACGGGCTGTTCATCTGCAACGGGATCCTGTTCAACCATGAATCGCATCGTCGTGGCGAAACTTTTGTGACTCGTAAAATCACCAGGGCGCTAGGTCGCATTAAGTTGGGGTTGCAGGAAAAACTTTACCTGGGAAATCTTGATTCGCGTCGCGACTGGGGCTATGCCGGAGATTATGTCGAAGCCATGTGGCTCATGCTTCAGCAGCGAACACCTGAAGACTTTGTAATCGCCACTGGCGAATCCCATTCGGTGGAAGAGTTTTTGAATTTGTCGGCAGAGTTTTTGGACATGGATTGGCGGAAAGTCGTGGAACTGGACCCAAGATATTTGAGGCCGACGGAAGTGGACCATCTGCTGGGTGACGGCACCAAAGCATTGACCAAACTTGGCTGGCGTCCGAAGGTGACTTTTCAGAATCTAGTGCGGCTGATGGTTGATCACGACCTTGAGTTAGCGCGCCAGGAGCAGACACTGACAAGGGCTGGGCACCACTTTAAACCAAGAGGCGTGTCGCATGGATAAGGCTATAGATAAAACGAGCTGCATTTTTGTTGCAGGACATCGGGGCCTAGTTGGTTCCGCAATCTGCAGAAGGTTGATGGCGGCAGGCTTCACCAATTTATTGGTACGAACGCACGCGGAGTTGGATTTGTGTGATGCCCGCGCGGTGGATTTATTTTTTGGAAAGCAGCGCCCGGAATATGTCTTTCTAGTGGCAGCCAAGGTGGGTGGCATTCTGGCCAATAGCACCTACCCGGCGGACTTTCTACGAGAGAATCTTGCCATTGAGTTGAACGTAATTGAAAGCGCTTGGCGGCATGGGGTGAAGAAGCTGCAATTCATGGGGTCAAGCTGTATTTATCCGAAGATGGCGGAACAACCGATTCGGGAAGAGTACCTTTTGAGTGGGCCACTGGAACCGACCAATGAATGGTACGCAATCGCAAAAATCGCGGGTATTAAACTGGCCCAGGCTTACCGCCATCAGTATGGATTTTCCGCTATCTGTTTAATGCCAACCAACCTATATGGCCCGTATGACAACTTCGATTTGCAGAGGTCCCACGTGCTTCCGGCGCTAATCCGCAAATTTCACGAAGCGAAAAAGTTAGGGATGCCGGAAGTTGTAGTGTGGGGCAGCGGAACTCCGCGCAGAGAGTTTTTACACGTAGATGATTTAGCCGATGCGGCTGTTTATCTGATGCATCACTACGATGACGGAATGCCGCTGAACGTTGGAGGGGGGACCGATATTACGATCGCCGGTTTGGCTGCGTTGATCGGCAAAACAGTAGGATATGAAGGGAAAATCGTATGGGATGGCACGAAGCCCGATGGTACGCCGCGAAAGTTGCTGGATGTCTCGCGCCTGAATGCACTTGGTTGGACGGCGGGTATTCATTTGGAACAGGGCATTGCTTCCACCTATGAATGGTTCGTAAACAGCCGTTGGGTGGAAAAAGGCGCAAGCTCAATGGCAACCCATCAATCGGCATAGTAAGAGCCACCGCCAACATGAAAAGTAAATTGTATTACGGATGGGTCAACCTGATCATCGCTGCATTGGCAATGGTGGGCACATTGCCTGGACGCACGCAGGGCCTTGGTTTAGTGACAGAGCCGCTGTTGCGCGATCTACACTTGGACCGCGTCAATTACGCCACCATCAACCTGATTGCGACGTTGATCGGAGCCTTGTTCTGCCTTCCGGTGGGCCGTCTGGTAGATCGATTCGGCGCAAGAATTGTACTCACCTTTACGGCCTTGGCATTGGGCGTCACGGTGCTTGCCATGAGCGGAATGTCGGCACTGGTAGCCATGTGTATCGCCATCACACTGACGCGCGGATTGGGGCAAAGTGCACTGTCGGTTGTGAGCCTGGCACTGGTCGGCAAATGGTTTTCGCGCCGCTTAAATTCAGCTATGGGGATTTATTCGCTACTGGTAGGAGTGGGATTCATTACCGCATTTCCGATCACTGGTCAGGCCATTCTGCATTCGGGCTGGCGCGTGGCGTGGTCTTACATTGGATGGTTTCTGATTTTCGGATTAACTCCCCTGTGCTGGCTGTTTGTTCGCAATCGGCCAGAGGAGGCAGAGCTGATTCTTGAAGAGGATGATTGGTCGGGGATGACTCTTACCCAAGCAATGCATTCCCCCGCCTTTTGGACCTTTGCACTTTCCAGCGCCATGTTTGGATTGATTTATTCAGGCATCGCATTGTTTAATGAATCCATTTTGCTGGAACGTGGGTTTGACGCTGCGGTGTATCACAGTGTTCTGGTGATCAGCACCATGGTGGGATTAGCTGCGAATTTCGGCGGCGGTTGGCTCGCTGGTAAATGGCCCATTCAACGAGTGATGGGCATTGGCATGGCAGTGCTGGCCCTGTCCCTGGTTATGTTGCCGTTGGTCCGGACATTCCCGCACGTGGTTGTATACGGCATTGCCATGGGATCGGCAGGCGGCGTGGTCACGGTGGTGTTCTTCAGCGTATGGGGGCAACTCTTTGGACGTCCACATCTGGGTCGCATTCAAGGCTTTGCTCAGATGATGACTGTGTTTGCCTCCGCCATTGGACCGTTATTGTTGGCGCAAACTTTGAAGCAAACAGGATCGTACAATCTTATTTTTAATGGACTGGCGATGCTGGTCACACTGCTTGCGGTGGCTTGCTGGTATGTCCCTTTACCCCAAAGGAGCAAGAGTTTTGTATTGGCTGGGCTACAATAATTGACGTGGCGCAACTCTTTGCTGGAACCTCAGGCTTTGCCTACCCAACTTGGAAGCCAGATTTCTACCCTGAAAAACTGGCCCAAAAGAAATTCCTGAATTACTACGCATCCCGGCTCAACGCTGTGGAGATCAACTACACTTTTCGTAGACTCCCATCGGCATCCACGCTTGAAGGTTGGATCGCTCAAACGCCACCGGGCTTTATCTTTGTCACCAAGGCTCACCAGCGCATCACCCATTTTGATCGCTTGGAAGTGAGCGAATTTTCCCAATTATTCTTCAAAGCGATTGACGTCCTTCGAATGCAAAAACGTTTGGGACCGGTGCTGTTTCAGTTGCCTCCAAACCTTTCCATTGACCTTCCCCGCCTGACAGTATTTCTCGACTCCATTCCACAAGATGTTCCCTGTGCCTTTGAGTTCCGCAACAAAAGTTGGCTGGTGGATGAGGTATTTGAGGAATTGGAAAAGCACCATGTAGCATTGTGCCTTGCCGAATCAGAAAAGTTGGTGGTGCCCCAGCGCGTCACGGCTGGCTTTGTCTATTTCCGATTGCGTAAGGAAGAATACACGGCTGCGGAGTTAGTAGAAATCAGCGAAAAGGCCAAAGCCCTGCTGGCCGATGGCAAAGATGTTTATGTGTTTTTCAAACATGAAGAGTCACCTGCCGGGGCTTTCTACGCAGAGCAGTTACTCAAGCATTGCAAGTGACCGCTGCTAAATCACGCAAGACAGCCAATTCTTTTAGCCCTGCTGCATCCAGCGATTGTGTTGGATTGCGCACTGTAGCCGACCGGATCACACCGGCTGCCACGAGGTTATGTTTTACTGCCGAAACGCCCAGTCCAGGCTGTAATTCGTAACGGATCAACGGCAGTGCCTGCAGGAATTGATTCCACGCTTGTGCTGTTTCACCCTTTGCCAAGTGATTCCAGATAGCCACATAAGTGGAAGTAAGGTCGCTGGAAGGCATGGTGCCCACTGCCCCGCGATGGAATTCTTCAATGAGAAACTGGCCATTCAGTCCGCCGAAAATATGGAACTGCTGGGCATCGTCACCCAATGCAATCTTCAGCGCTCCAATCTTAGGCGCTGTAGCCGGTGCCTCAACTTTTGCTGCGCTGACGTGTTCCAGTTCGCGAGCCATGCGTGCCAGCAATGCCACAGGCATAGCAACTTGCGTCATTAACGGTGCGTCCTGCACCATAATTGGGATGGTCACACCTTTTGAGATAGCCGAGTAATAGTGCATCAGCCCATCCGCATCGGGCTTCAACAAGTAAGGAGGAAGAACCATTAACGCATTGGCACCCATGTCCTGCGCTTCCTTGCTGAGTGCTACGGCACCATCGGCCCCGGTGTGTCCAGAACTCACAACCAACGGAACGCGACCGTTCACCCGCTTCACAATCAACTGCAGCATGGCAATCCGTTCCGCAGGCAACAAGGTATAGCCTTCACTGGCGTTTCCAAACAGACCAAGACCGTGGGCACCTTGTGCCAACAGATAGTCCACTAGTTGGCCCAGAGAATCGAAATCCACAGACCCATCGCTGTAAAAAGGGGTCACGACAATGGGGTAAACGCCATGTAACATAATAGGAGTCTTTCCAGAATACAATGTTTCGTGTCTTGTGACACCTGAAATCTGAAATATTTCAAACAGTGTGCTACCGTAAGTCCGATGAAGATTCCCAACCTCCGCTGGTGGATTGCCGCGCTGCTGTTTCTATCAACGGTGATCAACTATATTGACCGGCAGACGCTGGCCGTGGTTGCCCCAGTGCTCACAAAGGAACTGAATCTTTCTCCAGTTGAGTACGCCAACATTCTGAATGCTTTCCTGGTGGCCTATACACTGATGTATCTTGGCTCAGGCGTGCTGGTGGACCGATGGGGAACTCGTCGCGCTTTAAGTTCATTTATGGTGTGGTGGTCTGCCAGTAGTATTTTGCACGCCTTTGCCCGAACGGCAGTTCAATTTGGAGCCTGCCGCATGTTGTTGGGTTTGGGTGAACCTGGCAACTTTATGGCAGCCACCAGGGCGACTTCGGAATGGTTCCCAGTAAGGGAGCGGGCTTTCGTCAATGGTCTATCCAACGCCGGGGCATCGGTAGGTGCGGTGATTGCACCGCCGCTGGTGGTGTGGCTGATGAAGACTTACAACTGGCAAACAGCTTTCATTGTCACCGGTGCTTTGGGGTTTGTTTGGTTAATTGCCTGGCTGCTACTTTACCGGCTGCCAGCCGAACATCCCAACCTGTCCACTGAGGAACTCACCCTGATTCTGGAGGACAAGGAGCCGACGCCTCAAAGCAGTGAACCTAAAGTCCCCTGGCTATCGTTACTGAAACATCGTCAAACCTGGGGGCTGATGTTAGGGCGATTTTTTTCTGATCCAGTGTGGTGGTTCTACCTGTTCTGGTTGCCGAAATTCCTAACCGATCAACGTGGGTTCACCATGGATCAAATCGGCATGCTGGCTTGGCTTCCATACCTGACGGCCGACCTGGGTTCAGTCTGCGGCGGATTGCTATCTGGATATTTGATTAAACATAACTGGGACGTGCTGCAAGCCCGCTCCGCTGGTATGTGGCCATTTGCTTTGGTGATGCCCATTAGCTTGTTGATCATCTGGTCGCCATCGAATGCAGTAGTGATGCTGGTGATTTGCGTTGTAACATTTTCACACATGGCTTGGAAGACCAACATCATGACCATCACCAACGATATTTACCCAACGAAAGTAGTTGGCTCAGTAGCCGGAATTGTTGCGTTCGGCAATGGATTGGGTGGCACTCTGTTCACTTTCTTAGTGGGCTACATTGTACAGAATTACGGATACAACTCCATCTTTTTTATGATGGGGTTCATGCACCCAATGGCCTTCGTACTGTTTCGCTGGTTGGTGCGTAAGCCGGTCACACTTTAGCGGGCGCCAATTTGAGTGAACATTGCGTTCATGTCCATATACTCACGTTCGAGATAAATTAGCCCATCGCGCAGCTCAATGAGGTTGGCGATCTGTAGGTCGATAGATTTGCCGCTGGCTGGAATTCCGAACAAATCGACCTGATGCGTACCGGTTGCCCGATATTCGGCTGCGGCTGAATTGCCAGAAGCCAGCACCGTAAGCACTTCAAGTTTCGCATCAGGAAAAGCGGTGGCATACATTTGCGCAATGCCGACTCCCACTGCCGGACCACCCGCGTGAACTTGGCCATCACCGCCCATATAAGAATATTCAGGGTGAAGCAGGGAACCGAATTTGGCATAATCGCGAGCATTGAATGCAGCCTTCAATTCCGCGTGAACGTTTTGTGAAGTAATCATGCTCATCCCTACGAACGGGTAAGCAAAGATAGATCTGTCAAAAAGATATTTTAGTTTTTACTCGTTGTAGCAACAGGTTTTTTAGCTGTCTTTGTGGCTACCTTTTTCACAGTTGGCTTTTTACGCTGCACGCCCAAACCACGTTCTAATATAGCTTCCAGCAGCTTCTTTCCTGAACCAACATTACTCGATTGAAGTTGTCCGGCCGCTTTGCCAGCAACCCATCCAATTCTGCAAGCCACTCCAGTGACGGCCGGGCATTTTGACCTTCAATCTGCCTCACTAACTCTAGCGATGTTGCGAAATCGGGAATTGTGCGGAAGCAACGCAGGGCCTTATCTCGCTCTCCCAAAGTTAAGAAAATCGCTGCCGCCTTCGCCAACTGGCCTGATTCCTCGCAGCATTCGGCGGTAAGTTTCGATTGCGCTTCAGAAGAATTCTCAAGAATTTCCAACGCCATGCGGTACTTCTTTTTCTTCATCAATACGCGAACGGCACGTTGCAATAGCCGCTCTTTACGAGCTGCGGCATCAGGGAAACCCATCGCATCGAAGAACGGCGGCAGAATGCGCTGGGCGATCATTGCGTTTTCACCAACCTCAATGCCACGCTCCAACTCTTCTACCCAAAATCCTGCACGCGGCATTATTTCCACGGTGAGCCACGAAGGTAATTGGTCTTGAACTTCAGCCAAAAGTTGGATTGATTGCGCAATCAGGACCAATTTTGATGCGCCGACAGCATTTTCGGCTAGGCCAAGGTGTCGAATAGCAGATGCGAGCCGAGGTTTTAGGGCACCGTGGGCAGCATTGCAGGATTGCTCAAACAGATCTGGCCGACCAAGTTCAGGGGAAAGAATCATTTTGCGAAACGCGAGCTGAAAGCAGACTTCGCAAAGAGTCATGTTCGCTGACTCGCGCGTCGCAGGATCTGTGATTGCCCCAATTTCTGAATGAAATCCTAGGCTTGATGGGCTCGGGACCTAAGTCTGGCTTCACTGGGACGAACTGACGTGCGTCTGCTTGGCATCGCTGAATGCGCTCTTCAATTTCTAATTCTACTTCGTCCAAGCAAGTGCGCAGAGCTTCCGCTGTAATCGGCGGTAAGTTCAAATTGGTGACTGGTCTTAGCAAATATCCGACGCCCAAACCGTGTCTTCACTAGGAGCGGTGTCAATCCACAGCAACCGTTCGGTGGGTCTTGAAAGAGCTACGCGAAGCTGGTCAATGGCCAGACGTTTAGCAAACGTTTCAGTGGCTGCAACAAGGGCTCTTTCATCGGAAACCTTGCGAACCAATGCCCCACCGTTCAGGATACAGACCGATTGAAAGTCTAAGCCTTTGGCTTCAGCGGGCGAAAGAATATAAGGAAGGCTTGCCGGGGGTAGGCCTATCTTATCGAAAGCAATCATCGCCAACCCTTCGCGCTGTGATAGTTCCCGCAAAAGCGGAGCCAGTTCAGTTTGACGAATTGCGGCGTACAATACTTGATCTGGCGAATCGTCATCAATTTCCGCATAACCAGTGCCGGAGGGCCGATCCTGTTTACGCAAGTGACCGTAAAAATCCCAAGCCCGATTCACAAGGCTGGCCAGACGTCGCGGGCTGCGCAGATTAACCAACAACTTAAACTCTTGCGGAGGACCAATGGCGTTATGCAGCATGTCATTCAACCACGCCCATTCAAAGTCCGTCGGACGCACCGTCTGGGCTTCATCACCAGCCATAAGCAGTGGGCAGTACCGACCGTTGTCATTCAATTGGCGGGCCAGGGCAACCACTACAAAGGCTTCCAGGGGAGTCAAATCCTGCACTTCATCTACTGCGATGCAGCCGACACTAGAAAATGGGTGTTCGTATCCAGCGGAGCCAGATAGAACCGTTTGCGCTGCCCGCCAGGCCAAAGCCAACTCGGGAAAATAAGCATCTGCCAACGGACCTTGGGCCGATTTTTCCAGACGATTCGCCACATCCAAAACACTTTCCAAATCGTTCCCCGTAAGGTAACGGGTGCGCTGGGTGCGATATGCCTGTTCTGGCAGACGGATGCGTTCCGCTTTGGAAAATCGACCCAGATTTTCAGGGATTGCGGCACCAATCAGATGAGCATGCATCTCATCGTAAAGGGCATCAATTTCATTGGACCAGCTACCAAGGGAACGTTGATAGTTTTGGATGTCACGCCGGAATTTGGTGCGCCCCTCCGACGGCGCAATCCCCGATTCCTGAGTGCCGATGAGTTGGCGAAGGAAGACTGGGTACGTGAGCACAGTGAACGTCCGCTCACTGGAACAGAACCGATCAAAGTAATCGCGAGCCAATACTGCAAGCTCATTTGAGAACGTCAGGTACAGCACTCGCTCTGCCTGCGAGGCATCGGCGGCATGTAGCAACGCTGTAGTTTTACCAGAACCAGGGTGGCCCTTGAGGACCCTTGCCACACCACGGCTTCTGGCGAACTTCACCTGCTGAGCAGTCCACGGCTCTGGGGTGTACTCACCGTTACGCAGGTCGGGAACGGTCATCAGTAAATAGTCATCGGAAAGACTTCCCGAAGTGAGCGGCGAATGATCGTCATGATGACGGATGTCCCGTAGGAAAATCGACTCGGTGTTTACCCCTTCAAAAGAAGACTCCTGACTGAGTGGGGCTGCTCCAGTAGGTGCCCACCAGGCATAGAAGTGTGAACCGGAACTGCCTCCCAATCGCGAACGTCGCCAGCCGCGATTCAAACCACTGGTGCCCTTATAATGCAATCGAGCAATATCTACAGCCATACGCTGCAGCAGCAAGGACGTGCGTTTGGCCAACGGTTCGTTGCGCTGGGCGGTGAGTTTATCTAAAAATTCCTGGTGACAGTATACTGGCCTGTTCGGCCGTGCTGTCTGAAACCCGAAATCAGAAAGAGGTGGCTGGTTCAAGCAATTAGTTTAGCTTGGATGGGAACGATGTTAGCGCAGCGCCTTCTGAATGGCCTCTTCCGCGACTGGCACCAACAACTCATATCCTTTGTCGTTCGGATGCAAACCGTCGCGCGAAAAACCGTCGCGCAGCATTCCTTTATCGTCCACCACAGCTTTGAAATAATCGGCGAAGATGGCACCGGACTTACTTGCATACGTGCGAATCCAATCGTTTAATTTCAAGATGTCAGCCGGGGGACGCTTGGGGCTCTGCTTGCGGGTAGTGTAATCGCTGATGGGCATTACGGAACACAGAATCACTTTGATGCCATGGGCCTGGGCCAGTTCTGTAATGGCCTGTATATTTTCGGTAATTTGCTGAAAGGTAGAAGGTCCGGTGTTGCCTGCAATGTCGTTGGTGCCAGCCAGCAGAATCATTACCTTGGGTTTCAGATTGATCACATCGGGAAACATTCTCACCAGCATTTGCGGAGTTGTCTGGCCACTAATTCCACGATTCACATAAGGCTTACCAGCAAAGAATTGGGCCAACTTCCAGCCGTCGGTGATGGAATCTCCCATGAAAACCACACGACCATCTACTATTGGTTCTGACTTCAATTTTTCATTGCCTTCATAATAGCGGCCAAGTTGATTCCAATCCTGTAGTTGATCGGCCAGGGCTTGCGCCGTACCTTGTAAGCAGCAGTTTGCTTTTGGAGGTTGGAATTGTTCGGCTATTTGAGGGAAGGCAAGGGAGGGAATATAAAACAATACGGCAGAGATTTGTTTCAGCATAGAATTTGCTTTATTCTCGCACAGTGTCCAGACCCTGGCATCAAATTCGCCAAGGGCCAGGACACAAGCGAGCTCCCACCAGGGAACTTTATTTCGGCGGCGCGGGCGGTGGAGGTGGGCCACCAGGAGCAGGAACTGCAGAGGCAGCCATTGTTTCCGGCATGACTGCGCCACGATGACAGGTAAAGCAGGTAACGTGAACTTTGCCGTCAGGGAACTTGGCGTTAATTTCTTCGGTCATGGTGATCATATGACGTGCCGTTTCTTTCTTCGGATTATCATCGCTGGCAAAGTTACCTTGCACATGACAATGCTGGCATTGAACGCCAAGCGCCGTCCGGTATTCGCCCATGGTGGTGCGAATAAACGTGGCATCGCCGGCAGGTACTTTTAACACTTTCAAATTTTGAGGCGGTCGCGGTGGGCCACCTTTTTTCTTGCCGTCAGCCGGTGGCTGAGCCAGCAATGGCAGTAGGGCCAAAAAGAATATAAGGCTACGCATAGAGCTAAATTATATTATGTTCTTCAGCCCTTGGATGATTATGTTTGTAAAACTTTGGACTACTTTACATCTACAATCTTGGCGATCATCAGCTTGCCATCTTTCACGTCACCGGTGATTTTCACCTTGGAATCAAGATGAGTCTTGGCTAGGTCGCCATTGGTCAAACGGAAGACTTTACCTTCTTTTTCTGTGACAAAGACCGGGGCAGCCCCGTCTTTAATGCAGCGCTTAGCGCATTCGCGAGCTGACTCGGAACCATTGCCATTCCCGGCACCGCAGGACGCATCGCTGATCCATCCGGTCATCTCCGCGCTGAAAGCAACGGTGGCAACAAACAAGAACGATGTAAATAGCTTCATACCCTGATGCTACCAGGACTTTGTCAGGAATTTCAGATCCATCGCATGCGGCGAAGTAAAATCAGCAGACTGACAGTGACAGAGATGGATTCGTAGCAATGCCGAAGAATCACTACAATGCTAGTGCAGTGGTGCGCTACTCCTTGCGATCGAGTGCCTGATTGAGCAGTAATACATTCACTCCAGCATTGCCCAGGAAGCCCAATTGAGGTGTATCGGTATACCGGGCGATCAGTTCCCGAGCATGGGCTACATTGATTCCGCGCACATTGGACACCCTTGCTAGTTGGTACTCAGCGGCGGCAGGGCTGATGTGCGGATCAAGCCCAGAGGCTGACGCTGTAATCAGGTCTATGGGGATATCGCCCCCCTGTGGATTGGCTGCTTTCAGTGCCGCAATGCGAGTTTCTAGAGCTTTGCGAAAGTCAGGATTTAGGGGTCCAAAGTTTGATCCAGAGGAGGATGCGGTGTTATACGCAAATGGTCCGGTGGCGGAAGGTCGGCTCCAGAAATACTTGGGATTCTCAAAAGGCTGTCCCAGCAGACGGGAACCGGTGATGTGGCCGTTATTCGTAAGCAGACTGCCGTTGGCCGCGTTCGGAAAGAGGCCTTGAGCAATGACGGTTACTAAAAGCGGATATACCAAGCCTGTAAGAACAGTAAGAGTAAGTAAGCACTGAACGGATTGTCTAATCATAGTAAGTTCCTTAGCTTTCAAGTAAGATGGGCAGCAACTAACAACATGTCGATGATCTTGATACCAATAAACGGAAGGACGATTCCCCCCAGGCCGTAGATCAACAGATGGCGTCGCAACAGCACGCTGGCGGGCACGGGCTTATAGGCGATCCCGCGCAATGCCAAAGGGATGAGCATCACAATGATCAAGGCATTGAAGATCACTGCAGACAGAATGGCGCTATTGGGAGTGGCCAACCCCATCACGTTTAAGGCAGCTAATTCGGGATACGTTGTGGCAAAGGCCGCCGGGATGATGGCGAAGTATTTAGCAACGTCATTGGCAGTTGAAAACGTAGTAAGTGCGCCGCGAGTCATCAGCATCTGCTTGCCGATTTTTACAATCTCAATCAGCTTGGTGGGATTGGAATCAAGATCCACCATGTTGCCAGCTTCCTTGGCTGCTTGCGTGCCGCTGTTCATAGCCACGGCGACGTCAGCTTGGGCCAACGCCGGTGCATCATTTGTTCCATCCCCGGTCATCGCCACCAGACGTCCTTCCGCTTGTTTTTCGCGAATCAAGGCTAGCTTTTGTTCGGGCGTGGCTTCAGCCAGAAACTCATCCACACCAGCTTCTGCGGCGATCGCGGCAGCCGTCAGTGGATTATCTCCGGTGATCATAATGGTGCGAATCCCAGAACTACGCAGTTCCGCAAAGCGTTCTTTAATGCCGCCTTTGACTATGTCCTTCAGTTGAATCACGCCCAGGACACGAGCCCCTTCGGCCACCACCAGCGGGGTTGCACCTTGGCGGGCAATTGCATCCACACTTTGACGAACAGCATCAGGAAAGTGACCTCCCAGTTGTTCCACATATTTTTGAATGGCGTCGGTAGCTCCTTTGCGAATGGAGCGACCGTTGAGATCCACTCCGCTCATGCGCGTGCGGGCGCTGAATTCAATAAACGTGGCCCCTTTCACATCGTGCTCACGGATGCCGAATTTTTCCTTGGCCAGGACGACAACGCTGCGGCCTTCTGGTGTCTCATCGGCCAATGACGCCAGTTGCGCGGCTTCTGCTGCATCCCGTTCGCTCACCCCTGGTGCAGGAACAAACGCAACAGCCTGACGGTTGCCTAAAGTGATGGTTCCGGTTTTATCCAGCAACAAAACATCAACATCACCGGCAGCTTCCACGGCACGACCAGACATGGCCAATACGTTCGCTTGCAGCATACGATCCATGCCCGCAATGCCAATGGCAGAAAGCAGCGCCCCAATTGTAGTTGGAATCAAACAGACAAGCAGCGCCACCAGCACTGTGACTGATATTGGGGAACCTTGTCCTGCCTCTTTAACGCTGAAAAGTGAGAACGGCAGTAAGGTCACAGTGGCCAGCAGAAAGATGATGGTTAAAGATGCCAACAAAATATTGAGAGCAATTTCATTGGGAGTTTTTTGACGCTTGGCACCTTCCACCATTGCTATCATCCGTTCCAGAAAACTTTCCCCAGGTTCGGTGCTGATGCGGATTACCAGCCAATCGGAAAGCACCCGCGTGCCACCAGTGACAGAGCTGCGATCCCCACCGCTTTCCCTGATGACTGGAGCGCTTTCACCGGTAATGGCACTCTCATCCACGCTGGCCGCGCCTTCAATAACTTCGCCATCCATGGGAATGAATTCACCTGCTTCAGCAATTACGACGTCACCTTTTTTCAGCGTGCTGCCTGGGACGAGTTTGGAAGTCGCACCGTAGTTAGGTGTAGCCAGAATTCTTGCCTGCACATCACGACGACTTTTGCGCAAAGTATCTGCCTGGGCCTTTCCGCGACCTTCAGCCATGGCTTCTGCAAAATTGCCGAAGAGCACCGTGAACCATAGCCAGGCGCTGATGGCAAGAATGAAGCTGGCCGGTTCTTCACCCTGATGAATCAGGGCGTCGAAACCAAGAATCGTAGTCAGCGCGCTGCCTATC
Organism: Acidobacteriota bacterium; assembly: GCA_025352795.1. Classification (GTDB taxonomy): domain Bacteria; phylum Acidobacteriota; class Terriglobia; order Bryobacterales; family Bryobacteraceae; genus JANXSF01. The sequence goes on from JANXSF010000028.1 coordinate 55,846, forward strand.
AATACTGTGAACATGACAGGGTTGCGCACCTGATGACGGGGGTCCAGCTTGCGCAGTGCGTCAGAAATAGCTTGGGCCACAATGGGGCCATTGAATAGTGGACGACTTTCAGTACGTGTGGACATCATATTTTCCTGTTACTTACTTCATCAACCGAAGATGCTCAACAATGGGTCCCAGCGCTAACGCGGGGATAAACGCCAGTGCACCAACAATTACAACGGTTCCCGCCAACATCATTACGAACAAGCCTGAGTGGGTAGGAAGTGTTCCAGCACTGGGTGGAACCGTTTTCTTGGCGGCCAGTGAACCGGCAATGGCAAGCACCGGAAGTGCAACCCAATAGCGTGAAGCCAGCATGGCAATTCCACCGACTGTATTGATCAACGGCGCATTGGCACTGTATCCACCAAACGCGCTGCCGTTGTTGTTGCCCATTGAGGTGAACGCATAGAGGATTTCTGAAAATCCGTGCGGACCATAGTTGAACAGCGCAGCGATGCCTTGCACTGAGACCACTCCCACAGCAGTTCCAATCAAGGAGCAGGCAGGGGGAACAAGAATCGTCAGTGACGCCATCTTCATTTCAAACGCTTCAATCTTTTTTCCCAAATATTCCGGTGTGCGACCGACCATCAAACCGGCAAGAAACACGGCCAGGATGGCAAACACCACCAACCCGTAAAGTCCACTGCCCACGCCGCCGAAAATCACTTCCCCAAGTTGCATTAAGAACAGTTGCGCAGCCCCGCCCAGAGGCAGGTAAGAATCGTGCATAGAATTTACTGAACCGTTGGAAGCAGCAGTAGTGGCGGCGGCCCACAATCCAGAGTTCATAATGCCGATGCGTACTTCCTTGCCTTCCATGTTTGGCCCGCTGATTCCTAATTTGGAATAGACCGGCGAAGTGACCGTTTCCGACCCAATGCACGTTGCCATCAACGGTAAAAAGATGATCAACATAACAGCCAGCAGTGCCCAGCCTTGGCGTTTGTCGTTCACCATTTGTCCGAACGTGAAACAGAATGCGGCGGGAATTAAAATGATGGAAAGCATCTGCAGGAGGTTAGAAAGTGGCGTAGGATTTTCAAACGGATGTGCAGAATTGGCGTTGAAGAATCCGCCACCGTTGGTGCCCAATTGTTTAATGGCGATCTGACTGGCAGCCGGGCCCATGGGAATTAGTTGTTCAGTAACCTTGGCATTTTTTTCACCAGTGGTTGGTTCAGTGAGCGACGCAGGTTGATAGGGGTGTAAATTCTGAACAACGCCCTGACTGGCTAATACAAGGGCCAGCGCGAAGGATAGCGGTAGTAAGACGTAAATGGTGGAGCGAATCAAGTCTGACCAGAAGTTACCGATTGACTTAGTCTGGCGGCGGGAAAGTCCACGAGCAAGAGCGACGGCTACTGCCATGCCAGAGGCCGCTGAAACAAAGTTCTGAACCGTCAGTGCACTCATCTGGCTGAAATAACTCAAAACGGTTTCGCCGCCATAGTTTTGCCAATTGGTGTTGGTGGCAAAGGAGACAGCAATGTTCCATGCCGTGTGTGGATCAAGCGGGCCGAACGATTGCGGATTCCAGGGCATCCATTGTTGCGTTCGAAGAATGGCATAAACCAGCAGCAACCCTGCGGCGTTAAACAGCAGCATGGATTTGGCGTAATCAGCCCAGGACATTTCTGTACTGGGGTCAATACCGCTCAGTTTATAAATCACCGATTCCAGCGGCTTCAAAACTTTGGCGGGGCCGGGTTCCTGCTTGGAGTAGATAGCGGCCATGTAGGCGCCAAGCGGTTTCACCAGCGCAAACAAGACCGCAAAATATACGACGATCTGAATCCATTCAAGGGAAGTCATTGAGTTAGAAACGCTCCGGGTTGATAAGAGCTACTAAAAGATAGAGCAAAAGCAGGGCAGCAATCGCGCCTCCTGCTACGTAGAGAGCTGGCATAAAAAACTCCTAAGAAGCCTTGCTGGCTTGGTGCACAAAGAATATGGAGAGGGCGAAAAAGCCCAGTGTGAGAAACAGAAACAGGATGTCTTCCATGTCTCAACTTTAGAGTGGCGCGTGTTAAGACCTTGTCAAGATGAGGGTGAGATGTATCAGGAAAGTATAAAAAAGATTGAAGGCGCACCAGATCTTAATTGGCGATAATGAAGGGGAACTGGGGGAAGTTGCCAAACGGCAGCAGAATGAGCCAAAAGATTCGCATTTTACTAGCCGATGATCACGCCGTAGTCCGCAAGGGCTTTCGTCTGATTTTATCTTCCCAGCCTGATATGGAAATTATTGGGGAGGCTGGCAATGGGAAGGAATGCGTTACTATGGCCACCGAACTAAATCCCGATATTGTGGTGATGGATGTGGCTATGCCGGAACTAAATGGCATTGAAGCAACACGTCGTTTGGCCGCAAGCAATCCGCAAACCAGAGTGCTGGCGCTGAGCATGCACAAGGACTCCGTTTATGTGCGCGAAATTTTGCGGGCTGGCGCCAAAGGCTATCTACTGAAAGATTCGCTGGATACAGAACTGTTGGCAGCGGTCCGGGCGGTGGCCCGAGGGGAAGGCTATCTTCACCCTTCGGTGTCAGAAGCGGTGCTGGTAGATTACCGGCGTCACGTAACCGATCCGTTGGATTTGCTTAGCAGTCGCGAACGTGAAGTGCTCCAGTTGATTGCCGAAGGGAAGACCAACAAGGATATTGCCACGCTCCTGAACTTGAGCGTTTATACAGTGGACGCGCATCGTGGTCGGATCATGGAGAAGCTGAATTTGCATTCCACTGGGGAACTGGTTCGGTTCGCAGTGCGCAAGGGTTTGATCGATTAATGTAGGCCAATCGAGAAGCCCGTCGTTCTCTGACGGCGGGCTTTTCATATCAACTACTGACTAAAAACTGAACCGCAATGACATCTGAATTTGACGCTGTGCACCAAGGCCCACCGCACTTTCCACCGTCTGCTGAATCTGCCCGAATGATCCACCTGTGGTCGCTGTGTAAGCCTGCCCAGGTTGCAGCGTGTTGCCTGAAGTGCCCAATACATTGTTCAAACGTACTACCGGATTTGCGAAGTTCGCTTTGTTGAACAGGTTGTAAACCTCAAAGCGAAACTCAGTATTCAAGCGCTCTGTCAATTTGAACTTCTTGTGGAGCGTCAAATCCAGTTGACTGAGTCCTGGGCCGTGCAATGCACCACGACCAAGGTTACCGAACGTGCCTGGATTCGGCACGGAAAATGCCGAAGGGTTCAGAAAGTACTTCTTGTCACTTACATTTTGAAGGAACGGATTCACACCCGCTACAACGTCTGGGAAACGGACGTCGCGTGAATTTCCTCCTCCTAAAACGTTAATCACCGGAACAGTCACCGGAGTGCCACTAACCACAATGGGCGCATGCACAATGGTGCCGTTACGAGTATCCCGATACACAATGTCAGGACGTGTAATGCGGATATCCAGCGGCAGTCCGCTGCGCGCATTCACAATACCACCAACCTGCCAGCCCCCAATCCATCGATTATTTTTCGCAAAAGGAAGTTCATACATGGCGGAAATATTGGCGCTATGACGAACGTCAAAAGCGTTGTTGCCGCGGTCAGCTTTGAAGTTATATGGGTTAGTGGCGGTGTTTGCTTCGTTTGATCCACCAGTGTTGCCGATGCTATGCCCGTAGGTCCATTGCGCACCCAACGTCAAGCCCTTGCTGAAGCGGCGGTTCAGTGTGGTTTGTAACGAATCATAATGATCGGTCCCACCGGTGGTCTTGTAATCAATCTCACCAAATTGCGGACCAAATTCACGAACCACAGAACCAACGCCAGTGGTTGCATTCATTGTGACGCCAATTACTTTGTTGGCAGTGCTACGCAAAAACAAGTTGCGGCCCTGGCTACCCACATACGCCATTTGCAAAATCGCGCCGAAAGGAAGCTGTTGCTGCACAGAGAAGGTGTAACTCAGAATCTTTTCGGGCACCTTGTAACCAGGCGCGTACGCTCTGACCCCAATGCCGGTTGCTGTGTTCACGTTGAAATTCTTGATCACGGACAAGGCGTCAATCGGATATCGACCTACTGCAGAAACACTCACGCGATCACTTTCAATTGGTTGAATCAAGTCTTCACCTTGGCCCGGACCGTAGTAATAACCCGATCCGATTCGCAATGTGGTCTTACCCTTCAGCGAATCCGGTGTCCAGCTCAAAGCCAGACGCGGTCCGAAGCTGGCCTTTGCTGTCTGATAGAAAGGACGGCTACCGGGAACGTCTAACTTGCCCGTAACAATGTTGTAAAGTACAACAAGATTTCGATCTTCCCGCATGGGTGTGTAGTATTCATAGCGTAGGCCGTAACTCAAAGTAACATTCGGTCGAATTTTGTATTCATCCTGCGCGTAGACATCAAACATCTCAGTCTTTCCAAAACGATTTCCCGTTGCACCATTGTTAAACGGGCTGGGGGCGCTAAGATCCCCATTCACAGTGATGGTAGGTGTGTTTGCCAGGAATGCATTCAAGTTACTAAACGCGTAAGTAACGCCGCCCAGTCTGTCTGTATAAAGACGCACTTGACGGAATTCACCACCTAACTTGAAGTTATGGTTCCCTTTGATCCAGCTTAAGTTATCCACATAGCTGAGTGAGTAATTTGTATAGGGTTGGCCACGGCCATTGGTAGCGCTGCTTGCCCGCACCTGACCCGAAGGAATGGAAATACCAGCACTCGCACCTTGACCGCCGATTCCTACCAGAACATTGGCCCCGGTTATGTTCAACGTCACACCGCTAAGGTCTAATCCAGTAACTATCGGCGCCACGCCGTTGGTGCGTGTCTTGGGTCCGTTGTAACCGAACTTTGCTTCGTTAATCACAGTAGGCGCAAGAATGCGCTGCCAACTAAGAACGCCGTTTTGGGCAAGGGCTCGTTGTTCAAATGCGCTGCCGGAAACATCGAAGGGTGACGTGGAGTGCCCATCATCACAGAACCAACGGACATAAAACATGTTCTTTTCACTTTGACGATAATCGAAACGGATGCTTTCAGAATTTTCATTCACCACCGAGCGTCCATCAATCTGCGCCAAATCGAAATCAGGGTTTGGCGTGATTGCATTGCCAATTGGATATGCGCCGAATAATGGCTTGACAGAAGCCTCCACACAGCGGACGGTGGAACCAGGTACGCAGATCGGTAAATTGCGAACTACGGCACTTGGTACTTGCCCAAGCAGGGGGAACCCTGCGCGTTGTCGCAAACCTTCGTAGTGACCAAAGACGAATAGCTTGTCTTTAATGATTGCGCCACCCAGCGAACCACCGAATTGATTCAGTCGTAATGGCGATTTGAAAAGTCCATCGAAATAGTTGCGTGCATCCAGCGAAGAATTTCGCAAGTATTCAAACACGCTGCCATGTAATTCATTGCCGCCAGATTTGGTGACAATGCTAATCTGCCCGCCAGTGCCAGTTCCATATTCCGCCGGATAGTTGCTGGACTCCACACGGAACTCCTGCACTGTTTCCAGACTCGCTTGCAAGCGGAAACTGGAAGAGGTCTGACCGTTAATGTTCCCCGGAGAAGAGTCAATGATGGAAGATCCTTCAACTCCATCGAATCGCACGGCATTTTGTTGGTTCGCCCGACCGCTGAAGCGAATGTTGTCGTAAGTGCCGCCACCTGCGGTTTGCGCACCAGGTGCCAAAAGATAAAGTTGCGAAATTTGTCGACCGTTAAGAGGCATGCTGGCCACTTCACGGGCGTTAATGTTTGCCCCAACGGAAGCGGAACTAGTGTCAATCACAACTAGCTCTCCACCTGAAACTGAAATCTCTGTACTTACTGATGCGGGCATCATAGTTACAGTCACATTACGTTCCTGTCCAACGGCAAGGTTCATATCCTTGAATTGCGCATTGGCCAAACCTGGACTCACCACGGTCATGGAATAAACTGAGGGACTCAAGCCGGGGATAAAGAATGTAGCTGTATCGTTGGATGTTGCTTCGCGTTCCGCGCCTGTTTTTTGATTTTTGACAGTAATTTTGGCCCCGCGAATCAATGCGCCAGAGGAATCCACAATGGTTCCAGAGATGCGCGCCTGATCCAGTTGGGCTGGCGCGACACTCATAAAGACAATAGTTGAGAATAGGTATTTCATTCCTTACGACGATATCAGTGGATCTGTTTCAGTACGATGACAAGTTAGTTACATGTTCGCTTCACTTGGAATTAGAATTTTTTATATACTTAGCAAATCCATGCCAGCCCCCAGTTATGCCAAAGGCCCCGATGCTCCACTTTCAACGCTAACCTTGGCCCAGACTCTTGCCCAAACCGCAATGCGTTTCCCCCAACACGAAGCGCTAATCGTGCGTCATCAAAACATCCGCTACACTTGGCAACAATTCGATGAAGCAGTGACCCTTGTTGCCCGAGGTCTTGCTGGCCTTGGCCTGCAACCCCAGGATCGTGTGGGCATCTGGTCTACAACCTGTGTGGAATGGGTTCTGTTGCAGTATGCTTGCGCACGCGCTGGTTATGTTCTGGTGAATGTGAACCCCGCCTACCGGTCGCATGAAATGGCTTTCATCCTGCGCAAATCGGCGATTAAAGCATTGTTTCTCTATGTCCAGGACGGGCGAGCGAACTATCAACAAATTCTTGATTCCGCGCGCTCCTCGGAACATCCGCTGACTCACGTGGTTCACTTGGGAACAAGTGAATGGGATGCACTGCTTGCCAACGGTTGCGACTTGCCTTCAACACCAGTCGAAGCTCACCACGTTACTAACATTCAGTACACGTCAGGAACTACTGGAAGTCCAAAAGGCGTTCTACTTACACATCATAATTTGGTCAACAACGCATTTTACACTGGCGACTGGTTAGCCCTGACGGAACAAGACCGCATGGTTGTCCCGTTTCCCTTGTATCATTGCGCCGGGTGTGTTTGTTCTGTTCTGAATTGTGTAACGCGAGGCACTACCATCATCCTGCCTTCCCCCTCATTCGATCCGCGTGCTTCGCTTGAAGCCGTGCAGGAAGAGCGAGCCACTGTCATAGGCGGTGTGCCCACCATGTTCATTGCCCAATTGCAACACCCGGAGTTCTGCCACTTCGACCTCAGCACGCTACGCGTCGCCTTCATGGGAGGCGCGCCCTGCCCTGTGGAACTATTGAAGCAAGTGAATTCACTGATGCATTGCCCGGAGGTGGCGGTGATTTATGGGCAAACAGAAGCATCGCCCATCATCACCATGCATGGTGGTAAAGATAGTTTCGAACAGCGCACATCCACCGTTGGTTCAGCCGTCCCCAATTGCGAAGTGAAGATTATTGATCCAGCCACTGGCCAGACGTTGCCGCAAGGTGAACCCGGCGAATTATGCGCCCGTGGCTACTTACTCATGACAGGCTATGATCATGAACCCGAAGCCACAGCCCGCGCTGTGGACGCTGATGGTTGGCTTCATACAGGCGACTTGGCAGTCATGCGGGAAGACGGTCATTTCCACATCTGCGGACGGGCCAAGGATCTAATCATCCGCGGCGGTGAGAACATTTATCCAGCAGAAATTGAAGGCTTCCTTTTCACCCATCCTAAAATCGCCGATGCCCATGTGGTAGGTTTGCCCGATCTGAAATTTGGTGAAATTGTTGGAGTTTGGGTACGTTTGCATCCCGGACAAACAGTAACGCCGGAGGAGATCCGCGAATTCTGCACCGGTCAAATTGCTCACTTTAAAGTCCCCCATCACATTCGCATTGTGGATGAGTTCCCCATGACCATCAGCGGCAAGGTGCAGAAATTCCGCATCAGGGAAATGGAAATTGAAGCGCTTGGACTAGGCAACCAGATCGTAGCTACAGCGTAGAGGGAAGTTACTCTTTGCTTTTTGAGATTTCTGCGTAAACCGCCGAAACTGCCCGGCAGTAATCATCTGGTGACATCAAAATCTGCAAGCCCCGCTGCCCGGCAGATATAGAGATTACATCATATAGAATGGCCGTTTCATCCAACCAAACCGGATACACTTTCTTCGACGCCATAGCAGTTATACCACCACGAATATATCCAGTAAGTGGAAGCACTTCCTGCAATGGAACTGTTTCGATTTTACGATCACCAGTTACCTTAGCCAGCGCCTTCAGATCAAGCAGGGAGTTCCCAGGGATGACAGCCATGCACACACCATTACGATCACCACGGGCCACGAGGGTTTTGAAAACTTGCTCTGGCGGCAGGCCAATTTTGACAGCCACAGTTTCCGCTGCAAGATCATTCGGGTCTACCTCATATTCACGAATTTCATAGTTGATTTGTAACTGATCCAATAGACGAATTGCATTCGTTTTTGCAGCCATGACTTATTGCTTAGTTACCACCACAATTCCGTTCTCTGTCCTTACATCTTGCACTGCACCCGCATCCCATAGAAAAATTGTGTACTCCGTCTTCATCCGCTTCTTCGCGCCAATCCATCCATAAGCGGGAACTCCAAACATGGTGCCGCGCTCTATGGCTTTCTTCAACCCTTCAGCATATGGAGAGTTACCGAATTCAATGCCACGGGCGATTACTTTGCCGTTCCAAGGCGGTTCAGTATTGCGCTGGTTCTCTTGCCAATCAGCCAGCCAAGAGTTGCCCTCTGCAGGGAATACGTATCCAATCATTACAGGGAAGTCTGGGTTCGACACGATGAAAAACTGCTCCTTCCGCTTACGATCAAGTAACAACGGCGTATAGCCGCCAGCTTTCGAATCGGCTCGCATCACCCGTTGATCTACTCCACCTGCGCGTGGCCAGGCAAACTCGTCATTGTTCGCGAATCCCTTGGTTGCACTTACTTCTAAACGCGTCTTGCCCGGTTCTACAAATGGAGGACCGAAGGTGGCATGCTGCATCCATTGCATGGGCCTGTCGAACCCAGCCAAATTCTCAACCCACTCTTCCACCCTCACTTGCCGCAAGCCTCTGGGCAGTGTTACCAACCTTTCTACACGATACTGTGTAAGTGGCAATTCAGCCGAGTAACTAACAGTAACTCCCGCTGAGTTAGCTTCCACCTTGCCCAGTTTCCATTCCACAACGGGAGCTTCCCCATGATTCCCCAAATGCGCGGCAATCTCATCCGCCGACGAAGGTGGTCCATAAAATGGGAAGCACAACAGATGCCCCATATATCCGGCTGAAAGCAAGCGATGCGGCGAATCCCCGTACATTTTGTTATCCTTCGCATCCTGATAAGTGTGCGGATCAATCGTCGGATAGTGGGGGACGCGCATCGGGTTGACGTCTTTTTTCTGGTCGCCGCTCTGCAGCCGAACTTCAGCAATATGCCCGCCGCCGCGCAACAGGCTGACGCGCATCCAGCCGTTATCCAACACATAAGCATCGCGCCCGTTGACCTTTTGTTCCAGAAAACGAGCTTGCGGGATTTTCGTCAGATCCTGAACTTCTGTTCGCGTGCCGTCAGGGTCAGTCAGGTTAAAACTCCAAATATCTTCAGCATTCACACGAGGTCGAAAATTCTTTGCAGTGCCCCGTTCCATTAGTGTTCTGTGCGCCTTATGAATATCTGGCACTACTAAGTTGATGTGGTTCATACTGCCAATGCGAGCCCGATTCAGCTCACCATCATTCACCATCAGCTCAATAATATCGTGCCGCTTGCCCGGAACAATCAGCTTCACAAGACTAACCACTCCTGGTTTCGATTCCATGCGCCAGAACTCAGCCATCCCCAACTGTTCGTGATAAAACTTCATCGCCTCCGGTAGCTTAGGCAATGGAATAATGACGCCGGTGTGTTGTAAGTGATCGGACAATCGGCGTGCGCTCAAGTGTTGACCACGGTCACGGACCTGCGGAGATCCATCCATGTATTGAATAAATTCTAAATGGTTACCAACAGGGTCAGGCAAGGCGAACCCCATGTTTCCATCGGCCCGTTTGGCAACTGCGCTCGGTTTCAATCCAAGGCCACGCAACATTTTGTGGAGTGCTTTCACGTCGGCAGAAAGCATAGTAACAGTGGTCATGCGCACTTGTTCATCGACCCTCAAACCTGGTGTCAACTCAATGAACTGATCATCGTTGACTTTGAAGTAAGCAGATGTCCCTACGTCAAATGCCTGCTCGAATCCCAGAAATTCGGTGTAGTGCTTGCGGGAAGCATCCAGATTAGTTACTCGAAATCCCAGATGAGCGAAGCCATCAATAGGTAAGGGTTTACCGGGTAAAGGTTCAGCAGCGTAGAGTTGGTAAACGGTCAACAGCGCAAACAGGGCAGATCTCATGGCACCTACGATACACTCAATACTGAAATGAAAGCTACTTTTTATGAAGGCAACCAATCGATTTCTGTTGGTCCTTGCATCCCCGTCCCTCCTGCTGCCGGTCAGGTGCAGATTCGCGTCTCTTATTGCGGCATCTGCGGAACTGACCTACACATTTACCTTGGCCACATGGATAAGCGCGTCAAAATGCCGCAAATCATGGGTCATGAGATGTCTGGCAAAATTGAAATTCTCGGCGATGGCGTCACCAATTGGAAGGTTGGCGATACCGTCACCGTCCGCCCACTGGATGCGTGCAATGAGTGCCCCGCTTGCAAAGCTGGCAACAGCCATGTTTGCCAGAAATTGAAGTTCATTGGCATTGATACGCCTGGTGCCATGCAAGCTTTGTGGACCGTTCCCGCGCACACGCTGCATCGCTTGCCCGCTGGACTATCTATGGCTCACGCCGCCTTAATCGAACCCATCGCGGTGGCCTGTCACGATGTCCGGATGGGCGCAGTGAAGGCTGGCGAATATTGTGTGGTGCTGGGTGGTGGACCCATTGGCGTGCTGGTTGCCCTAGTCGCCAAAAGCAAAGGTGCCCACGTGCTAGTAAGTGAAATTAACCCCTTCCGCATTGAACTATGCAAGCAACTTGGTTTAGAAGCTGTCGATCCACGCACTGTGGATCTTGTGGAGAAAGTAAATGCCGATACTGGTGACGCCGGGGCCGACGTGGTCTTTGAAGTATCAGGATCCCTTGCTGGCGCAGAAACCATGACCAAGCTTCCCCGTGTTCGTGGACGCATTGTTCTGGTGGCTATCTTCGCGCAACCAACCCCTGTGGACCTGTTCCGCTTCTTCTGGCGTGAAGTGAAACTGATCGGCGCCCGTGTCTATGAACCGCAGGATTTTGATGAAGCCATTGCACTGCTTGCCGCAGGCGAAGTGCCGTTTACCAAAATCATCACCGATGTTTACCCCATGAGCCAACTGAAGAAGGGCTTTGAGGAAATGGCTTCCGGCGGCAACGTCATGAAGATTTTGATTGACTGCGCAGAGGTCTAACTTACTATGAATGTTCTTGAACTTTTCAGCCTCAAAGATAAAGTGGCTCTTGTTACCGGATGCCGCAGAGGGATTGGATTCGCCATGGCCCAGGCGTTGGCAGAAGCTGGTGCCGACATTGTGGGTGTCAGCGCGCAACTGGAAGGTACCGATAGCGAAATTGGGAAATACGTTACCAGCCTGGGTCGCAAATTCTGGGGCTTTTCCTGCGATTTCAGTGATCGTAAGGCGCTCTACGAATTCATTGACAAAGTAAATCGCGAGGCACCCCCTATCGACATTTTGGTAAATAATGCCGGAACAATTTTGCGCAAACCCGCCGCCGAACACTCCGATGAATACTGGGACAAAGTCATTGAAACGAACTTGAGTGCGCAATTTGTACTTACTCGCGAGTTCGGCAAACAGATGATATTACGTCGCTCCGGCAAGGTGATTTTCACCGCCTCCCTGCTGACTTTTCAAGGCGGCATCACTGTCCCTGGTTATGCAGCAGCAAAAGGTGGCATTGGCACGTTGACCAAGGCGTTCGCTAACGAATGGGCATCCATGGGTGTGCAAGTAAATGCCATTGCTCCCGGCTATATCGCTACTGACAACACTGCTGCTTTACAGGCCGACCCGGTTCGCAACACCGCCATTCTTTCCCGCATCCCAGCCGCACGCTGGGGCACTCCTGCGGATTTCAAAGGTGTCACGGTGTTTCTTGCCTCCGCCGCTTCCAACTATATGTCCGGTGAAGTTGTAACGGTTGACGGTGGTTGGATGGGACGATGATCGAACGTGTCAGTTGGGGCGGATGGCCAAATTGTTATCGCATCCAAAACGGGCCGTTGGAAGCAATTGTCACATCCGATATTGGGCCGCGTATTCTCAGGTTTGGCTTCACCAACGGCCCTAATTTACTGTTGGAAATCAAGGCCGATCAAGGGACAACAGCGGAGCAGGGATTTGTTTCGCGAGGCGGTCATCGCTTGTGGGTAGCGCCAGAAGATGCAGTGGGAACCTACGCTCCAGACAACCTGCCGTGCGATTGCTACATCCTAGACGACATGCTGCAAATGACCGGCTCAGTGGAAGTGGGAACAGGATTTCGTAAGCAACTGCGTGTACGCTTTGATGAGACAGGCAGCCTTGAAATCGTACACCGATTGCAAAACACCATGTCCTGGAATGTGAAGGCATCCATTTGGGCGCTCACCATGATGGCCCCTGGCGGCCATGGCATCACAGGCTTCCCTCCGCGAGGGACGCATCCCGAATGTCTGGCACCCACAAACCCTTTGGTAATGTGGGCCTTCACTGATTTGACCGACCCAAGATTGACCTTCACCCCGCTGTATCTTGTGCTACAGCAGGATCAACAATACCAGCATCCCTTTAAGTTGGGACACTTCAACGTGGATACTTGGGGTGCGTATCTATTGGGCGATGAGTTGTTCCTGAAGCGATATAGGGCACTTACAAACCTCAGTTACCCGGACTTCGGCTGTTCTTTTGAAATCTTTACCAATGGGGTGGCTTTGGAGTTGGAAACGTTAAGCCCACTTACTCAAATTGAACCAGGCAATTGGTTGGAGCATGTTGAATATTGGAGTTTACGTCGCAAACACAACGTCGTCAATTGGAATAATGCCTCCATCGACGAGTTACTCCGTGGATGTCAACTTACAGTTCCCGCAACATCAAATCCTTAAACTCAACTTCAATGGCGGGTCCACTATGCACTTGCTGCGCAAGGCAGGCAAGTTCGGTAATAAGTTCCGGTGAACTTCGGCCTCCAGTTTGTTAAACCCAAGGTTCGTGATCAGGGTGTTTAGCTGTTTGGTCATTCAGTAGTAAATAATACACTACCCAATGTCATTGTTATACTCAGGGCACATGCGGATCTCGTTTATTTTGGTTTTTCAAGTTGCACTGACTATGGCGTGGGGACAGACACCCGACGGTCGTGCTGCCTTTCAAAGTCGTTGTTCAGGATGCCACGGCTCTGATGCAAATGGCGGCGAACATGCGCCCTCTATACTGCCCAGCCTGGCCACTAAGAACGATGAAGAACTCAGCACAATCATTCGCGAGGGCGTTCCGCGCAAAGGTATGCCCGCCTTCAAACAACTACCCGACGCGGAAGTTGCTCTTCTCGTAACCCACATGCGCAGCATTCAGCCTCGTCGTGGTCGGCGAGGATTCGGCCCCGTCCGTCAACAAGCCAAGCTAACCGATGGAACGCAACTGGAAGGCCTTGTTGTTGCGCGCACCAGCCGCGAGTTGCAACTGCGTACCGACGACCAAAAAATGCATCTGTTACGCAAAGTCGGCGAACAGTATCGCCCGGTTACCAGCCAGACTGATTGGCCAAGCATGCACGGCCAGTTCAGTGGGAATCGTTACGCAGCACTGACGCAAATCAACACAGCGAACGTCGATAAAATGGCCGTCAAATGGGTGTTTGCTCTACCCAACGCGGCCCGATTGCAAGGCACGCCTCAAGTTCATGAAGGGGTCATGTATGTGACCAATACCAACACCGTGATCGCGCTGGATGCCGGTTCTGGCGCGCGCTTATGGGAATTCTCTAAGCCGCCGACGCAAGGGCTGATCGGCAACGCCCGGTCACAAGGAAATAATCGCAGCGTTTCGGTAGCTGGCGATAAAGTGTTCATGCAAACAGACCATGCCCACCTTATCGCATTGAACCGCCACAACGGCCAAGTGCTCTGGGATACAGAGATGGCCGATTATAAAAAGAATTACAATGCCACCGGATCTTTGCTTGCGATTGAAAATCTGGTAGTGGCAGGCACTGCCGGTGGTGAGGAAGGCGTTCGTGGATTCTTAGCCGCCTACGACCAAACAACTGGCAAAGAAGTTTGGAAGTTTTGGACCATTCCCGCGCGCGGCGAACGTGGTTCTGAAACCTGGGATGGCGTTGACATTGATCACGGTGGAGGCCCTACCTGGCTCACTGGAAGTTATGATCCCGATACCAAAACGGTCTTCTGGCCCACGGGCAATGCCGGTCCTGATTTCAATGGCGATAACCGCAAGGGCGACAACATATACACCTGTTCCATTCTTGCCATCGATTTGAAAACTGGCAAGTTGAAATGGTATTTTCAGCCCACTCCGCATGACGAATGGGATTGGGATGCCGTGGCTCCACTGGTGCTGACCGACGCAACCTGGAAGGGTCAGCCACGAAAGTTGCTGTTGCAAGCGAATCGAAACGGCTTCCTGTATGTGCTGGATAGAACTGACGGCAAAATGCTGATTGCTGAACCGATGGTCAAAAAGCTGACCTGGGCAAAAGGAATTGCCCCTGACGGTCGGCCGATAATGAACCCCAATCAGGTGCCCACAGTGGAAGGTAATTTAATCTGCCCGGCAGTGGAAGGTGCCGCAAACTTTTACTCGACATCTTACAATCCAGCCACTCGGCTATTCTATGTGAACACGCTGGAACGCTGTGCCGTTTACAACAAACGCACCACTCCAGAATGGCAAGCTGGTCGAGCATATCAAGGCGGAGGCGGCAGGCGCGATCCCGATGACAAACCCCAAAAAGTGTTGCGCGCCTTTGATATTGAAACAGGCAAAGTAAAGTGGGAGCTTCCTCAGGATGGCCCTGGTGATTCCTGGGCTGGCACCTTATCCACGGCAGGCGGTCTAGTAATCTTCGGCGATGATGGAGGTGCCTTAGCAGCAGCCGATGCAGTTACAGGCAAGCGTTTGTGGAGTTACCCGTTCAATGAGTCGCTACACACTTCGCCGATGACTTATCAGTTCGATAACAAGCAGTATGTTTCCATAATCAATGGAAGCGTGGTGTATGTATTCGGGATTTGAGTGAAGTCAAACAGAACCGCGCAACACTTCCCGTAATTCGCGAAAGTGATCGAATACCGCATCGGCCTCGCCAGAAACCTCTACCCCATCATGCCGCTTTTGCAGCGTGATGGCCCCCAATGCCGCCTTCGCCCCGGCGATGTCTTTTTTCGCGTCATCGCCCACAAACCACACCAATTGCCCTGGTATTAGCGAAAGCCGTTCCAACGCCATTTGAAAGGGCTTAGCCGCTGGCTTTTCCACTCCCGCTTCTTCACTGGTCACAATATGATCGAAGTAATGATCCAGCCCAAAGTAAATCAGTTTGCGAAATTGGATCTGCGCCGTCAAGTCAGTTACGGCCGCCACCGGAATCCCCGCTGCTCGTAGATCTTCCAGAAAATCCTTCACCTGCGGAAACAACGTGCTGGCGCTAAGGAAATTGCGCCAGTAAGTTTGCTCCAAATCAAGGACCATCAACGGTTGACTCTTCATCCCCAATCGTTCCAGCATTCGCGCAAAATAAAGCAGCCTGCTATGGGCCGAGGCTGTCTCTTTTAAAATCGTTTTCACTTCACGACGGGCCTCAGCAAATGCAGGTTCATACTCTGCCTGTTTAATGCCCAACATTTTGATGGTTTTGCGCATAGCCGCTTCCGACGCGGCGGCGTGCGCTGTATCGTAGGCATACATTGTGTTGTCAATATCCATCAATACTGCGCAAGGCCGTGTGGCGAATGCGGCTTTGTTCCTTATCTCCATTTGCCTATCCATTCCCCCGAGCTCGCAGCGCTTCAGCCACTTCCACAAAGGTAATCAATTGCATCAATCCAATCATGCCGTTTGCCCATCGCGCATCCAACGCCATCAATTCTTCAAGATGCGGCACCAGTTGCCCGGCCGCCAGAGCCAGATCCTCAGGCTGCAAATCCCCTTCAATCCGCAACTCCACCAGACTATCTTCTTCGCCAATGGACATGTCCACGTGCAGGCCACAAAGACTTACCAGAATGCGAATCAGCTTTTCATAATACAACCCTCGTCGTAAGCTGACACACAAGCGAAGGCGGATGTCGTCGGGCCTCTCCGGCAGCTTCAAATCCTCACGATTCACCGCTTCCAGGTTAAAAACAAGGTCGGCAGTTTTCGCCTGCGCATGAATATAACGCTTAGCGTCCGGGTAGCGATTTTCCAATGATTCCAGAACTTTTTCCTCTGGATGACCCCGCTCATTCACGTCGCGCCGCAGCTTAAAATAGCGACGCAATTCTTCATCCATGGCCAGGAACAATCGCACATCGAACTTAGAAACCAGGCTGGGAATGTATAGAGTGTGCAATCCACTGACTAAAATCACTTCGTTATGGGCAACGGATCGACGCTTGGTAAATCGACCACTGGAATGATCGTAGTGGCGGCATACGATGCTTTTCCCTTCCATCAACGCCAGTACATCATTGGAAAATGCCAGTAAGTTGTTGGCCTGCGGATTCAGATGAGTAAGTGCCCGCCACATGGGCGCATGCCGATCCCAGCTATGATAATCATCGCCGGAAATACTGGCCACCGCACTGGAGCCAAATACGCCGGCGAGTGCCGCCGCTAAAGTATCTTTGCCACTGCCCGAATCACCGGCAATACCAATGGCCACGGGCTTACGGCTCAGCCGAAAGTAATCATTCTGCTGCACACCCGTGCGGAACATACGCGCAGCCAGGGCGGCACCCAGCGCCACCATTCCCGTCAGCCACAACGATTGTAAATGGGCCGGCATGGCCACTGGTGCCGTAAGATCCAACCCTGCCAATCGCACCGTTGCTCCTGTGGATTGCCCCAAGTGGAAAATGATCATCACCATTGAAAATGCGTACACAGGCAGTGATGCGGGAACGCCACCTCCTAGTTGATGTGCCACCAGGAACGGAACCGCCCATAGAAACCAGCCGATAGATGCTGGGGTCAATAACAGCACCAGAAAGAAGGATGCACCAAGAAAGGAAAACAGTAATGAGAAACTCATCCGGCCAATGCGCCAAGCGGCATAGAGCAACAGTAAGTAAGTGAACGGCAAAACGTAAACCTGTAACTTATCGCCGAACTTGATAGAGAGTTGGTACACCTTTTGAATTTCCGGACTGCCCATTACCATCACTTTTACACCTGGCGAAAATAGCAGGTAAGGGCCTTGCAACAAAGCGGCAGTGATGATCGCCGGAATCATAAACTGGCTGAGCAAGCCCGACAATCGTTTGCTGCGCCAAAGGTAGATGACCAGAAATGGCGCGGGCAAAATCATACTGAGTTTTGCGGCAATGGCCAAGCCCAGAACCATACCAGCGGACTTTGCGTGCAGCTTCTGCAACAGGCGCAGCGAAACCATTAACAGCAGCACCGGCACCATATCGGTTTGCCCGTGCCAGTAACAGATGTAAAGGACTATAGGGGACAGCCAGTAATAGCGCAGAATTTCGTCTTCGCTTGCATCCAGAATCTGCTCCAAAGAAAGCATCAGTTCCAAATCCAGCAACAAGATGGTTAGACCGAAGCCCAGCAGCGCAAAAAAATGTCCGAGCCCGAAATGCTGGTCTATCAACCCGCCTAAGGCCACTCCCGGCAGGTGCAAAAGATACATCACCGGACCATAAGGGAACGACATGGAATCGCCCCCCGAGTTCAAAAACGTTGTCCACGGATCAAGCGAAGGTTGCCGCAGAAAATCCAGCAGAAAGGGCACAAACCACTTTTCCTGCACTTTGGGCACAGCCAGAAAAACCAATGCCAAACGGATCAGCAGACCGAATTGAAAAATAGGATGACGCGCCAAACGGCCAAGCGATTTGCATTGAGGATACAACCATCCCTCAAAGGGTCCCGAAGATGCTTTCTCCGCTGTGGCTACCTCCATAACTCCGGTGTCTTGGTGCAGACCGCTTCAGCAGGAATGCGCAGTCCATCCAAAAGTTCGCGCATGGCGGCGATGGCTTGTGGATCTGAACGACCTTGCAGTTCTGGCGATACCAGGCAGAAACGGAATCCCGCTTGGCGCAGCCTGTCTGCCTGTTGACGGCTAAGTGGAAACTTAGTGAAACAATCCACCCAGACCCACGATACTTTGCCTTGCAGTGCCATGGCCGTATCAATGCTCTCAAATTCACTGACCCTCACCGCACAACGCTTTTCGCCGGTGCGCGCCGTCTTAATCAGAAATGGAAACGATTGATCCAGAAAGAAGAAATCTTCAATGCCGAACCGCTTCATCCTTTCCAGAACTGCTTCCTCTAAACCCTCTTCCTTGACGTTTAAAATCAGCGTTCCGTGGTGAAATTCAGCTAGCCAGTTATCCAGCAGTTCCCCCGCAACAAACGGGTCATGATGCAGGATCAGGTCTTTGCCATGGGTGCGGATGTCGATTTCCACCCCATATTCAACGGGTGTAGAACGTAACTCTTCAAGGGTATTGCGACGATGATGGATAATCTTCATTGTGGGGGTTTTCTCAACTGTTTTGATAGCGTTAAACTGTAATCGACGGTTCGCCGAATGAACTTCACTTTAGCCTGCCAGTTGACGTTCCAACGGGAGATGCCATGCGCTCTTTTGCCGAAATTTACGGGGAATCGTTTTACTTCCAAACCCTGTTTGCGAGCCATGTAAAAGGCGAAAAGATCCAGCGAAAAATCGTGCGGAGGGTTGTTCCAGGTATCGAAAAAACTTTTAGTGAACAAGGTTGGCTGCGCGTTAATGTCCCACAGTGGCTTTTGTAAAATGGCGGTTTCAAACAGGCCCATCCCCGCAGTGAAAAAAACGTCGGCGGGAGGGCGCCCATAACGCTTCCCTTTCACAAAGGTAAGCTCCGCGTGACCTGAATGTTTTAGAAGGCTAAGACCCCGCAGGGCGTCCCCAGGATCGGTCTGCAGATCGGCGTGGGTCCAGCCCAAAAAAGGGGATTTCGCAGCTCGTAAGCCACTCAGAATTCCGAATCCGTATCCCTGATTAATGGGAACCCGTACCGTGCGAGCAAACGTGTATTGGGGAATCAGTTGGGCCAGGACGGCCGGGCTGGTATCAGTTGAACCGTTATCCACCACAATCAATTCAATAGGCGATCCAGTGAATACCGCCGCTGCACGATCAAGCAACAGGGGCAGATTGGCGGACTCGTTGTAGGCGGGGATGATGAGGGAAAGTTCCGGCATGGGCTCGGCGGCAACTACCCCTACATTATGGCAGCAGGGGTGCCCAGCAGGAGGGTGGATTTAGCCTCCACCCTCCTTTTTTATAAGTCTACTGAACGGTGAAAGTTCCTCCATTCGTCCAACCCACGGAGGCTTGGGACTGATCCGCTGTTAGGAGGTAGATGTTTTTGGTACCTCGGAAAGCAGGCAGGAATGTGATCGGGACAGTATAAACAAGCGTGTTGCCAGATCCGCTGATGGTGGCTGCCGCCGGATTCACAGTGCACTGATTATTGGAAAGGATGGACCCAGACCCAATGGAACTACCCAAAAAGGATCCTGAGTTCTGTAACAGGTAGATTTTCTGACTGGGACGATCAAACAAAAGGTAACAAGCTCCATTGCCATCAATCACTGTGTTGATCAGCGCCTGTGACGTGCCTAAATCGGTAAAGCCATTAGGATCGGCAAAAGTGAAAGTAAACGTCCCGTTTGTACCTGAACCATTATTGGGAGTGACCCCAATGATTTGCGGTGGCTGGTTGGCAGCCAAGGACCAAGACCCTATCTGCACCCAGGGTGAACCGGCCCTGGCTTGATCATATGCGATCACGTAAATGGCCTTTGTTCCGGTTTGAGCTGTTTGGAATGTCAGTCTGATGTTTACCGTCAGGGCAGTTCCCGAATTGGTAAAAGTTATATCGGAACCTACTATGCGACACATACTGTTTGATGCCACGGCGGACGTCCCCATGGTAACGCCGGTCCAATTGCCCGTAGTATCCGGAGCAAGGTAAAATGCCCGTCCGGGGACGTCAATGGAAAAGAAACAGCCATTGCTTCCATTCAAGCTGGTATTGATCAACACCAGCACCTGGGTAATATCGGAAGAGCCATTTGCATCGGAAATGGTGGTGGTAAAATTCGCCGTGTATCCGCTGCCTGTAACTACTGGAGTGGAGGTCACCGTCGGTGCGACATTGACTGCAGATCCCACAATGAAGGTGCCTAAGGTTTGATATCCGCTGGTTGCAGCAGTTTGATCGGTAGCTTGCCCATAGATATTTTTGTTTCCATTGAAGGCTGCAAGAAACTGCAGGCCCACTTGTAGCGCCAGTTCATTTCCCGTCACTGTTTGACTAACCAAGTTCAAAGGAATTTTGCATTGGCTGTTCTGTAATAGAGTGCTGGAACCGGCGGTACCCGTCGAACCGCTGCTGCCATTATCGTCAAGAATCGTAACCTGTCCAGAGGCTGGCGAGTAGATAAAGGAGCACGCCGCAGCGTTAGTTTGCGAGTTATTTAGAAGCACCTGGACGCTGGCAATATCGCCTGCTCCGTTGCCGTCACTAAATACAAGTTGCAAACTCGCGGTGGAACCACTCCCTGCGCCCGCATTGACTGACACGGCCAAGGGCAGCTCATTTAGTTTTAAAAGAAAAGCCCCGTTCGACCCGGCGTTATTCACTGAATAGGCAGATTTCATCGGGAAATCTGGCGATAGAGTGTTGCCTACAAGATAGGCGTAGGAACCCGTGGAAAGGGCCAGTCCCATAGCCTGATCCGCCCCTGTTCCCCCAATATAAGTCACTGTGTCGAATACCGTTAAATCGGGTCGAACCCTGGCATAAAATGCATCGTAACCACCTTTGTAAATACTGCTTGGGATTGCGCTGATCACTGGTAGATTGCGCGATGTTGTGGACCCCGCCAAATGGATTATGCCTGTCGCGTCAACTGCAACCGCTTGAATGGCATCAATTCCTTTCCCTCCGAAAAAGCTCGATGCTAGGATCGACGTCCCTGCGGCATTAAACTTAGTCACAAAACCGTCCGTCGTTCCGCCACCGTAAACAATTTGCGCAACTGAAGCTGTTGTTGGAAAGTCGGATGAACTGGTGATTCCCGCCGCCACCAGGTTATTACTGGCATCCAACGCCAGTGCATTTACTTGTTCCGCATTCAGCCCACTCCCCCGCGAACCACCCCAGTAAGTGCTGTAACTCAGGCTCTGGGCAGCCGGTGGAAACTTGACGATGAACCCCGATTGTCCTCCCTTGCGCGTTGCTTGCAGGGCATTGTTCAACGGCAGATCTGCTGAATTCGTCGTGCCTGCGACGTAAATGGAACCCCCGCTCTCCACAACCAGGGCCAACGCCCGATCCTCTCCCGTACCCCCAAACAGTGTTCGAAAAAGGATATCGCCAGCCGGTTGATAGCTAACCAAAAACGCATCACTGCCCCCTTGATTAGCCGATTGGTAAGCAGACGTGGTCGGGAAATTTGTCGATGTGGTTTCGCCCACAGCATACACAACCCCGCTGGCATCCACCGCCACCGCGTTCACCGCATCCGATCCCGATCCCCCCACATAAGTGCTGAATAACATAGCGTTTCCATTGGCGTTTAACCGCACCACAAATCCGTCCCGAATTCCACCAAAGTTATTCTGGCTTCCATTCACAGGGAAATTTGACGATTGCGTCCACCCGCCCACCACCACATTTCCGCTAGCATCCACAGCCACTGAGGTGGCCCGGTCATCCCCTGCCCCTCCCAGATAAGTGGCCCACAAGATCCGTTGCCCATTTGGTGAAAATTTGACGACGTAAGCGTCAACTCCTCCACCCGATGTTCCATTTAAAGCCTGCTGCACAGGGAAATCTTTCGATTCTGTCCATCCCGCGACGTAGATATTTCCCGCAGTATCCAGAGCAATCGACGCTGCCGCATCCGCCAGTCGTCCTCCAAGGTAAGTACTGAAAACTAATACAGGATCAATCACTAACCGGTTCTTCACATTGCGGCTTTCCACTTTGAAACCTACTCTGCCGTCGGCCCGTAAGTCATAACTCACCTTACGCAGAATTCTGCCACCACGTTCATCCAGTTCATATGCCTCGGGAATATGTTCTTCAAACCAAACACCACTGGCCTTGATTCGCAGTTGGCCGTCGATGTCTAATTTCACCTCTTCTGCATTGGTGTATTGCCATTCAATGTTGCCCGCATCCGCACCAGCCTTCACATGGTATTCCGACTTGAAAACGTTGGATACTCCTTCATATGTCAAGTCGATTCCTTCAAACAATTCCACATAGCGCAGGCGGGAATACATGGCCTCACCCTTCCTCCATTTTTCTGGATTCTGCCCAAAAAGAAAGTTCGCCTTTCCAGGCAGTGGCTCTTCCGCACTCAACTGGAAATCCGATTTCGTTTTCTTGAACTCCATGGTCAGCGTTTTGCCCTGTTTGCCGTATTGCACCCCTTGTCTGCTAAACGATGCCGACAATTTCGGTGTATGCCCCACATAACGGATTTCCTGTTTCGCCACCTGCTCTTCAAAGAAATAAAATGGAAGCGTAGGTTCCTTCACCAAAGCACCAACCGCCATAGTTTGCAGGAATAAGAAGCCAATCAGCACACTCAATAGTATTTTCATATCACCCTAACCACCTATTCGTCCACAAACCAACATCCAATACAAAATTCCCCACTATATTTGCGTTACGATGAGGCTTCGATCCAAAACATGGACATTCTACCGAAGCTCCCCCAGGGATCGCCGACACCTGGTGCAACTCCCCTGAACCAGCGTTTTTACCGTCAACAGCAGTGGGTCAGCGTTGTCATTGTTGCCTTCGCCGCCATCGCCGCCACCTTCTTCCGATTCTTCACCCTCGCCGACCGCATGACCCATTGCGACGATTCCGGCTTTCTCATTCAAGGCCTGTTCGCATCCGACGCAGTGAACGCCGGTCATCGCGTGGCTTCCTATTGGACCTATGGCCCAGGCCAGTTTGTATTGGGCTATCCCCTGTGGAGTATTGCTGGCAACTGGCGAAATGCTCTCTACGCCCTACGCCTTCCCAGCGCCATTGCCGGAACTATCGCTGCATTCCTCACCGTTTGGTTACTATCGAAATTGAGTGCTGACAGAAACCTTTCGCCCTTTGCCGGAATGTTTTCCGCCGTTTTAGGCCTTTGCAGCTTGCGGGCGATGGTGGAATCCCAACAAGGCTATCCATATTCCGCAGCATGCCTAAGTGTCACCCTTACCGCCGTGCTTCTCTACTGGATGACCCGAAGCAGCCCCAACCTTGACCCTCGCCGACTTCCATTGCTCATCGGCATTCTCGCTGTTTGGGGAAGCATCGCCGTTGCCTTCAGTTATCAGATGACCATTTCTATCGCCGCCAGCATGCTGGCTATTTTGACAGTTGCCTACCCCGATCTGCGCAAACCCCATGCGTTCCAGCAAATCTCCTCCCGCAGTTGGATCGCAGGCAGCACCCTCTCACTGGCAGGTGCAGCCGCGTTTGGCTGGATATTCATCCACTATCTTTCCGATAGGTTACTCAATAATCAGGGCGTTCCCCCCTGGGCTGCCTTCGACGTCATTCATTGGACTGGTTCTCCCCTCCAATATCTGCAAACTATCGTTATGAAGTGGGTATACTTCGCCGGCTTCAGCACCACACCGATTTGGCCTGAAAGAATAGGACTTTCCATCACTCGATGGATTGGCTTTCTTCTAATGGTTCTGGTTCTTTTGGGCCTGAAAAGTCTCAATCGTTCCAACCCGCTTTGGCAACGAATCATCGGTTGGTATTGCCTGTGGATGCTCATAGCCAGCTTCTTCCTGAGCCTTTTTGGGAAAATGCCCTTTGGCGTCACTCGTCATTCCCACTTTCTACTTCCAGCGCTGTTATTGCTAAGTGGTTTCGGCGAAGCCAACTTACTAACTACAATGAAGGGCCATCTTAAAACTTCTACCTTCGCCAATTGGTCACTAGCAGCAGCCTCCGCAATCATAGTAACGGTATCCTTTTTTTCATTCCCCACCTTCCACATGGCCACCAGAAATCAATTCGACTTGGATCGTCTAGTTCGGTTAGCCAATGACAAGAAACCTTTACGAATTCTGGGATCCGATTGCACTTTCGATGCCGCAGCAGCCCAGCTTGTATCTCATAACCAACTGTTTGCGTGCCCCACAACGGGTGGATTTTTAGAGGGTGAGATTGAAGGGGCCATGGCCATGTTGGCGAATAAGAAAGCACCTGCATCCATTTTTATAGTCGACCACCGCGACGATCCCGAATGGCAACTTCGGCCCTCTCTTAAAAAATATCCGACACTTCGTTCCATCCTGTTAGTTGGCATTAAACCCATCGGCAGTACAGAAATGATTGGCAACATCAATGGTGGAAATGGTTTCTTTATACGGCAAGTTACTAAATTTGAGCCAGGCGCAGATACATTGGAATGCAAGGCTTCGTTCCTCACTGGCTGGCACGCGCGCGAAACAAGTGCCAGCGGTTGGTGGCGATGGTCAGAAGGTAGCCCAACTCTCCGTGTGTTCACAAATCAGGATTTGATTCTGCAATGGCAAGGCACGCTGCTATCCATGATCTGGCCGCAGAAACTCAATATTTTGGTCAATGGGAAACAAGTTTCCACCTGGGATGCCAAGCCCACACTCGATTTCAGTGTCCCTCTGCAAGCCGGTGAAAATGTAATTCAGTTAGTAGGACAGAAACCCGGAATACGATCAGGAACTGATACCCGATTCCTCTCGTTCGGCTTACTCGACCTGGTTTTGCACACCGCAAAAAAAGCAACTGAAGTCTGTGAATTGGAATAGCTAGAACCAGAAAAATGCAAGCCGAACGGGGACATCCTGGTCTGGCCCACGCCACCAAATCCACCACAAGACTCCACAATCGGCCTAAGCGAGTGGCCCAGCCCAGCGTGTCCCCTTTTGGCGACATTCCCACCAAGTCCCACTTGCTTCGTTCATAGAGAAAGCAGCTAATCCACTTCCAATCCAGCCTTCTTTAACAGCTTCCTGAGTTCACCGAATCCCTGGTTGCCCTCCACCGCCGACGTCAGCACGCCCTTGCTATCAATCACAATATAAGTAGGAAACAAGCCGATCTGTAACGGCCGTGGCATTTCGTTTTCCGTCGTCAACACAATAGGAAAATTGTGTGGATGGTCTTTCAAAAACTTTTCCACCAGCGGACGCTCTTCGCTAACAGAAAGCCAACTATGATGAGTTCTTTCCCGCCATACTTGCTGTGTAACTTATCCAGCGCCGGACCATCCGCACGACAGGGTGGGCACCAGGTAGTCCAGAAATCCAACAATACAGTCTTGCCCTTAAGATCGGCCAACGTGATCTGTTTTCCCTGCAAATCCGTTAGCGTGAACTCAGGCGCCGCCTTACCCGCAAACTGCTTTTTGAGCTTTGCCGAGTTCCATTTGCTTAACTCCTTCACTTCACTTGTAACTTCCGTTGGCAGCGCAAACAAACTCGCATTCGCAGGCTTGCCGTAATTCATGCGCTTCAACGCATAATTAACGTTCGATTGGTAGCTGCTGCCCGAAGTTTGTATCACTTGTACCAAGCTGAGTGACAACATCAACCCGGTTTCCGTGTCCAACAGCACCCGCCCCGTGCCTTCCAGCAAGGAAGTAAAGTTAGTGGCGGTATTGGTGCGTCTCCACCGCTTCAGCAGCGCTTCCAGAATTACGCATTGATGATTGCTACCAAGAACTCCACAAGGTCGACGCTCCACTTCAACCTAAAAACGGCAGTTAGTCGGTAGTGTTGGCGAAGCGAGGAGTACTTCCGGGGACTTTTCCGCGCAGGAAGGCGCGAAAGGCGGCGCTGAGGATAAGCCTCCAGCGCACGGGCTGAGTCCACTGCTCCGCACT
>JANXSF010000060.1 GCA_025352795.1 Acidobacteriota bacterium
GCCGGATGCTCGCTGCGCCATTGCTCTAATCGCTGGCTCAGCTCTAATAAATCAGGGGAAATCGGTGTCGCTTGTTGGGGCATGTCTCAACTTACGCCTCATCGTGGCGGCGAGTCACGCACTATTGCCGAAAGCTCACGAGCTTTCGAATTACGACATCTGGTTTACTTCGAAGAAGTTCGGAGACCAATGGAGCATTTCCATGCTTCAGACAGTTCTGGATCTTGTTGGGGAGGTCCATCTAGATTCAGTTGTAGGAGAACGCCTCGTCGAACTAGCTCCGCAATTTCCCGTCGACAGTGTTAGGGCTCTGACCACGATGTTTAAGCGAACCAAAGACCCCTGGCTTGGTGTCATGATCAAGGATAGCGCTAGACAAGTGATTCAAAT
This sequence comes from Acidobacteriota bacterium, assembly GCA_025352795.1. GTDB lineage: Bacteria > Acidobacteriota > Terriglobia > Bryobacterales > Bryobacteraceae > JANXSF01. The sequence continues at coordinate 391 of JANXSF010000060.1, forward strand.
TGCAAACGGCAGCAATAATTCTGATGCATGGTTTATAGCAAAGGAATTGACTCAATATCTTATTGGTCAAGGGCACATGGAATTCCGGGATGTTCTTAAATAGTGATTGCTACGTCCAACTATGGACAGCTATTTCGCTACTAATTCAGCCGTGAACTTTTTCCAAAGACAGCCGCTGAAGAAGTTGGACATCGTTGAGAATCTCGATCCCTCTCAGTCGACAAAAAGTAATGACGTTGTCAGTATAGAAATCGCGATCCATGGCGCAGAGCACGTCTGCTTGCCCGTCGACTGCGGTAAACACTACTGGGTCGTCGTTTGGTTCAGACAAAACGACGGGTTGTTGGATTACTGGGAATACCAGGTCGGCTCGGGCTCTCAACAAATTGATGTGTTCGTCGATGTCATCTTCCGAAAGGTTGAATAGCTTTTGGAGTCGCGGGTAACGCAGCACACGGGCGGTCTCATCAAGCAGGAAGTCCGAAAGAACCATTTCGTGGGGTCCTTCTAGAATGACTTGGAGCAACCGCCGGGCTGGCCCCGAAGCTCGCACATTCATTCGAACAAGGATTCCCGTGTCTAGCGTTATCCTCATTCCGCATGATGGCGAACGTGATGGACAGCCTCATCAATTGCTGACTCTAATTCATGGGCTGCCTCAATTTCATTGTCCGGTCGGTTTGTGTACTTGGCAGCGGTCTTATCTATCCGCTCAAGCAGTTGCTTTGAAATTTGTTGCCGGAAATCACCGGTGGGGGCGGGTTTGTATACGTTGATGGAAACCGCCTCGTCGTCTTTGAGTGAGCGGCCGAGGAGTGCTTCCATGGTTTGGCGAGTTACTGCTGATAACTCTGTTACTCTGCGTAGTGCGCCGTTTTGCATGGGATGCTCCTTGCTTGAGTGTAGCAGTGTGCTTGCGGGGTGCCAGAAAATCGGACAGCTTCAAGTGTTGGAGAGAAGCGTATCAGGCCTTGGAAAAACTACAGGTCCCAACGAAGGTTGGGCATTGGGCACTGCCCTACCTCCCCATCCCCAAGGCACTGGCCAGATCCTTATCGTTCCGTACATGCCAGATCCGTGCATCCAGCACATAATGCGTAAAGGCAAATCCCCAGACTGCGGCCTTCAAAATCTCCACTGCTTGGCCGATCATCGCGGGAACAAATGCTATGAATAGATTCAGCCCGATGGCGACTCCTAAGTACGTCCCCAATCCGCCTTTTGCTAGTGTTGCGGCGAAGCCGTATTTTTCCTTTGCGTCATCCTTATTCAAATAGCGATTTTTGTTGTGGAACCATAGCAGGCGGTGATACTGCAAACTGTGGAATATGCCTAACGGGATTCCAGCGCGAATGATTCCATCGGCTCCAAACTCCGTAGCATAGCGAAATGCCACCCATTGCAGTGGCACCACCAGCGTTAACAACAACATCTTGGGTCCGTTGACGGGCTTTCCGGCGCGATACTTCTGAATCTGATACCAGAAGAAATATGCCGCGAATACCAAATAGGAACAGATTGCAGCGTTGGCGGCGAATTGGACTGCGGCCCACTGTCCGATCCACGGTCTGGTGTTCACTACGAACAGCGCCAGTGGCAACACCAGCGATGCCAGCAGATAATAGCGGTCCAATTTGAAATCCCAAGGATCGCGATCCGTGTTCTTTGCCTTATACAACATCACAAATCCGAAGTGCTGCTTGACGATGTGAAAATGCTGCCAGCATATGGCAAACAGGTAAAACAACGAAGTGTAGCCGAGGGTCACCGCAAGCGGTCCAAGCATCAGGAATGGAACCAATATCCACAGCCAAATCCCCAGTTGAGCTCGCTCATTCTTATCGCAATATGTCCTGGTGACCGTCGCCAGAACATGGGGACCGTCGATTCCGAACAGCCACAATATGTACAGCGGTCCCACAGGGAAACCAGCCATCATCAGCGCGATTGCCAGGTAGCCAACCAGTCCCGATCCGATGAACCAGGTTAGGTCTTCGCGCTGGTTGATGATCCAATTGGCGCTCCAGGGTCGGATGCCTGTTATGGGGACTGTTGCGGTGCTCAAAGTTTACCTTGTGTGAGTTATCGGCGGAACGCTCGGGGAACTTTAGGTGCGGACTATTTCCTTCTAATTTCGCGAAAGGACAGGCCAGGAGGCCTATCCCACTGGGCACTTTGTTAAAATAAGGGTATTACGACTAACATTCGACTTTTTCTATTCGCCGTTTCCATCGCCACGCTCCCGGCGCAATGGCCGCAGTTCCGTGGCAACCAGCAGCTCACCGGCATCTCCTCAGAAAAGATCTCCGGGCAATTGAAATTGCTGTGGACCTGGGAGGGCGGAGAGGTGTTCGAGTCCTCCCCGGTCATCGACAACGGAACCGTCTACATTGGTTCCGGAGCCAGCGAATTGATTGCCATTGACCTGAATACAGGAAAGCTGCGTTGGAAGTACAAGACTGGCAAAGAAGTTGGGGAATCCACACCAGCCGTTGCCGGCGGTACTGTTTATGTGGCTGATTTGGGTGGAATGCTCCACGCCGTCGATGCCCAATCCGGGAAGGGCTTGTGGACCTTCCAGACCGGCACAGAAGTTAAATCGTCACCAGTAGTTTTTCTTGACAAAGTTCTTATCGGATCTTATGACCAAACTCTCTATGCCTTAAATGCAAAAACTGGAAAACAGATTTGGAAATATGAAACCAGTGGGCCGGTCCATGCTACTCCAGCCATCCTTGACGGTATAGCTTACATTGCCGGATGTGACGAAAACTTCCGCGCCGTGCGGCTTACGGATGGTCAGGAAGTTTACCATGTGCCGTCGGGGTCTTACACCGGATCGTCCCCTGCCATCAGTGGAACTCGGGCGTACTTTGGCACTTACGGCAACGAGGTGTTTGCGGTGGATATGAAAGCGAAGAAGATTGTATGGCGGTATGAACATCCAGTGCGCAAGTTCCCCTTTCAATCCTCAGCCGCAGTAGCCAACGGTAAGGTGGTACTGGGTGGTCGCGATAAAAATGTGCACGCCATTGACGCGGCTACCGGTAAAGGCCTGTGGACGTTTGCGACCAAGAGCCGAGTGGAATCTTCGCCAGCCATCGCCAACGGGCACGTTTATATAGGTTCGAACGATGGTCGGTTCTATGTGCTCGATTTGAACACTGGCCAGAAGCTCTGGGAGTTTACGGCAGGCGCGGCTCTTTCTTCGTCACCAGCTATTGGCAATGGAAAGGTAGTGATCGCATCGCAGGATGGTCGCGTTTACTGCTTTGGGTCGATGTAGGTTTCTGTTAATTATTTGTGGAAGTGCCTGCCAGGTAAGGAGCAGATGTTGGAGTGAAGCGTATCAGGCTTGGAAACACCGCTCCCTCGCGGTCACGGCTCGGTAGGATCAGCATGTTACAGAGCCGTGACCGCGAGGGAGCGGTTTTTTTAACCACAGGTTGCCGTTGTATTTCTAGGGGCGGCGCCGTTCAGCCAATCCCTCTTCCATCGGGCGAGTAATTCCTGCGGGTAGTTCCGATTCCAGTTCGGCAAGCAATGCCAACCCAGGACCATCGCCTGAAAAATCATGCTCGATCTGTTTATCCCAGGCCATCCAATCGCAGTCGCTGAGCCAGTTCGCCAAAATCGTCTGATCTTCTGGCGGTAGTTGCTCAATCGCTTCTTTGATATTTTCTAAGGTCATATGCCAAAACTTAGCAAGCCCAATGCTCGCATCCGATGAACAAAGAAGCAACTGGGATTTGCGTGAAGGTCGCCAAAAGGGGACACACTGGGCTGGCCACTCGCTGATAGCAATTGTGCAGCTTGGGGTAGGATTGGGAGCTTGGGCCAGACCAGCATGTCCCCCTTTGGCTCCGGCACCTTTGCCTCTAGGATCAACTCTACACGCGGCGCAGGCCTAGTGCTCTGATCCGCTTGTGCAGATTCGTCCGCTCTAGTCCTAAGCTTCTGGCGGCTCTTGAAACGTTCCATCTGGTATCTGTCAGTGCCCGCATGATCTGATCGCGCTCTGCAGAGCGTCTGGCTTCTTCCAACATGTTCGGACCCGCTTCAGCTGCGCGGAAGCGGATTTCCAGAGGCACATCGGTATCGTGCAATTCGTCGTCTGGCGCAAGTATCGCCATGCGCTCCACTGTGTTGCGCAGCTCCCGAACATTGCCCGGCCAGTTGTAGCCTTTCAACAATACCAACGATTCCTTGGAAAAGCCTCGCTTACGAAAATTGTTGCGGCGTGAAAATTCTTCCAGAAAATATTCCGCCAACGCTTCAATATCTTCCACTCGTTCGCGCAATGACGGAACGCGCAAGGGCACGCCTGCCAGTCTCCAATACAGGTCGCCACGAAACTTGCCTTCCGTTACCATTTGATTCAAATCGCGATTGGTTGCAGCCACCACTCTGACGCTGACGTGCACCGTGCGTTCCCCACCCAAGCGATGGAATTCGCCCTCTTCCAAGACGCGCAGCAGCTTTGCTTGCGATGCAGCGGCCAGGTCGCCGACTTCATCCAGGAACAATGTTCCGCCATCGGCCATCTCAAACTTTCCCCGTCGAACCGTAGTGGCTCCGGTGAACGCGCCTTTTTCATGGCCGAATAGTTCGCTTTCAATCAACTCATGCGGAATGGCGGCGCAATTCACTTTCACGAAAGGGCCCGATGCAAAGGGGCTGGCCTCATGAATATGCGCCGCCAACAATTCCTTACCCGTTCCCGATTCACCGATGAACAGCACCCGTGCGTCGGACCGGGCGGCCAGCGTGGCTTGCTCCACAATCTGCTTGAACGCACCGCTGGCCCCAATCATTTTGTGCGGCGTGGGGGCCAGTTCTTTCAAGCGGGCATTTTCTTCTTTTAACGTAGCTTGTTCAAACGCACGTTCCAACGAAAGCAGCACGCGATCTCTGCTTAGTGGCTTCTCCAGAAAATCAAAAGCACCGGCGCGGGTGGCTTCCACGGCGTCGGCAATGGTGCCATGGCCTGAGATCATGATGACCGGTGCCTGAATATCGGCAGCGCGCAATTCCCGCAGCAGATCAATGCCGCTAGCGTCGGGCAAGCGCACGTCCAACAAAATTGCACCGGCGCGTTCACGTTCATTGGACAAACGGAACTCATGGCCAGAACGGCAGATGGTTACCACGTATCCTTCACGCTCTAAGATCAAGCGTAGAGAACGACCAATGTTTTCCTCGTCATCCAGAATGAGAATTCGTTTGGAAGCCATATGCCGAGGGCAGTAGAACGCGGAACGCCGCGCCGCCCAGCTCTCCTTTAATGGTTTGTATATCTCCGCCTAAAGCCAGGGCGCTTTTCTTGACAATGGATAGGCCCAATCCCATGCCCCCCGGCTTGAACGAAATAGACGGTTCAAACAAAGTCTCTTTAATGCGATCACTCAGCCCTGGGCCGGAATCGTGAATCTCAAACCCGGCGCGATTGTCTTCAACAAACGTGCGCCCCTTAATCCGTCCGCCTGCCGATACAGCTTGTGCGGCATTTTCCAGCAGGTTGGTGAGAATGCCTTTTACCAGGTCGGCATCGCCACGAATTTTGGGAGTGGTGGGAGAAAGATCCAGATCGTAAATCAAGCCCGGATGTGCCGATTTCAAAAAGCTTACCCTTTCCTCAAACACAGCGTTCAAATCCAGATCGCGTGGTTCCATGGGCGGCTCTGCGGCGAACTGACTGAAGGCTTTGACGCGCTTTTCCAATGACACAACTTCTTCCACTACGATGTCTGATGCCTGACGCAGAAATTCAGTATCGGCATCGCCACGGCGAGCCTTGATCTCTTCCATGGTCAAGCGAATGGGGGTTAGCGAATTCTTTACTTCATGGGCCATTTTACGGGCCAAGGCTTGCCAACTGGCTACTTGCGCTAAGTAGATCAGCCGTTCGCGATTTTGCTTCAACTGCGTCGCGGTCTGATTGAAGGCTTCCACCGCGCGGCCCACTTCATCGTAATTACGCACTGGCAGTTGCACGTTCCATTCGCCTGCGGCCAGTTGACCCAGGCCAGTGGTCAGGTCTTTCAACGGCCGAGTGATGCGCAGCGATAGCCAAACTAATAATGCAAAACTCATCAGATAAGCTGCCGCAGCCAGTAAAACGAGTGTGGTGGTAATGCCTCTGCGCAGATCGAAAACTCGCGACCGTTCCACCATGTCGCGAGCCTTGGTGTACTGCTTGGCCAGCTTGTTCATACCCACCGGACCCAAGGGTCGGGAATACACTAAAACCTCGCCACCATGGCTGACTAAGTAATCCAGTTGATCGCCTTCAACCCCGGCTAACAAGAATCGAAAGGGTTGCCCGCTGCTGAAGAATGCTGCAATAGGGGCGGGCCACTTGGCTTGATCTTTAGCTTCGTAATGGCGAGGTTTAGTGCGGCCAGCGGAGGCATCTTCTTCCAAAGATTTGCGGGCTTGCTGATAAAATTCCCGACCCGTGACGTGTAGCGATTGGGAGATTTCATCCAAATCGCCGGTAGTGGAATAGCGTAGGCTTTCATCCAGCAAGGAAACGGTGATCCACATGGTGACGGCCAGGGGTGCCAGGGTGGCCAATAAAAAGATGCCGATTAATTTGGCACGCAGGCTCACGGTTTCAAATCCGCGATGCGGAATGGTCCCTGATCGGCAGCCCATTGCTCAGTATCGCGTTTGGGTGGCCGGGCAAACAGCTCCACCAGTTTGGCTAGCGCAACGGGCGGTTGGGTAAGCAAAGCGGTGGCGTCGTGTGGTTCTTCTGCGCGCATTTCAAGCCTCACCCAATAGTTTGCCTCTTTTTGCAGGCCGTGGGTTAAGAGGCCCACTTTGCGGACGCACCAATCTTCAGCGGCGGCAGTATCCAGGTGCGATGCGGTGGCTTTCGTAGTTCCTAATCGGACGATAGAAAACTTCTCTTCCCAAATGTCGTAACTAATCACGAACCGTTCAAAATTGCGACGATCCACCGTGGCAAACTGGTCGCTGGATAAAGCAAGCTGAACAGAATAAAGAACGCTGGAGCCGTTTTTGAGACGTTCCAGTGGACGGCCAGTTAGGAAATGAAGATGCGGGGCAGATACGTGCAGATAGTTTTCTTCATGGTGCAAATGCAGGTTCAAGCTGGCCACAGCTTTTAGCAACACAGGGCTGATGGCACCAACAATCAGCCAGCCACGCCGAGTTAGGAATTTTTCTGCCATCTCAGAAATTCACCCCTGTCATAACCTGGGGTTCCACGCGCCCTTCCTTCAATGGGAACGCAACGTATAGATAGAACCCATCTCGCGTACGAATTCCTCCCCCAACGGAGTTTCTGGCCACTTTAGCCAGTGAATTTCCCCAAACGGTGCCTGAATCAATAAATGCGGCAGGCATCCACTTTTGGCCGACACGCATGGCATATTCAACAGAACCGGCCATGATGCGGGTGGCACCCATGGGGGTGATATCGTATTTGTTCCAACCACGTAGAATGCGCGAATTCCCGGCCACAAAGCGTTCCGAAAGCGGCGCGACGCCATCCAGCCGACCGACAACGAAACTGGTATCCAGCCGCTGCTTGTTTACTGTTACGGCGTAACGCGCTTCGGCGGAGTGGCGTCGAAAACTGTAGTCGCCACCTGCGAATTGCGTGCCAATGCGCGTGGCAAATTCAGTGGTAGCCGTTTGACGAATGGAATCAAGCTCCCCCCAGTCGCGGTGCAGTCGCAGAGTAGTCACTAACGACTGGGAGGAGCCTCTCCCCAGGCTGGAAGCCGGAGAAGCTTGTGTAAGATTGCTGTTAGTTCCGAAATTGTAATTGGTGAATGAGATGCCCGATGTCAGCGATACGCCTTCAATCGGAGTATAGGTGACGGTGGGCGTATAGCTTTGGCGATTGTTGAACTGGCCGTTGGTGGCGGTGGTGGAAGAATTCCACTGCGAATTGAAGGCATCAAACTGAAACCCGGCGCGCACTTTATCGCGAAAAAACTTACGTTGATAGTTGGCGGAAACGCCTTGCAGTCTATCCAGGGAATCCTCACCATTGTTCAGGTAGCCGACGCGAATGGCTTGGGTATCGGTTTCGGTAGTGAGAAATCCGGCACCGGATAAACCTTGTTTCCCGTAGTAGGCAATGCGAGAACGGGAGGGGTCCAGCAAAGATTTGCCAGGTTCCACGTCGAGCAGCACCTTAATATTTTCAGCATTGGTCCCACGCTGCAATTTGGGAGAGACGGCACGGGCGCGTAGTTCCTGTTTAATCTTTACGGCGAGCTCAGCAAAAATGTCCGGATGAAATTTTTCACCGACGCGGCGCTTCAGTTCCGTCCGCAGCGATCGGCTAAGCCGAGCTTCGTCAATGCCGGAAAGTTCGATACTTTCGACAGTATAGCGGGCATTGACGTTATTCACTTCCTGAGCCTTGGCATGGGCAATGCGGATACCGGCCACGCCGACTAAGAGTCCCAGGGAATATGCCAACGCGACTGACGCCATCCAATCTCTACTTCTCATGAACAAACTCATTGCAGGTTCCTTGCCAAAGGTTAAATTGATGAACTGATTAGACGTCGTGTAGAGGGTGTGTGGTTCCATCGCACAGTGTGTGAATTTTCAGCACAGGTGCAATGTTATCCGCGGCCTGTCGATCTGTCTTCTGATATGATTTCGATTGAGACCTAGTTTAGATGAAACATACTTTCTTTTTCAAAACTGGATTGATGCTTGTAGGACTCACTTCAGTGTCCGTGCTTCCGGAAGTTCAAGCTGCGCAGGAACGACAGAAGCCGCCATCGCGAATCAGGAGGGATTCCAATGCAATGGCTGCCCAGCTCATCAAAAAAGTGCCCCCTACCTATCCGAGTCAAGCGAAAGAAGAGCGCAGGCAAGGTACCGTTACGCTGCAAGTTGTGATTTTGAAAGACGGAACCGTGGGCACTTTAGATGCCATGCCTGGTGCCGATGCCGATTTAACGGCGTCTGCCCTTGATGCTGTTCAGCAGTGGGTCTATCACCCGACGCTTCTGAACGGTATAGCGGTTGAAGTAGAAACTACGGTACAAGTAAATTACACGCTGACCAAGTAGACGAAGTAAGCAGAAGACGAACAAAGCATCTTGGATTTTATCTGCGTTCATCTGCGTCATCTGCGGATAATTAGTGTTAGTCTTTTTCTAAGTGATACGAATATTGACTCTCTGCGGAATGGCTGCTGGGATCGCGATAACTTGCAGCTCCACCCAAGCCCAACCTGCGTTTGATGTAGCTGTGGTCAAACAGTGGCATCCGCCCACTGGCGATAGTTTTAACATCACCTTGGGGGCAACTCAAAACGGAAAAGTTACTTTCGCCAATGCCACATTCAGCGACTGTTTGAAATTTGCATACGGCCTGGTTTCTGAGGATCAGATCGCGGGTCCCGATTGGGTCAAGTCCGGATCTGTGCGCTTCGATATTGTGGGGCAGGCTTCGCCGGAAACGCCTCGCGAACAGCTTCAGTTGATGGTGCAGACGCTACTTGCTGAGCGCATGAAATTGAAGGTCCACTACGAGCAGAAAACGCTTGCACACTTGGCCTTGGTTGTGGGTAAAAACGGACCCAAACTGCTGCCTCCGAACATGTCCGGAGACAATAGCATAGGTGGAGGACGGATCAATGGAAATCACATGTCCATGCAATTGTTGGCGAGCATGTTGTCGCGCTTGGAGCGGCAAATCGTGGTGGATAGAACGGAACTAAAAGGCCTGTTTGAAGTGCATCTAAAATGGACTCCAGACAACAATTCCCCCAATGCACCCAATAGCGAAACCCTGCCTGAGGCCGGTTTATCTCTGTTCAAAGCAATCCAGGAGCAGCTTGGGTTGAAGTTGGAATCGCGGAAGAGCCCGTTAGACATCCTTGTTGTTGATCAAGCGGAAAAAGTACCCACCGAAAATTAGAAAAGGCCTCCCGCACACCAGGAGGCCTTTTTCATTTCAACAACGGCTTAGCTTACTTTGACTTCAATGGTTCTGGGTTTCGACAATTCCACCTTGGGCAGAGTCACCGTAAGCACTCCATTTTTGTAAGCAGCACTCACTTTTTCCGCATCCACCGTTTCCGGCAACGCAAAGGTACGGGCAAAAGCACCGTAGCTGCGTTCAATGCGATGGTAGCTGGCTTTGTCGTCCTTCTTGTCGAACTTGCGCTCTCCTTTAATGGTTAGCATGCTCTTTTCAATGCTGATGGCGATCTCTTTTTCAGTCATATCGGGGACGTCGGCTTTGAGGATCAGCTCCTGCTCCGTTTCGACGATATCAACTGGGGGAGTCCAGGGACGGGACGTCGCCGGAGTGGTGAAAAATCGGTTGAGGGTATCTTCTAGTAATCCGAAAGTTTGGCCATTGGGGTCGTATTTTGAAATAATCATGTGTTTGGATCTCCTTGTGATCTTCTGTTCCTTAACTATAAAACATGAGTGTTCTACTGTCAAGTAATATCTTGCGTGTGTAATCACTTATTGCGCCTCACATACCCCCCTTTCCTTCCGATATGTGCTCCTAGAAGGAATTTTCAATGGGTTCGTCAACCTCCCTGTGCCTCATCCTGCTGTTACTGAATCTTTGCGCCTGTTCAAAACAGGAACCCCAACGACCGTCGCAGCAAACGTCGACGAAGCCGGCAATGCCAACCCATGCAGTTGATAAAAAACGAGTTATCTACCCTCATTCCGTCGTACCTGGGGGCGTCGCATCGAAAGAAGACATTGTCGAAGCCGGCCGCAGAGATCCAGTAGTTCGGCAACACTATGCTCAATTGGCGACCGCGAACATTGAGCCAGTGGTGCTGGAACAAGACCATATGGCTTATATATCGTACCGGTCTGCCAATAAGATCCACTGGACGGGGCATAAGGTAAAATTGGAAAAATGGGAATTGGTGCTGATCGGCGGGGGAACAACCGTCAGGGGACGTTGCGGGAATCTGGTTTCAGAAGGACCTCGGGAGCCGGTTCAATCCCCAGCGGTTGAGCCGACCGACCTTGAGTTCGATACCCCCTTAGAATTGAGCCCAGCAAAAGAAATTGCTTTGTCAGTGCCCAGCAGTTTCCTTTCCAACCTTCCGCAACCAGGCGCGCCATATCAATCGGAAACCGCTTCAGAGACTTTGATCGCGGCGTTGTTACCGGGAATGGGATCGGATGCAGGTGGAATGCCCGGATCGGGCGGCGGTGGTGGCGATGGTGCGCCATCTGGAGGTGGAATGCGGCCATCCAAAGGGACTCCCACTACTCCTGGGGCATTTAATTCTCCTGGTGGGGATCCACCGCCGCTGAACCCGCCGGGTCCACCGGTATCGTATCCTTTTCCCCCGCCATCAGGAATACCTCCCAGCCTATTCCCTCCGCCCTCACCGCCGCCGAGCCCGCCGGGGACACCGCCGACGCCGCCCCATGCTCCACCAACCTATGGACCTCCGCCCACATTGGGGCCACCGCCGTCCAATCCGCCAGGCTCGCCGCCGCCGTATAATCCGCCAGGGTCGCCGCCACCTGGCCCACCACCGTCGTACCCGCCAAATCATCCGCCTGGTGGCCCCCCAGAGTTGCCTCCTTTAGGACCACCGCCGTCGGTTCCGCCTACAGAGACTGTTCCTGAAGCGGCAACTTACCTGTTGACGGGCATTGGTTTGATTGGTGTAGCGCTATACGGACGAAGAGTAAATAAGTTAGGTTAGATTGTGCTTTTTCATGCGATAACGAAGCGTGTCCCGGCTGATTTTCAACATTCTGGCAGCCAGACTTTGATTGCCAACAGCTTTATCAAGAGCTTGCATCAACAGCAGCTTTTCCTGTTCTTCCAAAGGGAGCATTTCTTCAGATTCCGGCGCAACACAAGCGGCACTCACTAAAATGGAATGCGCCGCTGCACCAGCGGTGAGATAGGTGGGTAGATCACCCACATCAATCATTTCTCCCATCACCATCATGGATGCATAGCCAATTACATTCTCTAATTCCCGAACATTTCCTGGCCAATTGTGCCGCAGTAAAATCAGCTCTGCACGACGAGTCAGCCCTCTTACTTTCTTCCCATATAACGCAGTGAATTTGCGCAAAAAATGGCGTTCCAGCAAGGGCAGGTCGCCTTCCCTCTCCGCTAAATCAGGAGTCGTAATCTCCACCATAGAGAGCCGATAGTAAAGATCTTCCCGAAACGTTTTTTCATCCATGCACTTCCGCAAATCGCGATTGGTGGCGGCGATAATGTGGACGTCTACTTTGCGTGCAGTCAGCGATCCCAGCCGTTGCACTTCCTGATTCTGAATGCAGCGCAGCAGCTTGGCTTGGGTAGACATGGGCATGTCGCCAATTTCATCCAGAAAAAGTGTGCCTTTATGGGCGTGCTCAAACAACCCGATCTTGTCTGTGGTGGCACCTGTAAACGAACCTTTCACATGTCCAAACAGTTCGCTTTCAAACAGAGTTTCCACCACTGCCGAACAATTCAGCACCACAAAATTGCCTTGGGAAACGGGACTCAAACGGTGTAAAGCACTGGCCACAAGATCTTTGCCAGACCCGGTATGCCCAGTAACCAGCGTAGTCCGATAGTGCGGTGCCACGCGACGAATCCGCGAAAAAAGATCCCACATTTGCGGACTGTTGCCGATGATGCCTTCAAATTCAGAAACTTCTAATAGTTGCGATTGCAGGTTCTGAGCGATAGAACGGCGCCTGGCTTCCTCCACCAACTGGTCCACTTTTTTGCGAACCATGGCGATGGAAACAGGTTTGTTCCAGTAATCGGATGCGCCCTTCTTAATGGCCTCCACGGCGGTTTCCGTGGAATAGTGGGCGGTCATCAAAATCACTTCAATGGCAGGATCGAATTCTACAATTCGTTCCAGCACTTCCATGCCGGAAAGTTTGGGCATCACCAAATCGGTTAGGACAATTTGCGGATGGTGTGTAAAGACAAGATCCAGGCCCTCTTCGGGATCTTCAGCCGTGAAAATCTCTAATTCCTGACGACCTAGAGCGGCTACAAGCAGCTCCAGGTTGCCAGGATTATCGTCGATAAGAACAATTTTGATCAGACTGGAATTGGCGGTTGTCATAAGCACTGTTCGATACAATCCGCCACAAGATGCCAGCAGTGACTAACTGGAACGCTTAGCAAAATCGAGCGATGCCGAGTTCATACAATAGCGCAAACCAGTAGGCTTTGGTCCATCGTTGAAAACATGGCCCAGGTGGGCGTCACAACGGGCGCATTCCACTTCGTCGCGTGACATTCCCAAACTGTTATCGGCACCCAGGTGAACATTTTCTTTGGCGAGCGGTTGCCAAAAGCTGGGCCATCCCGTGCCGGATTCAAACTTGGTTTTGGAATCGAACAGCGGAGTGCCACAACAGATGCACTTGTAAATACCATCTTCGTGATTGGCGGCGTATTTGCCTGAAAAAGCCCGTTCCGTTCCCTTGTGCCGGGTGACTTCAAACTGCTCAGCATTCAGTTGCTTCTTCCACTCTGCGTCGCTTTTGGTTACTTTATCCAATTCCTTCACTCCTATTTTCTTGCCGCTTGCGTCAAACTGTACAATTTTCACCATGCGAGCCGCTGCCGTAGCTCTGCTGAAGCAGAAGGCTGCGCCAACGAATGCGGCCGCGAAAGTTCGTCTTGGAATTTCGTTGTTCGTCATAACCATCAATCCACTGATGCTAGCAGTTTATTCCAGGCTGGCGGTAACAACTTAAGGATGTGGTGACCATATTTTCTATTGGCAAACGGCGGAGCTAACGAAGCTGTTCGGGAGTCTCGGGAATGGTAAGCCCACGAGCGGTGCTGACAGCCTTGATCGCTTGTTCCAACTCCATTCCAGAGGAAGCCAGCAAACTAGCAGCAATGAGACCGGACCTCCCAATGCTTTGGCGGCAATGAACCGCAACATTCCGGCCAGATTCCAACTCAGTCAAAATCTCTTTTACGAGTAGAAGGGCAGCGGACATTGAGGAAGGAACATCACGATCCGGTATTGGAAATGACAGGTATCCCTATGGCAGAAGCTGCTGCGCCTTCATGAGCCAAACCCAATTGAGCAGCTTCTTCTTTCTCCAATAAAGAAACAATAACGTCCAACCCGGCGGCGAGCCAACCACTTGCTTCGTCTTCCAGCCAGTCCCAACCCCGGGGGCGTGAGACAACGGCCAGCCGACCAGCCCAGGGTCCCGGTATCAAATAAAGATCAGGAGTCATCATAAATGTCGTAAAATGCGGAAGCAATGTCTATCCTCAATCGTCGTAGCTTTCTGGTTGCCGCCTCCGCTGCTTCCCAATCCTGGGCTGGAGCCAATGACCGCGTCCGCCTCGCCATTGTCGGCGTGGGCAGCCGCGGCACCGCGCACATTAAAGAAATTCTTCCCGTTGGCAACGTTGAAATCGTCGCCCTGGTTGAAGTGGATGGGGCGCGTGCCGAAGCTGCTTCGCAATCGATTTTCAAGCAGACTGGCAAGCGTCCGCTGATTGAATCGGACATGCGGCGTGTGTTCGATAACAAGTCCATTGACGCCGTCACCATTGCAACAACCAACCACTGGCATGCACTTTCCGCCATCTGGGCCATGCAAGCAGGTAAAGATGTCTACGTGGAAAAGCCCATTTCACATAACATTTTTGAAGCCACGCAAGTTGTGGCGGCGGCTCGTAAATATAAACGCATCGCCGCTGGGGGCACGCAACGCCGCTGGTGGGGTCGATTCATTAAAGCCATGGAAATTGTGCATAGCTGGGCCATCGGCGATGTTTATCAAGGGAACTTTTTCTTTCCCGGCAATCGCGATTCCATCGGCATTAAGCCCATCAAAGAACCGCCCGCTAACTTGAATTGGGACCTATGGGTGGGGCCCGCGCCCATGCAGCGCTACCATGAAAACTTGGTTCACTATAACTGGCACTGGTTTTGGGATTTCGGGAATGGGGAATTGGGCAACAATGGAATCCACATGATCGATGTGCTGCGCTGGGGTATGAAGCAGACCCTGCCCGTTTCTGTGCGATCCACTGGAGGCCGTTATGGCTACACCGATCAGGCGCAAACTCCGAATACGCAAAACGTGACCTGGACATTTGCCAACGGTGCAAGCATGGTAGGTCAATTACGCGGCTTGTATACAGCCGAGCCCATGTCCTGGGACTTTTTCGGTACCAAAGGGCACCTGCATATTATGGCCGACGGTCGATTCCAGGTGACCATGGGACGCAACAAGAAGCCCGAACCAGAAGTGGAATCACCGAAAGACCTGGATCATTTTGCCGGGTTTGCCGATGCCATTCGGACTCGCAATCCGAAGTTGCTGCATTCGGAAATCGAGGAAACAGCGCTTTCCACAGAGTTGTGCCACCTGGGGAATATTTCGCATCGGCTGGGACGGGAGTTGCGCTTTGATCCAATGAAGAAAGTATTTATAGGGGATGCTGAAGCGAACGCCATGTTGACCAGAAAGTATCGCGCCCCGTATGTTGTACCCGTGCAGGTATAAGTGAGTGCAGGTGAGTTCAACAACAAAAGCGATTGGTATAGTTCTAATCCTCTGTGCAGGTTGGTTGGTGGCCCAGCAACCGGCAACCGAACATGGCAAACACAAGATGGTTCCAGAAGTGACCGAGGCGCCATCTCCACTGCTGCCTGCTTTGAAACTGCTGCGGGAAGGCAAGACTGCAGCGGCCAGGGTGTTGTTAATCGAACAGCAAAATGCTCATCCTGAGGATGTAGAAACGGTCCATCAAATTGCCCGATCCTACATGATGGATTTCTATCGTGAAACGGATTTTAGCAAGCGACGAACGTCGCTAGCCTTGGCCATGGAAGCGCTTTCTGCGACGCTGAAAATGAACCCCGACCATGTTCCAGCATTGCGCGCCAAAGCCATTATCCATGCCCGTGCCGAGCTGCTTTATTACGACCCCAACCTGGCTTATGCAATGGCTTCGCGCGTTGCGAAATTGGAGCCGAATGCCAATGCTTATATTCTGAGTCTGACCGAGTGGATGTCAGGCGAAGTCCGCTTCAATCAGGAAAGTGAACATCGCGTTCCGCACGATCCGCTGCTGGGATTAGACCGGTCAATCGAACTGCTGGCGCATGTCATAGACAACGCCATGCCCTTCAGTAACGAAGAGACCGGCGCTTACTTTGCTATGGGTAAAGCCCTTTCCCGACGGGGTAATTTTGCCGATTCCGTCCCATACTTTAACCAGACGCTGAGCCGAACGCAAGAGCCAAATCAACGCAAGGAAGCGCTGCGGGAAATCGCCACCAGTTACTATCGCATGGGCGAATACGCACAAGCTGCCCGCAATTTTTACGAAGCTCTGCAATGGCGTGCCACTGACGTAGACCGTTGGTTGCTGAAGGCGGCAATGGATTTGATCCCAGGCGAAAAGCCCGCATTACCGAAAGAAGCTCTGTTCCCCATGGCCGCGCCTAACCTGGCTGCGAATAACATGGCTGCGACGCTGAATTTGGAGTTCAAAGACATTGCCCCGGAACTTGGGGTGAATCGACTGGATGGCAATGGAACCTGCGCCTGGGGTGACTTTGACGGCGATGGCGACCTGGATCTTTTCGTTTCTGGCAGTGGAACATTCATGGCTGTGTATCGCAACGATGGCGGCAAGTTCACAGAAGTTACCGCGGAGGTGGGCCTTGCTAAGGTGCCGTCAGGGTACAGTTTGAACCTGATCGATTACGATAACGACGGCAAGCTGGACCTGTATATTTCGCTCAACGGCTGGAGCGGTCCCATGAAAAACAAACTGTTCCACAACGTGGGCGGTCGCTTTGAAGATGTGTCAGCCAAGAGCGGTGCCGATGATGCTGGCAATGGATTTGTGTCCGTGTGGGGTGATTTAGATAACGACGGCTGGTTAGACTTAGTGATCGCCAATGGTGTTTTGAAAGACGGCAGCGTTCCACAAATTTATCGTAACAATCGCAATGGAACGTTCACCAACATGACCAGGGCAGCGGGGCTGGATGAGCCACCGGCGTATGGGGCCATTGGCGTGGCGTTGGGCGATTACGATAAAGATGGCAAGCTGGATATTCTGATCAACGGTTTGGGTAGCGCACCGAATCGGTTATATCATAATGACGGCAACTGGCACTTCACGGAACTAGCGAAGAAAGCGGGCGTGGTGCAGCCTCCGCACAACGGCTTTGTCTGTTTCTTTTTCGATTACAACAACGACGGTTGGCCGGACATTTTGACCACCAGCCTGGCACCCTTCCCTGCCGTAGTTGAGGGATTGAAGGCAGGTTACAATCCCGCAGTGTTGCACCCTGATACCAACCGTCTGTTCCGCAATAATCGTGACGGGACGTTCACCGACGTCACCAGGGCGGCCAAGCTTCACTATCCAATGGGAACCATGGGCGCAGGTGTGGCTGATTTGGATAACGACGGTTTCCTGGACATTTATTTCGGCACCGGAGATCCACAATTGACTCGGCTGGAGCCCAACCGCTTCTTCCACAATAATGGGGATGGCACGTTTACCGATCGGACGGTGATGACGCCTTTTGCGAGGTTGGGAAACAAAGGTCACGGGGTAACTTTCGTGGACATTGATAACGATGGTGACCTGGACGTCTACGCGCAGTTGGGCGGCCACTACCCTGGCGATATGGCTTACAACGCGTTCTATAGAAACTTGCGAGGGAATCGCAATCATTGGTTGGAAATTGAATTGACCGGAGTGAAGACTAATCGCTTCGCAGTGGGCGCTCAGGTTACGGTGAAGGCTGGCGGAGTGCTGTTTTATCGGGAAGTGAAGGGCAGCGAAGGGTTCGGGTCAACCGATCCGTATCGGATGCATATTGGGTTAGGGAAGGCTGAAAAAGTGGACTCTGTGGAGATCCGCTGGCCCACCGGGACGTCGCAAACGTTCACCGATGTACCGGTGAATAAAATTATATCTTTGAGAGAAGCTGCGGAACATTGGAATCAGCTAAAGTAAGGAAAAACTAGTTATTTGCTGCTTTAGCAAGCTGCATGGGATAGCGTTCGCGCAGCCATTTTTCCACGATTTCGCGTTGGGTAGCAAGCACCACACGCTGCCATTTTACCAGCCCGGTGCGCTCACTATATTCCGCCATAACGTACGACCCTTCATTGAGAACCTGGATGATGCCATCCGTGGTTGACCGTCTGAAGTGGAACGAAGAAAGAGTGGCCTGATGTTTTTGCATCTGACTCCTAGGATAGCAAGTCTGATGAATAATGGCTACTATAACAGAACAAAAGGCGAAACTCGTGTCCCTTGTATGGTTTAGCGCGATGACGCTGATGGCTGGCGCTGCTCCAAACTTAAAAGTGGGCGAAACGCTCCCGGAATTGAAGGGCGAATTCTTAACGGGACGCACGGCAGTGCTTCCCACCGCCGCATCGGGCCGGGTGGCTCTACTACTGGTCGGCTTTTCGTATGATTCCCGATTCCAAGTGGAAGCCTGGGCCAAGCGTTTCCGGGCCGACTTCGATAAGAATCCACAAGTGACGTTCTACGAGGTCCCGATGATCAGCGGCATGGCCAGAATGGGCAAATGGTTCATTGATAGCGGCATGCGCAAAGGGACTCCAAAGGCCGACCAGGAGAACGTAATTACAGTGTACGGCGGCGTAGATCCGTGGAAACAACGGCTGGGGTTCAAGGATGCAAAGCACGCCTAATTAGTGGTGATTGATAAGGCGGGAAAGGTAGCCTGGAGCCATATCGGGCCGTTTGACGAGGGGGCTTACAAGGTGATAGCAGAGCATGTGAACCGCTTGGCCCGGTAGGCAGGAAGTATGGCGGAGAGAGAGAGATTCGAACTCTCGGTAGCACTATTAGGTACTACGACGGTTTAGCAAACCGCTGCTTTAGACCGCTCAGCCATCTCTCCGCGTGGTCTGCGCTTCAATTTGAATATAGCACAGGCCGGGGAGTCTTTTCCGCAGATGAGGTAGAGGAACGCATATAACATTTTGGATTTAATCGGCGTTCCTCTGCGTCATGTGCGGATAATTAATTTTGGGGCTTCTTCCAGTCGCGGGCAAGCTTACCGAAATATTGAACGCCGTTCAAACTGGTAATTCCACTTCGATCTCACGAATAGTCGCGGTTGGCGAAACGGCGGGCTGAACACTTTCCCAGTAAATTCGAATTGCTTCCACAGCCCGTGCTGTGAGGTCTTCCAAAGATGACCCTGTAATAAGAATTGCGGGTAGCTCTGGCACATATGCGCTGAAGCTTCCAGCTTCACCTTCGATTACCAGGGAGTACTTACGAGTCATTGTTCGGCTCCTCAATACCAGTTTGCCTCAAAATTGCGCTGAAAGTGCCGCGACGAACGTCTTCACCCAATTTGCCGGAGACCACTGTCGTCCTTCCGTCGATGCTTCGAAATACACGATGGTCACCTGCTGTTCGAATATGCCTCCAACCATTCTTTTCCAAAAGCCGGATAACTTCGCGAACTCTTAATGGCACTCAACAAGCTTACTCAACCTGACGCAAGAAAACTTGTCCGAACGTGTCTGTGCCGTCTTTCACCGTTACCTTCACCCGCAGTTTCAGAATCTCCCCCAATCCCGTAATGGACACTCGAAATTGCGGGCTTCGCCCCACTCGACGCACAAATTCTGGCGAATCGGTACCGCCGTGCAGCAGCGATACGCTGTCGATACTCAACCGATTTTCCCCACCTGTCGAGAAGAACTCCAGCTCGTATTGACCAGCGGCTTCTACCCGGGAAGTGATGTCCAAGTCCCAGGTGTCCTCTCCCAACTTCACCGAACTTAGATTCCAACTTCGCAGAATATGAGTCTGAAATGAATCGATGGGGGCAAGTCCTTCGCCTTTCCCAACGGCATGCACAGCGAAACGAAGCAACATGGGATCGCCTGTGGATTCCTCAATCCGCAACCTGACCCGACCCACTTCCTTTGCTGGAAATGGGTCGATTTTCTTGTGACCAATAGACGTGCCGCGGCTCAACGTCTTCCATCCTTCCACGGTGAATGCCTCTACCAAATACTTCTTGATCCGTTGTCCATTGCGGATGTCTTCCATCAGCACCACATGGTCAATCCGCGCCGCCTTGGGCAATCGCAATTCCACAATACGTCCGGTGCTTTTACTCTCCGCCACGGGCTCCTCGAAGCGTCGGCGAATCTCTTCCCCAAACTCGGAAGCACGCTTCACGTCTGATTCTGGAATGGATCCCGTTGTATCTGGCGTATGATTCAACAGCAGCAGCGACCCATGCCCCACAGAGCGGTAATACATCAGCATTAATTGATCTACCGTCTTCAGCGATTCATCGTTTTTGGTATTCCAAAACCATTCCCGACGCATGCGGGCATCGCATTCATTGGGTAGCCAGATAGTTCCGTCAGGCGTACCATCTTTCGCTGTGGCGACGCCGCTGGCAGCAGCCTCACTTGCAACAGCGTTCCATGCCGGATTAGGTGCGTACCCCAGTTCGTTGCCCACCCAGCGAATGGTGGCGTACTTACTCTGGAAAATCATGGCATGTGGGGCATGACGCTTCAGAATGTCGCCCACATCCACAACACTGGACCCATCGAACCACACTTCGCTCATGTCTCCGTACTTACTCAGTAACTCAGTTAGTTGCTGGCGGAACACTAAGTCGTACTTACTCTGTGCTTCGGGCGTCTTCGCTTTGCCGCCCAGACCGACATCCTGACTCCGATCCTGCGGGCTCAAATACACTCCCATCTTTAATCCAGCACGTTTGCAGGATTTTGCAAGATCAGCCATCAGGTCAGCCTTGCCACCGCGCCAGCCCAGTTCCTTAGCCCCATATTTCGATGTCTCCGTCTGCCACCAGCAGAAGCCGCCAGTATGCTTGGCCACAAAAATGATCTGCTTGGCCCCCATCGATTTGGCCACGCTCACCCATTGATCGATATCCAATTTATTCGGCTGAATTTTATCGAGTGGTGTAGACAGGTCGTCATATTCGCGATCCTGCCAGGTGTTCGGCGCAAAGTGCACGAACATGGAAAGTTCCATTGCCTGCCATGCCAACTGGTCGGCAGATGGTCTAGCCAGAGCCTTGGCCGTTTGGCCCAGCAGACTTCCCATTCCGGCTATCGAAGTTACTCCGAATTGACGACGATTCATTGTTTCTCAAATATGGCTAAGTACTGCGACTTAGGATTGAACTCGTCAGACTTCACCAGCTTGAAACCGTTGGCCTCAATTTCCTTGATGACATCCGCTTCGTCCAAACGAATATGCTTCACGGCACGGTCCGATGTTGGGTCACCCATAGCGCCCACACGTTTGTAATATTCGCAGATAGCCAGGCGACCGTTGTTCTTCAGCGCGGCACGGATTGCTGCCAGCATTGCAGCAGGGTAATCGAAGTGATGATAGACATCCAACACCAGTGCCAGGTCCAAGCTGTTTTGCTTGAGCGAGGGGTTCTTATCGGTACCTTGGATGAACTCAACATTTTTCAAACCCTTACTGGCGGTCAGTTGCTTGGCCTTCGCTAAGAAATCAGGGAAGATGTCTTCGGCAACAATGTGACCCTTGTTCCCTACAGCTTCAGAAAAGAAAGGGAGCATGTAGCCGACGCCTGTTCCAATATCGGCAACGTGCATTCCAGGTTTCACGCCCAGCGCAGCTATCAACTCTTTCGGACGCTGGCGGGAATCGCGCTCATCGGAACTGAGTGTTTTGGCGATGGTAGCCCGGGCTTCGGGAGTCTTGTAACCAGTGTTGGCTTCCACGGCCACTTGGGCTTGGAGAGTGGAGCACAGAAGGATCAGGCTGATTGCTGAGATTGTAAATGGCAAGCGGCATGTTCGTGAAGTGTGGGACAGGCATTCAGCCCAATGCCACTTAGTCTTCCCGCATCCCTGTAGCCTTTGTTGGGACAACCTGTGGTTGAAAGACCGCTCCCTTGCGATCACGGATCTGTCACGCACTGATCCTACCGAGCCGTGACCGCGAGGGAGCGGTTTTTCAAAGGCCTGATACGCTTCAGGAAAACTAAGCGGCATTGCGCATTCAGCCTGCCTGTTCACTTGCCTGCTGATATGCCCAACCACGCTGCGCCCGAACATCCTCATAAAGAAGTCTCCATGGGCAAGGCCAGCGGAGACTCCACCATGAAGTCGAGCTTGGCCATAGCCGCCACTGCTTCCTGCACCGAACTCTCCGAGCTGGGCTCCACTGTAATCACAAATGGCAGATCGTTTTTCGATTCGCTGGGCAACTGCAGCACCGCATCAAGACTGATTTTTTTATCAGCCAGGATCGATGACAACGATGCGATAATTCCTGGTCGATCTTCCACACGGAATCGCAGGAAATACGCGCGCTTTTGCTGAAGAACGGAGATAGGTTGAAACTCACCCAACCGTTCATGCGCAAAGGGCGAAACACGTTCCGGTGACCCATTCACAATTTCACGAGCCACGCGCATCAAGTCACTGACCACCGCAACCCCAGTGGGTCGAGGTCCAGCACCACGTCCGTAATAGAACGTGTCTTCGCCATACAATCCGCGCACCCAAACAGCGTTATAAGCACCGTGAACATTGGCCAAAATCGTCGATTGCGGAATCAAAGCCGGGCGTACCGAAAGAATCAGACCTTCCTTCGTTTGACGCGCACCACAAATCAGTCGGATAGTATGTCCCAGGCGATGCGCATATTGAAAATCAATCGGAGAAATGCGACGGATGCCTTCAGTGAAAATATCGGATGCCGTGATTTTCATGCCGAAAGCCAGCGCGGCAAGAATGGCCAGCTTGCTACGAGCATCGAACCCATCGACGTCAGCGGTGGGGTCGGCTTCGGCATAGCCCAACTTTTGCGCCTCGGCCAGAACATCGGCGAAGGCTGAACCGTGCTTTTCAATCTCAGTGAGGATGTAGTTACTGGTGCCATTCAGAATTCCGTAAAGCGCAGTAACACGGTCACCGGAAATTCCTTCGCGCAGGACAGCATGGATCGGGATGCCCCCGGCGACGCTCGCTTCCATGGCCAGATTCACGCGTTTGGCGATGGTCCGCTCCCACAATTCGCCGCCGATGGACGCCATCATTTCCTTGTTGGCAGTGACCACACTTTTGCCCTGATCAATGGCTGTTTCGACGATCTGCCGAGCCACCGTGGTGCCGCCAATCAGTTCGGCGACAATGTCCACTTCCGGGTGTTCGACCACACGGCGCCAATCAGTGGTCCGCTCCACGCCAGCAAGCCCAGCGGGCACAGCGACGCTATCGACGCCTCGGCTGCAAATGATTTTCACCCGCAGCGGGAATCCTAATTTTTGTTCAATTTGTTGGGCGGTCTCCGCCAGAATGGTCATAGTGCCCTGACCAACATTGCCCAAGCCTACAATGCCGACACGAACTTCACGCATTCTTTAAGTATTGCATCGAAGGAGTACAATTAAGGGCGATGGGCTTCGACGATTACAAGGTAGTGTTGTATCGGAACCAACCTGATGGATGGGTTGCAGAGATTCCGGCTATTCCTGGATGTTACGCATTGATGTCGACGCGGGAAGAGGCGCTGGTTGAGTTAGAAGGCATATTTCAATTGATTTCGGAAGAGTATCGTGACCGCAACGAGTGCTTACCAGTCGATACAACTGAGATCGTGAATCAACCCTTTGACCAAAACCAAAACATTGACATCCAACACGAGCGATTAAGGCGGGAAGCATTGGCCAACGCTGAGCGGGATAGTGCGATGACCGCAGAGTGGTAACGAGAAGGCGAAAAATGACAACTCGAAACAGAAAACCGAGGTTATTAGGTAGCAGCTTCAAACTCTTTAGAATACTTTTCCGACACATCCTCTTCTCACGTCGAACATTACGTATGCAAATTCAGCAAAATTGACATTAAAGTTTGAAGAGCAGATATTTTTTGTTCAAGACGTCGTTGACCCATGAAGAATATGATCGGGAGGATTTCTAATGCCCGCTGCAACCTATGAAGACCTATTAGTCGAGGTCGCTCCTCAAGCCATCGAGACGGATAAACAGTACCGCGAAATAGGGAACCGCTTCGGCGACTTAGTCGGGAAAGCTCGTGCCCGTACAATAGAGGAAACCAAGTTGATGCGGCTGCTGCCGATCCTTGTCGACGATTACGACCGTCGTCACGCACTCCCGCCGGATAACGGTACCCCAGCGGATCGATTGCGGTTCCTGGTCAATCATTCCGGCAAAAGCCCCGCCGATTTGATCGCGATCTTCGGTCAGCGCAGCCACGTAAACGAAGCTATGAATGGCAAGCGAAAGATCAGCCTGGACCATGCACGAAAGCTTGGAAAACTATTCAACGTCAAGCCTGGGCTGTTTATTTAGACCCTTGGCTTAACCGAATAGTTCGCGATTTAGTGACGCGACGACGCAGGCGTTTCAAGTCACGCTATTCAAGTCCGCCATCAGTGCAGCGGTATTGGCGAAGCGCTTCCCCTTCCCCGCCTCAAGCTCGGCGAACGCTTCGCGGGTCGTCAGGTTTGGTGCCTTAATTTCGAAGGGTAGGCGACGCTCATCCACCACACGCATCATCAGCAAACGGATGACATCGGAAATGGAAAGTCCCATTGCAGCCAGAGATTCAGCAGCCCGTTCTTTGGTCGCGCTATCGATGCGAGCGCGAACGTAGGTGTCCGCAGTCTTCGCGGCAAGCCTGCTTCGATTCTGGTTCTTCACAATTAGTTGTAGTCACAATGGGACTACATGTCAATTTAAACTATTCACCCCTAGGCTGTTCCTCTACACTCACCAACAAATCCACACCCAACAGCAAAAACACCGGGACATAAACAAACCAGCGCTCCTCCACTACTCCTTGCCACTGGCCGGTGAGCAACTCCGCTAGTCGGCTCAAATGAAAAATGGGTACCAAACTCACCCAGGCTTGTACTCCATAACTCTGACTCATTGGCAGCAGCGCGGCTAGCCACGTCAGATACCAGACGTGGCAGTTGGCTGACAACAGCAAAAGAGCCGTCAGCGTAGCCAGCACTCGCCACGCCAGCGGACGTCGCAAACCAGCGATCACCACCGTTGCCATTACGATCAATCCGAACACCGCGTACTTGGCATGATACGGATTTGTGAATAGCCCGGCAATGAGGCCGAACAGGCTGTCATTATTCCGCCATCCGCCGACGAAGCCAGTCATGAACTGCGCGTTCTCCGTCACGTTGGCCCAGTAGGGAAACCCAAACGCCAGCACAGGCAACACTGCCATAGGCCAGTATTTCAATCGCCCAAAGTCACGACCAGTGAAGGCCAGCATGAGCACCGCAGGCCACCATTTCGCAGCAATGCCGAAGCCAATGAACAGGAACACCAGCCACTGCCAATTCCGTTTCGCCGCTAACAATGCCGCCAGCATGAAGAACACTGGGACTGCATCGTTATGACCGTTGCCCCAGAATTCCACCACCACCACCGGGCACCAGGCATACAACAAGATCCGTTGCGGTGCCAACAACCACAGCAACGCCAGGCATCCCAAATCGAACAGTGCGGCGGGGATCTTGAACAGATACGCCTGCTGAAACGGGTCGTCTGACCTCGCCGCAGCCAGCCGCCAATTCCATGCTTCCATCCGCTCAATCAATGGCCCATAGCCTGCCCGAAAGTCCTTTGCAACTACATGCGCCCATGCTGCATCTTTCAAACTGAAACTTTGCGGGTCGGAAGGTCGTATTAAGTAGGGATTAAGCCCTTGGGCTTGTACTTGACCCTCGAATCGGTAGCGGAAAACGTCGTCGGAAAATTGAGGAGGTTGGCTCCAGGCAATCACGCGAAATACCAGTGCCGCTAAAATGATGAAAATAGACATATTTCGAGACACCGCATGTGCCGTAACAATCCGCACCGCGATCAGGTAAAATGTAGAGAGTATTAGATATACGGCTAGCCTGCCCTCCATGTGGAACAGTCCTGCCGCAACCGCAACCGCTAGGATACCCAGTGAGAGTGGAACAAATTTCATGAATTACTTTGTGCAGCCTTTAGGGCTGTTGAACAATAAGCCGATCCTGGAACAGATGAAAGTAGCTCTGTTTGATGATACCTTTGCGGGCATTCATCGGTTGGCTTGGTTTGACTATTCGCTGTTGGTTCCCTATTTCGCCGTGTTGATCGTGTTGAGCTTTTACGGACTTCATCGTTATGAAATGATCCGCGCGTTCTACAAAAATCGTCACAAGCTTGCCGTCGACCCCAGCATCAAATTCGCCGAACTTCCGGCCGTCACCATTCAGCTTCCCATGTACAACGAACGCTTCGTTGTGGAACGTTTACTGGAAGAAGTGGTAAAGATCGACTATCCGCGCCATCTGCTGCAAATCCAAGTTCTGGACGATTCCACCGACGAAACCCATCCCTTCACTGAGCGTCTGGTTGCCGAATATCGTGCCGCCGGGCACCCCATTGAATACATTCATCGCACCAATCGTCACGGCTACAAAGCCGGTGCGTTGCAAGAAGGCTTGGAGATCGCCACTGGTGATTTCGTAGCCGTGTTCGATGCCGACTTCCTCATCCCGCGCGACTTCCTGATGCGCACCATCCACAATTTCGCCGATCCGAAAGTGGGTGTGGTGCAAACTCGCTGGACCTATCTCAACTCCCATTACAACCTGCTCACCGAAGTGCAGACCATGTTGCTGGACGGCCATTTTGTGCTGGAACACGTTGCCCGCGCTGGTAGCGGCCTTTTCTTTAACTTCAACGGTACCGCCGGAATTCTGCGCAAAGCCATGATCCAGGATGCGGGCGGCTGGCAGCACGATACGCTTACCGAAGATTCGGATTTAAGCTATCGCGCCCAAGTGAAGGGTTGGAAATTTATCTATTGTCCCGACGTAGAATGCTTGTCGGAACTGCCGGTGGATATGCACGGCTTCCAAGTTCAGCAAACCCGCTGGTCCAAGGGCCTCACCCAGTGCGCTTTGAAATTGATGCCGATGTTGATGCGGGCCGATCTACCGTGGCGCGTGAAAGCGGAAGCTTTCTTCCACCTCACTCCGAACATCTCCTACCCGCTGATGCTCATCGTCTCTGTGCTGATGTTGCCGGTGATGATCGTACGCTTCTATATGGGTCCGGTGCAGATGCTGTTTCTTGATCTGCCACTGATCGCCGCATCATTCTGGTCCATTTCCGCATTCTATCTGGTGGCCCAACGGGAACTGCATCCCACTACTTGGAAACGCTCTTTCTGGCTGATGCCCGCGCTGCTGGCAGCAGGCGTTGCACTCACATTGTCAAACGCCAAGGCTGTGATTGAAGCGCTGGTTGGCTATGAAACCGGATTCGTCCGCACCCCGAAGTACGCAATCGGTGGCGATAACAAAAAGGCGCTGGCATCCAAATACAGAAGCCGTATAGGATGGCTTCCCTTCTTCGAACTGGCCGCAGGCACCTGGTTTTTAGGCATGATCGCCTACGCCATTGATACGCTCAACATCCTGGCTGTTCCCTTTCTGTTGATCTTCGTAGGAGGCTACTACTGGGCCGCCTTCGCCAAACTCTCCGCAGACTACCAGGCTCGTATGGCCTTCCAACGCCAACGCAAACTGGCTCTCGAAGAAGCCCAAAACTAATTATCCGCAGATGTCGCAGATGTCGCAGATAAAATCCAAGATGCTGTGCTCGTCTTATCTGCGCTAATCTGCGTCATCTGCGGATAAATTTCTTTATTTGAGCCCTAAGATTCTGCGGTTCTTCTTCGCATCGGTGGACCCGCCAGCGAAGTCGTCGAACGCCTTCGTTGGGACATCAATCAGGTGTGCCGCAATGAATGGAGCCCCTTCCGTTGCCCCTTGTACGCTGTCTTTGTAGCAGCATTCCCATTCCAGCACTGCCCATTTGTCATAGCCAGCCGCAGTCATTCTGGTGAACACCTGCTTGAAATCCACCTGCCCGTCACCCAATGACCGAAACCTGCCTGGACGTTCCTTCCACCCCAGATATCCTCCATAGACTCCCGCTCTGGGCGAAGGACGGAACTCGGCATCTTTCACATGGAACGCCTTAATGCGCGGGCCATAAATATCAATAAAACCCACGTAATCCATGCACTGCAAAACAAAATGCGATGGATCGTAGTTGATGTTCACTCGCGGATGGTTTCCCGTGGCTTCCAGGAACCGTTCGAACGTGGCTCCATCAAACACATCCTCACCAGGATGCAATTCATAGGCAATGTCCACCCCAAACTGATCGGCGTAATCAAGGATCGGCTTCCAGCGCCTGGCCAGTTCCTTGAACCCTTCCTCCACCAATCCACCAGGACGCTGCGGCCAAGGGTACATCATCGGCCACAGTAAAGCTCCCGTAAATGAAGCAGTGCAATTCAGCCCCAAATTCGCCGATGCTTTGATCACCATCTTCATCTGCTTCACAGCCCATTCCGCCCTGGCTTTGGGATTCCCTTGTACTTCCTTCTCCGCAAAACCGTCGAACAATTCATCATAAGCAGGATGGCTGGCCACCAATTGACCCTGCAAATGGCTGGCTAGTTCAGTGATTTCCAAACCGTTGGTTTGCGCCTTCAAATCCTCGCAATAACTCTTTGAATCAGCGGCCTTCTTCAGGTCCATAATCCGACTATCCCAACTGGGCAACTGGACAGCTTTATAGCCCAGCGATTTCACCCATTTGGTGATGTTGGGCAAGGTATTGTAGGGTGGCTCATCACCCATGAATTGAGCCAGGAAAATGGCGGGGCCTTTGATCTGTGACATGTGGTAATTGGTATCCTAACAAAAATTGGGTAAGTAATGTTGATGCATCGAAAGACGTCCCTTAACTTACGACTACATGCTTGACAAATCACACGACAATATATTAACATCTTCATATATTTCAATGGTTTACGATTGACAGCTCCCACGACACATAGGCATACAAAGAATGACCAAACACGGTCGGGAATACGAGAAGTCTCACCCCTGGTTAACGTTCCGACTGGATCTTCGCGACGCCCCACCCTCCTTTTGGATAGCCCTGGGGGAATGTCAATCGAAGTGTGAACATATTTCTGGGGTGCCTTTGCGGCCCGACATTGCACGAACTCTACACCAGGTCTATTTGGCGAAAGGGGTTTGGGGAACCACGGCTATTGAAGGGAACACGCTATCAGAAGAAGAGGTCTTAAAGCATCTCGACGGAAAGCTGAACGTTCCTCCCAGCAAGGAGTATTTAAAACAGGAGATCGACAATATCATCAACGAATCCAACCGCATGTTGGAAACAATTCACCGGGGCGAAAGTCTTACGCTTACGGTTCCCCGGATCAAGGAGATTAATCGAGCGATGCTGCACCGTCTAACTCTGGAGCCGGGAGTCACCTCGGGTGAAATCAGGACTTACTCAGTGGGAGTGATGAACTATCGGGGTGCACCCGCCAAAGACTGCGAGTATCTGTTTGAAAAGCTGTGCCACTGGCTCAACGGTCCTGACTTCCAACCGCAAGCTGGCCTGGGAAGCATGCATATGGCGATCTTGAAAGCGATCATTGGCCATCTTTACGTGGAGTGGATCCACGGATTCAGCGACGGCAATGGCCGCACTGGGCGGCTGATCGAAGCGCAAATGTTATTGGCAGAAGGCGTCCCTTCGCCCGCCTCTCACCTTTTAAGTAATCACTACAATCTCACCAGGCAAGAATATTTGCGCCAGCTTCGGGCGGCCAGTGAATCGGGTGGCAAGGTCATGCCGTTTCTCGCCTACGCAGTCGCGGGATTCGTCGATGGGCTGAAGGAGCAAATCGCTTACATCCGACAATTGCATCTGGATGTGGCCTGGGTGAATTACATTCACGAAGTTTTTCATCACCAGAATAGCCGAGCCGCAGCCAGACAGAAGGCGCTAATCCTGGATATCTCTACAAAGTCTGATCCGGTGCCGATGGGCGAAATGGATCAAGTATCGCCCCGTGTTGCCAAACTTTATGCCGGGATGCACGCCAGAACCTGTTCGCGCGATGTTGACTTGTTGAAAGAGAAGGGCCTGTTAATTTCACAAGGGAATGGGTATGTGGCCAATCAGTCTCTTATAAGGCAGTTCCTGCCGGTTAAGGCAAAAGGCCAATCGACCATGGCGAATTTGCCCGCAATGCGTGAATAGCCCGCTACCTAAGTTTGCGTCGCATACCTCCGCTGGGTTATTCTATTAACAGGCCACTTCTGGCCGAGATTTCGAAGGTTGGTTTTTTTACTAGATGGCAAATACAGTTTCATCGCTCAAGCGCGTCCGTCAGACCGAACGCAAAACCCTGGTCAACCGGATGCGCAACACCCGTCTTCGCCATTCCATCCGCTCCCTGCGCCGCTTATTCGCGGGCAAAGATGCTAAGGCAGTGGAATCGGCTGTCCCCGGCACATTTTCTGTGATCGACAAGTCCGCCAAATTGGGCATTATCAAGAAAAACACGGCAGCCCGTTATAAAAGCCGCATCGCTCTGCGATTGAAGAAAATGGTCGCAGCAGCTTAATTTCTCCTGTTTGAATAAAGGTTTACCCCAAAGACCCTGAGCATCTGCTCGGGGCTTTTTTATTTTGTCCCTCTTACTTTACTTAGTCGTCTTTACTTAGTTAACGACAAGATAAATCGTTCCATCACCGTGCGATCATCCAGCTTGATATCCCTCATGCCACGATCAGCCTCAAAAATCTCCACCATCGCCCTGCGTAACTGCCCATCGTTGAACGATGTGGCAGTCTGGCTCACTTGATCTGCACGGGATCTCCACATAGGAACGCCTAGCTGCATGAAATGTCCCTGAATCGTCGACGCACTCTTCAACGCTGCTTCCCTCGATACCAACGCCAGTCGAAACTGAGTTGCTAAAAAGTTCAATGCCAGCGGCAAGTACTCACCATCGCGAACCAGAGTATCGAGAAGTTCCAACGACTGATTCCGATCCTTGCGACCCATCGCCGCCACCAGTGCAAAAACCGTAGTCTCCCTGGCATCGGGAACCATGTTGCCGATCATCGCCTCAGTAATGTTGCCGCCTTTACCCGCAAGCAGGCTCAGTTTTTCCAGTTCGTTCACCAGCCGATTGGCGTTGGCTCCCGTCGCTTCTATCAAAAATTGAAGCGCTCCAGACGCAAACTTAACGTCGTGCTGCTTAGCCAGATCACCCATCAACCTGGTAGCTTCGGCAGCGGTGAACGGTGGAAATTCAACCACATCTTTGATGGCCGAATAGAACTTTCGAGCCCGCTCAATTTTGGCCTTGTCGTCGTTATCCATTTCATAACGAGTGATGTCGAACACCACGCAGACACCAGGAATGGGATCTTTCAAATACTGTGCAATCCGAGCCCCGACGCCAGCCACGGGAGCGTCGCCGTCTTCATTCGCTGCAGCGGCCGCCTTCGATGTTCGAGGCATAGCCCCTTCCGCCGCACCAACCCAAATCAACCGCCGCGAAGTAAATAGGGAATAGGCGCAAGCATCATCCATCACATCGGAAAGTTTCACCTCATCTAAATCATGGCGAGTGAATCCTTCCTCATCCGGTTCGTCACCCAATACCGATTTACGCAACGCTTCCCGCACACGAACGCGACGATACACATCGGGTCCAAGGAACAGATAAGCCGGTGCCGCAGGTCCTTTTTTAAGTTGGGTGAGGAGTTGATCAGGAGTCATACCAATTCCCAGGAATGCCGCTTAGTTTTCCCTTGTTGGAAAAACCGCTCCCTTGCGGTCACGGCTCGGTAACGCACAAATTCAACCGAGCCGTGACCGCGAGGGAGCGGTTTTTCCAAGGCCAGATACGTTTCACTCCAACACTTAAAGCTGTCCGATTGCAGAAGAGTTAAATCCCTCACCAAGCCTCCAACACAGCACTCACCACCGTCCGCGCCAAATCCCGACTCATCCGATCCACGGCTGCGTCACTCTCTTCCAAATAAGCCCGCTGATCCGTGGCGATCTCGTACCGCTCCCGCACTTCCATGGAAGGCCGTTCAAACAGCACTTTTCCCGTCACCCGTTCCACTAATGTCAGCTTCAACGTGACGTTCACCTGCACGCTGCTTCCACGATTGGTGACCGGGTCAAACGTGGTCACATAGGAATCGTAACGCAGCACCGAACCGCGCAGCACAGCGTCAGCCGTAGTTGGATCAGCAGTAATGTGATAGCGCGTACGAGAGATAAATTCCCGTGTCAAAGACCCCGCCAGCCGCTCTGGCAACTTGTAGCGCGCCGTGATATTCGTGAAGGCCGGAATGGCAATGGTCTGCACCGACTTCGGCAACAGATTGGCCTTTCCCGATACGTGATAGCCGCAACTGGCGTTCACAAGTAACAACACAATTGCCCCCACCAGTCTCATCTAAGCTCTCACCACGGCAGTCATCGCGGCAATTGCCGAATCGGCCGCAATGCGCACATTATCGGCGACCGTCCATAGCCAAATTGCTTTCGGATTGTTGCTATCCACTCGAACCGCACCCACTGCATAACCACTCTGTTGAGCAATGCCGACGTTGTTGGGCGGCTCCAACGAATCGTCACGAACATCGGTGCCCGCTTTCGTTAAAGCGGCTTCAATCTTTATCTTGTTCGGCGACTTTTCAAACTCCACCCAGACTGACATGCTGTACCCATGGAAAACTGGCGCCTGAACCAGCCGCAACGACGGCATGGGCGGACCATTGGCCGCTGCCAGCAGGCTAGCCAAATGACGTTCTATGCGCGCTTCCTTTTCCGCCAAACTGAATTTTGAATCTTCTCCAAATGCAGCTAGCTTATTGAATGCCAATTGCGCGTCAAAGATTTTCTTCACAATCGGCTTGAAGGTGAGCAGTGAAACCGCTTGCCCCTGCAACTCCGCAACCCCTGCCTGACCCCATTCGCTGGCTGGTTCAAAAATGGTAACCACACTGCGCGCAATCGGATGCACTGCGGCAAGTGTGGTAAGCAAATTGGCCAATACCTGCGCGGCTGACGTCGGTATGACTGTCAACCTGGCCGTGGGACCTTTGGGACGAAAGAGGCGTGCACCGGGCTTTTCATCCAGCAAGCCTTTGGCGTCAACAACAGGAACTTTCTTCGGTGCCCAATCAATGGCCTGTTGGCAAATTTCAGCGCTCGATGCAGTCAGCACCACCACATCAGCATCTTTCAAACTAGCTTTTTCCAACCGCGCCAGCACCGTCAATTCATCCTGCTGTTGTTCAATCACGGCGACTTCTTCTTCCTCGCCGCCCAATATCTGCAGGCGAAATAAATCCCCAGCCAGTTCCTTAATTTCGCGACCCAGCAGTGATTCACCGCCTACAATCACAGCAATCTTTTTAGCCAACTTGTGTCTCCGGTATTTTCGGCGTAGTTTGCGGAGTGGGCTGCGTACTGCGGCGCCACAATCCACCGATGCGAATCAAAATGCCACTTGCCATATAGGTAATGGCCAGGACGAATAAAACGGGTCTGGAGTACTCGTAGATTAAGTACATCAGGCTCCCAAAAAGAATCAGACTCTTGAACGACAACGGGCGACCCAGGTTGAAGTCCTTAAAACTCCGGTAGCGCCAGGTGGAAACCATCAGAAACGCCAGCATGCCCATCAAGGCCATCCAAGCTACCGAAAACATCCAATACTTCAAAGGTGTCGACCCTTCAAAATAGACAATGCTAGCCACCATCGCCGCCGCCGCCGGTATAGGCAAACCCACAAAATATTTGCGATCAGCCCGACCCGGATTGCTAGGTTGCGGATTGGTCACCACATTAAAACGCGCCAGCCGTGCCGCACCACTCAGCAGATAGAGGAAGCATAAAAAATATCCAGCCCGAACAATAGGCGTGCGCACCGCTGCATCAAACGGCCAATCCACAAACTGAATTCCCCAGGCAAAGGCCAGCATCGCCGGGGCTAGGCCAAAAGCAATCACATCGGCCAGGGAATCAATCTCCCTTCCAAAGTCGCTGACTGTGTTGGTCATTCGTGCAATGCGTCCGTCCAAGCCATCCATCACGGCGGCGATACCTATCATAATGGCCGCCAGGTCGAAGTGATGCATCGCTTCCATAGATTGCCCTGTGACGTTGGCCATGGCCCCTTGAAAGGTTTCAATAATAGAAAGAAATCCCAGCAAAACGTTGCCCGCCGTAAACATTGTGGGCAGCGCATAAGCAGCACGGCGAGGCCGCCTATCTGGCGTTTTCGGATCAATCAGACGTTCTGAAAAATTGAGTTTCGGCATAGGAATTACTCCTTTCTGCGAGCAATGATAGAAGAACCCGCACTCACGCGCTGCCCCTCTTTCACTTCAACAGTCCATTCCGGCCCAAACCACAAATCCACACGCGACCCAAACTTAATATAGCCCACGCGATCCCCCGCAGAGACAACATCGCCAATGGTCTTATAGCAAACAATGCGGCGCGCAATCAGCCCGGCAATTTGTGAAAACACAACTTTCACGCCCTTGCTTTCCACCGTGATCACGTTCATTTCATTTTCCGTGGAAGCAGCTTCCACTGATGCCACCAGGAATTTCCCGCGCTTATATTCAATGTTGGTAATCTTGCCGGCAATCGGCGAACGGTTTACGTGGACGTCGAAAATGTTTAAGAAAACGGACACGCGTTGTTGATCGCCCATCTGTTTGATCCAAACAATTTTTCCATCAGCCGGGGATACAGCCACCGGGCCAGTAGGAATCTTCCGCTCAGGATCTCGAAAGAACCATAAACAGAACAGCCCCAGGATAAACATGGGAATACCGAATGCAGGGCGTGTGAGATAGCTCACCAGAGCGCCGCCAGCAAACAAACCAAGCGCGTAGTAAATACCGTCAATAACCATTCGTGGGTCTTTATTCTATTGTCCCAGATTACGTTTTAGAATGGCTTAAGATATGTATCTTCAATGGGCAAAAAACAACGAACGGCGAATCATCGCCAGAATCCGCGAAATGGTGCAGATTGAAAGTCCGAGCGATGATCCCCGTGCCGTCAACACCTTCGTCGATTACATAGCCACGCAGGTGGCCGGTTGGGCCAAAGTGAAGGTGATCAAAGCAGGTCCGGCATACGGCAATCATCTGCTGATTGAATTCGCGTTGCCCGGCAAAAAGAAGCCAGGGCAAATCACCGCACTGGGCCATTCCGATACCGTTTGGCCGTTGGGCACCTTGAAGACCATGCCCTTTCGCGAAGCCGATGGTCGCTTGTGGGGTCCAGGCGTGCTCGATATGAAAGCGGGCCTGGCCTTCTTCCTGGCCGCCATGGAAGCGATCCGTGAACATGATGTTCCTATCTCACGCAAAGTTGTCCTGCAAATCAATTCCGAAGAAGAAGTAGGCAGCCATTCCTCGCGGTCACTTACAGAGCAGACGGCTCGGAATTCAACTGCCGTTCTGGTGCTGGAACCCGGTACAGGCTTGATCGGCAAACTGAAGACCGCCCGCAAAGGTGTCGGCGGGTACCTGGTGAAAGTGACGGGCAGAGCATCGCATGCAGGTGTCGATTTCGAAGCCGGAGCCAATGCCATTGTGGAACTGTCGCGTCAAGTGGAAAAGATCGCCAGCTTCACCAATCTGAAGCGCGGGCTTACCGTGAATCCTGGTGTAATCAGTGGCGGGACACGTTCCAACGTGGTGCCTGCGGAAGCGTCCGTTGAAGTGGATATCCGCATCGCTAGACTGCGGGATGAAGTGGGCCTTGCCAAAAAGTTTCAAGCGCTGAAGCCATTCGATAAACGCTGCCGCATTGAAGTAACCGGGGGCTTGAACCGCCCACCCATGGAACGTTCCAGCGGAATCGCGGCACTGTACAAACTGGCGCATAGGCTGGCTGGCGATATGGGGATCAGCATTGAAGAATCAATGACCGGCGGCGGTTCCGACGGAAATTTCACCGCCGCATTGGGCGTTCCCACCCTGGATGGCTTAGGTGCCGTAGGCGAAGGAGCACATGCGGTGAACGAGAGTTTGCTGGTGAACCGCATCGCCGATCGCACTGCGCTGCTGGCGGCATTGGTGGCTGGAATTTAGTCAGAAGCTCAAGGAAATTATGTCAACAATTGACATCTATTGTTAGTGTGGATAGCATGAGATCATGAACGTTCATCTCGGATCTGCATTCGATGAATTTGTGGCTGGCCTTCTAAAGAGCGGCTACTATCAAACCCAAAGCGAAATCTTACGGGAAGGCCTGCGGCTGCTGAAGGAGCGCGAAGAGATCAAACATATGCGTTTGGCTG
Organism: Acidobacteriota bacterium; assembly: GCA_025352795.1. Classification (GTDB taxonomy): domain Bacteria; phylum Acidobacteriota; class Terriglobia; order Bryobacterales; family Bryobacteraceae; genus JANXSF01. Next base: position 36,645 of record JANXSF010000060.1, read on the forward strand.
AACTGCGGAAGGAAATCGCCGTTGGCACGGAGCAAGCTGCCCGGGGCGAGTTTGTGGACGGACCTAACGCCTTTGCGACGATACGGGAGCGCAAGGCCAAGCGGAAATTATCCAAGGCATGAAGCCATTCATCCTTACGCATCGCGCTGAGCAAGACATCTGCGATATCTGGGACTACATCGCAGACGACAACATCGAAGCCGCCGACCGGGTTCTCGACGCGCTTGAAAATGCTCTGCACCGGATCGCAAAGAACCCTGGCATCGGTCACATGCGCGAAGAGTTGGCTGAATCGATCTGCGCTGCTGGTGGCGGGGATTTAGTCAGAAGCTCAGTAACCGCAAGAGAAGCATTCCGTCCCGATTTCAGCGGCCAGCAGCTTCGCGTAACAGGCCTTCGCGCACATACATCTTAAGCAGCGTCTGATACCCAATACCCTTGCGATCCGCGATTTCGCGAGCCTTTGCAATGTCGTCTTCCGGCAAGCGGATAGCGATTTGCACGCTGGGTTTATTGTTGAGCCGTGCAACCAAATCAAGCCCCTTGACCTTGGAACTATCCGGCACGTTTCCGGCGGACTTTCGCTTCACAAACTCGCGTCCTGCCGCGCTGGCCCACCAATCCGCTTCGTCAGCCTCGCTGCTGAACTTCGGCATATCAAGCAGTTTCTTACTCATTTCACTCATTCTCCTTTCGTTCGCCTTAAACGATAATCACGCTTCCGTCCCAATCAAACTCCGTCAATCCCATTGTATATGCAATGCATACTTACGTGAACATTCAGTCGTAACCACCTTTGCGTCTGTCAATCCGTCAACATATAAAACGTGCTCCTAACCTATAGTTTTTCAAAGGAGTTAAATCAGATCTGCCAAACCGTTCTGACGAGCAAGTGAAAACACTTGCAAATCCCCTCGAAGCGAACAAATGTGGGGTACCCCGCCCCCTACAAAATTTTCCCTATCCATGAAACGCATTGTGGTAAGTTTGTTGTTAGCTCTGCTTCTGGCCATCTCTTAACAGCTGTATCGCTATGAATCCAGTGTGGATGCGGTGGGTCACAACCTTCCTGGTAGTCAGCCTTCCACCCGCTATACGGACCTGTTGTTCCAGTTCGGACCGTTGGGTGGCTGATCATAAACCGAAAGATTTTCGAGTCTTCCTTTGGGAAGACCTTCAAGGAGAAGCTGTATGCGCGTGGCTCCAATGAGCAGCCGCTTTCTCGATGCTTGCCGCCGTCGGCCGACGGATGTTCGTCCCGTATGGTTCATGCGACAAGCCGGCAGATACTTAAAGCCGTATCGGGAAATTCGAGCAAAAAACTCCATTCTGGACATCTGTAAACGGCCCGATTTGGCCGCTGAAGTGACCCTGCAACCGATTGAAATTCTTGATGTCGATGCGGCAATTATTTTTGCCGATCTACTATTGCCCGTGGAACCAATGGGTCTAAAACTGGAATTTCGTGCTGGCGAAGGTCCGCATATCGACAATCCCGTGCGCACTTCGAACGACGTAGATTCCCTATCTATATCCAATACGGACGACCTCGGTTACGTCGGCGAATCCATCAAATTGGTGGCCCAGGCACTGGCTGGCAAAGTTCCCATCATCGGTTTTGTTGGTGCGCCATTTACCCTGGCCAGCTACATGATTGAAGGTGGCCCGTCCAAGACATTCCTCAAAACCAAGCAACTGATGTATAAAGATGAAACGCTGTGGCGTCGCTTGATGGGCAAAATTGTTGACGTGTTGGGTCCGTTCGCCATCATGCAGGTGGCTAGCGGAGCTCGTGCAATTCAAGTGTTCGATAGTTGGGTTGGTGCACTTGGACCTGACGATTACGTCCGCTACGTGGCCCCTTACTCACGCGCATTAATTGAACGCGTCCGTTCCACTGGTGTTCCGGTAATTCACTTCGGCACAGGCGCTGCCGGTTTCTTCAAGGAACTGCACGCCGCTGGCGGTGATGTGATGGGTGTGGATTGGCGCATCAACATTGATCAGGCTTGGATGGACATCAGCTATCGTTCGGCAGTGCAAGGCAATTTAGATCCGGCTGCGCTGTTTGCGCCCTTGCCCGAATTGAAGGCGAAAGTGCATGAACTGATGAAACGCACGGGCACACGCCCGGGTCATATTATCAATCTGGGTCACGGCATTCTTCCGGAAACCCCTGTGGACCATGTGCGAGCGATGGTTGATTTCGTTCGCGAATTCAAACCCTGAAACCGGTAGCTATTATCGGAGGCGGCATCACTGGCTTGAGTGCCGCCTACTACCTTCAAAAGGCCAACCGCTCGGCTATTTTGTTCGAAAAATCTCCACGTCTCGGTGGAGTCATTGAGACCAATCGTATAGAAGGTTGCCTGGTTGAAGGCGGCCCCGATAGTTTTCTTTCCGCCAAACCGGCGGCTCTCCAATTAATCAAGGATCTGGGTCTGGAATCAGAAGTAATTGGTTCCAATGACCACTTACGCGTCACTTACATGGTGCGCCACAGTAAGTTAGTGCCCATGCCCGATGGCTTGGCAATGATGATACCCACTAAGATATGGCCCATGGTCACCACTCCGCTGGTCGGTTGGGGAACTAAGATCCGTATGGCACTGGAGTATTTCCGTAAGCCTGAGGTTGTGGGGGAACGATCTGTGGCGGAGATGATTCGAAGCCATTACGGGCAGGAAACAGTAGATTACCTGGCCGAGCCCTTGCTGGCCGGAGTCTTCGGTGGCGATCCAGAGCAGTTGAGTGCCAATGCAGTATTGCAGCAGTTCGTCGAATTGGAAATGAAGTACGGCAGCTTGACCAAAGGCACGCTGGCCCGTCGTGCCGCTGCTCCCGCCACCACTGGGACACTCTTCCGCACGATGAAAGATGGACTGGGGACATTGCCCACAGCCATCAAAAATGCGATTGCCGGGAAAGTGGAAATCCGTCATGGAACAGTGGAGCGCATAGAAAAAAGTGCCCATGGCGATTATCTGGTGAATGGGCAGCCTGTAAGTCATGTCATTGTCTGCACACCTGCCTGGCAGGCTGCCGATATCTTACGCAGCATCGCCCCAAAAGCAGCAGAAGGTCTGGGGGCCATCGGTTATAACTCGTCCATCACGATTGGACTGATCTATGACCGCGCGACGTTCCCCCATCCACTGAACGGTTTCGGTTTCTTAGTTCCTGCAAAAGAACGCCGCCGCATGGCCGCTTGTACCTGGGTGGGGACTAAATTCATGCATCGCGTGCCCGATGACAAGGTGTTACTGCGCTGCTTCGTCGGCGGCACCGGGGGTGGGTTGAGTGATACCCAGTTAGTGGAAGAAGTGCGAGTTGAATTACAAGGCTGGATGGGAATCAACGTGGCCCCGGTGGCTCAAAATGTTGTCCGCTGGAATCGAGCCATGGCCCAATATACGGTGGGACATCAGGCGAGAGTGGCGGCGATTGTTGATGAGTTGAAAGTGCTACCTGGGATACATTTGGCCGGGAATGCCTATGAAGGCATCGGGATCCCAGATTGCATCCGCATGGGAAAGACTGCGGCTGAGCGTTGTTACGCGGCACCTTCATAAATTGACAATAAATGAAGGCGGCGCTACCGTGGTAGACATGAGCATGGCATCCCTCAACATTTCGCTTCCACAATCCTTAAAGGATTACGTGGAAGATCAAGTGAAAGGCAATGGCTACAGCACGCCCAGCGAATATGTCCGCGAGCTGTTGCGCCAAGACCAGAACCGGCGTGCTGAGCAAAAATTGGAAGCGCTTCTGCTGGAAGGTCTTAAGTCAGGCGATCCAATTGAGATCACGCCGGAATATTGGGAAAACAAACGATGGCAATTTATGGATCGGCACTCTAAGAAAAAAGGCCACCAGTGAGTTTTGGTTATGTTATCCGACCTAAAGCTGACCAGGAAATTGATTCTATTGCTGATGAGTTAGCGGAACGTGGAGGCATCGATATGGGCCTTCGATTTCTTTCTGAAATCTACGAGACATTTGCTTTTATAGTTACCCAACCAGCTATGGGTTGGCCTTGCAATGTTGCCAATCCACAGTTGGCTTTAGTTCGGAACTTTCGGGTTAGTGAGCGCTTTGCCGATTACTTGATTTTTTACCAACCGCATGGTACAAGAATTGAAATAGTGAGGATCATCCATGGGTCTCAGGACTTAGTCGAATTATTCAAGAAAGATGGCGCTTTTGACTAACCCCGATTCCCACTTACTTCCTCTTTAACAATTCCACATCCAGCGTGATAGTCACGTCGTCCCCCACCACAAAACTGCCCGCTTCCACAACAGCATTGTAGAGCATGCCGAATTCCTTGCGATTGATCTTGGTCGTTGCGGATGCGCCGATTTTGGGACCACTCTTCGGATCATTCACTTCCCCAGTGGGACCGTCCACAGTCAGAGTAACTGGCTTAGTTACTCCGCGAATCGTCAAATCGCCCAGAATACTTAGGCCCGCCGTAGTCTTTACGAACTTACTGCTTTTGAAGGTGATCACAGGGAACTTGGCCACATCCAGAAATTCGGCACTGCGCAAATGGTTGTCTCGCCGAGGTTCGCGAGTGGTGATGGAACTGGCATCAATCGTAGCCTCAAGCGACGCTCCAGCCAGATTCTTGGGGTCGTAAATGGCTTTACCGCTCACCTTTGTAAACTCGCCCTTCACGTTTGAGATCATGATGTGCCGAACTGAAAACTGAGCACTGGAATGGTTACTATCAATTTCCCAGCTCTGCGCTTGCAGTGCCGGTAAGCACGCTGTGGCCAATAAAATTAGCTTATTTATCATTTCGTCCTTGCAATATCACGACGTGGATTCCGCCTATTCAGGTTACATTCATTTAGTTCTTGATCACGTTCCCAAACATTTTCCCGCCATGCTTCTTGCCAACCCAAGTTCCGGCATAACTGCTATTGAAGATTAACACTCGAGCCTGCACAATCCCCGCTCCAGGAATGGGGAAGTTAGTCAGTGTGATCACCGGAGTGTCGCCAGCCCACTTCACTTGGACAGGTAAGCTGAACTTGATTTCTTTACGATTGAATTCAAAGCGAGTGTCCAGTTTCCAAGTGTCGTCTTTCAACTTCGTAGCACTTTCAATGACGTAACGATCCTCACTCATTTCCGCTACACCATCCTCTGTGAATAGTCCGGATAAAGTGACGTTGGTGAGGCTTTCCTGGAAGCGCTTTTCCATGAAGGTCAGTGGTTCAGCAGCTTGGCAGGTGAGGATGAGGAAGAGGAGAATAACCAGGAATTGCATATCTTTTATTGTGCACGGAATTAGTTGGGCGAAGTTAGTGAAGCGGTAGAATAAACGTAAATGCAGGAACCAGTATATCCATGGAATCGATTGTGGTATCCACGTGGAGGGCTGATAAATCTGGTTGATGACGGATTTCTGCTGGATCCCGAGTCCGACCATGCTAAATATTTCGAGGGCAAAGTCTTCTCTTTTGATTCAATAAGTCAAACGTCATGTTTGGTTCTGTTGGGTGAACAAGGGATGGGCAAATCGACTGCACTCGACGACGAGTTTCAACGTGTGAGCATCGCGGCTTCAGTGAATGGAGATATCGCAATGCAGTTCGACCTCGGGATTTGTAGCTCCGAAGATGATCTTGAGCGGAAACTCTTCCAGGGAGACGAAGTCACTAAGTGGCGAAAAGGGAATCAAACACTCCATCTATTTCTCGACAGCCTCGATGAAGGGTTACTGCGCATCGACACCATTTCTAAAGTCTTGAGGTCCTCGCTAAAGAACTGTCCTACTGAGCGTTTAAGGCTCCGCATTGCGTCACGACCAGGGGATTGGCCAGCGACTCTTGAACAGCATCTCATGGAAATCTGGGATAAGGATCAGGTCAGGGTTTTTGAACTTGCTCCGCTTACGAAAAGCGATGTGATTGTAGCAGCCAAAACTTCGGAAATTCCTTTTGAGGGGTTTATTGACACAATTATCAAGTCGGGTGCGGTACCATTTGCGATTAAACCGATTACGTTGAAATTTCTCATCCAGAAATTCAAAGTGGATGGAACTCTACCTACTAACCGTGCTGATCTTTATTTTGATGGATGCCGTCGATTATCTGAGGAGCCGAATCCGGATAGGAACACGCCAAAACTCAGAGGAAAATTGAGTGTTTCGCAGCGGTTTGCAATCGCTGCCAGGATTGCCGCCGTCACTCAATTTTCGAACAAATCTGGAATTTGGAGAGGAAAACTCGACGAAGCGCCGTCAGAGGATGTGCTGTTGGAATTGCTAAGCGGTGGGATGGAGGGAGAGTTGGCAAACCACGTCACTGTCGATCTAGAGGCTCTGCGCGAAGTATTAGCTGGCACTGGCTTTTTTCTTTCTCGTGGATTGAACCGGCAGGGCTGGAGGCATCAGAGCTACCCGGAATATCTGGCCGCGTACTACCTCAATTCGCACAAAGTTCCCTTCGAACTGTTGAAGAAGTTCTTTATGAATGCCGATGACTCCGGCAAAGTTATTCCACAACTCAGGGAAACTGCCGCCTGGCTTGCCGCAATGAATCCGCAAGTCTTCAATTTGTTACTTCAATCGGACCCCGAAGCTCTAATATTGACCGACTTGACGTCCGCAGAACGTGCCAGACTCGCTACCCGGCTTCTGGAGTCTTTTGAGTCCGGTGAGGTTTTTGATTCTCCATTGCACTTCTCTCCAAAATACGACCGCCTCAAATGTCCTGAACTTTCCACTATCCTCGAGCCATATCTTGGATGGTCTTCGAGCAATTTGGAAGCGCGATTGACCGCAGTTGATATTGCAAGGCACTGCGAAGTGAAATCCTTACAAAAAGAACTTGCGGACATTGCCTTAAACGTCAATGAGGACGACAAGCTTCGTATCCACGCAGCCTGGGCCATTGTAGAAATTGGTGAACCTGCCGCGAAAGCATTGCTGCGCCCACTTGCCCTGGGGCATGCAGGTGAAGACTCTGTAGACGAGCTAAGAGGTTACGGCCTCATGGCTGTGTGGCCAGAGAACATTACGGCACAGGAGATGTTCTCGAACATCGTCGCACCGGCCAATGGAGATCATTTCGGTTCCTATTGGCGTTTTCTAGGTTCCGAACTGTTGAAATGGCTTAAGCCCGAAGATATGGTAGTTGCTGTGTCCTGGGCCAGGCAACATCCCGATGAAGGCAATCATTGGGACCCACTCCCTGTACTATCCTCGAAAATATTGGTGAAAGCCGTCGACCACATAGACGAGACTGGAGTTCTTGATGCCTTAGCGGTTGCGCTATTCGAACACACCGAACTTTATAAAAATATTGACGAGATTGACAACAAGCTAGCGTCGTCCAGCGAAGAGGTGCGACGAAAAGTGGCACATGCGATTCTTCCCTTTGCTGCGACGATCCCAAACGGCAAATTTAACCTGATTGACGCTTCTTCGATGCGGGCGACAGACGTCGTGTGGTTACTCACCGAATTGTCACTCAATTCAGATCAGAATACCCGCCTGCTCATTATTAAGGCAATAATCTACTTGTTGAGAACACCACCGGACCCTATCACATTCGATGCAGTTTGGAGCTTTGCTACTAGCGATGCGGACTTGGGGAAAGAGTTCACGCCGATTATTTCCGAAATCATTCTTGGTAGTTTGCACGCAAAAGATTTGAAGACTGAATATTATCGGAGGCTCAGAGTAAGGCCGGCAAAAGAAGTAACAAGTTCAATTGTTCCCGTAACCGACTGTCTGACACAAATCCTTTCCAAATATGGGGATAAGGATTTCTTTCCGATTTACATGCATCTGCAATCTCGTGAGAATTCTAGCAACCCAGAACCATTTCCCGGCTGGTCTCAATTTGATGACTCCGCAAAAGCCTTGATTATTGAGGCCGCTAAGATGTATTTGAAGACCCGGCCACCATGCGCACCGGGTGACTGGTGGAAACACCGCCAATTAACGCATCGAATGGTAGCAGGATATGGTTCGTTGCATCTCCTCGCCCTGGAGTCACCTGAATCTCTCGATGGGCTTTCGCTATGCGATTGGGGATTTTGGACACGGCTCATTGTAGCCTCTGCTACTAGCGGCAATAAGTCCTCTCGGAAGCTATTGGTTACCAAGTCAGAGGAGCGTGTCACAGATATTTTCTACTCCACTTTGGATGAAGTTATTGATGGGGATAACGAACGTCATAATGGGGTTTCCATTCTTGGGCAACTTGGCGGTTTCTGGAATGATCGATTGGCCGCAAACCTGAATTCAAAGATAGTCGGTAAGGCTCTAAAACCCGGTGCCTTCAGAGACGTCCTGTCTGTGCTGCTCAAGAATAATGACCCTTTAGCTAAAGGAGTGGCAAGGTCCTTCGCGACTGGTGAACTTCCGCGTTGCGACGAAGTTGAGGGGCGCGCAGTATACGCTAGTACAGCATTGGTTGTGAATGACCCAAGCGAATGGAAAGTTGTTTGGCCTGAAATTCAGAAAAGCGAACCCTTCAGCGTTGCAGTTCTGCAAGAAATTGCTTCGGGGCATGAAGTCTACAACTTCCCTGGTCAACTTGATTCGGAAGACATAGCGGACCTTTGCATTTGGCTTGCTGATCGCGGGCTTGAAAAAAGACAGGACGGCGACGGCCATGTCACGCGAACCCAAATGTTAGCGGACTGGTGGAATTCGCTCGTAAATACGCTTGTAAACAAAGGAACAGAGAATAGTTGCCAGGCCATCAGACGATTAATTAAGGAACTACCGAAGTACAGCGCAGGGCTTCGAAGTAGCCTCAAAGAGGCGGAGGAGCGGACTCGCCGGGCTGCTTGGATACCTTTGACCCCTGAGGAGGTAATCCGAACCGCAACGACCGTTCTGCCGAAGATGGAAACCACGGTTCTGCCTAAGTTAGTTATTACGCTTCATGGCATTAGAAGTCGGGGAGAATGGCAAAAAGAGTTGGGTCCTGAGCTTCTTGGAATAAGAAATCTGCCTCTGGATTACGGCAACTTCTGGGCTTTGGAACTCTTAATTCCTTGGTGTCGAAACAGAAAAATTGACTGGTTCAAGAGAGAATACGAAAGGGTGGTCACTGAACATGGGATAGTCCCGTCAATCATTGCGCACAGCTTTGGTACATACATCGTTGCACACGCGATTAAGAAATATCCTGAACTTCGATTTGATCGAATTATCTTCTGTGGTTCGATTCTTAGTGAAGACTATGACTGGGTAACTCCAGTGAAAGCCGGGCGGGTAAAAGCAGTTCTGAATCAGTGTGGAGGCAAAGACATATGGGTCAAGCTGGCTGACTGGTTTGTTGCCGACGGGGGGCAAGCAGGAGTTCTAGGATTTAAAACAAATTGTTCCAGCGTCATTAATGATATTCGTCCAGAATTCAACCATTTCAACTATTTCTACGCGTTAAACTATCGCGAGAATTGGATTCCATTCCTGTGCCGTGATGGAGTCACACCAGACAAAAATTAGCTCTTAAACTTCAGCAATCACCACCCAATCCAAATCCGTAACAGAAACTCCCCAAAGCAGTTACCTGCAAGAATTCCACTGTCACCTACACCGCCCATGCAACAATCCAAGCCAAGGAGAAACCCATGGCAACCTCATCCTCAATCCGAGGCAACACTGTCACTCTCATGGTGTTAAAATGGTCTTGTACACATTGTACAAACTGTCCATCATGACGCGACTCAACATCTCAAAAGCAAGAGCGGAATTTCCGGATATCCTTAACCGTGCGGCCTATGGACATGAACGAACCATTCTTTCCCGCCGTGGCAAGGACCTTGCCGCCATTATCTCAATTGAAGACCTTCAACTTTTAGAGCGGCTGGCACGTGACGAAATGGATCGAATAGATTTGGAAGACGCTCGCGCCGCACTTGCTGAACCGGGAGAAAATATTTCCTTCGAGCAAGTGAAAAAAAATCTGGGAATCTAGGCTTTTCGATTGATCTATCGTATTGAATTCCGTCCCTCTGCGGAACAGGGCCTTGCCAAACTGGATCCCTACATTCGAAGGAAGGTTAGCGCAGGCATTGATAAACTTGCTGTAAACCCCCGTCCGATTGGGGCAAAACTGCTTAAGGGAGCGGAGCGACTTTACCGTGTCTACGCCGGACCCGGCAAAGACTATCGCGTCATTTATGAAATTAAAGATGCAATTCTTTTGATCCTGGTTGTAAAGGTTGGCGACCGCAAAGACGTCTATCGCAGCCTGTAGTCACCTCCTCTTATCTGCGTTAATCTGCGACATCTGCGGATAAAAATACCGCTGGGCCTGTAACCGCACCCCCATCCACGCTAAACTAGAAGTTCCCCGTGATATCAGTAAGCAATGTAACCATGCGCTACGGCGCCAAAATTCTGTTTGAAGATGTGTCAACCGCCTTCCTCGACAACCGCCGCTATGGCCTGACTGGGCCAAACGGTTCTGGCAAGTCCACCTTCATGAAGCTCTTGACCAACGAATTGGAGCCGCATAAGGGCTCTGTCGTGCGGCCTAAGAAGTTCGGCGTGCTGCGCCAGGACCAGTCGGAGTTCGACGCTTTCCGCGTGATCGACACCGTCATTATGGGCAATCGAGGCCTATGGGCGGCTCTTGAAGAGCGCGAACTCATTTACTCCAAACCGGAAATGACCGATGAAGACGGCATGCGTCTAGGTGAACTGGAAGGCATTGTTGGCGATGAAGATGGCTACACCGCCGAAAGCGATGCCGCTGTTTTGCTGGATGGCTTGGACGTCCCAATCGACTTTCATGAGCGCATGATGGGAGAATTGCAAGGCGGCCATAAAGTGCGTGTGCTGTTGGCGCAGGCGCTATTCGGGCATCCCGGCGCACTCTTTCTGGACGAACCGACTAACTACCTTGATTTGGAATCCATCCACTGGCTGGAAGATTTCCTGATCCATTACGAAGGCACGCTGATTGTCATTTCCCACGATAGGCACTTCCTCAACAACGTCTGCACGCACATTGCCGATATCGACTATCAGACCATCATCACTTACCCCGGTGGTTATGACGATATGGTGTTGCGTAAAACGCAGGTGCGTTCCCAAGTGGAATCGGGCAACCTGCAGCGGGAAAAGAAGATTGCGCAATTAAGTGAATTCATCGCGCGCTTTTCCGCTGGTACGCGCTCCAGCCAGGTGACATCCCGTAAGAAAGAAGTGGAGCGGCTGCAAACATCGGACTTGGCCAGGTCCAATATTGCCCGCCCGTTCATTCGTTTCCAAATGAACCGTCCGTCGGGCCGCACTGCTTTGGCATTTGACGGAGTTTCCAAAGCCTATGGTGATAACAAAGTCATCAAAGGATTCAGCGCCAACATCCAACGGGGCGACAAGATTGCGTTGGTGGGTCGTAACGGCGTTGGTAAGACCACGCTTCTGAAAGCATTGTTGGACAAAGCTCCGGGAGTAAGTGAAACCGATACTTCCCGTGATGCCGGACAAGTGGATTGGGGACACGAAGTTTCGGTCGGCTATTTTGCGCAGGACCATCGCAGTTCCATTCAAGGCGGCATGACGGCGTTTGAGTGGCTATACCAGTGGGATCCGTTGTTGGCGCAAGAAGACATTCGCGGATTGTTAGGCCAAATGTTATTCAGCGGTGAAGAAGGCATAAAGCCTACCGAAGCTCTCTCTGGTGGTGAGGCGGCTCGATTGATTATGTGTAAGTTGATGCTGCAAAAGCCCAACTTTCTGGTGTTCGACGAACCGACAAATCACTTAGACCTGGAAGCCATCAACGCACTGAACATTGCTTTGCAGAAGTATGAGGGCACGGTATTCCTGGTGACTCACGATGAAGATCTGATCGACGAAGTGGCCACGCGAATTTGGCGATTCGACGGCGGTGAGATTGAAGACTTCAAGGACATTTACGAAGAATATCTGAAGCTGCATCCGTCAGAAAGATAGTCTTCTAGTGCCGGAAATGGCGCACGCCAGTGAACACCATGGCTAAACCAAGACGGTCTGCGGCAGCGATCACTTCCGCGTCCTTTACTGAACCGCCGGGCTGAATCACTGCCGTAATCCCGTGCTTGGCAGCTTCTTCCAATCCGTCGGGAAAAGGGAAAAACGCATCGGAAGCCAGCACGCAACCGGCTAGTGGAAGTACGGCTTTCATGGCCCCAACCTTGACGGAATCCACACGGCTCATTTGGCCTGCTCCGGCACTGACAGACTGTCCGGCACGGGCATATACAATGGCGTTGGACTTCACGTGTTTCACTATTTTCCATCCGAAACCTAGTGCCTGCCATTCTTCTTCTGTGGGTTGGCGCTGGGTTTTGACAGCGGCTTGGGAACGGTCAAAGGTCAATGAATCGACAGATTGCGCCAGCGTTCCACCACTGATTGATTTCACTACATAGCGTTCGTCGGATGGAGTAACTCGCACCAATCGTAAGTTTTTCTTTAAGGCCAATACGGCCAATGCTTCTGTTGAGAACGACGGGGCGGCAATGCATTCGGTGAAGATCTTGGCCACTTCGGTGGCGGTCTCTGCATCCAATTCGCGATTGAAGGCCAGTACACCTCCGAATGCGGAAACAGGATCTGCTTCAAGCGCCTTACGATACGCCATGGCCAGCGTTTTTTGTTCAGCACAGCCACAAGGATTTGTGTGCTTAATGATGGCGCAAGCCGGATTTAAAAATTCGTTGATCAATTGCCAGGCAGCATCCAGATCCACCAAATTGTTGTAACTCAGTTCCTTGCCTTGCAGTTGCTCGGCGCCAGCCACACCGCCAGCACCTTTGGAATAAAGCGCCGCTTGTTGATGCGGATTTTCACCGTAGCGGAGTGACATTTTCATCGGCTGCCGGATGCTGAGTGTCTGAGGTAGAACCGATGGCTGATCCACAAAATCATCTGCGGAAATCGTAATACTTTCCAGACGGGTGGTGATGGCTGCATCGTAGGCGGCAGTAATCGCAAATGCTTTTTTGGCCAGATTCCAATGGGTATTCAAGCTTAGAGAACCGTTGTTCGATTGTAGCTCTGCAAGCAATTGAGCGTAGTCATGGGGCGAAGTTACCACGGCCACATCCTGATAATTCTTGGCCGCGGCGCGGATCATGGTTGGGCCGCCAATGTCGATATTCTCAATCAGATGGTGGACTGATGCGCTTTTATCCGCAGCCACTTTCTCAAAGGCGTAGAGATTCACCACCACCATATCAATGGTGGGAATGCCGTGGGCGGCGATCGCTTCCATATGATCGGCTTTGGAGCGAATGGCAAGAATGCCACCGGCTACGCGTGGATGAATGGTTTTCACTCTGCCGTCCAGCATTTCAGGAAAGCCAGTTACTTCCGCCACATCTTTCACTGGGATGCCAGCATCTTTGATGGCCTTTGCGGTGCCGCCAGTGGAAATCAATTCCACTCCAAGTCCGTTCAAACCACGTGCAAATTCCACGAGGTCCGTTTTGTCTGTGAGGCTCAACAGAGCCCGCCTGATTTTTGCCATGAAACGATAATTTTCTCATAGAGGACCATCGCACGGATACAATAAAATGTGCCTTATAAAGTAACTCTGATTCCAGGCGACGGAATTGGCCCGGAAGTTGCGGATGCCACGGTCCGCGCCGTTGATGCCACCGGCGTTGCCATTGAGTGGGAACGCGTAGAATTAACATCGAAGATTATAGAAGCCGCTGGTACGCCAGTGCCGCAACATGTGTTGGATTCACTGGATCGCACTCGCCTGGGCTTGAAAGGTCCGGTGACTACGCCGGTGGCCGGTGGATTTTCCAGCGTGAATGTTGCCCTGCGCAAGAAGCTGGATCTGTTTGCCAATGTACGCCCAGTGCATACGCTGCCTGGTTTGAAAACGCGATTTGACGATTTGAAAATTGACATGATCCTGTTCCGGGAAAATACCGAAGATGTCTATTCCGGCCTGGAACATGAAGTGGTGAAAGACGTTGTAGAGAGTCTGAAAATCATCACCCGCACCGCTAGTATCAAGATTGCCGAATACGCTTTTGATTACGCCCAACGCATGGGGAGAAAGAAAGTGGTAGCGGTGCATAAGGCCAATATCATGAAGTTATCGGACGGCCTTTTTCTTCGCTGCTGCCGTGAAGTGGCCGAACGCTATCCGTGGATATCGTACAAAGAACTGATCGTCGACAATGCTTCAATGCAGTTGGTGATGCGGCCGGAAACGTTTGACGTGCTGATTCTGCCGAACCTATATGGCGATATTCTTTCCGATCTGGCAGCGGGTTTAGTGGGTGGGTTAGGCATTGTGCCTGGAGCCAACATGGGTCGTGATCATGCGGTGTTTGAAGCAGTCCACGGGTCGGCACCAGACATTGCTGGTAAAGGTTTGGCCAATCCAACCGCGCTGATGATGTCGGCAGGAATGATGCTGACCCACTTAGGGGAGCATGATGCGGCTAAGCGATTGCACGACGCTATTGGCAAAGTATATTTGGATGGCAAACCGTTGACGGGAGATGTTGGAGGAAATGCCAACACCACCCAATTTACCGATGCCGTAATTGCGGCAATGAAATAGTAAGTTAGTTGATGGTGATGGTGTCTGACTTTGTATCACCACTGTAAGTGGCTGTAACTGTGGCCGTGGCCGGTCCTGATCCAGCCGTAAAGGTGACAATTCCGTAAGTTACTCCGGCGGGAATGACAATCGTTGAGCTGCTTAAAGGAACTGCCGTCGGGTTGCTATTGGTTAGCGTGACTACTGCTCCACCAGGCGGCGCAGGAAAGCGCAGACCAACCTCAAACTTGGTTGTCTGTCCGGTGTTGATGGTTGGTTGACCAAACAACGCGGAGTAAATAGCAGGAAGAATAGTCAACTGCGATTGTGTGGTGGTGACGCCGTAAGTTGCGAAAATGTTCGTAGTTTTTGGAGCCGTAACCGACACCGGAGTAATTGGGAAGTTGACTCTGCTTAATCCTGCGGGGATGAAAGCATTGGGTGGCACTGTGGCGGCTGAGGTGTCGGAACTACCCAATGACAGCGCAACGCCGCCTGGGGGTGCATTTCCATTCAAGTACACCGTGCCTGTTACAGGTCTGGCGGATGAAGTCGCGTTTTCGCTTAACGCAATGAAACTTAGCAATGGATCCACAGCCAGAGTATTGGTAACCGTGGTGCTGCCTGAAGTAGCAGTGATAATGGGAACAAAACTGGAATTCACAGTGGTAGTGGTAATGGGGAAGGTGACACTGCGGGCACCTGCAGGGATTAATGCGCCGGAAGGAACGGCAGCGATGCTGGGACTTTCACTGGTCAATGTAACAGCGGTTCCACCAACAGGTGCGATGGTTGCCAAAGTAACTGTGCCAGTGGTGGAAGCCCCACCAACCAATTGGCGGTTGGCCAGGAATAGCGAGCTAGTAGGCGCAGGCGGGTTGAACGGAGCTTTTCCTGTAATAGGGAATGGCCGGTATAACGGGTCACCCACATTCACGATCACCCATTTCAACCAACGAGTATTGCGAAGAAACGCGTCGCCAACATTGGCACCTTCCAGTAAGTTACGGGCCAATCCGCCAGGGCGAGTGAGCCCGTCCAGATAAGGTTCATTTACTGCGCCACTGGTCACTGTGATTCCGTTGAGCAAAGCGTTTGCAACCCAGTTGGGACCACTGCGGGGATCGGCTGCTGAATTACTATCCAGATGAACTCCAATGGACCCTGGAGCAAAGTTAAAAACACCAGCACCGTTGTAGTGATTAAAACTGTACCAACCGCTATAGAATGCAACCGGAGTTCCGGCAGGTGAGGGACAGGTGAGCGGTGCAGGACTGGTGCCGAATTCTTCGTTATTTGTATCTTCGGTGACGGTGAAGCCAGCTTGATTCATAAACGTTGCCGCTTTGAAAAGGTCGAACTCGCCTGCATCATAACTGACGTCGCGAAGGTTCGTAATTGGGCCGTGATTGCGGTCAATACAAACTGCGCCAGTAAGATTATTCATGGCTGTTGTGGCACGGTCTACCAAGCCATTGGCGATGGCAGGGGTTGCTCCATCGAGCCGCCAAACTGAGTAAATAAGGGTGCTGCGCGGAGAGGCGCGATAGGCTTCGAACGTTTGAAACGGCAGATAGACATTGCCCTGGTTTTGATTGTCAGCAAAGTATCGGTGAGGGGCGCTGGGAACTAAAAAGAAGTTCTGGGTTGTGTATTGATCCCACACATCGGCCACGTAGGAATCCAGAGCTAAAAAGCCGGTGTTGGTCAGATATCGAAAAGGGCGCACATAGGCCAAAACAATGTAGAGGATTTTTGTTTTACCTTCAGTGACCAGGCAATTTCGAATCGGTGCTTTTACATAAGTGTTGTAGTCTGTCTGGTTCAGCTCGATGGCTGTCGGATCAGGAAGCGTGATGGCACACACTGCAGTGATGGATCGAGCGGCAATGTAGTGATCTTTCACCGCCACAGAATCGGGCGAGTTAGAAACATAGACAACCATTGTTTTGGCAGCCAATGGGTCAACGGCATATAACTCACCGCCAAGGGCTGTAAGTAAGCACGCAAGTTGCAGGGTGTAAGATAATGGAAAGTGTTTTAACACAATTAGCCTCCGTTAATGTTGACAACATTGAGTCGTGTTATTGTTCTAGTATGACTCTATACCAAGGTACCATTCCCCCAGGTCCCGGTGGGTGCCGTTTTTACGGGATTCATTGCGTTTTCTTTATCTTTCTGATGATGATGTTGGCGACGAATGTAGCCTTTGCGACCCCGATTCTATCGCCTGTTTGCGGGTCAGGATCGAATAATATTCCTGATGCGGTGGATGACGGTTTGGGGGGAGTCACGCCAGGCATCCTTTCCTGCGGCATTACTACGAACCTTTCCGGCATAGTTGGATCTGGAAATACACTAACCATTTCGCTGATCGGATTTCATCATGAAGCGTCAGGCGATATTGGAATTACGTTGACGCACTTCACTGACTCGACGCGCACGGTTATTCTAGGTGCTCAGCAGACCATGATCTATCGCATTGGCAAAGTGAGTAATGACCCGAATGACTTCGGCTATGCAGCGCAGTTTGGCGACCCCCTTGGCTTCGGCGAGAATTACGATTTTAATTCCGCCAATACAACTAACATATGGACAGTGGCCACCAGTCTGGGCGCCGCCGATTTTATTCCCGGACAAGTTGCCGGATTCAACGCTGGATATGGAACCAATGGATCTTTGAGTTCGGTGCCGAATATCTTTTCTT
Source organism: Acidobacteriota bacterium (assembly GCA_025352795.1). Taxonomy (GTDB): domain Bacteria; phylum Acidobacteriota; class Terriglobia; order Bryobacterales; family Bryobacteraceae; genus JANXSF01. The sequence continues at coordinate 53,883 of JANXSF010000060.1, forward strand.
CCATGTTTGCAGGGCAACTGATTGCTGGATTTTGGCAGTTAGATGTTACAGATTATGCAGCGGGCCCTTCAGCCATTCCGGTAACTGGAACGTTGTTGCAATGGCAGTTAGATATCGCGAATACAACAATCATTCCCGAACCTGGATACGGTGTGGTTGTGCTGGCAATGTTGATGGGATTTGCGACACTACGGCGTCGCGACCAGATTCAATAAAGAAACCAGATAGGCCGCAGTAACTTCACTTGTTGAAGCCGCCGCCCAGCAGCTTTACCTGATTTACAGGTTTACTTAGTTGACTCCCCAGCCAAGTAAGTAATGCGAGTTTTCCATGTTAGCGGCTCACTTAGTTTTTAACAACGACTCGGATCAACCCGAGCGCCTCCCCTGTTGAGGGAAGGGCTTTTTGTAACAAGAGCATTCCGGCCGGAACTTATCTCCCTGTAATTATTGATGTTAGCAGGGTAGGTGGTAACTTCTTGGCGAGGCAAAGGTGGTAAGTAGTTAAAATCTTGGGAGATGGGTTTATTATTTGGGTTGTGAATGGGTGGGGAGGACAGTGCCTATCCCAGGAATATGAAACCGGTACAACGAACGCTACTTGGAAGTTGAAAAGGCATTTGGCAGGCTGGACTATGTCGAAATGAGAAGGATTTCGGAGCCACTAGCGGAACTTGGCGTAGGATGGGCGATGGGTGTGATGGGGTCGATCTATCAAAACGGATTGGGCATTGAGCGGGACATCAAGAAAGCCGAATCCTTGTACTTGGAAGCCTATAGTCAGGGTGATGTATTGTCAAGCTCGAACCTTGTGGCTGTCTATGAAGAACTGGGGAATTTGCAGTCGCAAACCGATTTCGACAGGAGTGTATTGATCGTCGGATTGGGATCTATGGCGAGCATCTGCAAAATCAGGAAGAGGAAGAGATTTGAGTGTGTTGGTGGGGTATTCCTGTTGGATAGTCCCTTTACATCTCTTGAATATCTGTTCTCTGGCCCAAAGGGGAAGTTTTTTAAACCACGGCTATCCCAGCATTGCCGCATAGCTTTCCAGCATCCAACATCCATATACAAGATCCAGCCGATGTTGGGATAATCGTGGTTGAAAGACCGCTCCCTCGCGGTCACGGCTCGGTAACGGACTGATTCTACAGAGCCGTTACCGCAAGGGAGCGGTCTTTCAACCACGATTATCCCAACATCGGCTGGATCTTCTATGAGGAGGCAGAAAATTGACAGGCTCATACTGAGCAACCCACTAAGCCGCGCATTTGCTTCCACATGCTACGATAAAATTGTGAACTTTAGCCGGATATTAACCGTCTATCTCTCCAACAGGAGTTCCCTCTACAAGTGAAACCGTGGAAAATAGTTGTCGGCATTGTTGCCCTTCTCGCTATCGCGGGCGCTATCTATGCCAGCATTCAATACAACCAGAAAGGTATTGTTACCGTTCAGACGGGCAAGGCTATTCGTCAGGATCTAACCTCCCTGGTGACTGCTTCCGGGGAAATTAAACCTCGTAATTACATCAACATAGGAAGCAATGCCCAGGCTCCGTCGCGGATCACTTCGATCCTTGTCACCGAAGGGCAGCGGGTCAAAAAGGGCCAGACTTTGGCTACCTTGGAATCGGTCCAGCCGGAAGCAGATTTGGCTGCCCAGCGCGCCTCTGTCAGCGTCTCTGAAGCGGATTCCTCCTCTGCCGAAGCTGCTTTTAAATCACAGGATCAGAATATTCTCACTCTTGAGGCTACTTTGGAGCGCATGAAAACTGACTCGGTGAAAGCCAAGCTCAATATGGACCGCGCCAACAAGCTGAAGCCGGAAGGGTTGATCGCTCAGCAGGATTACGATCTCCGCTCTGCCGAACTGCAATCCTCTGCCGCCGCCATTCGCGAATCGGAAGCTCGCATTGCCCAAGCTCGCGGGCAGCGTGACCAGTTCCGCGCCCAATTGAATGCTGCCCAAAAGCGGGTCACCGTTTCCCAAGCGCAAGTTCGCCGGGCAGTGGACGTCCTGCAGCGCACCATTGCCACAGCTCCACTAGATGGAATGGTTACCAATTTGCCGGTCCGAGTCGGTGAAACCGTAGTTTCCGGTATTCAAAACTCGCCAGCCAGTCTGATTATGACCATCGCCGATATGTCGTTAATCACGGCGGAAGTGAAAGTGGACGAAACCGACATAGTCAATGTGAAGTTGCAGCAAGTGGTGGACATCACAATTGATGCGATTCCTGGCAAAACTTACAAAGGGCATGTCCTTGAGATTGGCAACACGGCCATTTTACGATCCACCGGGTTGGCAGCTTCGCAAAGCGCCATTTCCAGCCAGGAAGCCAAGGATTTTAAGGTTGTTGTAGCCTTGGACGATCCGCCCGCTGAAATTCGGCCCGGTCTTAGCTGTACCTCTAAGATCATAACTTCCACCAAGGAAAAGGTGGTTTCCATTCCCATTCAGGCACTCACAGTTCGCCAGAAGGGCGACCTTGAGGTGAAGCCAGAAGCGAAGAAAGACGCGCCACCACCGTCTGTTGATCCGGCTGTGATGAAAGCCAACAAGCAGGAAGTGCAGGGCGTGTTTGTGATCGCTGGCGAAAAAGCTGTTTTCCGCAAGGTTGAAACGGGCATTACCGGGGCAACCGACATTGAAATATTGAGTGGCCTGAAAGATGGCGATGAAATTATCACCGGTAGCTACAAAGTGATTCGTACTTTGAAGAACGAAGCGAAAGTCAAAGTAGACAACAAGAGTCCAGTCAAGGCAGAATCATAAGGTAGACAATGGCAACGGCAACAATAGCAACCAACGCAAAAGGTGAGCAACTTCGCCAAGACAAGATCGTGATTCGCACGTATGATCTTTGGAAAACCTACCAGATGGGCGATCAGACCATCAATGCGGTTTCCGGTGTGGATATTGAAATCAAACGTGGTGAATATGTTGCCATTATGGGACCGTCAGGTTCCGGCAAATCCACGTTGATGAATCTCATTGGTTGTCTGGATAGTCCCAGCAAGGGTGATTATTACATTAACGGGAATCTGGTCAGCGAAATGAATGACGACCAGTTGGCTCACATTCGCAACAAGGAAGTTGGGTTCGTTTTTCAAACCTTCAACCTGCTTGCCCGGGCTACGGCGTTGCACAACGTGGAATTACCGCTGATTTATGCTGGGATTGACAGCAAAATGCGCATTGAACGGGCCACGCAAGCGCTTCGTCAAGTGGATTTAGAACAACGGATGTACCACAAGCCCAATGAACTTTCCGGCGGACAGCGGCAGCGTGTGGCCATTGCCCGGGCACTGGTTACCAACCCTTCCATTTTGCTGGCTGACGAACCGACGGGTGCTTTGGATTCCACTACGGGCATTGAAATTATGGGATTGTTTGAACGACTTTTCCAGCAAGGCAATACTATTATTCTGGTTACCCATGAACACGATATTGCCATGCACGCCCATCGCGTAATTTTCATTCGCGACGGTAAGATTGAGAAGGACGAAAGAATTAAGTAAGCTGCTTACGCTTGATTTTTGCAGCACCCAGAAACACGAGCCCTATTCCCAGCATGGCCATGGTGCCTGTTTCTGGAGTTGCTGTAGCTGTAATATTTCCTGGTCCAGTAATGGTATTGGTGGCCGTGCCCGCACTGGAGTTCAACCAACCACTGGTTACTAACACGTAGTTCCCAATCGCCAGATTGACACTGAATCCCGATAAGCCCACCGTTGGATTATCGTCATTGGCAATGATTACATTGTTCAGTGGGTTGAGCGGATTGAATGTGGCGTTATACAGGATTGTATAGTTGTCCCAAGGCCCCGTACTATTCACCACGTAGGTTCCGGCCTGACTGACGGTAAGAGCCTTGGCCGAATAGGCGACGTTTGTGGCGTAAAAAGAGAGGACAGTAGGCGCTAAATTGCCATTTGCTTCCGGTCGGTTGTAAGTCGGCTGACCAGTGGTAACCGCTACGTAGGTGAAACTGCCGCCGTAAAGCGGGGCCAACGTTACAAGCGCAACAACTAGGTATCGATGGATCACTGATAAATTCCCTTGCCAGCTATCTGGGTACATACTTACTCTCAACCATTTTCGGGATATCAGGAACTAGGGCAATTCCTATATTCCAAGTTGAATATCCTTAGTGCATGCCCGGTTTATCTACCATGCGGTACCAATGGGGGATGCCATAGTTGCTGTTCTTCGGGTTCCCAAAGCATCGTAGATTAACGCCTGTTTACAATCACTTGATGGCAAAATGAACACCTTTTAGTGGCTGGATAAGTACCATCTAGGGTTGGCTAAGAAAAAATGGTTGGGAACTTTGGCGGAAGAGCATAGTCCTCCTTAGAAGGCAGTTTGATTTTGCTGGAACATGTAAGAGTGAACTGTTAGAATCATAATTCTGCACAAACTAAGTATCTACTCCTACCCCTTTTAAGCATTCCACCCAGCGTAGTTATTAACCCATCCGCCGATGTAGGCCTATCATGCGCAATAGTCACCGCTTACACTTAGTGGGCCTGCGTCCAGTGCTGTGGCTGGTGCTGACTTTATGCCTATCCGCGCGTGACGACCATTTCAACCAGTTTTTTGATGATTGGCGCTGGGTTCGGTTTAACACCACATCGGGCTTACCATCGAATTCTGTTCTAACCATTGTTGAGGATTCCGAAGAGATCACCTGGGTGGGCACAGAAGAAGGGGTGGCCTGGTTTGACGGTTATTCCTGGCACGCAGTAGGGGCATCTGCCGGTTTGCCGTGCCGAGATTCAGTGCGCCGATTGTGGGCCCTGGGCGAAGGGAAAGTGGCCTTGGATTGTGCAGGCTATTTCTATGTGGGGGGGCGTGCAGGGTTCAAAAAAATGGACCTTTCAGCGGATAAAAATCAGCGGGAAAGCGTACTTTCAGCAGCCCCGCTTGATTCCAAAACGCTGTTGTTGCAAACGGCTCGGGAATTGTTGATTTACGCCGATGGTTTGGTGACGGCGGTGCCTGCCAGTTATCCAAAATTTAACCCTGGAGCAAGTTCAGCCATTTTGGCAGGGAACAAGCAAACCGTCTGGCTGAATGCGGTAGACGGAATTTACCAGTGGACGGGGAAAGTTTGGCGGAAATCGTTTGCGCCCCCTGGAATCAGCGAAATTGGGTTTGCCTCGAACAATAAAAAGGACGATGGCTACATTTGGGTGGCTGAGCCTTTGGCTATGCGCGGATTGCATGAATTTGCGAATGGAAATCTGGGTAGACGAATTCCACCGTTGGCCGATCAATTTCGTTTCGGCGATGTTTCCCCGGATGGTGAGGCTGTGGTGGGCTTTGAATCGGGCAAGATTCTTCACCGTTTTCAAGGTAATTGGCGAGAAATGCTTCCTGTACCCGGTCCATTTCGCCTGGCGACGTCCGCGCTATACCGGTCCAATGGAGACCTATGGATAGGCACATCGAACGGTTTGGCTTGTTACCGTTCCAGAACCCGTTTGTGGACTCGTTGGATAGAACCGGATTCAGAAGAGCGCAACATAGTCAACGAATATCTGCGCCATTCCAATGGAGATTTGTGGATAGGTACGGCGCAAGGAATTGAAGTTCGGCATCCCAACGGCGCCATTGAAGATATTAAGATCGCCACAGCAGTAACTGGATTGGCGGAAGATTCCGAAGGTGCCGTGTGGGTATCGAGTGGCACGCACTTCGGCGGTGCTTACCGCTTTTTCAAAGGCCAATGGCGGCACTATGGTAAGGCTGAAGGCCTGACGGACCAGCCCATTCATCGCATTCGGCGCGATTCCGAAGGTGGCGTTTGGCTATTAAGCAATGAAGGTGCACTGAAGGGTAAACCGAAGGAGGCAGGCGCGTACCGATGGTCTGAGGGAATGTTCACCCGCTGGGGATCGGAAACGGGGCTGCCTTCGGAGGCTGTGTATAGCTTTACGGAAGATCGCGGCGGGGCGTATTGGTTTGCCACTGCCGCAGGACTGAGTCGCTGGAAGGATGGGAAGTGGACCAACTGGTCACGCGGAGTGGAACTGCTGGATGGCGGCGTGTTCAGTGTGGCTTCAGACCCTGGGGTGCGTCCAGGTGCGCCACGAATCTGGTTCGCGGATCGTCGCAATGGGGTTGGTTATATTGATGAAGCGGACAAAGTGCACTTTTATGGATCGGGGCAGGGTCTGCCTTCCAATATTGTTTGGGAAGTAAAAATGGATCGTGAGGGGCGGCTTTGGGCTGCAACAAAAAAGGGTCTTTCCGTTTTTGAGGAAGGAGCCTGGCTATCCTTTCAAATGGATTCGGGATCAGATAATTTAGCGTTGTGGCCGCTGTTGGTGGAAGACAACCAAGTGTATGTGGGGTCGCTGGGTCGGGGTACTTACATTCTGCACACGGAAGAGCTGTTGAAGCGGCAACCACGGGTGAGGCTGGAGCAGTTGGCCGATGAAAACGGCAATCTTCGCTTCCGCTGGGAAGCACTTCCGTATTGGGGTGAATTCGCACCGGAAAAAGTTCTGACGCGGTATCGTTTCAATGATCAACCGTGGACGGAATGGGGATTGGGTCGGCTGGCCCAGTGGAAATCCGCTCCGGCTGGTCCGCACAAGATTGAAGTGCAGGCCAAGCTGTTGTTGTTGAGCAGCAACCCGACGGTGGAATCGTTGGACTTTGAATCAGTACCGCCGTTTTACCAGCGAAGCATGTTTTGGATTCCGTTCATTCTGCTGACGGCAATTGTGGCGTACCTCACCGCAACGTTGATTTTAGGGCGTATCCGCTACACCAGAGATCTGGAAGCGGCCAAGGAAAAAGCGGAAGCTGCATCCCGGGCCAAAGGGGAGTTCCTGGCCGTGATGAGCCATGAATTGCGCACTCCAATGAACGGCATTATGGGCATGACGGCTTTGCTGATGGATACGCACATGGAAGTAACGCAGCGGGAATATGCCGATACTATTCGAAGTTCGGCAGATGCTTTGTTGGGGCTGCTGAACGACGTGCTGGATTTTTCAAAGATTGAAGCGGGTAAGTTGGAATTTGAAAATGTCCCGTTCAACCTGCGTCGCACGCTGGAAGAGGTGCTGACTTTGTGTGGCCCCAAGGCGAATGAAAAGGAATTGGAACTGCTTCTAGCATTCGAACCGGGAGTGCCCACCGATCTTACTGGCGACCCTACGCGGATTCGACAAATTGTTCTGAACCTGGTTTCCAATGCGATCAAGTTTACAAGCAAGGGTCATGTGTTAGTAAGGTCGAGTTACGATTCCGGTTGTCTGCGCGTTTCTGTTTCAGATACGGGCATTGGGATTCCGGAAAATAAGCTGCCCATGCTATTCCACAAATTCCAGCAAGTGGATACATCGAACACAAGGAAGTATGGAGGCACGGGTCTTGGTCTGGCCATCTCCAAACGCCTGGTAGAGGGCATGCACGGCGACATTCAAGTTACCAGTCGATTGGGTGAGGGTTCTGTATTTGGCTTCTGGATTCCTATCAATCCCGCCCACTCTACGGAGCGAAGAGCGTCGGAATGCGCAAGCGGAGTGGCATTGGTTGCCCATTCCCACGCGGTGGCGGGAAAGATACTGGCTGACGAACTTACAGCAGTGGGCTTTGCAGTGCAGTTATTGTCGACAGGGCCCGAATTAGTGGCAGCAATGGGCCTGCTGAAAGAGCCTTGCGCGGTGGTTTTGGATGACCGTCTGGAAGCTTTTGGTGAAGTGGATTGGTTCGACTTGACGCGGTCAGACTTCAGAGTATGTTTGATTTCCAATGCGACAGGGGGGCAAGTGGGCATTCCACCATCATGGGTGAAACACGCCAGACCACTGCGTATTTCTGCATTGACCCGCTTATTGACCGATTCCAGAACGCCGTCCCGTGCCCAAAGTGCTACTCCGGTAAGCGCGCTGGCGCCACTGGCACAGGCGGTGAATAGTAAGTGGCAGGTGTTACTGGCTGAGGACAACATTGTAAATCAGAAGGTAGCGGTGGCAATGCTGCGTAAGTTGGGTGCCGATGTTATGGTGGCCGTCAATGGGCGCGAGGCAGTGGATTGCTATCGGCGTTCGGTCTATAACATTGTGTTTATGGATTGCCAGATGCCGGAAATGGATGGTTACGAAGCGACACGTATCATTCGCGATTTGGAACGTGACGGCAGAAGAACTCCAATTGTGGCGTTAACGGCGAACGCGATGGCGCACCACCGGGATCAGTGCTTTGAGGCAGGGATGGATGACTTTTTAGGGAAACCATTTCGACCAGAGCAGTTAGCGGCTACTTGCGATAAGTGGCTGAATCAGGGTGTTCCTGAGGGTATGGAAAAAAGCATCAAGAACGAACATAGGTAAGAAATTCCATCGCCAATGTGCCAACCACTCGCCGTACAATGTTACGAGGAGTCAACTTCATGCTTTACCGATTTGCTTGTTGTTTTGTTTTGGTAGCGACCGCTGCGTACGCCGGACATGTACCAACAGTCGATGAATTGCTGAAGGTGAAATCGGCTGGTTCTGCGGAGATTTCGCCGGATGGCAAGTGGGTGGCCTACGTCACCTCGCAAGCTGATTTTGAACAGGACGCCTTCGTGAGCCAAATCTGGATTGCTGAGGTGGCAACCCGTCGCAACTATCAGGTGACAAGAGGGACCAAGAGCTCTTCCAATCCGGTATGGTCACCCGACAGTAAGTGGCTGGCTTTTACCAGCAATCGAATTGGGGACAAGGAACAGATTTTTGCCATTCAGCCAGATGGCGGGGAAGCCATTCAACTTAGTAAGTCGGAATCGGCAATTGGCGGCTTTGCCTGGGCGCCGGACGCCAAGACCATCGCATTTATTGCTGCTGAAGATTCGGCTAAAGCGAAGAAGGCTCGCAAGGATTCGTTAGGTGATTTTGAGGTTGTCAGGAATGATTACAGCTATCGGCATATTTTCACTTTGATCGTTGCTGATGCGATGAAGGAACCGCAGGTGGGCAAGTTGAAGACTAAGGGCAAGGACTTCAGTGTCGGTACCATCAACTGGTCCCCTGACGGAACGCGTATTGCCTTCAGTGCTACTAGGAATCCTGATCTGATCCAAGGGGGCACTGGGGACATCTACGTGCTTACTGTGTCTGACAACGGTGTGGCGAAGATCGTTGATACACCCGGCCCTGATTCCAATCCGATTTGGTCGCCTGATGGAAGTACAATCGCGTTCATTAGTGCTATGGGAAATCCGAAATTCTTTCATTCCAATCCGCGAATCGCTCTTGTTTCTGCGTCGGGAGGAAAGCCGCGATCTATTTCCGACACCTTCGACGAGCGACCTTTAATGGTGGATTGGAAGAGTGATGGCATTTACTTTAGTGGTCAGCAGCGAACTAACTCGCACTTATTCCGAGTGGACCCTCAGTCTGGGAAAGTTACTAAGCTGAGTCGTCCGGAAGTGTTTCTGGGTGGTGGGTTTTCAATGACTCAAGATGGAAGTGCGCTGGCTTTCACCGCACCATCGTCAACTTCTTTGACCGAAGTGTATGTAACAGGCAAAACGGATTTCGAGCCACGGGCGATGACTTTGATGACTACCCAGGTGAGTGATCTTACATTGGGATCGCGTGAAGTGGTTACCTGGAAAAGCAATGATGGGACAGAGATTGAAGGGATACTGATCAAGCCTGCTAATTTTGATCCGACAAAGAAATATCCGCTTTTGTGTGTCCTGCACGGCGGGCCGACTGGGGTGGACCGTCCAACGCTGTTGGATTCCCGATATTATCCCGCTGACATCTGGGTGGGCCGTGGGGCGTTGGTGTTGAAAGTGAACTACCGAGGAAGTGCCGGTTACGGAGAAAAGTTTCGTCAATTGAATGTCCGGAATTTGGGAGTGGGGGACGCGTGGGACGTGCTTTCGGGTATTGACGCACTGGCAGCCAAAGGTTGGGTGGATGAGAAACGAATTGGTTGTATGGGCTGGAGCCAGGGAGGTTACATTTCCGCATTTCTTACCACGTCAACCACGCGATTTGCGGCGATTTCCGTGGGAGCAGGAATATCCAATTGGTCCACTTACTACTACAACACGGACATCACGCCGTTCACGATTCAGTATTTAGGTGCAGACCCGGCAGTTGATCCGCAGATCTATTTGAAGACTTCGCCGATGACTTCAATTACAAAGGCAAAGACCCCAACGCTGATTCAACATGGCGAATTAGATAGGCGGGTGCCGATTGCCAATGCTTACGAATTACGGCAGGGACTTGAAGATCGGGGAGTGCCCGTGGAAATGATTGTGTACAAGGGCTATGGTCATGGAATCACAAAACCCAAATCGATGAAAGCTGTGATGGAACACAATCTTGCATGGTTCAATCACTATTTATGGGCGGATGCGAAACCTGATTTTGTGACGCTTGGGGTTAAGGCAAAGGCTTCTGGTGATGAGGCGGAGGTCACGAAGTAGAGACCCCTAAACGCAACAAGGGCAATCAAGATTTTTAGGATTCAGCCCGTCTTTCTTCGATCAATTCCTAGGACAAGAAACTATTGCATTGGAGCATCCCGCGCCATGCTGGAACGGGATGCTCCGTATTTTCCGATGGGCAAAGCTACAGAGCAATTGCCTCAGACAGCGCTGCTTGAACCGTTTGGCCGCGACGGATCGCCTCTGCGCGAAATGCAATTTGGAGATGCCGTTTCATGCCATTATCGTGACATGATTTATGAATTACGGCAATAGCTCCATGATCATTATCGCGCCGTTTGCCGATGGCAATACCAAGCTTATTTTGGCGGGCTTACGCGAGTCTTTATCCACCCAAATAGTGCCTTTTTCCGCACCACCATCGGCAGATGCGAAATCTACTTTATGGCAATTGAAGGTGCCCGCAGGTACTGTGATACTTTCCATTCCCATCACTTCAAGCCGGGTCAACTTTTCCTTTTGACGTTGCATATCGAAGTTGCGGAACGATGCTGTGTAACCTGGGGCCAATGGCAGCGCGGCTATGGACTGCATGGAACCAGCGCCGTCAGCGAATAATGGACCAGTGAGCGGAGCGTTGATGGGTTGATCCTGCCCGTTCATGGACATTTTGCCAACGGCTTTATCCGCTTCGTAGGTGAGCCCAATCGCTACTGGACCCTGTGTTGCTTTCACCTTTTTAATGGCCAGAGTGGCCTTATCCAGCGTGGATTCATTGGTCATTACGCCCATTGGGGATTCCATTGATTCCGATACAACCCAATCGCCATTTTCTTCCTTCACAGTAGAGGAGACCTTGATTGCAACTTCTTGCGCGCCCATTGTCAGCTTGGCCTGGTACCGCAGCGTACCTGGTTGCAACATGCCGGAAACCTTGGGAAACTGAATCGCATTTGGATCAGCTTTTTTGGTCACCTTAACCGTTGTCGGGTCTACCGTGATTTCTGCCAGGCGCTTGGTTACTTCTGGTGTGCCACCTTCCTGATAACGACCGTCCAAATGCTTTGAAAGGAATTTTTCTACTGCCATAAACATGGCCATATTGTTTACTGGCCGTTGAAAGCCGTGACCTTCATCGGGGGCCATCAGATACTCCACGGGGAATTTTCGATCACGAAGAGCGATGACGATTTGTTCCGCTTCCGCGCGATTCACACGAGGGTCGTTCATCCCTTGGACAACCATCAAAGGCGTCTTAATTTTATCGGCAGATGTAAGTGGAGAACGTTCTTTGAGCCAGGCCTTGCCTGCTTCTGTTTTTGGATCGGCCATGCGGGCGAACATCATTTTCTTACCTGCTTCCCAGTAAGCCGGAATGGAATCAAGCAGTGTGATGAGGTTGGATGGGCCGACGATATCTACACCAGCACGGTAGACATCTGGAGTGAAGGCAACACCGGCGAGAGTGGCATAACCACCATAGGATCCACCGAGGATGGCGACACGTTTGGGGTCGGCAATTCCTTCGGCAACCAAGTGCTTGACGCCCCAGGTAATATCGTCCTGCATCTTGCGTCCCCATTCGCCGTTGCCTGCATTGAGAAACTTTTTGCCATAGCCAGTGGACCCGCGAAAGTTCATGGAAAGCACTGCATATCCGCGATTGGCGAAGAATTGGGCCAGGCTGTTGTAGCCCCAGGTATCACGACCCCAAGGACCACCGTGCGGCACAATGACGGTGGGCAGACCCTTTTCTGAGAAGCCTTTAGGCAAGGTAAGATAGGCGGGAATCTCTAAGCCATCGGAGGATTTATAACGGATGGGCTTCATCGCAGAAAGCGATTCACGGGGCAGCTTTTCACGAACAACATACTGTAGCGTCAGGTTTTTATTCGTACGATCAAACAGGTAAGTAGAGCCAGGTTCGGTATCGCCACTGGCGGAGATGAGCCACAGTTTTTCATCGCTGGAATGCGACCCGAAACCGATTTCTTTTCCAGGCAGTTTAGATTGCAGTAACTTGTAATCAGCTTCCAGACTCTTATCTTTGAAATAGCGTCGAGTCTTTTCGTCAACATATACGGTGGCGGTAATTTCATTGGTGACATCGCTAAAAATAGCCGCGCCGAAATCGACTCGCTTCATGGGGTCTGATTCCACTAGCACTTCAGTTGACGTTGTCGGGTCGAATAACACCAGTTCGGCAAGATCTTTGCTACCTTTATTGGTTTCCATGTAGACACGCTTGCCGTCTTTGGTGAACCGCACGGGGCCGCAGGATTCAAATACGTCGCAGGAATAAACTTTGGTGAAACCGGCCGCATCCACGCGCAGAATTTGTTGTTCCCCGCTGTCCGTCACATGCATGGCTAAGCCTAGCTGCCCTTGTTCATCGAAGAACCAACTGGCAATCTTTTCGGTGTTCTTGCGCAGTAAAGTCTTCTCGCCGGTGGAAAGTTTCAGTTTGTAGAGATCGTGCCAGGCCTTGTCGCGATCATTGAGACCGATGTAAACGGTGTCCGGGTCATTCTTGGGAATGCTGTAAATCTGGATCTGAATGCCTTTGGCGCCAGTAAGATCGCGGGCAGCAGGGGCATCGGCACCAGTGGCGGGAGATGCGGCGGGGTCCACTGCGTAGACGTTAAAATTTTCATCCCCATCATTGTCTTTTACAAAGAGAATGTATTTGGAATCGCGACTCCAGAAGTAACCGGCAATGGGGCGCTTGGTTTCAACTGTCAGAAGGCGAGCCGCAGTAAATGGTTCCTCGGTCTTCTTCACCCAAACATTGCGGGTGTCTTTATAGGGCTTTTGAAAAGCGATAAATTTCCCATTGGGGGAAAGTTGGGCACCGGTGATTTCGGGATTGCCGAAAAGAAGTTCCCGATCAATGATTGGTGGAATCGCTTTGGTTTGCGCAGTGAGTGGGCAAAGGGTAAATGCCGTTGCGGCGGTGAGGCAAATGAGTCTGGTTAGGTTCATAGGATCACTTCATTTTAGAACGAACAGCTTCTGCAATTGGTTCAAATAAATTAATGGGGCGGGCGTAGGCCGTTTAAGGACCCATTCTGTGAAACCAAAGATGAGGGTGGACCGAAACTCAGTTCAGCCACCCTCAACTGTTATGGTAATTCCATATCGCGGGAGCCGCCGCCATCTGCGTCGCTATACGAAATTGCGGGTTCACCAGGGGCTCCGGTAAACGATACGATGGAATGGCTTCTTCCTCCTGAGACAGCAGGCATTGTCTTGACGTGCAGACTACCAGCATCAACTTTTGCATGGGGCTGCGGCTTTGGAGCGAAATCAAATACCACTTCCTTACCTTCTGGAAAGCGGATTTTAAAGTTCACTGGATTGTGCGTAAGCTGGACTAGCAATTCCAATCCGGCGGGCAAGTTCACTTTGAAGTGAGGCATAGCTTTCTTCCTTTTTTTATTAAATTAATCGGACAAATCTTGGATCATGCAGCAACCGTGGCGATAATTCCCCGCTATTGACTAACTCGGTTATCAAATCGCGTGGCACGTTTTCTAACAATGGCAGAGCCGCTTCAATATCACGAATCAGGTCGTAGACAAGCACTAGAAGTTTTTTGACTGTATACGATGGAGGGCTGCTGACTGTCCGTGCTTCCAATGCCAAGGAACGAGCCTGGGGTTCTTCCAGCAGTTTGGCGTGATAGTAGGATGCCCAGGCGATGGATTCGGCTTCGCGTCGGTTTGCTCGCAGTCCTTCTTCGGTACGTTCCAAGCCTTTCCGAAAAGCTACCACGGCATCTGCTTCGCGACCCACACGTCGGTAGAGGTTGCCCAAGCCGGCCCAAGTCTTGTAGTAACTGGAGCTGCGCAGAGCCTCTTCATAGGTGGCCACTGCTTCCGCGTAACGACCGGAGCGTTCTTGCCAATCGGCGAGAACTTCAAGTGCAGGTCGGGTTCGTTTGATCTTCAAACTTTCTTCAATCCTTGGCCATGCTTCAACAAGTCTGTTGGTAGCCAGGTAGATTACAACCAGATTAATACGAGCACGAGTTTGGTTGGGACCCAAGCGGACAGATTCCATCCAATATTTTTCCGCCAAATTAAAGTTCCGTTCTTCGTAATAGAATAAGCCTGTATCCAGATGGGTTTTGTAGTATTGCGGTTGAACGGCTACGGCCCTTAGAAATGATGCTTCGGCCAACTGCGGCTGGTTCAGCATGTAATGGACGTAACCCAGCGAAATAAATGCCTCGGCATCATTCGGTTCTAGTTGAGAAGCTCGCCGGAATTCTACTAAAGCGCGCTCCCAAGACCCTCCGGCGGCGGCCAAACGCCCGGCGATGAAATGTACATGCGCTGAATCGGGATCTCGATTTTCGGCTTGCGCGAGCGCTGCGGCGGCGCGTGCTTCCGTGGATTTATCGTGCAAGTTGCCACGGGCCCCAAATAGCGCTTCGGCCAAACCTGCGTATCCCAGCGCGGAATCTGGGGCCAGGGCAATCACTCTTTCAAAAAACGGAATGGCATTTGCGACATTTTCATAATCGACACGGGCGTAATACAACCCTTGCAGATACTCTGAATACGCCTCCGTATTAAGAGGATTGTGCGGTGGTAACGATTGAAGAACCAACTGCTGCGTGATCTGTTCAATTACTATCGATTGCATTTCAAACAAGCCAGCGGACAGGCCGGCAAGACTGGTTTCTTGTGACCATCGCTGGAGCTCTTTCCCGCTACTAATTTCCTTCATTTGGACGGTAATGGACCAACCCTGATTTACCCTTTTGAATTCGGTGGACAGCGCGTGGGTGGCGGATAACATGTCCAGAGCACCCTTCGATGATGTGATGCCTACATCGGTCATCAGTACGATGGGTATAACGATGAACGGACGTCGGGCACCTCGCATGGACTTGAGGCGCGAGGAAATAACCTGGATAAATCCATTCAGCAAAGCGCGTGTTTCGCCAGTCAGTTGCTTGGTTTCAGACAGGGGAAGAACAGCCAACCGTACCACCGGCGAAGGCCAATACCTTTCTTTCCAAACGGTTCCCAACACACCGCTAGCGACCAATCCAAGGAGTGAAGCTGTCAACAATAGGCGACGTGTGGGTGGTTTCCAAAGTGCGGACTCTAATTGGTCCACGGATTGAAGTCTATAGGTCGGATCAGGGTGAAGGCAGCGCAACAATGCGGAACGGGCTGGTTCACGAATATCGGGAGGTAGTGGCGGTGATGCAAACCTTTCCTTCCAATCTGTCTGTTCTGGAAATGGCTTACGACCACAAGCCATTTCATAAAGAAGTACTCCCAGCGCGTAGATGTCCGATTGAATCGTGGCTGGTTGCCCCCTCCATATCTCCGGTGCTAAATAAGCGGGGGTTCCACGGGCATGACTGCTAAAGATGTCGGAACTTTGAGCAATGCCAAAGTCCATGATTACGGCACGCGGGTGACCGGAACCGCTATGAGAAAGCATCACGTTGCCGGGCTTTAGATCACGATGGACAATGCCTTCTTCGTGGATGGCTTTAAGTCCAGCGCAGATCTGGTGGGCGATTTCAGACCCTTCGGCAGAGGTCAACCAATTCCGGGGCGAATGTTGTAAGCGCGTCGCCATTGTTTCCCCTTCAAGAAACTCCATGGTGAGAAAATCGACCTCGCCGATGCCAGTCGCCTCCGTATGGATCTCAAATACACGACAAACGTTTGGATGGGTGACTTGCAGGGACTTACTGGCCTCTGGAGAAAGCCGTTTGCGGAATTCAAAACGTGGAGCCTTGAGCGCGATGCGCCGATCCAGCTTTCCGTCAAAAGCTTCGTAAACAATACCCATACCGCCTTCCCCAGCCACCCGCAGAATCCGGAAACGGTTAAGGCGGTTTTCCCAACTGCAAATGTCTGGTCGAACCGCTCGCGGGGAACAACTGGAGTCAGCAGAAAGCCTCCCAGTTTTTGTTCCCAATTGACGCGGCGTTCAACCTGGACAAGCAAAAGGGCATTGCCTGCGCAGGCTTCGCGGACAAATGCGATGCGTTCGCCTTCAGGGCGGGACATAGCCGCCAAAAAGACGCTAATGGTCAGTTCGTCTGTGGCTGACTGGATGGTTTCGTTGGCTGCCACTGCTGTGCCTCCGCTCGTTCGAATAGCCATATGCGAGCGTCTTGCCAGCGGGCCTGGGTGGACCGCAAGGGCAAGCCAAGAACTTCTGCCGTTTCTTCGTCAGTCATTCCGAAGAAGAATTTCAATTCAACGATGGAGCACTCCAAGGGCATAGACTCGCTCATCAGGTCCAATAGCTCGTCAATGGCCAATACCAAGTCCCGTTTGTCACCCCTGTTGGATAGCAATTTTTCGGGCAATCCTTCCAAAGGGAAAAAAATGACCTGGGGACGCTTGCGTGCATATTCGATAAGTTCTCTTCGCATGGCTCTAGCAGCAATAGCGAAAAAATGCGAACGATCACGCAAAGAAATATCGGCACCCGCCAAACGGACGTACATTCGGTTGACAAGTTCGGTGCCTTGCAGAGTATGGTGGGGTCGTTCACCGTTTAAAAGGTGCTGTGCCAAGCGGCGTAACTCCGGCATGACGATTTCGTAGAGCCTGTTTTCGGCGTCCTTATCGCCATTGCGGGCAAGTTCGAGAAGTACCGTCAATTCATGAGCCTGGGGCTCCATTGGTTCCTGCAAGTGAAATTTAGGTAAGGATAACACTAGTGGCAGGTTGCTGAAATAGATTTTCACAACCCTGAACTCACACGAATTCCTGCAGCAGAACATGCAGTTAGTGATGAGGATCATCGGCCTTTTTGCAGATCTTCCAGCGAAACAAAGCTGGACTTCGAGGCAGATGCTTGAATGTGATTCCGTCTAGCCTCAGCCATCTTAGCCTCTTTTGCGCGTCCAACTTTGCGAAGCAGAATGGCTTGGCCGGTGAGTGTCGGAATGAGCGTGGGATGGGCTGGGCCAAGCGATTTTTCAAGAATCTCCAAGCTAGATGCATAGAGTTCCAGTGCCCGAGAATTGGTCCCTTCCAGCGCATGGAGTTCCGCCAAATTACTGAAGATGACTCCGGTTACAGAATTTTCTGCGCCGCCGAGTTTCCGCATGATTACTAAAGAACGGTTGTAAAGTCGGCGGGCCTGAGCCAAATCACCTGAGCCAACCAGAGTATTTCCTAGCAGGTTCAGGACTTGCGCGACGCGGTAAGATTCAGGCCCTAAGGTGACTTCGAAAATGGAAAGAGCTTGGGATATTTGTTCGGCAGATTCAGCGTAACGTTTTTGAAATCGAAGGATTTCACCAAGGTTCGCCTGAGGTGGACCCCATCGGTTGGACAAAAAAACAGGCGTCCTTAGATGGTGAAGCGGTGTAACTGAAGGGCGGCTGTGAGGCCGCCATCCATTCCGGACTTGCATCGGCGCTCGGGTCGCATCCCTGCGTCGCCCTATCC
>JANXSF010000084.1 GCA_025352795.1 Acidobacteriota bacterium
TAATCGCCTCAACGGCTACTTTTGCCTTCAACGAAGGCGGGTGATTCTTTCTGGTGCTGGGCATTGGCTCTCCTTATTTTCTATCCCTTCACACCATCTAAGAAACCTCTTTTTTCTGTCCAAAAAATGGGGTCCACTACAAAGACTGGCGGCTAACTGAATGGCATCGGCCTCGGTGATTCCATCGCCACATACAATGTCAGTAAGTGATGGTTTGCCGTAAGTCAGCGTGCCGGTCTTATCAAAGATCACAGTACGGCATCCGTCAATTTGTTCCAGCACCGCCGGATTCTTGATGATGATGGAACGTTTTGCAGCGGCAGAGATAGCACCCATAATTGCAATTGGGATGGCCAGCAGAAGTGGGCAGGGAGTGGCGATTACCAAAACTGCTAGAAACCGCGAAGCCTCGCCCGAAATTAAATAACCTATAGTTGCAACGGCCAAGGCAACCAGCGTGTACCAAGTTCCCAAACGGTCTGCCAGGCGGCGCATGTGTGGCTTGTTGTTTTCCGCCTCAAGCATCACCCGCATGATCTTCGAATAGCGGGAATCCACAGGAAGACTTTTGACCTTTACGGTTACTGCTGTCTCTCCATTCACTGCGCCGGACAACACCTCAGCCCCAGGACCTTTACTAATTTGGAAGGGCTCGCCGGTTAAATAAGATTCGTCCATGGTGCCTTGCCCTTCGGTGACAACACCATCGACGGGACAAATTTCGTGAGGGAAAACAACCAGGCGGTCACCGATGGTGACCTGATCCAGATTGATGTCTTCCATTTGAAGATTCGTTGAACGATGAGCGGTACGAGGCATGCGCTTGGCCAATGCGGCTAGAACGTCTGATGCTCGGCGTGCGGCATATTGTTCCAATCCAACGCCGCTGGATAGCATGAGCACAATAATGACGCCCGCTAGATATTCACCCAAAAGGAGAGACACCAAAATGGAAAGGCCCGCCAGCAAATCGGAACCATATTCACCAGCCAACATGCTTCGAACCAGGTCGTATAGAAGTGGAACGCCGCCCATCAATAAGACGGCCAGCAGCGGCCAATTCACATGAGAGTTCGGGTACGGCCCCGCATAACGGAGCAATAGGTGCGTGATAAGCCCCACTGCCGCAAGACAAGCAATGAGTGTTTCCTTAGAAAATCGTTTCACTACTTGTAGGTGTAGCAAGTAAGTAGCCAACCGGACCCTATTAACATCATTCGGAGGGGATTCTAAATTCGCTATCTAATTCGGACAAGCCGCGTGGCACATCAATTTATTCCACGCGTTTGGTTTCAATTGAATTGTGTGCTTCCCAGGCGGCTACAACTGATCCGTCGGGCAAGGCTATCAGATTTATAAAGGCACCTTCTGCGGTCAATTGCACTGGAGTGGTGGCATTTGGGGTCATGATCTGAATGGCACTGTCTTTGGTCCAAGCCACAAATGCCCCGAGCTTTGTCCTAACCACGGCTACGTCTTTACCAGTACCCAATTGCTTTTCAGCCTTGCCTGGTTCAGTGAGGAACACGGTGCCATCGCGACGCCATGCGGAAGTCACCTGTCCGTTTTCAACGGCGAAGCCACCGCCATCCATGGGGCATGCGTTCAGCTTCCAAGTGCCTTCGCCCAGCTTTTTGGCTAGCCCGAATTTAGATCCATCGGCAGCGCCGGCGATATACATATCACGCGACCCATCGATTACGTTTCGCCACATGGCATAGATGTGACCTTGTGCGTCGGATGCAAGCGATGGGGCACAGCATTGGCAAATTGTTCCGGCAGGGGATTCGTACACCAGCGCATTCTTGGCCCAAGTAATGCCGCCATCGGTGGAACGGGCTTCGTATAGCTTTGTGCCTTCGGAACGTAAGTCCAGCCAAGTGGCGATCAGGTTGCCTTTGGAATCGACAGTCATGGCATGCAGACCTTCGCGGGCGGACCCGGGAACATCATTGATGACTCCGGCGCGTGTCCAGGTTTTTCCATGATCGGTGGATCGCCACGATCTTAAATTGCCACTCTCTGTTGACCCGTGGGCTTGTACTGCTGGAGTAACCTTATCACCCACCATTGCACTGATCACCAGCGTATCTTTCAGAATACTCAGTCGTGGTCCGCGATGCCGTCCCAACGCCATGACGCCTACTTCAGCGACCTTTATGGGTGGCAGGAAAGTGCGTCCCTGATCGGGCGACGAAGTGAAATAGATAGTATTTCCAGCGCCAAAAGCCATGGCCACTTGGTCATTTCTTACCGCTAGTTGCGGTTGTCGCGATGGCACAGTGACAGCCTCAGGCTGAATGCGAGTGGCCATGAATAGCAAGGTTGTTAGCAGCATGTATTGGTCTCCTAAAACTTAAAGCGCAATGCGAATTGTATCACTCGAGGATCGTTCACGGAATTGATCTGCCCGAATGTGGCGGATGGGTTACTTGGGTATTCACCTGTTCCGAACACGCCGTTGCGGGTCAGGTTGTTGCGATGGTTCAACCCGTTGAATGCTTCGGCGATTCCTTCCATTTTCACACGTTCCGCCAGTGGGAAGATACGGCTGATTCGTATGTTGACAGCAAAGAGATCGTTCCCAACCCCGGCGTTGCGATCAATGAATTCGCCGTTAACGGTGGGTCGTGCTGCGGTGCCTTGCAGGGTGTTGGCACCGGTGGTGATGTTGAATGGCAGCGGTGAATAATATTGCAGCATTGTTCCCAGTTGGAAGCCGTTGCTAAGCTTTTGCCACGTGGAATTCGCTCTGCTTAATGAGGTGTGCAAGTTGCCGTTGAAGGTTAGGCGATGGCGTTGATCGTCATCGGACCGGCCATAATCGCGCCAGATATTGAAGGGGTCAATCGGGCCGCTGAAGAAGGCTTCGCCCACGTTGTTGGATGACTTGGAAAAGGCGTAGGAAACGCGATAGTTACCCCAGCGCACTGGCCTTTGAACAAAAGATACATGCAGCCCGTCATAGACCGAATCTGCCAGTGAAGTGTATTGGCTATTATTGGCGAAGTTTGGATTAGGACGGCAGCCATTGTTTGTTCCCGCTGCGACACACGTGGGCACGTTCTGATTGATTGACATAATCAGATGCAATCCACGCAAATGCTGGTAGCCGACACTTACTGTGCTGTGGGCGGATAACTGATGTTCCACTTCCACACTGCCTTGTTCAGAGTAAGCATTCTGTAAGTCACTCTTTATGGTGGTGAAATTCACCAGCGCACCGGTTGGGGTGGCTACCAGAATGTTTGGGAACACTGGGGCGCCTGTTTGGGTGGGGCTCAGGCTGATGTTTAACTGACTGGCATTGGTGATGGCGGTTGTATTCCCGCTGGATAGCAGCGCGTTTTCAACGGCACGCAGCGGAACGCGATCGTAGAATAAACCGTAGCTGCCGCGGATCACGGTGCGTCGCGATGCAAAGGGAGTCCAGGCGAATCCGGCACGGGGCGAAACGTTGTTCTTATCTGTTTGGATGGTTTCAAGAAACTGTAAGTCATAGCGCAGCCCCAGGTTCAGAGTGAATGTGGGAGTAACTTTCCATTCGTCCTGCATGTAAAAACCGATGTTCGGATTTGTCTGCGGCTTGGTGATGTTACCGAAAGTCTGTGTGTATCCCGAAGCGTTGTAAGTGCCTGACAAAAAGTTAGCGAGCGAAGAGAAAGCATAGCTACCGCGATTCGCCCGTGGAAACGTGATGGAAGGATCGTTGTAGAGAACGTCGACGCCAGCACGCAGGGCATGCGCACCCATTTGATACGACAGGTTGTCTACGATTTCATACAGATTGTTGACGCGAAGTGCAGGGGAACCAGATAGTCTTCCAAACGAAGCGATTCCAGCAATGCTGATGGACGGTCCAATCTGATCGGTAGGCGACGCATCCAGATTGCTGTGAGTGTATTGGCCGCGAGTCTCATTCACCAGACAAGAGGAGAATGCAGCAACGTTGCTGATGGCAATGGTTTGATCGGTATTGTCCAGTCCGGCGGAAGCAGAAGTAGCGGTTAACGCACCGGCACCACGTGAATTTCTGCTGTGCACATCATATGCACTGTACCGAACACTGAACTGATCTTTGCTGCTGAATTGGTGATCCAACTTTGCCAGGACATTAGTGTTGTGCACAGGGTTGGAATATAAGCCGGTGTAGATTCGCGAACCCTGATATCTGGTGGCATCCAGGCGGTTGTTAATGGTGGTGATGTTGGCCGGTGCAATGGTGATCAGCCCACTTTGATTCAGCTTACGTTGCTCAAAGTTTCCGAAGAAAAACGTACGGTCTTGTTTGATGGGACCACCCAGACTGGCTCCATACTGAGCTTGCGTAAAAGGCAACTTTGTATTGGACAGCGGGTTTGCGGCGTTGAAGCGTTGATTGCGGAAGTATCCGTAAAGATCGCCGTTGAGTGCATTGGTGCCGCTCTTGGTCACCATGTTGATGTAACCACCCAGTGCGCGTCCAAACTCCGCCTGCCCGCCAGATGTTACTACCTGGAATTCATTCACTACATCGAGCCCGTAGAAGATGCCACTCAGCCCGGCAGCGTCGTCATTGGCGGACAAACCATCCACAATGAAACTATTCGATAAGTTCCGCTGGCTGCCAACGGAAATGCCTTGTCCTGGCACGGCGGATGTTTCAGCAAAGAGTTGATTGCTGGCTGTGTTGGTGGGGGAAACGCCGGGAATCAACAATGCCAGGTCAAGGAAATTCCTCCCGTTCAAGGGCAAACTTCGGACTTCCACTTTGGAGACAGTTCCGGCAATTTGACTGCGTGCGGTTTCCAGAAATGCTGTCTGGCTATCGACAATCAGGTTAGTTTCAGAAGACACAATACCAAGAGTCATGGGAAGGTCAAACGCTGAGCCAACTGTAAGTGAAACCTGACGCACAACATCAGCAAAGCCAGACTGGCTCACTTTGATTTCTACCATCCCAATTTTGAGGTAAGGAAAACGGAACCTGCCTTCAGTATCTGTTTTTGATGTGGATGTTGCATTGGTGTCCATTTGACGGACAGTAACTTGGGCATTCTGCACAACGGCGCCGCTAGGGTCAATGATTCGACCACTTATACTGGCGAAATGAATAGATTCTTGAGCGACAGCGGAATAAGTAAACGCAAACAACAAAGCGAGCTTCCTCGCAATGCGTGAATAGGACATACAGGACTCCTGAAAATTTGACTGCTTAGGTTTAAGGGTTTCAATGTCTTTGAAAGACCGCTCCCTCGCGGTCACGGCTCTGTAGAATCATTAAATTACGAGACGTGACCGCAAGGGAGCCGTCTGTTAACCACAGGCTGTCCCAACAAACGTTGGAGATTCTACAGGGAAGAGGGAAATTTAAGCAGGAGAAGGAGGTCCGCGCTTTTGCGAGGAGCGGCTGAATGAAATGCGATAGCGAGCTTCGGTCTGAGCGTGTGCGGTTGGATGACTAACGATTGCTGCGAAGGTGGCTTGCACTGCACGCACAGTGCCACTTTCGAAGGAAGTTGGAAGGGAATTTGCACCGGGGAATTGGGCACATTTCCCGCTAACTATTTTGTCCGATGCAGACTGACTTTCAGGCTCGGCCATGTTGGCCATAGCGCAACGATGCTTGCCATCTTTACGGCAACAGGCTGGTAGTTTGGAAGAGGAGCCAGCGGACAATGCGGGTGCAATCAGCGAGAAGCTGAATAGCACTAACAATAAAACTGCGCAAATCCGCTGCAAGCAGTTAGGTTAGCATAATCCCCGAACTTTGGAGTTCCAATTGCAATGTAAAGGGATTGGAGTGATAAATGAAACAAAAAGTGCTGTCTTTGCTGTTTGCTGCGGGATGTTTGTTGCCTGCGCAAATATCGGTGGGCATTCGGATTGGATCGCCTCCGCCGCTTCGTATCGAACGAAGCAACATCCGTCGACCTGGCCCTGAATACGTTTGGATTGACGGATATTGGTATCCCGATCACAACAAGTACAAGTGGCATAAAGGCTACTGGACTCGTCCACCATTTGCCGGGGCACGTTGGGCTCCAGCGCGCCATGAACGGGACATGTTTTATGAAGGCTATTGGCAGCGCGATAACGACCGCTTTGACCATGACCATCGTTGGGATCGTGATCGGGATCGGCGGGATCGGGACCGTCGTTAACCTAAGGTAAAACCCGGGACTTTACTCGGTGTAATCCTTAAGGCAGAGTTCTTGCGTTGACATATAATCAAAGCAAGAATTATGAATAGTCTCAAAATGTCGAAAATGCCAGTTATTTTGGCGCTATATACTGCCAGCCTGGGCAGCGCCTTCGCACAATCGTATAGTGTTACGAATTTTGCGGGAGCCAATAGCGTCAAAGACAATGCTTCTGCTACTTAAAATTTCTTTAGACGACCAAGCGATGCGAATGGGAACCTTTACCTGGCCGATGGGGACGATCAGCGCATTCGTCGCATTACCCAAGGTGAGATTGTCACCACCATTGCAGGTACGGGTCGCGGTGGCTTTTTAGGAGATGGGGGGGCAAGCTGTGGATGCCCAGTTGCGCAGCCCAAAAAATCTTGCTCTGGATAGAAAACGGAATCTTTTATACTTTTCTGATTACGAAAACTTCCGCGTGCGACAGATCAACTTGCAAACGGGGATCATCCGAACGGTGGCGGGCAATGGCAAATTTCCCTTTTCCGGAGTCGGGCAGGATGCCGCCGCAGCCATCGCCCTATCGCCCAGCGGAGTGGCGGTGGATTCCGACGGCAACCTTTACATTTCTGACGACCTGAGTAACCGCATATACAAAGTAGTCATTGCCACCAGTGCATTGACGATTCTTGGGGGCAACGGTGATTATGGCGATGCCGGTGACAATGCCCCGGCTACTGGAGCCAAGTTCAGGTCACCATCGGGCATGACGATTGATGCTCAGAACAATTTGATTTTCATTGACTATTACAACACCCGTGTGCGGAAAATCAATTTGCAAACTGGCATTGTTACTGCCTTTGCTGGAGATGGCTTTGCAACAACCGATGGCGATAACGGGTCGGCTACGGTGGCATCTGTTTTCTATCCAGACGCTATTGCGGTGGATGATAGCGGTGGTGTGCTGATCAGCGAATATCTGCAGGTTCGGCTTGTCAAGAATGGAATCATCACCACCCTGGCCGGCACGAAAGTGCGCGGCTATACAGGCGACGGTGGTTCAGCGAAGCAATCCCGCATCGGCTTTAGTGAAGGGGTTACGGCACTGGCAGGAGGGGATTTTATTATTTCCGATACGGAAAATCATCGCCTTCGCAAAGTAACCCAAGGCGTCATCAGCACCATCGCTGGAACCGATGTTAAAGATGGCGGGCAGGCATCGGCAGCATATTTGAATACTCCTCATGGATTGCTGCGGGATGCAACGGGGAACTTATATCTTACGGATTCGCGGAATTTTCTGTTGCGTAAGATTTCCACTACCGGGGTAATTACTTCCGTGGCTGGCACTGGAATATATGGTCCGTTTCCAGAGCGGATCAGTGGCGGTCGTGGCATGGCTTTCGATTCCAAGGGGAATTTGTACCTTGCCGACGCCAGCAATAACCGCATTATGCTGGTAACCGCTGCTGGAACCATGCGTATTTTTGCGGGTCAAACGAATGGAAGTTTCGGATACACCGCAGACGGCGGTCTTGCCACTACTTCAAAATTCAACGGGCCCAAGGGTGTGGCTATTGATGCGAACGATAACGTGTATGTGGCGGATTGGGGGAATAATCGGATTCGGCGGATTGATGCCGCCGCAGGCACGGTTACAACCACTGCTGGAAATGGTAAGACACTGTTCAGTGGGGATTGCGCGGCGCTGGCGGTGGGTTTGAGTCCTGCAGCATTGCTGTTAGACAAATCAGGAAACCTTATTATTGCCGATGATTTCAACAATCGCATCCGCCGTATTAATCTGCAAACGGGAGCCATAAGTACGATTGCCGGGCAATGGAACCGAAGGCATCACCATTGACAATGTTGCGGCAACCGCAGCCAGTGTTTCGTTTCCAGAAGCGATGGGGATGGATACGCAGGGTAACTTATATGTAGGTCAACGGGGGTATGTTCATAGAATTTCCGCTACCACGGGATTGATCAGCAAGATTGCTGGCAATCGCTTGTTCAGCACAACGAAAGAAACCGGTGCGGCAACCGATGTCCCCATGGACCCTTCGGATATTTCAATCAACTCGGATGGGTCCATTCTGATTGCCGATGCCACCAACCATCGCGTCCGCCTGCTTAGCCCACTGCGTCCGGCAAGCCTCACCATTTCCAGTGGCAACAATCAATCGGTTCCAGCGGGCACCAATTTATCCATATCGGTTAAGCTGACTGATGCTGCGGGGCTGATCATTTACAATGAGCCGGTTACATTTTCTGTAGTGTCGGGAACAGCTACGCTATCAAAGTACACTAACTTCACGGGGACCGATGGCATTGCGGCAACTGTTGTGGCTGTGGGTGCAAGTGCCACGGGTGCAGTTACGGTGCGTGCTTCTGCAGCTAACCTAACACCAGTTACATTTACACTGACAGCATCGGCGGCATCGGCGCTGCCTACGGTTAGTTCTGGCGGTGTGGCTGGCGCTCCGCTTTCAACACCAGCCATACGAGCCGTATCCAGCAACGCCATCGCCAGCGTGTTTGGAACTAATTTTGCAGCAGCAGGAACCAGCCGCATTGTGGGCGCTGCGGATTTGCAGGCAGGAAAGATTCCCACCACTTTCGCTGGTGTATGCGTGCAGGTTGGCGCCGTGCGAGCACCCATTTATGCCGTGTTCGCCAATCAGGTGAACTTCCAAGTGCCAGCACTTGTGCCTGACGCAACAACCGCCGATGTCCGGGTGATCACGTCTTGTGGAACGGCTGATGAAAAGATCAGCGCTCCAGAAGCAGTGCCTGCGCGCGCCGCCACACCGGAGTTCTTCTACTTTTCGCAGACCAGTGATGGACGCAATCCCATTGCTGGGCTTAACGCTGTAACCGGCCAACCGGTGGGCGCCACCTTTCCAGCAGCGAAGCCCGGTGACATTGTGGCGCTCTATGCCACAGGTTTCGGCGATACCGACCCATCCTTGGATGCGGGCCAGATCCCCGATTCCATTGCGCGAGTTAAAGGTAACGTTCAAATCCAGTTCGGTAGCAAAGCACTGCCAGCAGGGAATATTCTGTACGTTGGCATTGCCCCGTTCAACCCTGGTTTGTATCAGGTGAATCTGAAGATCCCCGACGATACAGCAGATGGTGATATGGCGGTAACGGTGCTCATCGGGTCGCAATCCACACCAGTGGGGCCGTATCTCACAGTAAAGGGCAGCGGCATTGCTCCATCGGACGTGGGAAAGCATCTGGAACTGCTGCGAATTCAGCGAATGGGGAGTGTCGACAGGGAAAGGTTAGAGATTCGCAAGCGTTAGACAATGGATGAAAAAGAGCCCGCCGTTAGAGATGTCTATAACTGCGGGCTTTTTTATTTCGAATGAATTATTTGGCCGATGCAGTCAGATGCACACGACGATTCTTTTGCCAGCAATCTTCATTTTCATCGGAGCACATGGGACGTTCCTTCCCATAGCTAACCGCTGTGAGCTGTCCGGCAGGAACACCCAGATTCACCAGGAATTCCTTAACAGACTTTGCCCGGGCGTCGCCCAAGGCCAGGTTGTATTCGTAGGACCCGCGTTGGTCGGCATGGCCTTCCAGCGTAACTCTTTCTGTGGCGTACTTGGTCAAGGTTGCCCGAATTACGGCCACATCGGACGCCAAAACTTTCAACGCGTCGGCACGGATGGTGCTCTTGTCATAATCAAAAAGAGCGTCTTCCAGTTTGGCAAGGCTTGAATCGAGCTGAGCTTTTTCCTTGGAGGTAATGCCATCGTTGGAACGGTCAGGCTGAAGTGCGGTATTGGCCGGTTGTTGCCCAGATGCGGTCCGCATGGGGCCTCCATCTGACTTCGGTGCCGTAACCTGTTGCACGGGGGGTGGCGTAGGCGTGGCAGCCGCCATGGGCTTGGTGTGCGAACAGCCATTGAGGAGAATCAGGGAAAAGATTCCCCCTACTGCTAACTTGCTGGATTGCGTCATAAAATGCTCCTACCTGATCTTACACCTCCTGAGTTTATTTTTTAGCCGAGTACGTAATGATAAGCTAAGTAATCTGCATTTCGGAGATATATGAATCAGGCATTGATTGACAGTTTGATTGTTAAGGCAAGCGACATTGGTCTGAAGTTATTGACTGGCTTAGCCATCTGGACAATTGGCCGTTGGTTGATCAAATTTGCGATCAACATGATGGCCACCCAAATGGAGCATCGCCATCTGGACAAGACCATTATCGGCTATGCCCGCAGTACTGTGAATGTCGCGCTAAACGTTGTCCTGGCCGTGGTTTTATTGGGTGTTTTTGGAATTGAGACCACTTCCTTTGCCGCCTTCGTTGCCGGTGCAGGTCTGGCGATTGGCGCAGCCTGGGGCGGACTCCTCTCCAATTTAGCGGCAGGGGCATTCCTGATTGTGCTGCGACCTTTCAAGGCTGGCGATACAATCAGTGCCGGTGGCGTCACCGGGAATGTAATTGAGATCGGGCTGTTTGTGACCACGTTTCTTACTCCAGATAATGTAATCACCTATGTTGGTA
This sequence comes from Acidobacteriota bacterium, assembly GCA_025352795.1. Classification (GTDB taxonomy): domain Bacteria; phylum Acidobacteriota; class Terriglobia; order Bryobacterales; family Bryobacteraceae; genus JANXSF01. The sequence goes on from JANXSF010000084.1 coordinate 10,660, forward strand.
ACTCGAAAATATTGAGTTCCACGGTGAAGAATTACTCGGCCAGTTCTTCTCGTCGAGTAGACATGGTCGGACATTTGAAGCAGTCCACGAATCTGGAAAAGACCATGGTGGAAGTGCGCGAAAGGTTACTCACCGTGCCGAATGTTTTAGCAGTGCCAGCACCTGAAGTAAGCGTTCAGTCGTTTGATGAAAATGGCTGCACGTTGGCAATTCGCCCCTATACGCACAGTGATCATTACTTCCAAGTGCAGTTTGACACAGCCGATGCAATGCGTGGATTGCTGGATGGCGCAAGGCCACACGGGCATGGTTGGCACGCCGATGGGGAAGAAGGCGAAGCCGCTGAAGGTGGGGAAGGAAGCGAGGAAGAGGAAGAATAGGTTAGCTGGATTCAGAAAGCCCCAGCCGCTCTTTTCGCATCACTTTCGATAGCAGAAAAGTGTCGGTGGAATAGCTGATCCAGCGCGCTCCCATTTGTTGCCACTGCTTAGCCGCTTCATGATTATTCACAAAAACAGCCGCTGCTAAGCCCCCTTTAGTAGCGGCATCAATCACTCGCTGACCTGATGACAACACTTTCGGATGGGTCACTTCACCGGGCACTCCCAAGCTTTGCGATAAATCATAGGGACCAATAAACAGAGCATCCAAACCAGGAATGTTGGCGATCTCCTCAACTGCTTCCACCGCCGCTGCACTTTCCAATTGCAAGATCAGCGCCACTTCCCGGTTAGACCGTTCCATGAATTCCAAAGCTGGTTCCGCCGAATAGTTGGCCGCTCTTACAAACGGATTGAAGCCGCGCTTGCCGATGGGATGGAATCGGGCCCATTCCACCGCTTGCCGGGCTGCGGCAACGGACGCAATCTGCGGAACCTGCACGGCTGCTGCTCCGCAATCAAGCGCCGCCTGCATCCACTCCACCGTCAAACTTGGTAATCGAACAATGGCCGATATCGCTGATGCTTCGGCGGCGCGGATGAATCCCGGAAGATCAGCCTGGGCAATGGGCGCATGTTCGCAATCAATCACCACAAAATCCCAACCTGCGTGGGCGGCTATCTCCACAGACGCCGGGGCGGGCAGTTCCACGAACATTCCGAACAGATTTTTATTTCGATTTAAAGCACGCATTTGGGGTGTTGAACGTCCCATGATAACGACTATGATAACGAGGAGATGGCGCGATACGCAGCAATAGATATTGGCAGTAATTCCGTCCGCATGGCGGTGGGGGAATTCTCTGTCAAAGATGGGATGAAAATTCTGGCAGCAGACCGCCAGGTGACCCGCTTGGGTGCCAGCGTGTTTTCAGCCGGTGTGATTAGCAAGCAGGCCATGACCGACGTGCTGGCCGCACTGGAACGTTTTGCCGCAATCTATAAACCCATGCAAGTTTCCGCCACCAGAGCAGTGGCCACCAGTGCCATGCGCGATGCCCGAAATTCCGCTCAGTTTTTGGTGCGCGCAGGTAAGTTGTTAGGCGTGCCAGTGGAAGTGATTTCCGGTTTGGAAGAAGCCCGGCTGATCCACAATGGCGTTTCCGCTCGCTGGCCCAGTGAAGAGCGCCGTTTGATGATTGACATTGGCGGTGGCAGCGCGGAAATCATTCACTCCTACCAAGGCAAGCTGGTCTTAGCCGCATCAAAGCCCCTTGGCGCAGTTCGATTGACCGAAATGTTTCTGAAACATGATCCGCCATTGTCCGAAGAGTTGGAACGGATGGAAGGTTTTATTGACGAAAAGCTAAGGCCGGTAGCGCGCGTCAACCATTTGCGATTCGATGATGCGGTGGGCACATCGTCAACGGCAGGGGCGGTTGTTTGCGCCATCCAAAACATTGGACGTGAGCAACGGGATGCGGCAGACCGGGCCAAAGTCAACACTGCCGACATCGGCGCACTGTATACCAAGCTGTCCAAATTAACGCTGGCCAAGCGACGCAAGACTCCTGGCATTGGACCACGTCGGGCTGAAATCATCATCGCCGGGGCGGCTGTGCTGCACAGAATCCTTCGGGCTTTTGAGGTAAGCTCTGTGCAATATTCCACTGCTGGAGTGCGCGATGGAATCCTGGCAGACCTTGCTGAAAGGCGCGCTGGGGCGGAGTTGACACGTTTGAATGCGGAGCAGAAACGCAGCATTGAGGAATTGGCCAAGCGTTTTGGAGTCGATGTAATTCACGCTCGTCAGGTAGCGGGCATTGCGCATTCGTTGTTCACCGGGTTGCGTCCACTGCATGAACTTCCGCCTTCCGCCGGGAAGCTTCTGGAAGCAGCAGCTTATCTGTTAGACACCGGCCACTATATTTCCGCAATGGCACATCACAAACATTCTTACTATGTAGTGAGCAATGCCGACCTGGCTGGATTCACGAATGAAGAACGTCAAATCATAGCGCTGCTATGCCGCTTCCATCGTAAGTCGATTCCAGAAACCAGGCACGACTTTTTTGTGGACCAGTCCGATGCCGTAAGAGAACTAGTGTGGCGACTCATTCCGATTCTTCGATTGGCAGATGGGTTAGAAGAGAGCCATCACCAACGCGTTGAGCACGTGGATTGCGTAATAACCAACGGGAAAGTGGTAGTGTCTTTAGTGGCCAACGCTAATACAAACCTGGAGCAATGGGCCGGGGAACGTTCGGGAGCAGTGTTCGAACACATCTACGGCAGAAAGCTACAACTGGAACATTTATCCGCAGATGACGCAGATAAGCGCAGATAAAACCAAACACGATTAAAGTTGGCTGCTATCTGCGTGCATCGGCGACATCTGCGGATAGAGATACTTTGTCCTGCGAAACCAGATACGGTGCCGATGGAACAGTGAAGTGGAACCAGCCGATCATCATCTCTTCATAAGTCTGATCTCCCCAACGGACTTCTTTCTTCGGGTCAGGATTGTACTTGTTGTTCGGAGAGTTGTCGAAGTGGGCAATGCAATCCAACCGGGCACCCTTCGGAACCAAAATGGGCTGGGCTAGTTCGTATGCCAACTGCCAATTGAAGTCGTATTTTGGAACGCTTAACAACACTTCCTCGCGACCATCAGGATAGACCAGCGTGTACTTGAAATCCTTGCCGCGCAGGTGCATGTGTGGCATCAGATTGCGCAGGGTCACATCCTGCTTGAACGTCCAGGAGGACTTCACTTCATGCGCCGAAGCACCAGCGGGGATTCGGAACAAGCCATTCAAGGCGCGACCCGTAGCGGCGCGATTCGTTGGCGGCTCTTTGGCGAATCGCAATCCAATGTAAGTGCGGTCTTTCTGGGCAGTGCCATTGGGTGTGTAATGTAACTGGAAGTTAAGTGTAGACCCAGCTCGTACTAACTTGGCTGTCCCTTTTTCAAAAGTCAACGGCTGCTCACCGGGGGCGAAGCCAACCAGAAGATCGCCACCATCATTGAAATCACCAGGCTTACCATCGGGCTCTTTCACAAACACAATCACGTGATGAATCGCCGAACGTTTGTCGGGTCGAACTTCGGCAGCTTCAATCCACTTATCCTCGGTGAAGTGAGTGGGAACATTGAAGTACTTATAGGCCACCACGCCAGTAGCAGGAACATCAAAATCCTTGCCAATGTCAATGATTACGTCGGGCTTGCCGATGTTCCATCCTTCGGAATATTGCGGTGCTTCGCCACGCAGTTTCGGATTGCCTTCAGGTGCTCCGGCATTGACCCATGCAGTGATGGTTGCAACATCTTTGTCTGTCAGTCTACGATCATTCTGAAATTTGCCATAGTGCGGATCAGCCAGCCACGGCGGCATCTTGCGGGAAGTGGTTGCTTCGCGAATCGCCCGCGCCCAGGGGCGGACTTCGGTGTAAGTGGTAAACGCCATAGGAGCCACTTCGCCCTTGCGATGACATTCCACACAACTGCGATCAAGGATAGGAGCGACGTCCTGCGTGTAAGTGGGTTTGTCAGCTCCCCAGAGCGCCGTTGAGGCAAGGATCAAGGCAATAGAAAATGGTCGCACCATACCGATATTGGATCACATTCGGAGAATGGACGAAAGGGGGTGTAGTGGGGACTGGCAGCCTGGAAGGACTGGCCCATATGTAGATTTAATAAAAAGAGTGGGGTTTTAGTTGGAATTTGAACTTGCGAGTTAGTGCTTCGCTTCGCCGTGCTCCGCACTTGCGCCATGGGCCGTGCCAGCCACTGGTGGAAAGTTACTTGAGCTATAGAACATAGCTGCTGCCGCTAAAACAACAATCAACAGCACCAGTGGAATACCGCTTTCCATCACTGAAGATTCCGCGTGGGCTGCGTGACCATGATTGTCGACATGTCCGTGATTGTGATCCGTAGGGCTGCTCATACTTTGATTTTCGCAGAAAAACTAGGCCAGCACGACATCCCATCCCAAACCTGGCCGTTCATTGGGCTTTGCATAGATCCCCTCTGGCCCACGTGAGATGCTGTATTCTTCCTCATACATGGAATACACTTCCTTCGGTCCACCCGGTGACGGCATGAATAGTTCAGCCCAGGGCGAATTCGTGTTGGCGTAAATCCAGTGAATGGAATCGAACCGTCCACCACCATGGGGGATCACCGGGATATCGTAGGCTGCGGCCAGTGCGCCAATCTTGCGCAACTCCGTTAAGCCGCCACACCAATTAATGTCCGGTTGCCAAATGGCCGCGCAGTTGTGTTCCAGCAAATAACGGAATCCGTAACGTCCGTATTCATGTTCGCCCGTGACGATGCGCGTGGATTTAATGGCGGCGTTCAACCGTCCAAAACCGGCGTAGTCATGCGGAGGCAAACACTCCTCCATCCAATAAACGCGATACGGAGCAACCAGGTCGGCCATTTCCAGCGTGTAACGTTCCGTCCAGGCCATCCAGCAATCCAACATGATGTCCCCATCCGGACCCAAGGATTCGCGGGTGCGCTTCACCAATTCGACATTCTTCTTCATGCCTTCACGTCCATCAGCAGGACCGTAGGGAATAGCCAGTTTCAAACGCTTGAATCCGAATTGCAGATGCTGTTCCACATCGTTGCCAGTGCAGTAAGCCGGAATGCGCGGTTTAGTTTCCCCGCCCAGCAGTTTATACACAGGTAGGTTCAGGGCCTTGCCGACAATATCCCATAGCGCCAAATCCACGCCGCTGACGGCGTTCATGGTCACACCCATGCGACCGTAACTCATGGTGGAACGCCACATGATGTCCCAATTTCGTTCCAGGTCAAACGGGTCACGTCCCACGATCAATTTATTCAGATGGCCTTCCACAATTTGTCCACCGCCGGGCCCACCACCACCGTATCCAGTGATGCCTTTGTCGGTTGTGACCTCGACCACAAACGAAGGGACACCATCGGCCATAAACAAGCTGCGCATGGGCTTGAATTCAGCATAAATCGACATTGGGTTGGCCACTTCAACAGAGCCTGTGGACCAAGACCCTGGAGCAGGTGTAAACTTGGGGGCGGGCTTGCGTGGTTTCACATTCACCAGGCGGATGCCAGTGATTTTTAGCTTGCTCTTTTCCTGCTGAAAGGCCAGTGCCGGTGCATCAAAAGCGGCGAGTGCCACCGCAGGCGCAAGCGATAAGAATTGACGACGATCCATGCGAGCGATTATACATTTTTATCCTCGCCAAAGTACAACAACACAGTAGACCACATAAAAGAACAAAGCTGAGCGCATCTAATTTATGTATCGGCGGGTGCGCAGAATTCTTTACGTCTGCCTGTATGTGGCCATCCGCAACGATCACTTATCATAGTCATTGAGATGAAGATACTGGTTACTGGCAGCGCCGGACATCTAGGTGAGGCATTGATGCGGACGTTGCCCAGTAAAGGATACGAGGCGGTTGGCCTCGACATAAAACCGTCGCCCTTCACGCAGTGCGTTGGCTCAATTACCAATCGCGCTTTCGTAAGGGAGTGTATGAGCGGTGTGCAAACCGTCCTACACACAGCGACGCTTCACAAACCTCACGTCGCCACGCATTCCAATCAGGATTTCGTGGACACCAACATTGCGGGAACTCTGAACTTGCTGGAAGAAGCCCACGCCGCTGGGGTCAAAGCATTTATTTTATCTACACCAGCACAACCAGCGTCTTCGGGCTGGCGTTAACGCCTTCCGAGGGCTCACCGGCAGCCTGGATCACAGAAGAGGTGGTGCCGATTCCGAAGAATATTTACGGCGTCACCAAGCTCGCTGCAGAGCAGCTTTGCAAGCTCTTCCACCGGAAGCACGGCCTACAATGTTTGATCCTAAGGACCTCCCGGTTCTTTCCTGAAGCCGACGATAGCAAGAACATCAGAGAGGCCTATTCAGACGCCAATTCGAAAGTGAACGAATTTCTCAACCGCCGGTGCGAGATTGAAGATATCGTCAGCGCACATCTATTGGCAATTGAAAAGGCACCGGCAATTGGATTCGGATGCTACATCGTCAGCGCCACTTCGCCATTTG
>JANXSF010000017.1 GCA_025352795.1 Acidobacteriota bacterium
CCGTCGCATCGGCCTTGGGTATCCGTTCGGGCGCGACCCCTGGCGGACGTATTCACACTAACACCCATGTTCAGGATCAATAGTCAAAACCGGACATTTCTACTTTGCTGGGAATAGGACATTTCTATTTTGCCTTGACACAGACAGCCCAAGTGCTTGACATCGGCTCAGGTAAGACGATATCTTACCTTCTATGAAGACTGTCATCTCATCCAAGGGACAAATCGTTATGCCGGCCGAGTTCCGACGGATGGACCGCATTGAACCGGGTCAGGAGTTCGACGTCGAACGTATTGATCAGGGGGAATATCGCCTTGTGCGGCGTGAAGCTCCGCCGAACCTTGGCGTTACCGACTGGCTGCTTATGTGTCCTCAGAAGGGCTTCTTCGTTCCCATTGAATCTGAGATGACCGATACGCTGTGAAGTACTTAGTCGACGCCAACGTTCTCAGCGAGTTAACAAAGCCTTCGCCCGATCCGCGTGTTGTAGCGTGGCTTCGAGCGCAGGAGTCCCACATCGCCATAGACCCCATCATTCTTGGCGAACTGCGGTTCGGAATTCTCATCCTTCCCAAAGGAAAGAAGCGGACTGCCCTGGAACGCTGGTTCGACGCGGGAGTTGGTCGTCTCCATTGTCTGCCTTGGACCTCAGACACCGGCTTGCGATGGGCGGAATTGCTGGCGCGTCTCCGCATAACTGGGAAAGCAATGCCCGTCAAAGATAGCCTCATCGCCGCGACGGCTCTGGTCCACGAACTGGCTATCGCCACACGAAACCGTGCTGATTTCGTTCATGCTGGCGTGCGTATCGTCGATCCCTTCGGTGCTTGAGCTTATGGGTTCGCCATCAGTCTAAGCTGCTCAGCAAGCTATCTATAAAAAGGCTGCCAGGTCAACCAGCGCGGTCCGTATTTCGGTTCAGGCTTACCCACTTCCAACGCGCCTAAATCTGGTGCCTTCCCTGAAAAGTCATCATTCACAGTAGGAATCAACACTCCAGCATCCACCGCTTTGCCTCCTGACTTCAATCGGAAATTTAATTCCATCGCGTGATAGACAGCATGGCGCTTGGTTGGATCTGGAGGAACCATTTTTTCAAAAATGTCGAAATCTACTTCCATTCCATGCGCTTCCTGCCCCGTGGCCGCACGCATTTCAGCAAGCGTCGCAAATGTCTTCCAATCACCAGGCTTGGGTTCATAGTTCCGTTCACCAGACTTTGGTCCTAACCAAAAATATTGCGCCGCAACTCCTTTGTTGGGACGGAAGCCATTGTAGTCTGAACTATAAGCATCGGTCGCATTCGCCCAAGCCATAATCCCTCTGTCTGGAGTATCGCGACCAAGAAATAAATTATTACGATAGTGGACGTTTGAATAAGGATCGCGAATCACATGCTCACCAATGATGGTGTTGTGAAACACAAAGATACCTGCGGGTTTGGCAGAAAACTTAAACGATACTCCGCTGGGAACGTTATAGAGTAAGTTTCTGTAAAAGTAGATTGGCCCACCAAACACAGGTTGTGAACTATAGCCGCCTTGCGCTGCGTTCACACCTCGATTGTTGAATACGCGGACGTTATGAACTCCCCCATCGGACTCCACAAAATCATCATTCGAAAGATGCATATCGTTGTTGTAGATGTCGATGGAAGACGCACGCCGTTCGGGATCAGACTCAGGAGTCCCATATGTTGAAATGCCAATCGCATCGTGGAAGTAGGCAATGGCGTTGTGGGCAATTACGTGTCCGGGTCCATACACTTTAACTGCGTAGTAACTCTTCAGCCCATGGGAACCATAAGCACCGGCACTGGCCCACATAGGACCGGTCCAGCCGATCATCCGAAAACGATCCTCACGACCAAGAATCAAATTATCGGCAATGTAGAAATCGCTGGACCCTGCATATTCTGTCCAAACAGCAAAGCCCACGCCTTCAAAACGACAATTCTTTACCGCCAAACCAACCGCACCCATCACTTCTTTCTGACCAGCAAAAATACCCACGTCGGTGTTACGGAAGGTGAACCCATCAAAAATGTGATAGCGCGATGCCATCACATCGAATAGGCGATGATTGCCGTCACCATCGAAAATCACCTCGCCATCGCCGGCAGATTTAATGGTGATGGGCTTCTCCACTGTGCCTTTCAACGTCAAAGACATGGAGCCGTCGAACGGTGCCATCATTGGGTCAACGTAGTTATTCCGTTCTGGTTTATACAACCCGGCATGCACCAGCAACGTATCGCCAGCTTGCGCACGCCGTTCCCAAACCACGCTCCAGTCACCAAGTCCGGCACCGTAGTAAGCCTGCAGGATGCCAGTAAAACTGGGTTCAATGCGCGTGCCCGTATAGTCCGGCGCATAAACATGCAGAGTGCGACCGCCATTGTAGGGCATCGGTTCACTCCGCGTTTTCACTTTCACAAGTTGTGACGTTTGTCCTGAAACTCCGTCAGGGTCATTGAGTTGGAACTTGCACTCATACTCCGTACCGGGCTGCAAATTCAGAATGCTGCCAGCAAATCCATCGGGCACCGTGTAATCCAAATTCTCACGTCGTCGATAAATGTTTTCTCCGCCAATGCGAAGCAGCGGCAAAGCGTTGCGCCAGGCAGTTTCCCCAACGGCTCGAAATTGAACGTCCACCTTAGCGTTGCGGTTGGCATCACCGCTGATGGCCCATTCAAAACCAAGGTTCAGAAGCGTTGGATGCTCAACAACGAACCTACCGGCTTGGGTCGAATTTTGGGCGAAGAGGCCGCCGGTAGATAGCAGAAGAAGTGTGAGAAATCGGGAGTCCATAGTTGGTCATTATATATTGTGAACGTATGGATTACTCAAGCGTTATGGGAGTAACGCCGGTTACTAAGCGGCTTCTCGCTTTCGGACAATCTTGGATATCTCATCTCCGGCGATTCTGCGGGCGATGCATAAATCATATTCGGCCTGTAAGTTTATCCAAGTCTCAGGCGTATTGCCGAAATAAGCACCAAGTCGCAGAGCAGTGTCGGCAGTGATTGCGCGAGTAAAATGAACGATCCCGTGGATCCGATTTGGTGGAACATGAAGATCGCGCGCAAGGCGATTGATGCTCATGCCGAGGGGTTTCATGAAGTCCTCAGCCAGGATTTCGCCGGGATGAATTGGGTCAAGCAATTTGGTTGTCTTGGTCATAACTAACTCAGTGATAGTTTACTATCCCAACTTCATTCACCTTGCGACTTCACTCCGTCACTCTAATATGCTGAAGTCTTTCCACTAGTTCAGGGCTGAGTCGCCCCTCAACAGCAGGCGTAATCAATCCAGCAGAATCCAGACTGCGCACATGAACACGATCCTTGTCTCGAAAAGAAGTGAGCTTCATCCGAACCAAGTCCGTCACCGGAATAACCATCACCTCTTGGCCGTGAATCAGTTTATGTTCCGGTTCAATGGGTGGAGTAGGAGACAAATAATTTGGGCGAACTTTTTCCCCACTGAAGATCAAGTGGACAGCGTTCTTCGTACTCTCGGTGCTTCCGTAGAGCAGCATATCTACCCCTGCCGCATGTCGAAAATGAAAATTACTCTTGGCCGCAGCTTGCTTGATGCGATCTAAGTCTGATCGCAAAACCAGGAGATCCACGTCCCGTGTAAGAGTAGAATGCTCCGGGTTGGCTTCTTCAACATGAATTAAAACTGCTAACCCACCAATCAACTCATAGGGGACTTGTTCCGCAGTTAACGCATCAGAAATTTTGTGCAGAATGCCGACCAGATCAAAAAGTCGCTGTTCAAACATGATATTTACAGCATCCCCTTGCTGTGCCGCATTGTTTAAAAACTCAAAGAAGGTGAGTCCAGCTTGCATCTATTCCAGTTTAGCCATTCTTGTGCAAATTAGAATTCAAACTTGTCCACATTGGATATATCGAATACGTACGGTTCGCCCAGCATCACATGGTCGCCGCGCACTGCATGTGGACCCAGGCTGCCCGCATTAAACCCATCCACTAACTTGCCCTTCATCAATGCATCCGCAGCCTGGATTGTCAGGTATCCCAAATCATGCGTGTTCCATAAAACAATCGACCGGATCACGCCATCATGAATGTAGGTCTTGCACATACTCGGCAAGGAAAGTCCAGTGACCTTTACATCCTTGCGAGCCGATTGCTTCACCGCTTCCGCAGCGCCAGGCACGGCAGGGGCGCTGATAGCGGCGATAGCCTTCACATTCGGATAAACCTTCAAGATCGTTTGTGTTTCCGCAAAAGCCCGGTCACGGTCACTATCGCTGGGTCTGATGGTCACCAGTTTCATGTCTGGATATTTTTCCGACAGCCGAACCCGCATGTGTTTAATCCATTCATTCTGATTCGCCGCGCTCAGCGAACCAGTCACCACTGCGAACTCGCCTTTACCATTGAGGATCGCCGCAGTTTGATCGGTTACAGCATAGCCAATGCCTTGTGCGGTGGCTTGATCTATCAAGAAATCGCGTGCATCTGGTTCAGCATCGGCGTCCCATGTAAGAATTTTAATCCCCTTAGCCCGCGCCTTTCGCAACACCGTTGAAATACTGGCTGAACTCTCAACGCTGACTGCAATCACATCCACTCCGTGCGTAATCCACGCTTCAACCACTTCGTTTTGCTTGGCCGGATCCAGGTCTGTGGGGCCATCCCAAATCAGGTCGATGTTCAATTCTTTGGCCGCTTCTTCAGCGCCTTTTCGACAACTGATGAAATAAGGGTCGCCTTTGGCTTTGGGCATCATGCCCACCTGCAATCGTTTTTCCGGACCAGTCTTAACCGCGCGTCCATTGAATCCGATGAGCAGTGCTAGAGCCATTGCACCAACTGCCAGAACCACTCGGGACATCCCTGGCCGCTGTTCCAGCCCTATACTAACGATCAGCATCAGCCCGGTTAGAATGCCTGCCAATTCCGTTGGTTGCCCGGATAGCCGCAGCCCATTCTGTAAAATCACGATGGCCGCCAGCCCCAGCAAAGTCCCGTGCACAGTGCCCTTTCCGCCGAAGATAGAAGTTCCACCCAGCACGGCGGCGGTGATCGCCATCAGCTCAAAGCCAGTGCCTGCATCTGATTTCGCCTGTCCAATGTGCGCCACATAAATCATGGCCGCAATGCCCGCAGCCAATCCTGATAGCGTGTACACCAGCCGCAATCGCAACTCCACAGGGATGCCAGCATACCGTGCCGCTGGTTCCGCATAACCAATGGCACGTAAAGACCGGCCAATCCCAGTGCGATGCAGCAATACCCAAAACAGCAACACCACCGGAATGAATACCAGCGCCTGCATTGGAATGGCACCAAACAAATAACCTTGTCCCAGGGAAAGGAAGTTGGGTGGGAACCCAGTGTAGTTCTTCACTGCTGCGGTTAAGCCTTCCGCCACGCCACGAAACAAACTGAACGTACCCAACGTCACAATCAACGGAAGCTGGCGGAATCGTGTGATCAGAAACCCATTCATATACCCGCCAACCACACCAGTCAGTAGTCCGGCCAGAATGCTGGTTTCAAGCGGCCAGCCTGCATCTTTCCACAAAGCACCCATCACCACTGCGCACAGGCTCATCAATGAGCCCACAGAAAGATCAATGCCACCTGTGATGATCACCAAGGTCGTGGCTACGGCAAGCAGCCCAAGCTCTACACTAAGCCGCAGAATTTCCGCAGCATTTCCACTGCTCAAGAAATTCGCGCCAGTGAAACTGAAGACAGCGATTTCCAAAGCCAGCAGCGCGACAAGAATTTTAACGGCTTGCATAAGCTCCCTTCAAACCACGCGATTGCCGAACCGCTTCAGAAGCCGCAGCAGCCAGTAAAATCACGCCCTGCACTGCTTTTTCCCAATAAGGATTGATCCCCAAATAGGTGAGTGCAGACCCGATCACGCTCAACAACAAGACTCCCAGCACCGTGCCACCCACTGTCCCACGACCTCCAGTTATGGAAGCGCCGCCAACCACCACCGCAGCAATCGCTTTCAATTCCAACCCCGCACCGGGATTGCCGGGCACTTCGCTAAAACGAATCGCATTCAGCATTGCCGCCGCTGCGCTTAAAATTCCCATGATGACAAACACACCCGTCACCACTGCATTAGTGCGAATTCCCGCCAGCACTGCCGCATCTGGATTAGAACCTGTTGCGAATAATTGGCGACCCGCTGAAAGATTTCTCAAGCACCAGGCAACCAGTAAAATAGCAACCAAAATCTTCACTAAAATCAGCACGCTGCCTGCCGTTTGTCCTAACCCGGCCCATTGAAAACCTACTGGCAGATTCTGAACCCAGGCACCTTCTGTTGTCCAGCGCAGTAAATCACGAAGGATAATCATGGTTGCTAAGGTGACCACGATGGAAGGGATTTTCAACCTGCCAATTAGCAGACCGTTCGCCGCTCCCAGCAGTGCACCCAGTCCTAGTACCAGCAATCCAACCAGCGGCATCGGTAGACCAGCCTTGGACAGCAACCCTGCCGCAATACTGGCTGCCGCGAATTGTGAGCCTACAGAAATATCAATATGACCAGCCACAATCACCAGCGTCATACCCAAAGCAACTAACATCACCCCAGCGCTGTTCAGCAATAAATCGCGCAGATTGTCAGGCGCAAAAAACGCAGGTGCAACAAACAATAAAATCAGCAGGATGGCCCCCAGCACCACGCCAGCAGCTAGTTCCCTTGATTTCACGCGACCCCCCTGGTCTTTGGAAGTACCGGAAACGCCAAATGCATAACAGATTCCTGCGTCGCTTCGGCTCGATCCAGCACACCGGCAATCGTTCCCTGGCACATCACTGCAATGCGATCACTCATACCCAAAATCTCTGGCAGCTCACTGGAAATCATCAGAATGGCCATGCCATCGCGCGCCATCTGCACCATCAAAGCATGCACTTCCGATTTCGAACCTACATCAATACCCTGCGTCGGTTCATCCAAGATCAGTAACTTCGGTTTGGTAGCAAGCCACCGGCTCAACACCACCTTCTGTTGATTCCCTCCGGAAAGAGTCGCCGCTGCAACATCTACGGAAGCGGTCTTGGTGCCTAACTTACTCGCGAACTCCGTAGCTATCTGCCGCTCTGCTCCAAAATCCAGCAACCCCGCGCCCAACGTGGCCAACGTCGTATTTTCAGTGACCGACATGGATTGCACCAGCCCATGATGGCGGCGATCTTCCGGCACATAGCCGATTCCAGCACTAATCGCGGCTTGTGGAGAGTCAATCAGAGCGGCCTTTCCACGCAGTGCAATACTGCCCGAAGTAGCTGGAGTCAATCCGAATAAAATATTCGCCAACTCGGTCCGGCCTGATCCTACCAGTCCCGCTAAACCAACAATCTCACCCGCTCGCACTTCCAAATCCACTCTTCGAATTCCACTGCCAACATTGCCAACATCGCGAAGCCGCAGAACTGTTTCGCCAATGGGTACCTTCTGCTTGGGGAAGATAGCGGACACATCACGGCCCACCATCAGCTTCACCAGTTCCGCCCGATCCACTTCTTTCATCGGCCTGCTGGCGATGGATTCACCATCCCGCAATACTGAAATTTGGTCCGCAATGCGACTCAATTCATCCAGTCGATGCGATATATAAATGACACCTGCGCCCTTCGTCCGCAACTCGCCGATCACTCGAAACAGGTGATCCACTTCTGTATCGCTCAACGACGCAGTTGGTTCATCCATCACGAAAATACGAGCTTCGCCACCAATGGCTTTTGCAATTTCAACCATCTGCTGTTGCGGCATGGAAAGCGAACTCGCTTCCTGATCAGGGTCGATGCGCGCACCCAATCGATCCAGAAGTTCTTTGGCCCATTGGCGACGCTTTGCCCAATCCACCCGACCCAGCATGGATCGATCTTCCACCGCCAGCGCAATATTTTCCGTTACAGTCAGATCACCAAACAACGAAGGTTGTTGGTAAATCGCGGCCACTCCCAACGATTTCATCAACGCGGGTGTCGTCTGTCCAACTGCATTTCCACAAATGGAGATGGTTCCCTGGTCAGCCGCAATGGCTCCAGTAATGATCTTGATGAGGGTTGATTTACCGGCACCGTTCTCCCCGATCAAAGCGTGCACTTGACCCTGTTCCAAAGTGAATGAAACATTTTTCAGTGCCTGCGTTCCGGCGTAAGATTTGGAAATTGCAGAAGCTTGTACAAGTTGCATGGCTATCTATTTCAAGTGAAAAACTTCTTCAAGCGGAAACATTTGTTCATCGGCAGCAGTCTGGTCGCCACCCTCAAAGAACTCAGCCATGCTGGTTTGCCATCGATGATTCACTTCTTTGGAAGCCATGCCAGCCAGCGCAGCCTCGAAATCTAGAGTCTCAAGGTAACCCACTAAAAGGCCGTCAGGGCTAAGGAACAAAGAATAATTCGTCCACCCGGTTTCCCGCAGAGCCTCAATCATTTCAGGCCATACGGCATTATGACGCGCACGATATTCAATCAGCCGATGGGACTTCACATGCAGCAGGAAACAGACTCGCTTGGGCTCTTTCACAAGGCGTTGATTGTAGCATTAATGTTCTGTTTCGCGCCGAGGGAACATCAGGGAGCCAACGATAGATGCACTGATCACGCCACCAATCACTCCCAGTGACCAGACAATTGGAAAATGCCCGTCAAATGCATTGTTTAACCAAACCATCTTCAAGCCCACAAAAATGAGCACAATACCCAACCCATACTTCAGTAAGTAAAACTGCGTCACTGCGCGGGCCAGCAGGAAATACAAAGAGCGCAAGCCGAGGATTGCAAATATGTTCGACGAAAATACAATCAACGGTTCTTTTGTCAACGCAAAAATCGCCGGTACCGAATCGACAGCGAAAACAATGTCGCTCATCTCAATGAATACCAAGACCAGCAGCAAAGGTGTGCCGTGCCACCTGCCCTGCAATTGGACAAAAAACTGCTGACCTGGTGTTTCCGTGGTGATCGGCAGAATCCTTCGCACCAGCTTGATCAGTGGATTCTTTTCCGGCTCAATTTCCTTATCCGGAGCAAACATCATCTTAATCCCGGTAAGAATCAGAAAGGCACCGAATAGCAGAATCACCCAATGATATTGCATCAGCACAGAGCCAATGGCAATGAACAACGCCCGAAACACAAGGGCGCCTAGAATGCCGAAGAACAGTATTCGATGTTGATTGATTGGAGCAATTCCAAAGTACTGGAAGATGACCACGAAAACGAACAGATTGTCCAACGAGAGTGCCTTTTCCACCAGATAGCCAGTAAGAAATTCCAATCCAAGTTGGCGTGCTACTTCTTCGGGAAATTTCGTTGCGGCGTACTGGTAAAATCCGAAGTTGAAAACCAGCGCTAGCAGAATCCAGACCGCGCTCCAAATCGCCGCCTCTTTGTAGGAGACTTCGTGGGCGGTGCGGTTGAACACACCCAGATCCAAAGCAAGCATGCACAACACGAAACCAGTGAAGGCAAGATAAAACCACCAATACTCGGCAATCGGGAAATAGGTCATTTGTAATTCTCTTGTTTTGCTTTGATCCAAGCTTGAAATCGTTGAACAGCAGGATGATCCTGCCCCAACATAGCAGCACCGGCCAGAATAATTGGAATACCAGGCATAATTGGCAAGAGACAGCCCAAAACGCCTAGGATGATCAAACCAAACCCAGCAACATTTCTGACGGTTTTTGTCACTATCTTGATTTTAAGGCCAATCCAACACTATGTCTAGCTGACGTTCGGGAATGTTACTCTGATGCTGAATGTCCCTTAACCGCATGGAAGAAGTGCACCGCCGCCACCGCAACGCTGAAGATGGTGGCGGACTGGAACGCCGTGAACGGCAACATAAAGAAGGCAAGCTTTCGGCTCGCGAACGCATTGAACTACTGGTGGACGAAGGGACCTTTGAAGAACTCGACAAATTAGTACGCCATCGTTGTCGCGATTTTGGCATGGACGAACAGGTTATTGATGGCGATGGCTTCATCACTGGATACGGCTACGTGCACGGTCGTATGGTCTATGTCTTTGCTCAGGATTTCACTGTTTTTGGTGGGTCGCTTTCGGAATCGAACGCGCAAAAAATCTGCAAATTGATGGACCTGGCCATGAAGAACGGCGCGCCTCTTATAGGCCTGAACGATTCCGGCGGTGCTCGAATTCAAGAGGGCGTACTTTCGTTGGGAGGCTATGCCGATATCTTTCTGCGCAACACCCTTGCCAGTGGAGTGGTGCCGCAAATATCGGCCATCATGGGGCCCTGCGCAGGCGGCGCTGTTTATTCGCCAGCCATCACTGACTTTGTTTTTATGGTGGATCAGACTTCTTACATGTTCGTCACCGGGCCAGAAGTGATTAAAACTGTGACGCATGAAGATGTGACTAAGGAAGAGTTGGGCGGTGGTATGACGCACAACGAAAAAAGTGGAGTGGCTCATTTCCTTGCATCGGACGATGCGGCTTGTCTTCGACAAATTCGGCGACTGTTGAGTTTTCTGCCGCAGAACAATGTGGACGATGCGCCTCGCCGCTCATCGAGCGATTCCCCAGAGCGTATGGAAGCCGCGCTCGATACAATAGTGCCGCCCGAATCGAACCAGCCTTACGACATGAAAGAAGTGATTCAACTGATTGCCGACGATGGCGATTTTTTTGAAGTACATGAGCATTTTGCCCGCAACATTGTAGTGGGCTTTGCCAGGTTGGATGGCAGGTCTATCGGCATTGTGGCCAATCAGCCGACATTTCTTGCCGGTTGTCTGGACATCAATACATCCACCAAAGCGGCCCGTTTTGTGCGCTTTTGCGACGCTTTTAACATTCCTATCCTCACCTTTGAAGACGTGCCTGGATTCCTCCCTGGCACGGAGCAGGAATTTGGCGGCATCATTCGCCATGGTGCGAAATTGCTCTACGCCTATGCTGAAGCAACGGTACCGAAGATCACCGTGATCACCCGCAAAGCTTACGGTGGAGCGTATTGCGTAATGGGATCGAAACATTTGCGGACAGATCTGAACCTGGCTTGGCCCACAGCAGAAATCGCTGTGATGGGGGCTGAAGGAGCGGTGAACATTCTCTATCGTCGGGATGATCCAGAGTCTCGACAGCAACGCATTGAAGAATATAAAGATCGTTTCGCCAGCCCATTTTCAGCCGCTGAACGCGGATTCATTGACGATGTAATTGAACCCCGATACACTCGCCCGAAATTGATCCGCGCCTTCCGCATGCTGGAAAATAAGACAGACACCATGCCTCGCAAGAAACACGGCAACATTCCGTTGTAGGAATTCCATTTGCGAAAACATCGGATTGATCTTCTGAACTGCGCTTTGCTGTTGGCACTCAATGTGTTCCTGACGCGGGAACTGTTTTCCATCAACTACCTAAATCACTTCAGTTCCATTGAAGGCGCATTCATCAGCATGGCCCGCTATATGAAAGATCATTGGGGTAATTTTGCCTGGTGGCACCTGTGGAATTCTGGCATACCATTTGAATACGTTTACGTCCCGTTGCTGCATACGGCAGTGGCCGGGCTGGCTTCCGTAACCAATTGGCCCACGGCAAGGACGTATCATTTTCTAGTCGCCACAGTTTACTGTTTCGGTCCGGTGATGTTGTATATCCTGGCCAGATCACTCTCCGCAAACGCGCCAACAGCTCTCGCCAGTGGACTTTTGTACACTCTGTTCTCTCCGTCGTTATTGTTCCTGGCAGACATTCGTGCCGATTCCGGCGGCATCTTTTCAGGCCGTCGCCTACGAGTTCTGACTGTCTATGGTGAAGGTCCGCACATCACGGCATTGACCCTGATCCCGTTGGCTCTGGCGGCGCTTTACCGATGCTTCCAACAGTACAGCCTGCGCAGGTCAGCATTGGCGGCACTGGCGCTAGCGGCCATCATCATGACTAATACTCCAGCCACCATGGCTATGGCCACTGCGGTTGTTTGCCTGTTGTTCGCTTTGCCAACACAGCCCGTAATGCGGACTGCTTTTGTTGCCGCTTGGGCCTACGCGCTGGCGATGTATGCCGTACCTCCCTCCTATGTAAAAATGATTTTGCGCAACCTAAGCACAACGCATTCAGGATTTTCCACCGGTTGGGAAAAGTTGATTTTGCTAGCGGCGGTGCTGCTTTTCATTTACGGGTTGGGTCGATTGCTTGTTGCCTTACCTCTCTATCTGCGATTCGGAATTCTGTACAGCACTTTCTTATTGGCGGTTGTTCCTGGAGCCAATTCCAGCAACTTCGAATTGTTGCCCGAAGCAGGTCGCCTGCATCTGGAATTGGAACTTGCATTGAGCCTGTCCATTGCCGGAGTCATGTCGCTCCTGTATCAGTCCTCGCCTCGAGTAGGTAAATTTTTGCTGTTACTTGCAGCAGGGGGAGCGGCGGCAACGTTGAGTCAACATTTTCGAATGCGGGCCGCTTTTGATTTGGTTGCGGCGAATGTTGAGAACCGATCCGAATATCAGAGTGCCCGATGGTTGGCCGACCATCCTGATACGTGGCATGGCCGCGTTTACGCACCGGGATCGAATGCGTTTTGGTTGAATACGTTCACTGATATTCCCCAGGTCACTGGTTACTGCAATCAAGGCCGTAGCAGCACCATGCAAGACAAGTTATCCTTCGTCGTGAATCTAGCGGAAACCGAAGAGCAGCGGAAACGGGCCGTTTTGTGGTTGCAAGCTTTCGGAGTGGGTGCGGTGATTGCATCGGGTCCACAGAGCACCGAAGAATACAAAGACTTCCGCAATGCACAAAAGATTGGCGATCAACTTCAGGTTTTGCACGAAGGGTTTGGCGATGTCCTGTATGCTGTGCCCAACCCCGCTCCAGGCTTGGTGCAGATTTTGGAAGGCGATCAGGTGCTTACGGCGGGTCCTGAATCAGCTGAATTTTATGGGAAGCTGGAGCAATATGTTGAGGGCGCAAGTTTCTCCACACCTCCCGCAGTGCATTGGAACAATTCCCACAGCGCAACTATTTCAGCGACCATGGACGCCACGCAAGTATTGAGCGTAAAAATTTCCAGCGTGCCTGGATGGCGGGCTACCGTGGCTGGCAAGCGAATTCCAATTGAACGGGATGCGTTGGATTTCATGCTGCTAAAACCCAGTTGCAATGGAGCTTGTGAAATAAATTTGCAGTGGTCCAGCCCGTTTCCAGTCTGGATCACCGCCCTAGCTTCTTTGAGTGCGCTCTTGTTCTGTTTGATTAGTCTTGCTACCTTCAGAGGAGCCCCCTGATGAAAACCCTGGAAACTCGCGAAATTTCAAAAACGTACCGTGGTCGTAAAGTTGTAGACAATGTTTCCATCAAGGTGAATGAAGGCGAAGTGGTGGGCCTGCTGGGTCCGAATGGCGCCGGTAAAACCACATCGTTCTACATGATTGTGGGCTTGGTGACTCCCGATTCCGGCCAAGTGATGCTGGAGGATGTGGACATTACCCAGCAACCCATGTATCAAAGAGCGCGCCGAGGCATCTCTTACCTACCGCAGGAACCTAGCGTTTTTCGCAAGCTGACTGTGGAAGAAAATTTGATGGCTATTCTGGAAACTCTGCCAATCAAAGATCACCAACGTAAATCCCGCATGAATCAATTGATAGATCAAATGGGACTGGATACGGTGCGTCAAAACAAAGGCTACATGCTTTCAGGTGGCGAACGACGACGTGTGGAAATCGCCAGATCGCTGGTGATTGAGCCCGATTTTCTGCTGCTCGACGAACCCTTTTCCGGGATTGATCCAATTCAGGTGCTGGAGTTGCAACGCATTGTATTTGATTTGAAGCGTTCAGGCATTGGGATTTTGATTACCGATCACAACGTCCGCGAAACTTTGGCGGTGACCGACCGCGCCTACATCATCAACAACGGTAAGATTTTCCGAGCAGGATCACCGGAATCGTTGGGTCGGGATGCTGAGGTGAAGCGCGTCTACCTGGGTGAAGGTTTCCTATATCAGGGCCCTGTTCAGTGAACCTCTTGATTCGATAGCTAATGGAGATTTCGGTTGCTTGGGCAAGACCAGCTTGTCCCCCTTCGGCTTGCATTATCCGTTATGGGCGAAGTTGAGCGACTAATGTACCGGTCTGCCGCAACAAATCCAGCTTTGCTCGCTCCAGCATGAATCGCGAATCGAACATAGAAATCCATTTCTCATTTTCTAAGTAGCGCATCTCCTCTAACTGCTTTTGAGTAGCCTTGCCTTCACCGATCAAGGCAAGAATACGAGTAACTTCCTCACGCTGCAAATCCAGTTCCAGGAGTGAGAGTTCCGACGACGTTTGCGCCCGATCCACATCTTGCCAGGCACGACGAACCTCAGAGGAAATACGATTTCGTGCGGAAGACATCTGCAAGCGCAAGCGCGATATTTCAATGTTCCCCTGGGATGCCATGGCTCTGGCTGCTGATCCGGTCAGAATAGGAAGCTGCACAGAAACTCCCAGAATCCCATTGTGACGCTGAAAGTTCCGAAAGTAATCTTCGTAATTATTGAACTTGGCGAAAAGGCCGTATTGGGCCACCAGGTCTATTTTAGGGAGGTTCGCCGCTTTGCTGGCCTTCACTTCCCAGCCCTTGGCCACCAGGCCGGTTTCCAGTTTCTTAATTTCATTACTGGCGGCCAGCGCTGCTTCAATGGCAGATTCTTCGGTGTCCAGATGCATGGTGGGGATTTGTAATTCTTGATCCTTGGGTCGCACTAAATCATTGACGCCAAGTCCGGCAATGGCGGCCATGCCAACCTCAGCATTGTGGATCTCCGTTTCGAAAGTACGGACGCGTTGCCTGGCTTGCAGCAACCGCAGGTTGGCACGCTTGGCGTCAATGGATAGGTCCCGACCTTCGTCCACGCGAGTTCGCACTGAAGCTTCCACCACGGTAAGATTTTCAACTTGAGACCGCAGCACACGCAGAGCCTGATTGAGACGCAGAGCATCCAGATAGAGGCTTGCGGCACGATGAGTGATTTCATCGCGTTTCGATTGCGTGTCAAAAGTGGAGATCTTCTTGTGCTCCTTGGCCGCTTCCACTCGGTACGATTGAGGGCGGTCGAAGATGGACGCAATCGCTTTGGCCTGAATCACCGATGGGGCCGAACCTTCAATGGACATGGGGAAGCCGAAATTTTTGGCCAAGCCACTGCCGACGACAAGCTTAGGATGGAACGGATCGCGGGCCAGGACAATGTCGTCGTTGCTCTTTTCCTCTTCAAGGCGAGAGAGCACCACTTCAGGATTCTGGGCGAGCGCCGCCGCAAGAAGGTCTTGCAGGGAGAAGGTGCGGACGTCGGCGAGCGCGGTGAGTGGGATGAGAAGAGTGAGTAGGAAACGCATGAGGATGTCCTTATTATGACAAGCCTAAGAATCGCGGGGTTCTATTCATAACCTAATTTTTTACGTCAGTGAATTTTATTCTTCAGGCCCGTCCCCGTCGCTGAAACAGTTTGATATATTAGGTTACACTGTCTTAACAATTTTAAGACATGGACGTCTAAACAAAGGGGCTTTATGCAACATCTTAGGTTAGCCAAGTTGCTTTGCTGTTCACTCGTTCTGGCAGCATTTCCAGCGATTGCACAGCAAGCCACAGGTTCGCTCAGCGGTACAGTAACCGATCCAAACGGTGCTGTTGTTCCCGCAACCAAAATCGTCGCGCGCAACACTGCGACCGGACAAGATTTTCAAACTCTTAGTAATGAAACTGGATCTTATGTTTATCCAAGCTTGCAACTGGGCGCTTACACAGTTACAGCGGAAAAACCTGGCTTCAAAAAACTCAACCGCACAAACCTGGAAATTCGCGTTGGATTCCGCCAAGTGCTCGACTTGGCTTTGGAAGTCGGCGAAGTGCAACAGACAGTGGAAGTGACGGCGGAAGCACCGTTACTGGAATCCGCATCAGCGGAACGTGGACAGAGCTTTTCCAATAAATTTATGGAAACATTGCCACTGTTTACTGGCGGCATTCGCAATGCAGAAGCGTTTGTAACCTATATGCCTGGCGTGAATGCCAGCGCAGAAGTAAGCATCAACGGATCGGGTGGTCGCGCAAAAGAAGTAATGATTGATGGCGGCAGTTTGACTATTCCCGAATCGGGCGGAGTTGTTTTCAACTTCCCGGCAGCAGAAATGTTCGGTGAGTTCAAGTTGCTCACCAGCACTTTTTCCTCCGAGTATGGCCGCTTTGGCGGTGGAGTTGAAGTATTCACCACCAAGAGTGGAACGAACCAAATTCACGGACGCGCCTTCCTCAATCTGCGTCGCGATGTTTGGAACGCCAATTCCTGGGGCAACAACCGTGCAGGAATCAAACGTCCTAAAGAGCGCTTTAACGAAACTGGCGGCTCCATCGGTGGACCAATATTTATTCCGAAGGTTTATGATGGCCGTAACAAAACGTTCTTCTTCTTTACCTATACAAGTGACCTTCGCCCTGCAACAGCCGGTTCTACAATCAGCACAGTGCCGACTGTAGCCATGAAAAATGGCGATTTTAGCAGCTTCCGTATCTACGATCCGGCGACAACATCGGGCGATACACGTATGCCTTTCCCAGGTAACGTGATTCCGAAAGCTCGCTTCAGTAAGGTTTCCTCAGCGGTCCTTCCTTTCCTGCCGGACCCGAATCGCAGCACGCCACAACAAAATCTTGATTTCATCAACACCAGCCAACGTACAGATAACATATGGAGTTTGAAGATAGATCATTCGTTTTCTTCAAACAATCGTGTGGCATACTTCCAGAGTCTTCAGGATCAGGTTGATGCAGGTATTTCGGCTTTGCCAGGTCCACTTGGACAGGGTTTGGGGAGCTCCTTCCAACGGCCGCAATATTTCCGTGTTAACCACGACCTTACAATTTCACCAACAGTTTTCCTTCACAATACTTTTAGTTACACCCGCACTCGCCAAGGCTGGGACAACCCTTCTCAAGCTGGTTTTGCTTCGAAGATTGGTTTGACTCTCCCAACGGATGCAACTCCTCGCGTTCAATTCGCCGCAAAAGATGCACTGACCGCATGGGGTGTGCAGGACGGCAAAGTGAATGCTGGTGGCCAAAACAATACCACTCTTCAAGTTAGCTCCGCCCTTTCCTGGCTTCGTGGCAAACACGAATTCAAGATTGGTGGTGATATCCGTCGCTTGCGCACTTGGGCTTCCGATTCGGCAGGCAGCAATGGTTTATTTAACTACGAAACTTTTCAAACTGCGCTTCCCACCGATCTGGGAAACACTGGTAATAGCTTTGCCAGCTTTCTGCTTGGTGCGCCAAACGCGGTCTCCTTCAACACACTACCCGCTCCAATCCGCCAAATCCGTTACGGATACCATGGTGGATTCATCAACGACAATTGGAAGGTAAGCCCAAGGTTGACCCTTCAAGTGGGTCTGCGTTATGAAGTCCCCATTGGTTTCCACGATCTAAACGGACTTTCCAGCTTTGATCCGAAAACGCCCAATCCGGGAGCAGATAACCGGGCAGGTGCGCTCATCTTTTTGGGTTCCGGACCTGGCCGCACTGGGACAAAGCGGCCATATGGGACGGATTATACGAACTTAGGGCCACGCTTTGGGTTTGCATATCAAATGGGCTCAAAGACCGTGATCCGTGGTGGTTATGGTATCTATTTCCAGACGCTAGGCAACGGCGGCTGCGGTTGCAATGATGGTTTTGGTGGTAAGCCAGCCAACCTTCCATCCGATGGCCGAAACCCGGCAGTTCTATGGGACAACGGTGTGCCCATTCCTGCGGCTCAAAAGCCTCCCTTCATTGATCCAGCCTTCGATAATTTTCTAACAACGGAGTACATCACTTCGACTTTTGGAAAAGCACCTCGCATTCAAAATTGGAGCTTCACGGTGCAACATGAAATCGCCAAGTTCCTGTTTGAAGCAGCCTACGTTGGCAATCGCGCACGAGGCTTAAACTCCACCATTGATTACAATCAAGTGGATCCGAAGTACTTATCGCTAGGAACCTTGCTTTCCCAGCCGATCAGTTCTCCGGCAGTGCGTGCGGCAGGATTCACAAAGCCGTTCTCCGCATTCCCGGACAACCGCACTCTTGCTCAAGCTCTTCGCCCCTTTCCGCAGTACCTCGACATCCAGGCGCGGGCCACAGGAGATGGTCGCACTTGGTACGATTCGCTTCAAACCAAAGTGGAACGCCGCTTTGGAGGCTTCCAGATGATGGCAGCCTATACTTGGTCCAAGTCATTGGGCTATCTCCATTACCGCCAGATCTTTAGCCAAAACGGCAACGTTCCGGCCCAAGATAACTACAATCTGGGAGTGGAAAAGTCTCTATTGCCGTTCGATCAGCCGCATGTGTTCAACTATCTGGCTTCGTATGATATGCCGTTTGGAAAGGGACGCAAGTACCTGACTAACAACCGACCGCTTGACCTATTAGTGGGTGGCTGGAATATTGGCGTAATTATGCGTTACCAAACTCCGGCACCGATTCGTGTGGCCGCTACCAATACACTGTCTGGTTTGCTGTTCAATCGAACACGCCGCGCCAACCTAACCGGGACGACGTTGCGCTCCAACGGAGATCGTAACTCGCTTGACCCAGGCGATCCGAATGTTCGTTGGTTTACACCTTGCCAGGTTGTGAATAATGCCTGCAAGAACGGAACTGCTCCTTTCGCAAATCCATCACAGGATCTGGAATTCGGCAGCGCTGGTCTCTATTTTAGTGACTTCCGTCAACCGCGGACACTTACTGAAAATATCTCCATCTCAAAGTCGTTCACAGCGATTCACGCCCTTGAACATGACATCCGCATTCGCTACCGCGCTGACATGTTCAACGTCTTGAACCGCACCAACTTTGGTGTGGATACGAATTGGCAGGGCATCAACTTCGGACGGGCAACCGGTCCACAAGTTGGTGCACGTCTAATCACTATGGGACTTCAACTGGAGTTCTAAGTTAATAAAAGTAGTCCAATATGAGGCCGCAGGGGATAACCCTTGCGGCCTTAATTTTTGAATAATCAATCCGCCAAACCCAATCCTGGTCCCGCTCACCCCTTAGATTGACCCCGTTCATAAGAATGCTCTGCTGATTTCCATTTCACAGTGCCAAACTGATACAAACGATGCGCAACTTTTATTTCTTCTTTGCCCTATGTTGTCTATCCACTGGACTCTATGCCCAAACAGGTTCCATCCGTGGCACGGTCACTCTGGCCACTAGTGGCGATCCGCTGCATCATGCGCGTGTGCTGCTGTTGCCCACTGGGAAAAGTGTCGATACCGACGATTTCGGCAAATACGAATTCAACAATATTCCCGTCGGCAAATACGAAATTGTCGCCCACATGATGGCCTTGACCGATACTCGCCAGAAAGTGGAAGTCGCCTCTGGTGCCAGCGTCACCGCCGATTTCAAAATGTCTTTGGGTGCGCTGAAACAGGAACTCACCGTTACCGCATCGGGTAAGCAGGAAACTCCGCTGGAAACTTTCAGCTCCACCAGTTCTTTAGACTCGCTGGATTTGGCGGCCAAAGCGGCCACATCTTTAGGCGATGTTCTAGACAAAGAAACAGGCGTCAATAAGCGCAGTTATGGTCCAGGGAATTCGCGCCCGGTGATTCGTGGGTTCGATGGCGACCGTGTGCTGATCATGCAAGACGGCATGCCCACCGGAACGCTCTCCTCGCAATCCGGGGATCACGGTGAACCTGTGGACCCGGCGTCGTTGGAACGTGTGGAAGTGGTCCGTGGACCTGCGACGTTACTTTACGGGACCAACGCCTTGGGCGGCGTGGTGAACATGATCACAGGGCATCACGAAATGCATCACGAACCGCACCAGGGCGCCAGCGGATATGTCACGACAATTGGTGGGACGAACAATGGTCTGGGCGGAGTTTCTGGAGGCCTGGAATACGGAGTCGGCAAGTGGGTTTTTCATGCGCAAACTGGCGGGCAGCGCGGTGGCGATTACGCCAGCCCATTGGGTCCGGTGCTGAATTCTGGAACTAATAATGTTGGTGGTAGCGGTGGGCTGGCTCACTATGCTGACAAGTCTTTCTTCCACGCTTCCTACAACACACAACAGGGTACTTATCACATTCCGTTTGACCCATCCGATCCCGATGCAGAAAAGCCTATGCTGGAATTTAAGCGGCAGAATGTGCGATTCGGAGGTGGGTTAAGAAATTTGACATCCGTCCTGGACGGTTTGAATTACACACTGAACTACTCCGATTGGAATCACAAAGAAATTGTGGACAATGTGGTTGGCACAGAATTCTTCAACAAGTCTTTCACCTATCGGGCCGTCTTTGACCAACGCAAGAAGGGTGCTTTGGGCGGAAACTTCGGATTTTCCGGGATGCACCGCGACTACCAAATATCGGGGTTGGAAAAATTGGCACCGAACACCACGCAGAATCAAGTGGCTGGCTTTGCCGTGGAGACTTTGACGTTTGATAGGGTACGCTTCCAGTTCGGCGGACGAATGGAAAACAACCAATTCAATCCGGAGACGGGCAAGGCGCGCAGCTTTACGGGATTTTCCGGAGGTGCCGGGATAAGCGTGCCAGTTTGGAATGGCGGTGCTCTTGTGGCCAACTATTCGCACTCCTACAGGGCACCGGCGCTGGAAGAACTTTACAACTTCGGTCCACATGCCGGCAATCAGACGTTTGAGATTGGATCGTCCAGTCTGTTCCGTGAACGTGGCGATGGCATTGACGTTTCCCTACGTCATCAGGCGACCAAGGTACGAGGGGAGTTCAATGTCTTTTCGTACAACCTGCAAGATTACGTCTATCTGGCACCCACCGGAGTGATTCGCGAAGGGCTGATTGAAGCACGGTATGCCCAGGCCAGCAGCAGATATCAGGGATCGGAAGCACGTTTGGGGTTGGCACTGCATTCTACACTTTGGCTGAATTTGGGATTTGATGCGGTGGATGCCCAGATCAAGCAAGGCAGCATTCCGTTGCCCAGAATCCCACCCATGCGCGGCCGTGTGGGAGTGGATTGGCGACGGAAGGGTTTCAGCCTTTCACCAGAATTGCTGCTAAGCGATAAGCAGGATAAAGTTTTCACTACGGAATCCCCAACCTCAGGGTACGTGCTGTTCAATATGAAGGCTAGCTATGTGATTGCGCGGGCTCACACGCTGCATCAGTTCGGAGTGAACTTCTTCAATACGGGGAATGTCCTTTACCGCAACCACCTGTCCTTTATTAAGAGCTTCGCTCCAGAGCTTGGTCGTGGTGTGCAGGTTTCCTACACCATGCGATTCTTTTAAAAGCCCATCACAGTGGCGAATTTCAGAAATTTTCCAAGCACTCGAAGGTGTGAGAAAAGCCCGCTAGGCGGACTTGGCAGACTGAATGCTTCCCCCACAAACTTAACTCCAGCTCTCGTGAAAGTTAGTGAGTTTAGTGAGGGGCAGGCGATTCCGCCCAATGCCACTTAGTTTTCCCAAATCCCTGTAGAAATCTCCAACTTTTTTGGGATAACTTTTGGTTTAAAAGACCTGATACACTTGACTCCAACACTTGAAGCTATCCGATTGAGGAAAACTAAGTGGCATTGGGCGATTCCGCCTGCCCGCTCGCTTGCGAGGGAAGTTTTCATTCCGATTTCCAAAAAATTACGGGGCATCCATATACTTTCGAGAGCCTGAAAGAACATGCAAGGATGCCTGTCCCACTTAACTCTCAACTTCGGAATTCTGATTTAAATAGCTCGAGGGGGGTTAGTGACCACGATAGCCTTGGTTCCATCTGGATCCATTCCACGATACGAATGCGGCGTTGAGGAATCGAAGAATGCGTTGTCCCCTGTTTTCAGATGATACTCATTGGCTTCCATTTGCAGCAGCAGTTCCCCTTGAATAATGTAGATGAGTTCTGAACCATCATGAATATGAGGATCAGATTGTGCGTCCGGCTGATGCGGGAATTCGGCGATGTACGCCTGCATGGTTTTGCTTTGCGATGCAAATGCCAGACACTCAAAGAAATAGGAAGGATTGGGCTTGTCTCCCCGATCCGGGAAGCGCATTCGCGAACCAGCGCGATCAATGGTGATCAACTTACGTGTCGTCAATCCGAAAAAATGGTCCAGACTGACATCAAAAACCATGGCGATGCGGGCCAAGGTTCCCAGCGTTGGCACCATCTTCCCGTTTTCCAGTTGGGAGAGCATAGATGCCGATAAGCCGGTGTGACTACCCAGGTCCACCAGAGCGATTTTCTTCTTCATCCGAAGCTTACGGATTTTTGGGCCAATTTCGTAGGTCGAAAGTTGGCGACGGATGGTTTGCTCACTATTTTCTTCCACACTTAACTCTTGATCCATAATGTTATTGTAACTGAAGTAACTTTCATTTTCACTAACAATTTCCTTTACAAGCGCTGCTAAGAGAGAGACCCTAATAACAGAGGTTTCGCTCAATGAAAACAAGTGATAGTGTTAGACCATTTGTGGATTGCCCAGATGACACATTGACAGAGTTAGCACGGCATGGAGATCAGGGAGCATTTTCCGAACTGATCTATCGCACGGCACCCAGTTCTTTGAAACTGGCATACTCCATTCTGCGTGATAGAGAAGAAGCTGAAGATCAGGTGCAGAACGCATCCTTCAAAGCTTGGCAGCATGTGGGTAAATTTCAACAAGAAGCCCGTTTTTCAACCTGGTTCACACGAATTGTTGTTAACCAGTGCTTAATGAGGTTACGTAAAGTGAAGCGTACGCCGGTGGTGGCAATTGAAGCATCCTGGCCTGGTGAGGATCGTCCTATGTTGGAACCGGTGGACCAAAGGGTCAACGCGGAAAACAGCTTGGGTCGTGAAGAGTTAAAGATAGTGTTGGCAAAGGAAATTGGGCGCATCCCACCGTTGTTCCGCACTGTTTTGCTACTTCGTGATGTGCAAGGTATGCCAATTCCTGAAGTTGCCGCCAACCTTGGTATTTCAGTACCTGCTGTGAAATCAAGATTACTGAGAGCTAGAGCAGAGCTAAGAGAACGTCTGCAAAAGCATTGTGGAATTCGGGGCATTGCTACGTTGACGTCAGAAGATCGTCTCAATCATTGTTAACAGGTTCTCTAAAAGCTTGACGTGTGGGGAGTTGATGTGAAAAACTCTAGCCATTCACTCAATCTTTGGAGGACATTTAATGAAGCGATATTCAATTGTTCTATTCCTTGCCGCAGTATGCACGCTCAGTGCGGCATCTAGTTTGTCGGTCGGAAAAGCTGAGCTAAAGTCAGCCGGACAATTGGCTTTCAATCCCCAGGGAATTCTTTTTGTAGGCGATGCAATGGGCGGAGCAATTTACGCCCTTGATACCGATGACTCCAAAGCCTCGGCAGGAGTTGCTGTAGACGTCAAAGGTGCGAATCTTAAGATCGCCGCCCTAATGGGAACTACTCCCGATCAAATTCTGATTAACGACATTGCGGTTAATCCTCTCTCCCATAAAGTTTATTTTTCTGTTTCTCGTGGACGCGGTCCAGAAGCTGTTCCTGTTCTGTTGCGTTTAGATACGCTCGGTAAATTTCAGGAGATTGCGTTGGGCAAAGTGAAGCACTCCAAAGTGGAATTACCGAATGTTCCTTCAGCGGAAGGTCGTCAAGGCGCAAACAAGCGGATGGAAGCAATCACCGATCTTGCGTTTGTGGATGGCAACGTTTTTGTTGCTGGACTGTCTAACGAAGAATTCGCCTCCACCCTACGATCCATTCCCTATCCTTTTACAACTGCCGATAAAGGAACCAATGTCGAAATCTTCCACGGTGCCCATGGTCGATTTGAAACCAACTCGCCCGTGCGAACCTTCGTATCGTACAAAATTGCTGGAAAGCCCCACCTGTTGGCTGCCTATACCTGCACCCCGCTGGTGAAATTTCCGATTTCAGAATTGAAGCCTGGTCAAAAAGTGATGGGTACAACCATTGCCGAACTTGGAGCTGGCAACCGGCCAATGGACATGATTGTCTACACCAAAGGCGGCACTGACTACATCTTGATGAATAATTCCAGTCGTGGAGTGATGAAGATTTCTACGGCGAACCTGGAAGGCTATGAGGGCATCACTAAAAAGACGGACATCACCGGGGTCCCCTACGAAACGCTGGCTGAATTCAAAGGTGTGGAGCAACTGGACCTGTACGATTCCACCCGCGCCTTGATGCTGATTCGTGGCGAAGCTGGCTCACTGGACTTGAAAACAATTTCGCTTCCGTGAAAATCTTTTTGTTGGCTATTGCCGTCGCCGTCACTCTCCGTGCATCTGAAATCCGCATGGAGAAGTCTGGCGGCGGTTATTTTTTTCGCATAACCGATGCTACAGGCAGTGATGACTTCACGGTTACCGTGGACCAGCCCGATGCGCCGCCAATGCTGGGATCAGTAACCAGGGAAGGTCGCACTCTGCAATTCTCTCCTCGTTTTCCATTGACCCCAGGAATGAAGTATCGTGCAGTCTGGCAACCCTTATCGGGCAATGCGCAGACGGCGATATTCGAAGTCCCAAAACCGATTGTTGCCCGGTCCACTTTGGTGACCAGCATCTTCCCTTCTTCCAATCAACTTCCAGAGAATCAGCTTAAGATTTATATTCATTTTTCGGCGCCCATGGCAAAGGGTGAGGCGTATCGTAGAATCCATTTGCTGAACAGCAACGGGGAAGAAGTGCTGTTGGCGTTTCTGGAATTGGATGAAGAACTTTGGGACCGCGAAGGCAAGCGCATCACTTTATTGTTTGACCCAGGCAGAATCAAGCGAGGCGTTTTGCCACTGGCTGAAGTTGGTGGGGCTCTCACGCCAGGCGGTAAATATCGACTTGTGGTGGATGCTGGCTGGTTAGATGCAACTGGGCTGCCTCTGGTTAAGGGATTGGAAAAAAGATTCGCAGTGGTTCCGGCGGATCGTCAATCACCGGATGTTGCTTTGTGGAAAGTCACCGTACCAACTGCTGGCACACCGCTGGTGATCGGATTCGCCGAACCAATGGATGAAGCGCTTTTGCATCGCATGATTTTAGTTCGTTCAGAAAATGGAAAGGAGATTTTAGGCGAAGTGAAGGTGGATGCCGAAGAAACACTCTGGAGCTTTCAACCCCACACTGCCTGGACTGTTGGCAACTACACGATTGAAGTGGATACGGCGCTGGAAGACTTGGCTGGCAACAAAATTGGAAGGTTGTTTGATGTAGATACGTTGGACAAGGTGGATGATACCCAGCGGACTCCCAAGATCATCCTTCCTTTTGCGGTACGTTAGTAGGCGCATGTATAGACTCCTACTCATTTCCCTGTTGTTACCTGCCGCTTTAAGTGCCCAAGGTTGGATTTCACTCTTCAATGGCAAAGATCTTGGCGGATGGCGGGCCAGTGAAACGAAATACACCTGGATTGTCACCGAAGGAGCGATTAAGGCGCAGGGTAAAGGGCGCAGCCATCTTTTCTATGCCGGTGCCGTTGGTGGTGCCATCTTCAAAAACTTTGAACTGCGGGTTGACGTCAAGACCGAACCGGAATCAAACGGTGGAATCTACTTTCATACCGAATATCAAGACACTGGATTTCCAGAGCGAGGCTTTGAAGTCCAAGTGAATAATACTTATAAGGACAAGCGGAAAACTGGAAGTCTATACGGTGTGCAAGATGTGCTGGAAGCTCCGGCCAAAGATGGAAAGTGGTTCAAGCAGAGCATTCTTGTGCAAGGCAATCAGGTAACGATTAAGATTGACGGCAAGACCGTAACCACGTGGACTCAACCTGCCGATTGGCAAGGGCTGAACAAGCGCGGACCGGGGCTAATTTATTTTCCGGATCGAAAACTCGCGGGCGGCACGTTTGCTTTGCAGGGGCACGATCAACACAGCGTGGTTTATTACAAAAACATCAAAGTACGAATGCTGCCATGAAATTTAAGGAAGATTGTAAAGTCGGCGGGTAAGCTTCATATGGCGCTGTTTGGCCGTCAGTTGGAACTGATTGCCCCGTATTCTCATTTCGTATAGCTTCTTCCAATTCCGTTGTGCTTTGAACTCGGCGTCTGACTTCTTGAAATTTGCAGTCGCTTCTTCCAACCAGATTGTGCCGTTTTTGGACACATCCATTCTGGCCTGAAGCTGCTTTTCATTCGCCTGTTCCAACGCTAAATCCTGGGACGCCCAAGGGAACCAACGCAGCCGGGCGATCTTTGATCGACTCTCTGTTAACGCCGCCACTAATCGCTGATTTGCAGATTGGGCTTTTTCCAATTCGGCTGACTGCTTTGCCAACTCCGGTTCAATCTGCGCCAACAGCCGCTTGGTCTCAATCAGTTTTTGCGTATTCTCCGCGATTTGAGAACGATGAAGTTCCAATTCCTGTCGCCAGGTTTCCACCTGGTAAAGAGCACCTTCAGCAGCCTTTTCTAAAAGATTTGGCACCTCTGGAAATTTTTCCGATTCGCGTACCAGTGCCGCATATTCTTTAACATTAATAGGTGCAGGGGCGGTGCCCTCCTTGGGGTTCAAAGACCAGGGCCAAATTCCCGCATACCCCAATTGATAGCTGCCCGCGATGATCGATTGCAGGTCTAGTTCCATGTGCGGCATAGACGGCTCATTCCAATTGAATTCGCCAATGTAGATCGGCTTTCTGCTATCCCCAATCGTACGTTTTATACGGGCAACTGCTGGTGGCATGTAGTTCCGATAGTGATGAAAGCTGAGAAAAGAAATAGGCGCCTCAGGATAGTTGTTGGTGAAATCAATGAGCGATTCAACATCAGCATGGCCAATAGAGATAGCGGCTGTTGCACGATTTTGACGAATTCTGCTGGCCACTGCATTGAGGAATGGAAAGAGTTGTTGTTCGTTGACCCACCCTTCATTCAATGCAATTTCCGGTTCATTCATGACGATCCAGCCTGCAGTGCTGCGCGAATTCGAAGCAACGGCAAGGATGGGGTCTAACACTTTATCCAGGAATAGTTGTTGTTGGGACGCATCTTCAATCAGACGGCTATGGCCGAATAACTGTGCTGATCCGGAAAACTCCGCAGACTTCATCCAAAGATGGTCCATCAAAACCCAAACAACTGAGATCTGATTTTCTTCGGCAATGGCTAGAGCGGCTTTGAAATCGGCAAGGAATATTGGATCAAGGCCAAGGATACGGCCTTCAGAATCGAAACTGGGTGCTGCGCCTCCGTCTGCTAATAGAAACCAGACAACACCCTTCACTCCGGCCTGGTGCAACGCGGCGAAGGACTTAGTCATGGCTGGAGTGGCAGAGGTGGCACCGACATGTTCCCAGGCATTGACCTTGCCAAAATCGCGACGGTATTGAAACCAAGGCAAATTGAAAAAAGGCAGGAACGCGGCACTGCGTTCCTCGGTTTTCAAATCAATAGATGGCCTGGTCGGGGTGGAACGGCATCCCGGCAATAGAACAAGCAAAACAACAAGTAGAAGCCGCACAACCATCAAGGTTTTGGTTCCTGCATCCTTTGACTATAATGAACTATGTTTCCCCGTCGAGTTTTACCTTTTTTACTTTGCGCTGCCGCTTGCATGGCCGCCAATCCTGAATGGGATGAACCGTTTCCTCCGCATCGCATTGCCGATAACCTTTACTACGTGGGATCTCGGGGATTATCCAGCTATTTGATCACCACTCCGAAAGGCCATATTCTGATCAATTCCAGTTTTGAACGTACTGTACCAATTATCCGCGCCAATATTGAAACGCTTGGCTTCAAATTTACCGATATTAAAATTCTGTTAACCAGCCATGCGCATGACGATCATGTTGCGGGGCATGCCCTGGTTCAGAAATTAACAGGAGCCAAGGTCTATGTGATGCGCGGTGACGAAGACGTGGTGGCTTCCGGTGGTAAAGGAATGTACCTTTACACTTCGCGATGGAAGCCCGTCAAAGTGGATCGCATCTTGGAAGATGGTGAGGATGTCCAATTAGGGGAAATGACGCTGAAAGCCCGTTTGACGCCAGGCCACACGCGGGGCTGCACTACTTGGACCATGGAGGCTTCTGATAAGGGTCGCAAGCTGGCAGTGATCATCATCGGCAGTCCGAATGTGAATGCGGGCTTCCATCTGGTGAAGAATCGCGATTACCCAGGCATTGCTGCCGATTACGCGCGTGCCTTTGAAGTGTGGCGTTCCCTGCCCTGCGACATTTATTTGGGCGCTCATGGTAACTACTATGGAATGGAAGAAAAGGCCAAGCTGCTAGGGAAGTCCGATACCAACCCGTTCATAGATCCCAAAGGTTATAAAGATTACATTCGGGATAGAGAACAGAACTATCGGAACATATTGGCTGAACAGCAAAGCAAGTAGCAAAGAAGCGGCGCTTTCCAGGTAGAATTGCATTATGTATCGATTCCTTGGTGTGCTTGCAATGCTGTGCCTTTGCATCATCCCTTCACACGCTCAAACCATTACTGCGACGATTGCGGGCGTCGTGAAAGATCCGCAGGGTGCGTTGATTCCTGGTGCCACGGTCAGTGTCACTTCGGCTGAAACCAGCCAGAAACGTACAGTGAAAACCAGCCCTGAAGGTCGCTACAGCGTTTCCTTTTTACCACCTGGATCTTACGAACTTTCAGCCACCATCAAGGGATTCGGGCGAGTGACACGTGGCGGCATTGTGCTTGAAGTTTCGCAAACTGCGGAAATCGATCTTTCGTTGCCTCTTGATACTGCTTCTGAAACTGTCATTGTTCACGAAGATGCACCAGCGCTGGTTACCGAATCCTCAAATCTGGAAATGACTGTAGAGAATAAACTGATCGCTGAACTGCCTTCGGGTGAGCGCAGCACAATGAGTTTCATCAATCTGATTCCTGGTGCGATTGACGGCGGATTTGCCTTGGCTCAAGGAGAAAGTTTGAATACTAACGGCAACGCCCAGGGCCCCATTGGCGCGGCTGGGAACCGTAATTTCTTCGACTCTAATTTCAGCGTCAGTGGTGGTCAGGCATCCACCAACGATGTTCTGCTGGATGGTGTTTCCGACACGGTTGGCGATTTCAACGGCATGGCAATTTCGCCGCCGCAAGATTCCGTTCGGGAATTTAAAGTTCTATCGGGAGCGATTCCTGCTGAATACGGACGCACCGGAAGTGCGGTGGTGAACTTCATCACCAAAGCTGGTACGAATCGTTTTCATAGCGCCGTCTACGAGTACTTTCAAAATGGAGCGTTGAACGCCAACGGCTGGCAGCGCAATCGTCGAGGATCAAGACCCGACGGCACCGCCAATCTGCCGCGTATCCCCATTAAGCGAAATCAATACGGCGTGGCTTTCGGCGGGCCGGTGATGCTGCCAAAAATTGGCAAAGTGAAAAACACATTTTTCTTTTTCAACTATGAAGGCCGTCGCGAAGCCAACCCGTTCAGCAAGCAGTTAACCGTACCCACAGCCAAAATGAGGCAGGGTGATTTGTCGGAATTACTGACCGGATCAGCCCGTACCGGCTTGACCAACGCCGATGGATCAGCGGCCTTGTTCGGCCAACTTTACGACCCCTACGCTGCGCTATCTGGCGGTAAGCGCCAAACTATATCCGGTAATCGGCTGGACTTGCTTCCTAAGTGCGGGACAGGCCCGCGCACCGCAGCCTGCCTTGATCCAGTAGCTCTGAAGCTGCTTACCTACCTGCCCTCCACCAATCAACCAGGCTTGTTGGACAACTTCGTATTTTCAGGCACAGCGCACTTTCAACGCGATCTATACGCCGCCCGGCTGGACCGCACCATCAACGAACGTCACAGTTTTTTTGGACGCATCAGCACGGAAGATCGCTTTCAGGCTGAACCAGATTTCCTGGGCTCCATTGCATCTAATTCTAGAACTATCAACGACACGTTTTATAACGTGACGGTCAATGAAGTGTGGTTGATGCGTCCTTCGGTGATCAACAACTTCCGCTATGGCTACACGCGGGCACGAGCTCATCAAGTGCTGTTGAGTGAAGGGTCCGACCCGGCAACTACGTTGGGTTTGCCCGCTTATATTGCAGCAGCCGGACCCATTGCATCGTTCCCTATTTTCAACTTTAGTGGCGGGCCAGAAGGGCAAGGAGTTCCTGGGGAAATCACCAGTTCACAGATTTCCGGAGGCGGCAATAATCAACCGCGCGATACCCAAACGCTAGCCGATTCAGTAAGCATCATGAGGGGCAAACACACGTTGAAAACTGGCGGAGAATATCGGCTTTACCGCTTCTTCGCATTTCAATACAACAACCCTGATGGAAGTTTCAGTTTCAACCGAACGTTCACGCGCGGGCCGACACCAGGTGCAGGAGTTGCCAATGTTCAGGAAACCGGGTCGTCACTGGCATCGCTGCTGATGGGGTTGCCGTCCGGCATTTCTAAGGAATCCGTCAGTCCATTGACGCTGTATCACCACTATGGCGCGCTCTTTTTCCAGGACGATTTTCGAGCAACGTCGCGGCTAACTTTGAACCTGGGTCTGCGCTGGGATTTTGAGACCAGCACTGGCGAATCCCACGGACAGGTCACGAATTTTGATTTCAACGCCCCTTCCCCGCTGAATGGAAAAGTGGCTTCCTCAACCGACCCTGGTGTACTAGCATTGCGCGGAAGTTATGCGAATCTTCCAGGGCTTCTAAGCTTCGTCAATGGGGCGCAAACCAAGACCCATTGGAATCGCTTTGGTCCACGCATTGGAGCTGCTTATCGGGTGAACAATAAGACTGCGTTACGGGCTGGCTATGCGTTGTTCTTCGTTCCGATTTCTGTAGAACAAGGGACAGCCCTTGGCAACGTGTTCAACACTTCCGTTTCGCAATCCGATGCCACAGTACAAATCATTCAGCCAGGAGGCACGGCTACACCTACCGTGTTCTTAAACAATCCTTTTCCAGGTGGAATTCCTGCGACGCCTGGAAGCACACAGGGTGCCAATACGTTGCTGGGACAAGCCATTACCGTGGTCCCACCAGACCGCGCAAATCCTTATAACCAGCAATGGAATTTTGTGATTCAACGGCAACTGGTGAAGAACATGGTTCTTGATCTGGCTTATGTGGGCAGCCATGGGCGAAATCTGCCTGCGGCCAGCTTGAACATGAACCAACTACCGCCGGAATACCTGGACTTTGCACGAGCGCATTTCGGAGAATATTCCGATGTGAACGGACGTCCCGCAGTGAACCCATCGGGCTTTTTCAGCGCGCAGGTTGCCAACCCGTTTGCCGGAACCATCACCAATCCCAACTCAGCATTAAGAGCTGCAACGGTCACCCGCGGACAGTTGCTATCACCCTTTCCACAGTACACGGGCGTAGCTTCTTACCGCCCTCATATTGGGTCACTCAGCTACAACGGTTTGCAGGTGATCTTACAAAAACGCTTCAGTAACGGAGTTTCCAGCACGGCGAGCTACGTCTGGTCGAAGTCCATTGACACCGGCGGGCCGGGCAATAATTCCGGTCGTGGAACTTCAGTGGAAAACATTTACAACATTGCCCAAGATCGTTCCATTTCCAACTTCGATGTACCGCATCGGTTGGTAATGAGTGGCGTGTGGGAAATGCCGTTCTTCAAGAAGTCCAAAATGCTAGGCCCGCGAATTTTGTTGAAGGGTTGGCAGTTGAGTGGGACTTTTATCTTTCAACGCGGAACGCCTGTGAACATTACTGCTACAGGCTTTGGATTGGGATTTGCAGTGCGACGTCCAGACCGGATTTCTGGTGTGGATGCGCTGATTGACGCGTCTACCGCACGTCAAAATGCCCGCGATGGCAGGGCATGGTTCAACACCGCTGCCTACATTCAACCGCCGGATTTCCGTATGGGAACGGCGGCGCGTAATTATTCCGATGTTCGTCGCGATAATTACCGCAACGCCAATCTTTCCATTGCCAGAAATTTTACGTTACGCGAAGGGATTCGCCTGCAGTTCCGAGGAGAATTTCTCAACGCATTCAACCAGGTGATTTTCGGCACCCCAGGAACAGATGTGGGCACGCCTGCCACCTTCGGTATGATTACTACTCAGGGAAACACGCCGAGGAATTTACAAGGCGTCATGCGGATTACGTTTTGAGTAGGAAGGATATAAAAGAAATGACTGGGCAGATTGCCGTTGTGTTGGTGGACGATCAATTATTGGTCGCAAATAATCTACAAACTTGCCTGGAATCCTTTCCAGACATCCACGTGGCTGGCATTGCAATCAGTGGAGAAGAGGTGCTGGAAAAGCTGCCAGTTTGGAATCCGCAAGTGGTCCTGATGGACATGCAGATGCCCGGTGGTATGGATGGCGTAACAGCAACGCAGCAAGTGAAGTCTCGTTTCCCTGCAATCCAAATTATCGGGCTGACAAATTCTGCAGATGAAGGGCGCATTTTAGGATTGTTGAGAGCAGGGGCATCGGGATATGTTCGCAAAGATGCCAGCGGCGAAGTGCTGGTGTCAGCGATTCGAGCAGTGGCATCTGGACAGCATTACTTGGACGCGCCACCAACCATAGGCAGCGGCAATTCGGCTGAGGAACTATCGCCCAGAGAAACGGATGTGATGTTGCAGATGGCCTTTGGACGGTCGAATAAAGAGATTGCCGAAGCGCTAACCATCACCGAGGAAACAGTGAAGTCGCACGTGGGGAATCTATTGGCAAAGTTGCATTTGGAGAATCGCACGCAAGCTGTTGTGTATGCACTGAAGCGCGGCTTGGTCAGCCTGGAAGAGCTTGGATAAGTAAGTGTATCAGGCCTTTCAGAAACCGCTCCCTGTACGCTACCGAGCCGTGACCGCAAGGGAGCGGTCTTTAAATCATAGTTTGCCGCTAGTCTAAAACTGGACCTGGGGAAACGATTTCGACTGGCGCGAATGACGCTCAAACTCTACCGACTTCTCCGGGAAATCTGACCGATAGTGTCCTCCGCGAGATTCCCTACGGGCCAACCCGGCCCTGGCAATTAAACTGGCCACCAAATCAATATTGCGCAATTCGTAGTCGGCACGCCCTGCCCCATTGCGACCGTTCATTGTCACAGCCAGTTTCGACAGCGCCGATTCCAACCCCAATTGATTGCGGACTAATCCGCAGTCCCGCCAGGCAATGGTCCGGGCCTCCATTTCCGCAATCTCTGGAAACAGTTCGGCTTCGATAGCTAACCCGGTTTCCATCAATCCACCCGCTGTTTCCGCCATGGTGCGGCCTGATCTGGCCCCATAAACCAAGCCTTCCAACAAGGAATTCGACGCCAATCGGTTTGCTCCATGAACACCATTGCTGGCTACTTCCCCGGCAGCAAAAAGCCCTGGCAATGTAGTGCGACCTTGTAGATCTGTACCAATCCCGCCCATCGCATAATGAGCCGCCGGATGCACCGGAATGGGCTGCTTTTCCATATCAAGGCCATAAGCCAAGCAGGTCTGGTAGATGCGTGGGAAATGAGCTGCGGCGAATCCCGGAGCCCAATGCGTCACGTCTAAAAACACGTGCTGAGCATGCGTTCGTTCAATTTCAGAAACAATCGCTCTGGACACCTGGTCGCGCGAATTCAACTCGTTGGTGAATCTTTCACCAGCGGCATTGCGCAAGTAGGCACCATCCCCGCGCAAGGCTTCGGAAAGTAGGAATCGAGGGGCACCATCCACATGCAAGGCGGTGGGGTGGAACTGGACGAATTCAATGTCTTTAATCTCAGCCCCTGCCCTCCATGCAATGGCCACGCCATCACCGGTGGCAACGTCCGGGTTGGTTGTCTCAAAATAAACGCGTCCCAAACCGCCGGTGGCCAGCAACGTGGCTCGCGCATGAATGGCAATCAGCCCTTCGGCAAGTGCAATAGCACCAGTGACCTGACCTTCGTGCACCAGTAAATCAGTCACCGCAGAAAAACTGTGAAAGCGGATATTCGGCTGCTTTACGGCATGAAAATATAAGGCGCGGGCAATCTCCCGACCAGTGGAATCGCCATGTGCATGCAGGATTCGATTGCGACTATGGGCACCTTCGCGACCAAAAAGCAGTTCACCATCTTTGCGGTCGAACTCAGCCCCCCATTCGATCAGTTCTTCAATGGCAGAGGGTGCTTCGGCCACCAAAGCACGTACCGCTTCGGGATTGCACAAGCCGTCACCAGCGGACAAGGTGTCTTGCTCATGCAACCAAATTTCGTCATCGTCGCTTAACGCGGCAGCAATTCCGCCTTGGGCATATTCACTGGCCGATTCCTTTAAGCTGTCTTTGGCCACAACCATAACGGTTCCGTGTTGTGACAACTCAATGGCGGCGCGTAACCCGGCCACCCCAGCGCCTATCACCAGAAAATCGGTCTGGATGGTTTCGTGAAAGATTCGAGTATTCAGGATACTTATCATGGTACAAAAAATAGATGCCCGCCCACGCAGTAAAGACCCGAAATGACTCCTATACTTGCTACGTGGAACGTGGAATTCTGGCCCGTGTCCACAGTTTTCTGCCTGCCAATCATGGCAAGTTGTTTATTGTCACAACCGAAGATGTCTGGAAACTGCACGGCCACCAACTGACGGGCCAATTCCCGTTCGACGTACTTTTTTTTCCAGGTGGTGAGGAACGTAAGCGACTTTCTGCTGTGGAAGCCCTGGCCGACCAGATGCTAGCCCAGGGTGCCGACCGTTCATCTATTGTCATCGCCTTTGGCGGCGGCATTGTGGGCGACCTGGGGGGATTCCTGGCGGCCTCATTCATGCGGGGCATTCCGGTGATTCAGGTGCCAACCACCCTGCTGGCGCAAGTGGACGCATCCATTGGTGGAAAGACCGGTGCCAACCTGGCTGGCGGTAAGAACTTGATTGGTGCGTTTCACCAGCCATTGGCCGTGCTCGCTGATCCCGATGTGCTGCGGACGCTGCCTGCCCGCGAATACAATGCTGGTTTGTTTGAGGTATTGAAAACTGGCGTCATCCGCAGTCCGGAATTGTTTGCACTGCTAACCACCCGTCGTGACGAAGTGCTGGCCCAGCAACCAGAGATTGTGGAGCGAATCATCAGCGAATCGGTGCGCATAAAATGTGAGGTGGTTACCGCAGACGAAAAAGAGAGCGATTTGCGTCGTATTCTGAACTTTGGTCACACCATTGGCCATGCGTTGGAGGCGGAGACGAACTATTCACGATTCCTGCATGGAGAGGCAGTCAGTTTCGGAATGTGTGCAGCAACGTTTCTGGCCTGCTCCACTGGATTTCTAGACCCCACAACGTCGGTTAAAATTCAAGACGCCATCACAATGTATGGCCCAATTCCTTCCACCCAGGGAATAAACGCAACTAGCTTATTGGTGCGTTTGGCGAAGGATAAGAAAACCATCCAAGGGTCGGTACATTTTGTTTTGCCTACCAGCATTGGCAGCGTCAAGATCACCAGCGGAATTGCAGAGGATCAAGTATTGGGGGCGATTGAGGCGGCATTGGCATGATTTCCGGTAAAGGCGCTTCAAAAGGTACCACCCCTGTTGGTGCCCAGACCGAAGAACAAGCGGCAAAGTGGGTTCGTGGCATGTTTGCCGAAGTAGCACCGCGCTACGACTTTTTGAATCACCTGCTTTCGGCGAACATCGACAAGCATTGGCGAAATAGGACGGTGGCCAGGCTGAAGCCGCATTTAAGTAAGCCCAATCCCAAGGTGCTGGATATTTGTTGTGGCACTGGCGATCTGACAATTCTTCTGGAAAAAGCTACTGGAACGCCTGTTTTGGGCAGCGATTTTTGTCATCCCATGTTGACCGAAGCGGCCGGAAAGATTACCAGAGGCCAGTTGCGATCCCCTCTGTTTGAAGCCGATGGGTTGAAGCTTCCTATTAAAGATGCATCGCTTGATGTGATTACCGTAGCGTTCGGATTCCGTAATTTTGCCAATTACCAGTCAGGCATTGAAGAACTGCGCCGCGTGCTAAAGCCTGGTGGCGTAGCTGCCGTGCTGGAATTCACCCAGCCACCCAACCCAGCGTTTCGGGCAGTTTATAATTTCTATTCGCGACATTTGCTGTCAGTGATTGGCGGGCTGATTTCTGGTTCCAGCGATGCTTATTCGTACTTGCCGGAATCAGTGAAGAAATTCCCGGAAGCACCACTATTAGCCCAACAGATGCGCGAGTCGGGATTTCAACAAGTCGAGTTTGAATACATGACGTTTGGTATTGTGGCGCTGCATCTGGCGACGCGCTGAGTCTTTAAATAACAAAGAGGCGGCAAGCACCTCTTTGTTATTTATACAGCTACTACTTCCAAAAAGTCACTTGCGTCGCAAAACCATTAAGCCCAATAAAGCGGATCCGGCCAATAAGAACGTGGCTGGTTCGGGAGTTGTGTTTTGACTCAACTCCACCAACTCCAACGAGTCCAGGCCGAAGTCGTTACCAATGGCATTTATGTTTGTGTTGAAAACTTGAAGGGTAATTGTGTTGCTTGTGGTCAACGCGGTAACGGAGAATTGTTCCCAAGCAGCGGCGGCCAATCCACCCCCTGTACCCGGTGCGGCCAAGTTGGTTGTAAACTGCGTGGAATTCAGCAGTGTGCCCAACACCCCTATCCCGTCGTAAATTCTCAATTCAAGAACGGCGGCACCAGTGCTGTAAAGGCCGGTTGTCCAGGCGCTGAATATATTGTTTGTGTTGGTGATGACGGTAAGAGTCTGCGTATAGACATCCCCTACGGCAGTGCTGCCATTAGCAATCAGGAAGTTGTTTCCAGACTGAGCCATGGTTGGAGCCCATGCTTCGTGGCAGCTATGCGCAATGGACACAATGGCATACTTACCTTCTGAAATATCGGGAACGCAAGCAGACAATGTAAGGGATGTGCTTCCAGGAGAAACAGTCCCAGCCTCGAAGTTTTGAATGCTGGTTGCTGAAGAACGCCCGGCGATTACACATAGAAAGCCGATGGCCAAAAATGATCGAAAAAGAAAATTGTTCACTTTGATTTGGTACCTGTTAAGTAAGATCAGGCTTCCGACTATTTCAATACTTCAAGCTATCGGAGCTCATTTACTTAGCAGTAAGTTAGCTTCAGGTCTCAAGATCAAGAGGCTGAAGCGCTTGATGCAATTCAGATGGCTGAATTGATGGGAAGAATACTACTTTCTGCGGCCTAGAAGAACGGCGAGTCCGCCGAATAAGAACATCCCCATTGTCGCAGGTTCTGGAGTGATTGCGTTAACCTGCACCCGAAATGTGGATTGTCCAATTACATTTTGAGAATTGGCGGCAGGACCACCAAGAATGGCAATCGATCCATTGTAAGACCCAGGAGCGGCGAAAGATGGAATGGTCACGTCAATAATCTCAAACGCCAGCAAAGTGGTTGTGTTGCCGTTCATGGTCAATGGGGCGTTAATCAAAAACGGGGAATCGTTAAGGGTAAAACCCGAACCGATATTTGCGCTATCTGAATTGATGAAGGTGACGAATGGATCTGTGTTTGCAAGCGTTCCAAAGAATTTGACGGTACTGCCAGGCGTTCCGATGAGGGTGCTCTGCGTAAAGTTGAGCACGATACCTGCAAATGCAGAAGGTGCGGCAAGCATCAAACAAGCTAAGGAAATCCACAGGATCTTCATGCTGACCTAAGTGTACCATATTACAAAATGTCAGAAACAAAAATAGCGTTGAAGGATTGACCCTCAACGCTTGTTCAATTTAGATTCCAACAATTACGCCAAACGAAGAAAGAAGAAGTTACTTGCGACGGATCATAGCCAATCCCAACAGGGCGGAACCAGCCAGGAAGAACGATGCGGGTTCAGGAGTTGCCGAGGTTGATCCATTGCTTGTCTGTACGATTGCCAGCGTGTCCAAACCAAAGTCGTTACCACCGGCGATGGTGCTGGCACTGAAAACTTGCACGGTTACTGTGTTAGACAATGCGGTGAAACTAACCGACTGTTGAACCCAGCTAGCTGGAAATTGAGCCGGATTGGATCCTGCTGGTGTTGCCAGATTTGTGGTGAAGGCCGAAGAATTAAGCAGTGTTCCGGAAGTGCCGGCTCCGTCATATACTTTCAGAACCAAGTTGGCCGCGCCCACCGAATACAAGCCAGAAAAGAAACCGCTGAAGTTGAATGTTTGCCCGGCAATAATGCCCGTGGCAACCGTCTGCG
Organism: Acidobacteriota bacterium; assembly: GCA_025352795.1. GTDB lineage: Bacteria > Acidobacteriota > Terriglobia > Bryobacterales > Bryobacteraceae > JANXSF01. The sequence goes on from JANXSF010000017.1 coordinate 38,172, forward strand.
AATAAATATTGGCCTGCGAAGCCAAGGAGCTACCATTCACAGCCATAAAGTAAGGCGTGGATTGTGGTCCTGTAGGAGCCCACAAGCTATGGCAACTGCTAGCTGAGCTGGTTACCGCATAGGTACCTTCACCATACAAAGCACTGTTAGAAGCGCAACCAGCGCTTGGTCCGGCATTGCCTCCGTAGGTTAAAGCAGTGTTGCCTAAACTGATGTTCCCCGAATCGAAATTCTGAATCACTGCCGCGAAACTGGTCGTCCCAGCAACGCAAAGAATTCCGGCGTAGATAATGGTCTTGGAAATTTTATGCACGTATGTACCTCGAATATTGAATGTTAAGGGTGGACTTTTTTAACCGCTGCCGTCCCTCGTCCCCATCAATATCGGGCAATTCGTTCCATCCGTCAATAGGCTCAGAAGGTCAACAAAAGTGGCCTTTTCGTCATTTCAGAGGGGTACTATAACATTGAGTGTTGAGGGGGACAATCCAACTGGCTCAATCCAAGTCGGTTATTTTTTGGATTCGAAGAAAGTAGTTTTCGTTTGCAAATAGTACTAGTAGGAAAAAGAGTACTATTTGCCTCAGTGAACAACCGCTTTTTCAACGATTTGGTTGTCCCATTCATCGGTCACTCTCACGGCGATGGTTAATTCCAAAGCAGTACCCTTATCGATGCTCAGGAGATACTCATGCTCTTTGGCGTCGGTAAGCCTGGTTGTGGGCTGGGTTAGTACCCAATCGGTCCCATTAACTGAATATTCCGCACGATCAATTAAGCTCAGGGCATCGGTCGCTTTGAATCGAACGGTGACCTTTCCCCCAACTGAATTCGCCACCAGTCCAGAAATTTTAGGAGGCGTGTTGTCTATCAGGAATGGCTCACTCACCAGGCTGCCCACAAGACCCTGACCCTCTGCATTACTCGTCTGATCCGATGCCGATACACGGAGCCTGTATTCGCCATCAGGGAACGATGTAGCATCCCAGCTTAGGTTCTTCACGGTGAGTTTATCTTTGAGCGGTTTCCATTCGGTTTCAGCAATTCCTTTCAGCTCTACCTTGTACTGCAAGGTATCGCCATTGCGATCCGCTGCTCTCCAACGTGCACCAATGTAGCCTTTGGCATAATTCATGTCCGTAGCGGGCAGGTCTATGGATGACGATGTGGCGGCACTGCGCTGCCCAATGGGAGCAAGTTTTAACGTCTTACCCGTTGTCGAAACAGAAGCAGTGGGGATCGGGAATTTGTAATTGGGCTGGGTGATTTCAATTTCGTCCACCGTCGGAGCGACATTCTTTGGCAGATAGGCAATGTCAATTCCTGAAACTTCAGGAGACGTTCCGGCAGAAGAGGCTTCCAGCGTCATCCGATACTGCAGGAAACGAGCGGGAGGGGACACAATGCGGTCGTTAGCGGCTGCCCAAGGGCTCCAATTCGCACCGGGTCGATCGGTATTGCCACTCCGAGCCTCCAGTCGCGCTACACCTTGGACGGCCTCACGAGCTGTCAATCGACCCCAACTGGAAAACCAGGAAGCGTCCAGTGCGTCGCCAGTGATTGTTCCCTTCTTTTCCATCCCTGGGCCGAAACGGAAAACTTTGCCAAGATTAGCCGAAGCTGCCAACAGTTCGCATTGGTTACTCTCAATCAACTGTGTGATTTGAGTCGAAGAACTGGTGATGAGTTGGGTGGATAAATTGTCGTTATCAACGCGGTAAATCCGACCACGATTCCCGGTTGCCACAATCGGTTTGCCGTCACAACCAATGGCTAACGAGTAGACAATATCCTGCCCCTCAGCCCAGATACGACTAGGGAATCCATCGGCATCAATGCGATACACTTCCGACCCGCCAGAAAATGTTGGGGCGAAAGATAAGGGAGCTTGGGCAGGTCCTGCTGGTGCCCCAGGTGCACTAGTCGACATAACTGGAGGCGGAACCGGGGCAGCCATTGCTGAAGCCCTTCCCCCGACAGCCGCCGCGTAAATAGACCCGTCTTTGGCCACGGCCAAAGCAGTGACTTCCTTTTTCGCAGCCTGATGCAATACAAAACCGGCACCATTGGAACTGACGCGCAAAATTAAGCCTGCGGGTTCGGTGCCCACAATCAAATTGTCTTTGCCGTCCATCACCATAGAGCGCGCGTGCGTTTCCTCAGTTTTATAGAACACGCTTCCCTTGCCTGCCCCGGTGACTTTGTGGATTTCCCCTTTGTCGCCCGTAGCCACAAACAGTTCTCCGGCTGAATTTAAGGCCAACGCCCAAATATACTTCGCCTTCGGATCGTAATACACTTCCGATTTGCCGGAACTATTTACCAGATACACTTTGCCATCGGGTGAGGTGGCGGCAAACACTCTGTCCTTCTTGTCGATCGCCAAGGCATGAATTTCTGATCCTGGAAGTTCCGCAAGTTTCTTCGATTTGCCGTTGCGGTCAATCACAAATAGCTTGGCCGTGGAAGCACCTGGGCTACCGCCACCAGCGTAGATGACGCCCTTTGAATCTTGCGCAACAGCCCATAAATAGGGCTCTTCCGAATCAAGAAGCTCTGTAAAGGTTGGGGCCAGCGACAATTTTCCATCGCTACGCAGAGCCACTTTATCGAACTTGGCCTTTTCGAAGTCCGCTTTGGTATCAAGCGACCACATTTTCGTTTCCGCAGCGTTCAAAACGAAGGAAGACGCCAAGGCAAGGGCGCCGAAGAAGAAGAATCGAGACTTTAGCATTATTCTGTTATTTCACGTTAATTCGAATGGATTGGCTGCCGCTCACCACGAAATCAAATGCCATGGAGGTTTGCTCCAGGGTAGTTTCCGGGGCGGTCAACATGGGTTTGGATGAGCGTCCGCTTTGCATAATGTTCAGCACGCTGGAAGGCAGGCTGGGAAGTGTCTTGTCGTCGGCATACACCGTGGGACGAGCTTGTACCAAAGATGCATACAGCTTGTTATTAGTGCGTTCCTGATTGATCAGAGATGCAATTTCTGGAATTTCAATAAATCGGTTGGCCGATGCGGCGTAGGATTGCGTGCGGTTCAGGGTATCACCATCGCTTAGCAAAATGCGATGCTGCCCAGAGGGGAAATCGTTGGGGACACGAACCTTAATGGTCCGTTCCAAACGTTCGCCACGCCAGGGACGCAGAAACACTTTCACCGGAACTTCCTGCCCCACTTCCACGTCAGGGTTCGCGATCCAGGCACCTTCAATCACCGCAATGCGCCGCTCTGGTAAAAGGTCAATGGTGACATCAACCGCCTTCAAATCAGGCATCTTGACGGTGTTGGCAAATAACCGGTTAAACTTATCTCCCCACCAACTGGCCAGCATCACAGCCGGTGGCATGGGGACTTCTGAAGGGGCTTGCATGGTGGAAAGCGCTAGCTTCTGTCCACCAGCCATTTCCACATTGCCGGACAATCTCCACGTAGCTTCATCACTGAATTCGTTCATGCCGCTCATGGAATTGAACAGAGTAATCATCATCAGCGAAGGGGTCCATTTCTGATGGACAAAAATATCGAAATGCAGCTTTTTTTCCTTGATCAGCTTGCCGTCGGCGCCGAAAGATCGAAGGTTCACGCCCACGGGAATCATTGGCGATTCTTCGCCTAAAACTCCCATAATCCCGTTGTGCCTGTCTTGCCGTAGTGCGCCTACAATGTCTGTGGCATTGCCGAATTTGTTGGGCTGAAACTGGCTGGCGAGCACCATCAGCACTTCGCTTTTGCTTAACGGCATGCCCACTGGACCAAGGTTCAGGAAAGGATGGCCGAACGCCAAAATACGCTTGCCATCGTTATAAGTCACAGTTCCCATAGCCGAAAGACTCATATCCCCAGCAACCAGCACGGCTGAAACGGCATCGCCAGGTCGCAAGGCTTTTTGCCAGCCAGCCACCGGTTTCCCAGCGTGGAGCGGACCCATGGACCCGCCCCCCTGCGCGGGAATCATGCCTGCTTGCGTAAACAAGGGGCTAAACTGATCTAACACTGAAGCATGGAATCCAGAAAAAGCCAGCGGCGTTTCAATTGGAATCATCTGTTGCGATTGAAATCGCGGCGTGTCTGTAGTTCCAACCGATTTGGCTTGACCAGGAACTTTGGCATCCATCGGTCGCGATGCGTCGAACTCATTGATTTCCAGCATCATCTCAATGGGGGTGATGCCACAAATTGCGTCTGGCGAAAAAGTACTCAGGCGGTATGCCACCGCGCCGATTAACTTTCCATCAATATAAACGGGCGACCCACTCATCCCACCAGCCACATTGGTGCGAATGGCTTTGCCGCCCATCTTGGCCATAATAATGTCTTGGCGAGGACCGGATGCCGATTTCCAGGTTCCGATAATTTCCAGCGGGATCGGTTCGGCATCGTAGCCTTCAAACACAGTCCAGGCCGTACCTTTCATGCCCGGTTTCAATTCCGAGGCTTTCATGATTGTGACCGGCCCAGCCATGGGACGAGTCATTTCTGCCGCGAAAGCGGAAGGGACAAAACCGAGTAGAGCCGCAATAACTACCAATCGCATAATTCTATTATGTGACAGAATCGGCAGTTCTCCGCTTGAAGTTTACCAGTTGGCATTCCAAATGGAATGTTTACACTTTGTTGGTGTCGCGGCAAAGTGAAAAGTTCCTATTTGGGCAAAGTAGAAAGTTCCTATTGACAGCCGTAAGGCTGAAGGATGGAACGAATTGCAATGAACCAACAAGAACGGGACTGGCTGGATTGGTTAAAGCGAGCCCGAGACAAGAAGATGACGCAGCGGGAAACAGCGGAGAAGATGGGCGTGAGCGAGCGTTGGGTGCGTCGGCTGTTGAAGCGGATGAACAAGGAGGGCGACAAG